>NZ_CP138858.1:4726803-5384071 GCF_033878955.1 Coraliomargarita algicola
AGCCAACAGAATAGGGCTAGGGCGATCACCTGTATCCCGCGCTGCTGGATGGAGACACTCTGATGTGTGGCTGCGGAAACTGTTTCTATCATCTTCATTGATCTAGCGATTATAACATGCTTATTGCTATTCTATAAATGAATTGATGGAATGATTGTTATTCTTCATTGGAATGATTATGGAACTTCGGCATTTAGAATATTTTGTATCTGTTGTACGTTTGGGAAGCTTCACAGCTGCGGCCAAAGCGTTGGGGACGACTCAGCCCACAGTCAGCAAGGCGTTGTCGATCTTGGAACATGAATGTGGTGCGCGGCTACTGGATCGTTTAAGCGAGGGCGTCAAGGTGACTGATCTGGGCGAGGTCGTGCTACGGCGGGCGACTGCGATGCTTGCTGAGAGAGAATATCTGCAGGCTGAAATTGCGGCGCACAAAGGTTTAGTGACGGGGCACTTGCGTCTGGGGCTGCCTGCATTGGGCAGTAGTGTGTTATTTGCGCCCTTGGTGGCTGCTTATCGCCAGCGATACCCCGGGATCGAGATCGATCTGCATGAGCAGGGCAGCCGTCGACTGGAAGAGATGGTGCGATCAGGCCAAATCGAAATGGGGGCCACTCTGGCTCCGGTGCCGTCTGATTTTGAGTGGCAAGCAGTCGTGGATGAGCCGATGCTGGCATTATTGCCGCGGGGGCATCCATTGGCAGGGCGGCGTGCTGTCAAATTTGATGAGCTGGTTTCGAGTCCATTCATCACATTTGAAGAGGGCTTTGTGCTGAATGTGATATTGGCCAAAGCTTGTCGTGCACGCAACGTTACCTTAAATGTGGCGGCACGTGGAGCGCATGCTGATTTTATCATCGCTTTGGTGGCCGCGGGCTTGGGCGTCTCTTTGCTGCCACGTGTGGAGGTCGAGTCGCGCGGTCAGCTTTCTGTGTTCACTGCACTGATCGACGAACCGGATTTACGTTGGCGCCTTGGTTTGATGTGGCGTCGTTCATTGCCGCTCTCGCCGGCCGCGTCCCGCTGGTTGGATCTTGTCAATGAATCGCCCCTAGCTCGACTATGAGGTTTGGGCATTTTGAGTTTCGTCTCTTTTGCTTGGACTACAGGGCTCATCGGGATGGTCAGAGACTGTGTGTCGATCAACTTGTTGCCTTAGTCTCTATCGTTTCAGTTCTATTGCCAGGCTCAATAATTTAGAGCTCATGCGTATGTTGAGCCTTTCCGCTTGTTTGCAATTTATCTTAAAACGCAGACGGTTATTCGTTGTTACGAACTGGATGAGCCCACCTGATTCCAGAAATCCGGCTTCTTCTCCGATGAGAACGATTTGTTCTTTCTCGGAGAGCTGCACGAGCTCGGGCCACAGCGCTTGCATACCGCGGGGAATAAATAGCAGATCGACTTGTTTGATCGCCTCCTTTTGTTTGAAATCGGTGACGGTGATGGGTTTGCCGTGCTCTTTGTATTTCCTTGCTGTGCAGATTGCATTTATTTTAGCAACTACGCTCGCGGAGTTCATTACGCCAATCCGGTGCCCTTTGCTGTTCGTGTGATCCCACTCAATAAACTCCAGAAAGTTGACCAAGTAACCTGCTTTCAGGTTTTCTTCTTGGACGGTTTGAGCATGTAGACCCCAGGGAAGTATCGCCAAGAGTGCACAAATGCAGAGCTGGAGTTGGAGTGTGCGTATCATTCGTATGAGCGTCTGATCGCTTAGAATAGATAGGTGAGCTCTAGGTAGAATTCACGCTTTTGTTCTGAATTGTCGCCAATATAGTCTAAGAGCACGTTTTCTGCGGTGCTGCTATCCAGTAGGTTACGTCCGACTAGAGAGAGTTCGAGTTGCTCGGTGGGAGTCCAGGTGAGGCGTGCGTCCAATTGTAGGATATTATCTTGCTCGACGTTTATATCGCTGGGGCCGTATGAGCTGGTATAGCGGAGGCCTAAATCGGTGCGCCAATTATCATTGAGCTGACCAGCCAATAAGATTGAGGCGATGTGCTGAGGGGATTGCTCAGACATCAAGCTATACAGTATATAGTTATAAGTCGCTGCAAAGGGATCTATGGAGTCAGTGGTGCTTAGTTGTTGGTAGTCCGTTTGTAGGTAGGCGTAGGCGAGTGTTGCCTGCCAGTGCTTCGAGAGCACGTGTGTGTAATGTAGGTCCAAGCCGTATGTATCTGCGTTGGCGATGTTGTCTGATTGTATCTGTATACGCAGATAGGGATCGGCGGGGGCGTTTTCGATACTGTAGCCGCGGTAGCTTTGTCCGATTAGGCCTCGGTATCGATTGAAGAAAGCGCTGGCGCCGAATTCGTTGCCAGATTCGAAGTTGTGGCGGTAGCCTAGTTCGATTGTTTGGATGTCTTCATTTTCGGGGATATCTTCATTATACCATTGGATTTGCAAATTGCTGACCGCGTGGATCCCGAACGGGTCGATTGCATTTAACCCGTTGTTGAGTGTTTCTCCATAGGCGACCAGCGAATTAAGCGGTCGGCTGGAACGACTGTAGCTGAGCCATATGCGGTCTTGGGAAGAGGGGCGGTAGAGCAGACTGATGGAGGGGGACCATTCGATTGTTTGGCCGAGTGTTTCGTAGCGTACGGAGAGCGCAGTGGTCAGTTCCAGTTTGTCTTCGATTAAGGGCTTGGTCCATTGAACGCCTAAGTGAGCATTGGAGTCGAACGGTACCTCGTCGGAGAATGTGACTGAGTAGCTGTTATTGAAATGAATCTGGCTGGCGGTGATGCCGCCAGTGAGCACAAGCTCGTGCCCATTCGCAAGCTGGCTGCGGCTACTTGCTTCGACGCCCCATACATTTTGATAAAAGGATGCGTAGGCAGCAGAAAAATCAGCGTAGGCGTACCAGGCTTGGATGGAAATGCCCTCGTCGTCGCTAAACTGGCGTATCCATTTGCTCTGCAAATTGAGTCCGAGCTCTTCTTTGTCGTTACTGCGAACGAGCCCTTTGTTGGTGAGCATGTCTTCTTCGCTGGTGGGGTGGGCGCCGCTGTAGCCTAAGTCGGATCCGTGCACATTCGCGGTGAAGCTGAGCAGGTCTTCGGAGGTCCAACGCGTGTCATAGCGCATGCCGGCGCGGAATGTTTGCCAGTCATCACCACCGATTCCTTCGAAATTACTCTCGCTGCGGTCTTGGTATTTCGCATAGACACGGGCGGCCGATTTTTCGTCGATACTCCATCCTGTACGCGTTTCTACTGCGCGATTCTGGGTGCCGATGCGCGCTTGCACGTAGCTCCCTAAAGTTTCGAAGGCGGTTTTCATGACCACGTTGACCGTTCCATTGCCCCCGTTGTTGTTCCAAAGAATGCCTCCCGGGCCATATACGACTTCCACGGAAGCCATGTCTGCAAAGTTCAGGTCATGTTGACTGCCGGATAGCCCAGAAAAAATGGAGGCGTCCACGCTTTGACCATCGACTGTAAAAGGCACGCGACCGAACCAATTTGAATTCATGCCGTGGATGCCGATGCCCCAACTGCCATTGGTCGGGCGCACTACGTGAACGCCGGGTGCATACCGCAGCATTTCCGGGATTGAATCGACCGGGAGGGAATTGATGGCGTCCTCATCGAATACATATGAGTTTACCGGAGCATCAAAGAGTCGGGATGCCTGTTTGGCGGAAACGACGACGGGGGCATTGGCCAGCTCCTCTAGGCTCCATTCGGCGATCTCGCCTGACAAACTATTGAGAAAACATACACTGAATACGATGGCTATGGGCGTGGTAAATGGAATCGGGCTGCTGTTCAAATTACTCCTTTCTAGGGGGCGTCAGTATGATAATATGCGGGAATGCCATTACATGTATTGCCATTCGTTATAGGCCAATCAGGGCATGGTAAATGAATAAGTCGAACTCCTTATTCATTCGCGCGAATTTTACATATTATGGTGTGAAACTCTACTGGTAGGACGGGCTGATGGGAGAGTGTGGTACGAGGTGCATTTGATGCACTGTATGTTTGATTGGATGCGATCTCTGCCTGTTTGTCTAAGAATGTGAGGGAGTGGATTATTAGTGTCGTACTATATTGCGCCCCGTGTCACTTATTCTTGCAATTAAGATGATTTTCGCTACCCAGCTAGGTATTAAACCCTAATTATTGTTTAATGTTTAAGCGCTATTACAGTTAGAACAGCCATGAGACAGTGCATGCAAATTCTATTTCTGTGCCTATTGTTGCCTGTATGGCTCTGTGGGGCGCTGCTGCCTGGGGATTTTGGAGTGGTTCAAATTTCCCAAGACCAAGTTACGATTCTCGCGCTAAAGTCGATTCCGGCAAATGAGCAGATTCAAGTGCGCGATCAGTTCTGGTCTCATGGTAGGTTTACGGGAACTGGGAGTGGTGGCAGTTTTTCGCTGACTCGGCAATTAAAGGCGGGGGACACGTATTCGATCGATTTGTCTGATTTGGGCATTTCATTCGATTGGGGAGAGACGCTGCACTTTTATCAAGACAACACGGCTCCGAACATGCCAAAGCATCGTCACCTGTTTATGGTGGAGGCAAATCAGTCAGGATTGCGTTGGCATGCGACACCACCTGGATTGGAGCTGGACCTCACTCATATCATCATACGGGAGATCAGTGGCTATGATGATGAAATCAATCATGTATATAATAGTGGTTTACTCGATCTCGTTAATTTAAACCTGACGCCATATCGATGGCTGCGTGCATTGGGTAGTTTTCGTTCATGGATTCATGCGGATCAGCTTGTAGATCTGCCCTTGCTCGATTTGTTGCAGCTCAAATTCTTAGTTCTACCAAGCCCGGGGACGATTGAGTTCATGGCGGATGCCTATCACCTCAAGGAGGGAGATGATAAAATATCGATTCCAGTTCGGCGCCTTTATGGCAATTCTGGCAGTGCGAGCGTGCAAATCGAAAGCACTACTATCGTTGAGCCGCTCTATGAATGGGAAAATAAGTCGGTCGATAATTTCTATGCGGATTTAACTGACGCGGCCTATTCGCCGAAATTAGGTTATGCGATTGCAGTGAGTCCAGACAGTGGCAGTCTTTTATTGGGACGTGCCACCGGTTGGCAGGCGGTGGATACCAATGGGGACCCGCAAACAAATTTAGGGCTGAGCAGTATCACATATGATGGCGAGCGCTTTTGGGCATGCTCTCTAAGTGGTCGCATCTATAAATCGGCGAACGGTATCGATTGGACGCTGGAATATATGCCGTCGGGGACTCAAACCAGTTTCTATCGCATTGTTTTCCTAAAAGAGGCTAAAGTGCTGGGGAAGCCGTCAATGATCGCGCTCGGTAGCGAAGGACAGATACTTTATCAAGATCCCAGCGATGGATGGCAACTGTCCTCGACTGACTCCAGTCATGCCAGTCTGTTTTCGGTCGCATTTGATGGGCAGACTTATGTCGCCGTGGGGGGCGGGGGCACGATTCTCTTGAGCCAGGACCTGTCTCGAAAGTGGGAGGCTGTCAGCAGTTCGATCGCACTGGATCTGTATGGTATTTATTATTCCAGCGCTAGCTCGGGAGGCGGATTTTATGCCGTCGGCCAATTCGGTACTATGTTGTATGCGCAAGACTTAGTGGGTGGTTTCAGCGCGATCGAGTCCGGGACGACGCAGACGCTTTTCTCGATGCAAAGCGTTGCCCTGGAGGTCGATTCCGATACCGGACAGACGGCGAATTTTCTGGTGGCCTGCGGTGCCGGAGGTACCGTCACTGCTGCCAAAGATGGCAGTAATTTCGCTCTACGTCGCTCGATCCACCGTGCATCAGCGCTCTACTCGATTATACCCATTGTGTCTGCATCCGCTGTAAAAGCCGACGCACTCATCGCAATCGGTGAGGACGGAGCCATAGTCGAAATGAGCACCAATAGTCATCCTCTTTCTGGTAATCCTGAGCAAATTCTACTCAACGACGCGGCCAGTTCGACCTTAGAGTGGTCAAACCTGGATAATTCTGAAAAATATGTCGAGGTGCAGGCACGCTCCGTAGATAAGTTCCGGCAGCGCACGGATCTGTTGCTACAGCAGCCTATCAATAGCGGTAACTATCGTCTCGGACGGCATCGGACACAGGTTAATTTGATGGATGCGGTCGATTCTCAAGTGCAACTTGCGCCTAACTTCGGCCCGCTTCTGTATATGACAGACATGCGTGTCGAAATTAACAGCGCGGATCAATGGGAGTTCAAATTCATACTCGGGAATACTTCCAATAGGGAGTCGGGGCGTCTATTTTTACGCTTTGAAGATACCAATATGCCGGATTGGGAAATACCTACCTCTCTATTGCCTGGCAATGGCGACGGGATTGCTGCTTTGAGTGTGAGTGGCGACATTGTTAAAGTGCTGTCGCAACCAGTCGAAACTGTCAGCCTTTACGAAGGATTTCGGTCTGGCGAGTCCGTGCTTAAATACAAAATGATCGTTAACAGTTTGTGGGCCTCGCCGGAGTGGTCGCCCAACGATATTTTTCCACGCTCTCTGGGGATTTACTTGCTGGATAATGGTAGCCTGCTGGACCCCGGCATTCCGGGCATTGCAGACATTCTCGATCTTACCGGTGGCATTATCGACGATATCATCGATCTTCCGCTGCCATTTGGTTTATTGACCCAAGATGACAGTTTGAGTCTCGTTTCTCCATCCACTACTGCCCGGTCCTCGATTCTGCCACTCGCTTCGTACTCGATGAACTCGTATTCCTCGGCTAGCACTAGTTCTGGTGGCTCTACGTTTAGCGATGGTGTGCCGACGCCATCGCGCAATGCCCCTGGCGATCCAGAGCTCATTTTAACCGATACCGATACTCAGGGGCCGACAGGTATGGAGTTGCGTGCCTCTTACACCTTCTTCCTAGAGGGCGATTTTTACAATACAGGCACCGGACTGAACGAAGTCTATACGATTAATACTGTGGATTGGTCGCTCAGTGAAGATGCTGAAGCCGCTGAAGGCCTGAGTATCGATGCTGACGGCAGCTTTACTGCGAGTCCCAATCCGTCGTTTTCTTATCCTCGTGAAATTTCGACCGACTCTATGACGACTGAGGGCGCACCGCTCGACGATAAGGGAGAACCGATTGAATTTACGGATAGCCAGATCGTGACTCTCACGCGCGCATCCAGTGATCTCAATTATTCCGATTGGATTGCCGGGATTTCCTCACTTACAGGGGATGAGGCACTGAGCGATGCCGACCCGGATCTGGACGGTCAAACCAATCTACTTGAGTTTGCTCTCGATCGTGATCCTGAGAGTTCGGACCAGAGTGCCGTATTAATATTCACTCACGATGCGACGAGTTCGATTTCGACCTTCGAGTTCACGCTACCCAATGACCGCGCCGAACTGGTCTATACGCTCGAGACGACGACCGATCTGTCTGCAAATCCAGTAGTTTGGACACAGCAGTCATTGACACTCTCTGCAGATCTCGGCAGCTCCGAAACGTGGGAAGCGAGCATACGTAATTCTGGGCAAATCTTCGGCCGACTACGCGTCGAAGAGGACACACCTTAACTTTTCGCAGCTACCACCCGCCGCACGCCTCTCACTCTCATGCTACCACGAATCGCCCGATATTTTGTGCCTCGAAAGCGCAATTGGCAGTGGCTTATTCAGGTTCCGCTTGGTTTCTTGTTCGTCTTTTTCGTCGGCATCGCTTGCACACAGTGGGCACCTGCGAATTATTTTGAGCGTAAAAGTCATGATTTGTTTCACGTGTTTGAATGGTTTGACGAAGGTCACCCCGTTTATCCCTTGGAGGATTTTTTAATCATCTATGTGGATGATCTTTCGCAAAAAGAATTGCAGCAACCCTGGGATCGCCCCTGGGATCGCAAGCTGCATGCGGATCTATTACATAAGATCCGACAAGATGAGCCACAGCTGGTTTTCTATGATATGGTGTTCGATATGCCCAGTTCCGATGCTGAGGCAGATGCAGATTTCGAGGCGGAGATTGCCGCTTGTGGCAAGGTGGTACTGGGAGCGAGTAATCAGCGTTATTATTTCCCCGGCAATGCGGAGCCAGCCGAGCAACTCTTTGTGCCTTATGCGCCGTTTCGTCGCGCCGCCGCCGCATGGGGTGTTGTGCAAAAGCACTATGACTATGCTGACAATGGCCTGCGTTGGATGCACCGCGTGCATGGTGATGATCGTTTTAAGCCGGCTTTTTGGAATGCCGCTCAATTAATCGCGCCTGAGATTGTGGCCACCGCCGGGCCCGTCGAGCAACCACGTTGGGTGCGTTTATTCGGCCCGTCCTCCACGATTCCTAATTTGAGTTTCTACACTGCGCTGCTAGACGAGCAAATCAGCTTCAAAAACAAGCTGGTATTCATTGGTGCACGCCACTCAGTCGCCATGCCCGGAGCGGGGCGCGACGTCTATCGATCACCTTACCTCAGAGATTCCGAAGGGGAGATGACTGGTGTGGAAATGCAGGCCACCATGGTGCGTAACTTACTCACCGAGTCGTGGTTCGACTGGGCCGATCACGGCACATTGTTGGCTATCGTACTAATTAGCACACTGCTGCTCACGCTCATTGTGAACACACTTGGTGCACGGCTCTCTCTCGTCGGCTGTCTTTGTTTTATTCTCTGTAGTGCGATCTTTTCGATCTGGTGGATTCACTCTCAAGGTATTTTCTTTGCGTGGTTGGTGCCTGCTTTTGTGCAAGCGCCGGTGGCCTTCGGTTATTCTGCAATCTGCAATTATTGCTTCTTGGAGCGCAAGCGGAACCGCTTGAAACGTATCTTCGCCTCCTATCTATCGCCAGTCATGGTGGAGCGTATCGCCGATGCTGAAGAAGAGCCGCAACTCGGAGGTGAAGAGGCGAATATCACGCCATTCTTTAGCGATGTGGCCGATTACTCGAAATTCTCCGAGCTGTTGTCTCCGATGGATCTGACTCAGTTGATGAATGAGTATCTCGGAGCGATGACCGATGTCTTGCAGGACGAAGGGGGGACACTTGATAAGTATGTGGGGGATGCGATTGTCGCAATCTTCGGCGCACCGTTACACACCGCCGATCACGCTTATAAAGCATGTCGCTCCGCAGTACGTATGCAGCAAGTGCAAGAGGAATTGCGACAACGATGGTCCCAGGATAAAGGGCGCTGGCCTGAGACTGTCTGCCAGATGCGAACTCGTATTGGACTGAATACTGGTCACGCGGTGGTCGGCAACATGGGATCTACCATCCGTTTCAACTACAGCATGAGTGGTGATTCGGTCAACCTCGCGGCTCGCTGTGAGTCGAGCGCAAAGCACTTTGGCGTTTATACCATGGTGACCCAAGCCACTCGGGACGCCGCCTCTGAAATTGAAAACCACGGCCTAGTCTTTCGGCGGATTAACCGTTGCACTGTGCTTGGCCGCAAAGAGCCTGTTACTTTTTATGAGTTGATGGGCTTCGAAGCAGATATGTCCGACAGGCAACTTCAGTGCCGTGAATATTATGAGCACGCACTGGCTGCTTATCTACGACGAGACTGGGCGCGGGCGGTTGAATATTTGAATCAGTCCATCCCATTAGAGCGCTTTCAGGCTCGGAGTGAACCCCATATAATGCTCAATCCTAGCCTGCTTCTGATGCAAACATGTCAGAATTACATGAACCAAGCTCCCCCGGTTGATTGGGATGGAGTCTATAATCTACCTTCCAAATGAGACGCATCTTCTTTTCCAAAATACTCTTAAGCCTCTTCTTTGGTATTCAATGGGCGAGTGCCGCATTGCAGGCCAGTGAGGCGATTGAGCTGATCAGTGTTGAAAATTTGGTTGAGGTGCAGCGCAGTCATTCCGCGACCTGGACAGCCGTTGAAGCTGGCATATTACTGGCTGATGGAGATCGTGTGCGCACTGGCGAATTCAGCCGAGCGGCCTTGCGCTATCCGTCCGGGAATATTATCCGTTTGAATGAATTTTCTACCATTCGCTTGGCAGCAGCGCGCACGGGCGATGGGCAAAAAGAAACGGCTCTGGAACTGAAGAAAGGTGCCTTGTATTTTTTCAGTCGTCGCCCTGAAAGCGAGTCGGATATTCAAACCGCGGCAGTTAATGCTGCCATTCGTGGCACTGAGTTCGAGCTGCGTGTTCACGCAGACCAAAGCACGGAACTTTCGCTTTTTGATGGTGCAGTTGACCTCAGTAATGCAGCTGGTGCCCTCTCTTTAGTCCAAGGTGAAAGCGCATTGACGCAGGTGGGGCATGCACCGGTGAAAGTCCCTATGATCGATGCCAGTCGCTACATGCAGTGGTATCTTTATTATCCGGGCGTGTTGGATACACGTGAATTGTTGCTCGATGCTAGTTACAGTGCATCTGTCGCCGCTTATCGGGCAGGGGATTTGTTAGCGGCGCTCGCAAGTCTTCCCTCACAGGTCGAACCAACACTGACGGCTGACACACGAGTCTATCGGGCGGCAATTATACTTGCCTCCGGGCAAGTCGATCAAGCTGCGGATTATTTACGAGACCTTGAGCATTCGCAAGCGGCTGCGCTGCTAGAGCTGATCCGCACCGTTCAAGGCAGCCGAGTAGATGTCATGGCGTTATCGGCAGCCCAATCTGCCAGTGATTGGCTGGTGCGCTCGTATACCTTGCAAGCGAATGGAGACCTCGAAGGCGCGCGTGCTGCGGCAGCTCGCGCCACTGAACTATATCCAGAGTTTGGATACGCATGGGCCCGCTTGGCGCGATTGCACTTTGGTTTTGGCGATACGACAGCCATGCGAGCCGCGTTGTCGTATGCAGAGCGTTATAATTCTTCAAACCCCGAGGTGTATACTTTGCAGGGCTTTAGGCTGGCTGCAGATGGACAGGCTTCATTGGCGGAAGCGCAGTTTCTCCACGCGGTTAATTTGGCTCCGAACTATTCTGATGCCTGGTTAGGTTTGGCTTTAGTTCGTTTTAATCAAGGGCAAGAGTTAGCCGCTCTGCAAGACATGTTGGCGGCCGCGGCACTGCAGCCCAATCAGTCCTTGCTGCGCAGCTATCTCGCCAAAGGATTTGCGGAAAGCCATCAAGTCCCACTCCCGCTGTTACGGGCGCAATCAGATGACTTCATTGAAAAGTCCCTCCAGGAACTGGAATTGGCCAAACAACTTGATCCCGGTGATCCGACTCCTTGGCTGTATGCCGCCCTGATTAAGCGCGACACACTGCGTTTCAACGAAGCAGTCCGTGACCTGCAACGCTCTGTCAGTAAGAATCATAACCGTGGCTTATTTCGCTCCAATTCTTTGATCGATGAAGACCTTGCTGTGCGCCGCTCCAATTTGGCTGACATTTATCAACAAGCGGGCCTTCCGACGCAAGCGCTCGCCGAAGCAGGAAAGGCGGTGCAAGCCGACTACACCAACTTCGCGGCACACGATTTTCTGGCGCGCGTTTACCGCGAAGGTTTTGATACCACGCGTATCAACCAGCGCAACGACACCGCGTTGAACAACGAATTCTTCTTGCGTAATGCCTTGGCCCCGGTGGGGGCGGGCATTGCTTCGCAGCGCGTGTCCAATCAAGAATATAGCTCCTTGTTTAATCAACTGGGGCATCAAGGCACCGTCGAGGGCTCATTCGACTCACGCGGACGCTACGCGCTCAGGACCTATCAAGCGTATCAAGGCGGTAACTACGAAATTGCACTCGAATTACAACGCGAAGAATGGGACACAGTCTTTTACAACGACGACTTCGAAAGTCGCTCTGCCTTATTGCACTTCAAATTCGAGCCCACGCTCAAAGACCGCTTTTATAGCGTACTCATTCTGAACGATAGTGAGCAGGGGGACTTGACTGTCGGCCCAGACCCAGATGCGCTCAACAGTGCCGTGCGTCCGTATACGATTGTGGGGGACCATGTGGTATTTACCCCTACTAGCATCGGTGGTTATCCAGTCAATGGGAGCTATGGCAGAGACCCGGATTTCCGTATCGAGCAGTCGCAGGAGCCGCTGCTGTTTAACACCTATGCACGCAAGTGGAATGACCAAAACCTCTCGCTCTTGCTGTATGGTTGGACCGATACTAGCAACGTCGCCTCCGACCCGCTCCTTCCGCTAGGCGTCACCAACCTCAGTGGCATTCCCATTACCCAGAAAATCTACGATATTTCCTATCTAAATGAGCAAGCGTTTGAGTTACACAGCTTTGAAGCGCAGCACATCTGGAAGGGGGACCAGAGCCAGGTAATCGCAGGTGCGCGTTTGCAGTTCGGTGAGTTTGAAGACGACATCACCATGCGGGCGGCGATTAATAGCAATATTCCAGCGTCTCTTTTATCCACTCTTGTGCCTTATGCTGTCGATACCGATGGCACAGGCAAAAGCGCCGAGGACTTCGAGCGCATCGCAGTTTACAGTCAGTTCAGCCATGTGTTTTCCAACTCTTTAACTGTCGTGGCGGGCTTGAAGTATGACAGTATCCTCTATCCGGACGGTCTTCAATCGCTTCCACGCACCGTTCAGAGTCAATCAGAGTCGCAACTTTCCCCGCAGCTAGGCTTCATCTGGCAAGTCAGCCCCGATTGGCTGTTGCGCGGAGCTTATGCGCGTTCGATGAGCGGTTATCGCATCGAAGACCGCATACGCTTGGAACCGTCCAATATTGCAGGCCTCACCACGGCCTACACTTCAATTGCCCCCAGTCAGGTGACTTCGGGCTGGGCAGGGGGCACCATCGATACTCTGACGCTGGCGCTGAACGGCGAGCTCGCGCATGACACTTTTCTGTCCCTTGATTTAAGCTATGGACAATTTGAAGCCCAGCGCACGCTCGGTCGATTCACCGAGACCACGCTGGCGTCTTTTGCCAATTCCCCCGGCGATCTCACTATTGCTGAGATGGACCAACGGCTCGATTACGATGAAATGAGCTTCACTGCCCGTGTCGATCATCTCTTAAGTAGCCGCACCAGCGTGGGCGTCAGCTTTAGCTGGCAATTCGCGCAGATTGATGAGCAGCTGCGAAATGACTTCGGCCTTGATCAGACATCGGCCTATCTCGACGACACCAGTGCCACTTTATATACTGGCAGTCTCTACGCGCGCTACCAGCATACGAATGGATGGTTTGGGGGCGCCGACCTTCAATACTGGGTCCAGCAAAGTCATTCGATCGCTCCAGAGATCGCAGATACCTATGCGCCCAATGTAAACTTTAGTTTCGGCTATCGCTTACAGCAGCAACGCGGTGAAATTACCTTCAGCATTCTAAACCTCACGGACGAAGAATACGAATTGAATCCGGTCAATAACTACAACGAGCCGCCTCACGAGCGCACATTCGTCATTCAAACCCGCTTCAGCTTCTAAAAAAATGAAACAGTAGATCTAATCTCATCTGGTGACTTGCCAGATTCTAGATATGTCTATTGGAAAGCAACTATGTCAAAAATACGCCAGATCGACTACACGACGCCTCGCACACTCGTCTCTTACAGTGGCAAGCGCACTGTTCGTTTGACGGGGGAGGAGAATCGTTACAAGTTTTCCGGTGTCCTGATTGCCGGAGAAGAGGACGAGTTTGCAAAGATTGGCGATGAGCGCAAAGATTGGCAAAAGAGCGCCTTTCCCTTGCCATGGACCGATTCCCCGGATGTGGTAGAGCCGGAATTGTAATATTTATCTTGCTCTGCGCTTGACACTCGCTCTGCAAACACCTTTTTTCCTCGCTTTTCCCAATTTCCGGCCATCTCGCCGATCTCTATCTTTTACACTTTAATATTATGGCACTTAAAATCCGTCTCCAACGTCATGGCGCAAGCCACCGCCCTTTCTACCGCATGGTCGTCACCGAAGCTTTGGCTCGTCGTGATGGTCGTTTTGTCGAAGTTCTCGGCACTTACGAGCCACAGGCTAAGCGCCCTGAGGATGAGCTGAATGTAAAGCTCGACCGCGTTGATTACTGGAAGTCGGTCGGTGCTAAGCCTACTGACACAGCTGCAAGCTTGATCCGCAAGGCTCGTCGCGAAGCACCTGCTGAAGCTGAAACTGCTGAAGCGTAGTTTATTTTTCAACTCGCCCGTCTCGGCGCTGGCAGCGTGCGCACTTGCGACGTTGTCGCAGTCTAGGCCAGCTCTCTGATGCATCTTGAGTTTGACATTTTAACCCTCTTTCCAGAAATGGTAGAGGGTTTTTTTGCGTCCAGTATGCTGGCACGTGGGCAGCGAAATGGCCTGATCGATATCCGCACGCATCAACTTCGCGATTGGACGACCGACAAACATAACAAGACTGACGAGCTTCCATATGGTGGTGGAGCTGGTATGGTGATGAAGCCGGAGCCCATTTTTGCGGCTGTTGAGCAATTGCGCAAACCGCAGACTAAAGTCGTCTACATGGCGCCCGATGGTGTGCCGCTCAGCAGTCAGTTGGCGCGTGAACTGGTGAAGGAAGAGCATCTAATCATATTGAGCGGCCACTACGAAGGGGTGGATCAGCGGGTGCGCGACGAACTCGTCGACCTTGAGGTGAGTATAGGTGATTATGTGCTGACCAATGGCACCTTGGCCGCCGCAGTGGTGATTGACTGCGTGAGTCGATTTATCCCAGGATTTTTAGGTGACGAAAAATCCTTGACGGAGGAATCTTTCATGAGCACTTTGCTCGGCTTTCCTCAATATACGCGTCCGGCGGACTTCCGTGGGATGCGTGTTCCAGAGGTTCTCCTCTCTGGGGATCATGCGGCGATTGCGAAATGGCGGCACGAGCAACAGATAGAAAAAACGCGGCAACTACGCCCCGACCTTTTAGACACATAACTTTTATACAACAAACCGGAGTATTCCCATGAGCCAAGCAATCCTCGAAGACATCACAAAAGATCAACTCACCGACGACCGCGCCGACTTTAAAGTAGGCGATGGCGTTCGCGTTCACCTTAAGGTTAAAGAAGGTGATAAAACACGTATCCAGATTTTTGCTGGTATCGTCATCTCTCGCAAGGGCGGTGGCATCCAAGAGGCATTTACAGTGCGTCGTATTGCATCTGGTGTGGGTGTGGAGAAGGTTTTCCCTGTGCACAGCCCAACAATCGAAAAGATCGAGATCGACCGCGAGTCTGTCACTATGCGCGCACGCATGTATTATATGCGCGACCGTATCGGTAAGGCTGCGAATCTTGTTAAAGAAAAGCGTTTGGTTGAAGCTGGCCGTCGCTAAGCCTTTGGCAGGTCTTGAGTAGACCTTTAATCAGCAGTTCTATCTTATTATTTCTTAGGCCGCCCTTGTCCGGGGCGGCCTTTTTTATGATTGTGCGGCTACTGTGCTTTCGCAGTCTGATTTAAAAACACATATAAGGTGCCCCCACATGCAATCGGACGACGACTTTCAAACGACGCTTTCTAAATGGCCATTCATCCTCGGCGATGTGCTTCTGGTCGCCACTGCTCTGGCGATTGCGATCCTTGGCGATTGGCAACTGACCAATTTGCAAGTCGCTTCGTGCGTGATTGCGGTGGCCTTGGGGTGCAGCTTGTTTGTATTGCCTTATATTGTCGAGTATCAGGTGCGTGTGCGTGAAGAGGCCGAAGATCGTTCGGCGGATCTGAGAATTATGCAGCGGCATATTTTGGCTGCGGATGAGCAGTTGGATGCGCTCGGAGCACATTTCAAATCGTTAGAGCAGAGCGTTGAGCAGTTGGCACAGGACAAGCCTGATTTGACCGCGCCGCTAGAAGCATTGGAAAGTCAATTGCAGCCGTTGCAAAGTCAGCAGGCCTCGCATGCAAATCAACTGGGTGCCTTGGGCGCGCGTATCGATACCGTCGGGGATTTATTGCAAGCCCTTGAAACGCAGCTCGCTCCGCTACAGCAGCAACAAGACACGTTGACGACTCAGCTGGCTTCTTTGACTCCGCAACTAGACTCTGTGGTTCAATCCCAAGCAGCGAAGGCGGATATGGAGATGCTCCAAGCGCTACGCATGGATGTGGAGACACTGCAGGCGCAATCTGTGGTAATTTCGGCGCAGCTCGACGAATTGTCCAAGTCCCCGAGTGATGCCAATTCGATTGTGGAGCCCCCAGTTGAGGCCGAGATGGGGCAGCCTGAAGAATCGAGGCTCAAGAAGGTGCGCTCTTCGCGGACACGTCGCAGTCTAGAGCCCCGTTTATTAAAGCGAGCGATTGAGCTAAAACAGGATAAATCGTCCCAGGCGGTAAGCCGCATTATCGAATCCAAGTCAGGACGACCGTTGGATAGCGTTGATGTCGAATTGGAGGCGCCAGATTCGTCAACGCCGGATTCGCCAGTTGTCGAAACGCCAGTCGATGAGTCGCCCATGTCTGACCCGCCTCAACTTGATGCGTTGGCGACAGACGACGAACCGGTTGAATCAGCAACGGCGGCTGAACTCATTCCAATGGCTGAGGCCGCATCCAAGAGTGAAGCAACGCAAGCCGATGATTTGTTTGGAGAGGCGGCCCTAGCAGAGTCGAGCAAGCGCAAGCGTGCCAAGCGCGGGGATACCGTTGTGATTGCATCTGTATTTATAGGAATTGGAAACAAGCCCTTTGTGCGCGGTAACGGGCCCGGTCTCAGTTGGGAGACTGGAGTCGCGATGGAGTTCGAAGAAATCGGCAAATGGCGCTGGTCGCCTTCCGTGGACTTGGAGCAAGCCATTGAAATTCAAATCTATCGCAACGATGAAGATCCCGATAAAACCGGCAAGTATACCCTAGAGCCTGGCCAAGCATTGGAAGTTGCACCGCAATTTTAGCTGTATTCGCAATGGAATCAGATATTGCCCGTTCTGCTTTTGATGCTTTTAATATTTCTAATTCATGAGTGATCTAAACACAGCTGGCCCCGTTGATTTTAAAGCAATATTCGAAGCCGCTCCAGATGCAGTAGTTGTCCACGACTTAAACAATTGCGTGCTTTTCTGGAATCAAGCCGCTGAAGAGCTCTATGGCTGGAGCGCCGAAGAAATTCATGGGCGTCCAATCACGCGCATTTTGTATTTAGATCGCAACGAGCGCGAAGAGGCCATGACGGTCTTAAAAAATGGAGGCATGTGGCAGCGTGAGCTTCGTCAGCTTGACCGTAACGGTGATGAATATTTAGTGTTAGTACGCCAACATCTGCAGCGCTGTGTGGATGGTCTGCCACAAGCTATCGTATCGTTTAACACGGATGTGACGGAGCAGCGTAAATTGGCCGATGCCCAAGAGCGCGCTCACCATGTGCGGTCTTCCAGCATCTTAGCGGGAGGCGTGGCGCACGAGTTAAACAATGCACTAGCACCGATCATGTTGTCCTCTGCCATGTTGCGACGTTCCGTGGAGGGAGAAAAGGCGCAGAGTATGGTCAGTATGATCGAAAAGTGTGCCACTAAGGGGGCGGCATTGATTGCTGATTTGCTCGCTTTTGAGCGTGGTAAAGGAGGAGGCAACGAAATTATCCGTGTCACTCAGATAAAGCGTGGTATCTTGCGCGCTTGCGAGGAATTGGTGGGTGAGAGCATTAAGTTACAGGTCAACATCAACGAAGACCTCTGGGAGTGTCGTGGAGAGCTGAGTGAAATATGCAGTGTTTTTCAATATGTGATTCAAAATGCCTGTGAGGCCATGCCAGATGGCGGTGAGTTGACCATCGACGTGCAAAATCGTCTCTATGACGAAAACTTCGAGAATCTGGCTCCCGAAGCCAAAGCAGGCGCATACATCAGTTTCGTATTTACCGATACCGGCACAGGCATTGCTCCCGAAGCCTTAGCCCATGTAGCCGAACCCTTTTTCACAACAAAGGCACCGACGCAAGGTTTTGGCTTTGGACTCTCGAATACACAGGCGACAATCAAAGGGCATAAGGGGTTTATGGTGATTGAAAGCCGCTGTGGAGTGGGCACCTCTGTGAGTATATTTCTTCCCGCAGATGCAGATTCGGCATTAAAAGTAGATCACGTAGAGCCATATCGCGATCCCAAGAGTGGGGAGGGAGAGTTGGTGCTCGTGGCCGACGATGAAATGTTTGTCAGAGAGACTATCAAGCGGACGCTAGAAGATCGTGGTTACCAAGTAATCGCGGCGCAGGATGGCACTGAAGCGCTTGCAATTTATTCGAGTCGCCTCCAAGACATCGACATGGTCGTGACCAATATTGAGATGCCTTATATGGATGGTCCTGCGCTCTGTCGTGCCTTAAAAAAGCTGAATCCCGAGGTCAAAA
Source organism: Coraliomargarita algicola (assembly GCF_033878955.1). NCBI lineage: Bacteria > Pseudomonadati > Verrucomicrobiota > Opitutia > Puniceicoccales > Coraliomargaritaceae > Coraliomargarita > Coraliomargarita algicola. The sequence goes on from NZ_CP138858.1 coordinate 4,745,008, forward strand.
TCCTAGTTTCCAGCGGACACAAGCAAGCAGAGCGCGTGCAAGCGATCCAGTCTTGTGGGGTGAAAGAATTTCTAGCCAAGCCCTACACCGCCGATAGTTTAGCGGATCGAGTCTATAGCATACTAGCCGGGGAGTCCTCGCAGCCCGCCTAATCCAGCATCCGATTCAAATATTTACCCAATCATTCGCAGAATCTAAAATTAAAGTAAAATTAAGGGCCTGTCCCTGATTTTAGCGCTTTACAGTGTGTGAGTTTGAGATATGGTCATTTTTATGAGAGCGAAACGCCTGAAAGTTTATGGTATGGATGCGAGTTATCACTGTATGACTCGCACGGTGAATGGGGAGCATCTGCTGGGGGATCGGGAGAAGGAGGTTTTGCGTAAGATGATCTGGCAGGTGGCTGACTTTTGCGGTGTTCAGGTGCTGACGTATTGTGTGATGTCGAATCACTTTCACGTGTTGGTTGAGGTTCCAGAGGTGACTGTGGTGACTGATTCGGAGTTGCTGCGCCGCTATCAGGTGCTTTATCCGAAACCGACGAAATATCAGGAGGCTTCGATTAAAGTGCTGGAAGCTGAGCTGGCCGCTGGAGGGGAGGAGGCGGAAGCTGTTCGGCGACGTCTCTTGGCTCGAATGGGCGATGTCTCGGAGTTTATGAAGACGCTGAAACAGCGCTTTACCATTTGGTTTAACCACTCACATAAGCGCTTTGGTCCTCTCTGGGCAGATCGTTTTAAGTCGGTACTGGTCGAGGGGGAGGGCTATCCTTTGAAAACGATGGCTGCCTATATTGATTTGAATCCTGTGCGGGCAGGCCTGGTGGATGACCCTAAGGATTATCGTTTCTGTGGCTATGCGGAAGCAGTCATTGGTCGGGAGGCTGCGGGGTATGGTTTGTTGCGTATCTGGACGGATCGTATCGGCTCGCAGCAATCTGTCGCGAATGCTTTGCAGGCACACCGCACGCTTATTTTCGGTAAAGGTGGTGATCCGATGCAGGTAAAAGGTCAGGTCATGGATCGTAATCAGGTGAGTCAGGTGATTGAAGAGCAGGATGGGGTGTTGCCTCGGGCTGCGGTGTTGCGGTGCCGAATTCGCTATTTTACTGATGGAGCGATTCTGGGATCTGCCGAATATGTGCGTGGCTTTGTTGACTCCGTGCAAGTGGAACGTAAACGAAGGCACCCTCCTAAAGTGAATCCACTTAGAGGTGCGGCTTGGGGGGATGTGACTGTGCTGCAAAGTTTGAGACGAAGAGTGTTTTCATAATCTTTGCCTCCTGTAGCTTCTGAATTTTCGCTTGATCGTGGGGCTGCTACTCGGCTCCGGCCTCGCGCCAAAGTTGTTCTATTAGAGCGCTGTCGATTCCGTCGGTGGTCACCGCGGTGCCGATCTCTGTCATGGTGACGAAGCGTAAGCGTCCACTGCGGTTTTTCTTATCGCGTTGCATTGCGTCCATTAAGTCGCTGATTTTGAGCGCTTGGTTGAGCCGCGTGGGTAAGTGAAATTGTTGGATTACGCGATCTGCGCGTCGAATGTCGCTGTGAGGCATCTGTCCTAGCACGACAGATAACTGAGTTGCTAGACTGAGGCCGATCCCGACGGCTTCACCGTGTAAATATTGGCCATAGCCGGCTACGTTTTCGATGGCATGAGCAAAGGTGTGCCCAAGGTTTAGTAGTGCACGGCCGCCGGAGGAGGCGGTTTCTTTTTCGTCATCGGCGACGACTTGGGCCTTGATTGCACAACAACGGCGAACAATTGCGGCGAGTTCGGGGGAGTTGGCATCGAGGCCATCCAGTGCCACGAGGTCGTTGAATAGTTCGAGATCGGCTAGCATCCCGTATTTTATGACTTCACCCATGCCCGCAGCGAATTCCCGTGCTGGTAGAGTCTGTAGCAGTGCGGTATCTATATAGACTGCTTTGGGCTGCCAGAATGCGCCGACTAGGTTCTTGCCTTCGGGTAAGTTGATTCCGGTTTTTCCACCCACGGAGCTGTCGACCATGGAGAGTAGGGTGGTGGGGATCTGGTAAAAATCTATTCCGCGTAGATAACTGGCAGCGACATAGCCTGTTAGGTCGCCGATCACGCCACCTCCGAAAGCGAAGAGTGCACAGTCTCGATTGGCTGCGGCATCTGCCAGAAAACTTAGGCTTTGACTGAAAAAATCGATGGATTTTGTCGTCTCCCCCGCTGGTAGAGAAAGGATTTCTGTATCCTCGAAACCGGCTTGTGCTAGATAGCTCGGGTGGGCATGCAATACGCGGGCATCGCTGATCACGCGTACGCTGCGGCCGGCGGCACGCAGGGATTCGATCTCGGCTTTCAGTGCTTCAGGCACCTGGCTGAAGTGAATGGGATAGCTGCGCTCGGCGAGCTGGACTTGGAGTGCTTGCGTCTGCATCGGCGGAATTATTTCAGTTTTGAGGTGGTGTCGCGTTGGCTGTGAATCAAGTGCGTCTAGAGGGGCTTGATGCTGATTTTCTAGACTATCTGTAGTTGGGTTTCCAACTTATTCATCTGTAATCCCAAAGATTGCATTGGAGTAATTTTCTGCGGAGAAGGGCTGTAAGTCATCGGGTTGCTCTCCGAGGCCGACAAAGTAAATCGGTAATTTTAATTCTCGATAGATACCGACGAGTGCGCCGCCACGGCTAGTGCCGTCGAGTTTGGTGATGATTAGACCAGTCAGTGGGAAGCTCTTATGGAAGACGCGTGCTTGTTCGATTGAGTTGGAGCCGAGGCTGCCGTCGACGACTAGCCAGCTGTGATGGGGCGCTGTGGGCTCTTGTTTCTGGATGACGCGGTGCATCTTTTCCAGTTCCTTCATTAAATTCCCCTTTGTGTGCAGACGTCCAGCGGTGTCGAGAATGACGATGTCGCGTGAGCGGCTTTTCGCGGCATCGAGCGCGTCGAAGGCCACGGCTGCGGAGTCTGCACCGTGTTGGCTGGCTACGATATCGATGTTTAGACGATCGGCCCAGTGCTTGATTTGCTCATTGGCGGCCGCACGGAAGGTGTCGCAGGCTCCGAGCAAGATGCTGTACCCCTCATTCTGATAGAGGTGCGCCAGCTTGGCTGAGGTGGTGGTTTTACCAGAGCCATTAACGCCGACTAGACAAATAATTTCTGGCGTATGTTGGCCGACTTGGACTCGGCCCTCGGCGCCTTTGAGTACTCGTGCGAGCACGGTGGCACCGATCTTGGCCGCATCTTCGCCACGCATCTCTTTGTCGGCTTTGTAGGCTGCCTTGATTTCTTCTATTATTTCTTCGACGGTTTCGTGCCCGAAGTCGGCGGTGTAAAGAGCTTCTTCGAGTTGCTCGAGTGCAGCATCGTCCAGCTTGCCGGCAGAAAAAATGCCGTTGAACGCTTTTTGAAAGGTGGGCGTCTGGCGCTTTAGGCCGTCTTTGAACTTTTTAAAGAGTCCGCGCATAATATCTTTTGAACTTAGTCGGCCGCGCTGCGAAGCGGGCGGTCGATCTTGTTTTTCATTTGATCGAGAATGCCGTTGATGAAGCGTTTGGAATCTGGGTTTGAATAGATCTTACCTAGCTCGATGGCTTCATTGATGCTGACAATTGGTGGGATGTCGCGACGCTGTAGCAATTCGTAGATGGCTAGTCGTAGAATGGAGAGATCGACTTTGGCGATTCGGTCGAAGGTCCAGTTGGCAGCATGGACTTTGATGTGCTCATCGACAGACTCGACGTGTTCGATCACGCCATGGATGAGTTCTTCGGCAAAGGCATAATACTCGCGTTCATGATCTTTCGTTTCAAGAAAGATACGGAGCGCGTCATGTAATTGCTCTGGCTTGTTGAGTTCCCATTGATAGAGAAATTGCACCGCACACATGCGGTTTTCGCGGCGCTGTGAGGCGCGTTTGACTGGTTTTACTTCGTCGTCCATTTTTTTGTAAATAATGCCATTTCCAAGGCAGCTTGGGCAAATTCTTTGCCACGGTTGATTTCTTCGCCCGCTCGGGCTTCGGCTTGGGCTAAATTGTTGACCACTAGGATGCCATTCATGACTGGCAGCTGCTGGGCGATACTGATATCAAGCAGGGCGGTGGCTGTGCTGTTACCAATGATCTCGTGATGGTTGGTATCGCCTGCGATGACGACTCCGATGCAAATAATGGCGTCGAAGTGGGAGTGTTGAGCCAGAGTGGATGCGGCAAATGGGAGTTCGGCAGCTCCGGGGACTCGCTCGATGACTGGGCGCTCGGCGCCCGAAGCCTCAATTGTGGCGCAGGCATGCTGCACTAGCGAATCGACCAGCGCTTCATTATAGCGCGAGGCAATGATGGCGATGCGTAGACCGCTACCGTCTATTTCCTGTATACTGGGTGTATCGAGACTCATAAGGAAGTTCACTAAGAACGTCGAACGTCGAACATACAACGCCGAACTTCGAACAATCAGGCACCCCACCGATTTCTAATATTCGATATTGGAAGTTGGAAGTTCGGTGTTCAACGTTCTCCTGTATGTTTACATTGATCAAAGAAGACGGTCAGGCACGGCGCGGAGTTCTCAAGACTCGGCATGGTGATATCCAGACTCCTATTTTCATGCCCGTGGGCACACAAGCTACGGTTAAGGGGATGACGCCCGCCCAGATTGAAGAGGTGGGAGCACAAATTATTTTAGGGAACACGTATCACCTCAATATTCGCCCTGGCTCGGATCTAGTGCATGAGATGGGGGGACTGCATCAATTTATGAATTGGAAGAAGCCGATTCTGACCGATAGTGGCGGTTTTCAGGTTTTCAGCCTTTCGAAGCTTCGTAAAATCACTGAAAAAGGGATTGAATTCCGCTCGCACTTGGATGGTCGTAAGCTTTTTTTGGGGCCGCAAAATTGTTACGAAATTCAGAAGAATCTCGATACGGACATTGCGATGGTGCTCGACGAGTGTCCGCCGTATCCCTGCGAGCGAGACGAGTGTGAGAGCGCCGTTGCACGCACAATCCGCTGGGCCGGGGAGTTTTTAGAACATGCGACCAGGGATGGTTTCATTGAGAGCGGGCACCACGTTTTTGGCATTATCCAAGGCTCGATTTACGATGATCTTCGCCAGCATTGTGGTCAGGCGTTGGCTGAGATGGATTTTCCGGGGTATGCGATAGGGGGCGTGAGTGTTGGTGAGCCGGAAGAAGAAATGATTCGCCAGGTGGCTGCCACGGCACCTGTGATGCCAAAGGGGAAGCCCCGCTACGTAATGGGCGTGGGGACGCCGCCGCAGTTATTAAAAATGGTGGGATTGGGAATGGATATGTTTGATTGTGTGATGCCAACACGGCTAGCGCGTCATGCGTCCGTGTTCACTCCGCATGGAGTGCTGAACCTTAAAAATGAACGTTTTAAGCATGATCCTAATCCTATCATGGAGGCGGATAATTATACCTGCCAAAACTTCAGTCGCGCTTATTTGCGTCACTTGATTATGGCGAAGGAGTTGTTGGCGCACACTTTACTTTCCATACATAATACGCACTTTTTTCTGGATTTAATGGCGCAAGCGCGGGCGCACATCGAGGCAGGTGATTATGCCGCCTGGAGCGCTGCGTGGATCGAGCGCTATAACGCGGGGAATCAGTAGTCCGAAGTCAGTGCCATCATTAACCGCGTCTCCGATCTTTAAAAATGGGTGATCGGGTACTTTATCAGTCACTTGGCTACTAGGAATTGGATTAATTTCGCCTATTAGTTGTGCTAAACTCGCTCGTTCTTGTATTAGATATTCTTTACTATTTGGGGCTCTATCTTTAGGGTTTCTTATCGTGAAAGAAAAAAAGAACCCTTCCTCTGTGAGTATGTTGGATGCGAACGAAGCGGTGGCCTCAGTGGCTTATCGCGCGTCAGAAGTCATTGCGATTTATCCAATTACCCCCTCGACGAGTATGGCTGAAGTCTGTGACGAATGGTCCTCAGCAAAGCGTCCCAATATTTGGTCTGATGTGCCTGAAGTGGTGCAGCTTCAATCTGAAGGTGGCGTCGCTGGCGCTATTCATGGATCGCTGCAGGCGGGTGCGTTGTGCACCACCTTTACTTCTTCGCAGGGATTACTGTTGATGATCCCCAATATGTATAAGATCGCGGGTGAGTTGACACCTTTCTGCATGCACGTCGCTGCGCGGGCCCTAGCCACGCATGGGCTTTCGATTTTTGGAGATCACTCGGATGTGATGGCTTGTCGTCAGACCGGCTTTGCTATGTTGGCCTCGAATACAGTGCAGGAGGCGCAAGACCTTGCGCTGATTTCGCATGCGGCTACTTTAAAATGTCGGGTGCCGTTTATGCATTTCTTCGATGGCTTTCGCACCTCGCATGAAATTAATAAGATCGAGTTGTTGGACGATTCGATTATCGAAGCGATGATTGATACTGCAGCGATCTCGCGCATTCGCGAAAACAGCCTCTCGCCCGATCATCCGACGATTCGTGGCACGGCTCAAAATCCTGATGTTTTCTTTCAAGCCCGCGAGGCGGCTAATCCGTTTTATGATGCCTGTGCCGATGTGGTGGAAGCGGAGATGAATAAATTCGCGGAGTTAACTGGGCGTCAATACTCGCTCTACGAGTATGAAGGGGCTGAGGACGCGGAAGAGTTGATCGTGATCATGGGCTCTGGCGCTGAAACCGCAGCCGAGACGGCCGCATATTTGAACGCGCAAGGTCGCAAGACCGGTGTGCTTAAGATTCGTCTTTACCGGCCGCTTGACTTGAAGCGCTTAGTCGCGGCGATGCCTAAGTCTGTGCGGCACATTGCGGTGCTCGACCGTTGTAAAGAGTCGGGTGCACTCGGTGAGCCATTGTTAGTCGAAATGATGGCATGCATTGAAGAGGCGCGTCAGGTTGGGCTCTTGCCAGATTCGTTCTGTCCGACTGTGATTGGTGGGCGTTATGGTTTGGGCTCGAAGGACTTTACACCGGCGATGGTCAAAGCGATCTTTGATGAGTTGCTGAGTGAGTCCGCTAAGCGTCGTTTCACTGTGGGCATCGTGGATGATGTGACGGGGCTTTCGCTGCAGGTGGATGACGCCTTCGATTTGGAAAAGAGCGAAGTGATACGTGCTGTCTTTTTCGGTCTCGGCTCGGACGGCACGGTGGGTGCCAATAAGAATAGCGTGAAGATCATCGGAGAAGGCACGCCTAATTTCGCGCAAGGTTATTTCGTATACGATTCCAAGAAGTCCGGTGCGGTGACTATATCGCACCTACGTTTTGGTCCTGAAGTGATTCGTGCGCCGTATTTGATCAAGAACGCAAGTTTTGTTGGTTGCCACCAAGCGCAGTTTTTAGATCAGTACGATGTGCTGGAATATGCGGCGCCGAAGGGTGTGTTCTTGCTCAATTCGATTTATCCTGCGGATACCGTGTGGGCACATTTGCCGCGGCCCGTGCAAGAAGCGGTGATCGAAAAGCAGTTACAGTTTTACGTGATCGATGCGTATCAAGTCGCCCGAGCTGCAGGCATGGGAGGGCGCATCAATACGATCATGCAAACTTGTTTCTTTGCGATCTCGGGAGTGCTGCCTAAGGATGAAGCGATTGCTAAAATTAAAGAAGCGATCGAAAAGACTTACGGTAAAAAAGGTCCCGAAATCGTGCAAAAGAATTTTGCGGCGGTGGATCAAACTTTGGCTGCGCTACAACAAGTTTCCGTTCCAGCAACTGTCAGCTCTACCATTGAGTTGCCACCAGTGGTGCCAGCCGAAGCGCCGGATTTTGTGCAACGTGTGACTTCGGTGATGTTGCAAAATAAAGGCGATGCCCTGCCTGTCAGCGTGTTTCGTCCTGATGGGGTGTGGGATGTCGGTACCAGTCAATGGGAGAAACGTAATATTGCACAGGAAATTCCCATTTGGGATCCCTCCGTTTGTATCCAGTGTAATAAGTGTGTGCAGGCCTGTCCGCATGCCGCCATTCGTTCGAATTTCTACGACGCTGATGCGCTCGAAGGCGCGCCTGATTGCTTCCGTTCGACCGACTTCCGCGTGCGTGATTTTGTTGATAAGAAGTTTACCATCCAAGTGGCACCGGAAGATTGCACCGGTTGTTCGCTCTGTGTGGCAGTCTGTCCTGCCAAGAACAAGAGCAATCCCCGTGAGAAGGCGATCAATATGCGGATGCAAAATCCCTTGTTGGAGGACGAGCGTGCGAACTACAAGTTTTTCCTGGATCTGCCTAAGCCGGATCGCACCAGCTTGAAGGAGGACGTGAAATTCACTCAATTCAAGGAACCGCTCTTTGAATTCTCCGGGGCTTGTGCTGGATGTGGTGAAACTCCCTATCTGAAGATGCTGACGCAGATTTGTGGTGACCGTTTATTAATGGCCAATGCCACTGGGTGTTCCTCCATTTATGGGGGCAACCTGCCGACCACTCCTTACACATGTAACGATGATGGCCGTGGCCCCGCATGGGCGAACTCACTGTTCGAGGATAATGCAGAATTTGGTCTGGGTATGCGGGTCGCCGTGGATAAGCAGGTCGTTATTGCGCAAAACTTGCTGCGTGGCTTGAGCTCCAGCTTGGATGTCGAACTGGTCGATGCCATCCTAAGTGCGGATCAATCCACCGAAGCAGGCATTGCCGATCAACGTGCTCGTGTGGCCCAGCTCAAGGTTCAACTCGAATCACTGAATGAGCCTAAGGCCAAGCGCTTGCTGGATGTCGCGGACTACCTGGTTGAAAAATCGGTTTGGATTATTGGTGGTGATGGCTGGGCCTACGATATCGGTTTTGGTGGTGTGGATCATGTGCTCGCTTCCGGGCGCAATGTAAATATCATGGTGCTCGACACTGAGGTCTATTCCAACACCGGTGGCCAAGCCAGTAAGTCCACCCCGATTGGTGCGATTGCAAAATTTGCCGCTTCCGGAAAGGTCACTGGCAAGAAGGATTTGGGATTGATCGCAATGAATTATGGTAACGTGTATGTCGCACGGATTGCCATTGGCGCGAAAGATACCCAAACGGTCAATGCCATCTATGAAGCCATGCGCCATCCCGGGCCTTCGTTGATCATCGCTTACAGTCACTGTATTGCACACGGCTATAATTTGGCCAGTGGCTTCGAGCAGCAAAAACTGGCTGTCGACAGTGGTGCCTGGCCGCTGTACCGTTACGATCCCGCACGTCATGCACAAGGGGAGAATCCGCTCAAGCTCGATTCGCGTAAGCCGAAGCAACCGCTCTATGCATATACAGATAACGAAGCTCGCTTCCGGATGCTGAAAATGAAAGATCCTGCTCGTGCGAAGGAACTGGGGCAAGCGGCTCAAGCCTTCGTTGATGAACGTTTCGAACTCTATGATCGTCTCTCAAAGCCCTTTGAAACGGCTGACGAAGACGCAGAATAATCCCCGCCGAACCCAATCCATAGTTATGAACTTAGACACTAAATATCTTGGCCTCGACCTTAAGCATCCAATTATCGCAGGCGCTTCACCCTTGCCGGACGATTTGGATAAAGTGCGGGCCCTTGAAGACGCTGGCATTGCGGCCATTACGATGTATTCACTCTTTGAAGAGCAGATTACACAAAACATGATCGGCACCGAAGCTCACTTAGGTAGCTACGAAAATTCCTTTTCGGAGGCGGCTTCGTATTTTCCTGAGGTGGATTTGCTCGAACGCGGAGTCGAACATTATCTCGATCAGTTGGCCAAGGTAAAGGCGGCCGTGAGTGTGCCCGTGATTGGTTCGCTCAATGGCACGCGCGAAGGGGAGTGGGTGAATTACGCCACTTTGATTGAAAGTGCCGGGGCCGATGCCTTGGAACTAAATCTATACTTCCTGCCCACGGATATCGACGAGAGCGCTAGTCAGTTGGAAGACCGCTGCATTCGTATTGTGGAGGCGGTTAAGGCCCGCATTACCGTGCCATTAGCCGTTAAATTGTCGCCTTTTTTCACTGCACTGCCACATTTTGCGAAACGTCTCGCAGCTGCAGGTGCTGACAGCCTCGTTTGCTTTAACCGCTTTTATCAGCCCGACATTGATATCGAGAACCTCGACATACGCCCGATGCTGGACCTGTCGCATTCGCATGAGTTGCGTCTGCGTTTACGTTGGCTCGCGTTTTTGAGCGGTCGTATCGATGCCCAACTCGCAGTCTCTGGTGGCGTGCACACGGGGATCGACGCTGTCAAAGCACTGATGGCTGGGGCGGATGCGATTCAAGTGGTTTCCAGTCTGCTGATCAACGGTCCAGAGCAAGTGCAAGAGATGCTGGATGAGGTGAACGCCTGGATGCAGGAAAAAGAGTATGCCTCACTGGAGGAGCTGCGTGGCTGTATGAATTATCTACGCTGTCCGGACCCGGATGCGCTCGAGCGCGCAAATTACATGCGGGTGCTCAAAAGCTGGCGTAGCTAGTCGTAAAAATATATATAGATGTGACGATCCTGAAGTGTGATCGTCACATCTGCGGGCTTAGAAGTCGCTATACGCACTTGCTTCTATGGATCATTGCTATTTTACAAGGAATGATGCGAATACCAATTGAAGATAGCTTTGAAGATGTGCTGCGCAAGGCCGCCGTAGGGCAGCGCTTGGGGCACGGAGCACTCTCGATTCGATCCGGACTGAGTTTAAAAGAAGTGCGTGCACTCTTGGCGGGGGAATTTAACGAAGCACAGCTGCGTAAGTTGGCGCTAGTGCTCAAGTTGGACCCTGAAAAGTTAGTCGCCCTCGCTCGCGGAGACTGGTATCCCGAAGCAGTGGAGCTTGAGGGGCTGAAGTGTATTTGCATGCCTTTTCCAGAGGCCAGTTATCCTGACGCGAGCACCAATTGCTTTGTGGCTTACGACGTATCCAGCGGAGATGCGCTTGTCTTCGATACCGGCACCCGGGCGGAGCCGGTGTTAGATTTTATTCGTGCGCAGAAATTGCATTTACAGGCGGTTTTTCTCACGCACGCGCATCGTGATCATATCGGTGGCTTGAGCGCGTTGGCAGCGGCAGCGCCTGCAGGGCAGGTTTATGCGCCCGCCAATGAGCCGGTAGCGGATACCCGTTTGTTAGAGCCTGAGGCGGAGTTATGCATCGGTAAATTTCAGATTAAGGCGGTGGAAACCAACGGTCATTCACGCGGAGCACTGAGTTATATCGTCAATGGACTCGGCAGACAGGTCGCTTTTGTGGGCGATTCTATATTCTGCCTCTCGATGGGGGGCACCAAGCAGGGCTATCAGTTAGCCCTTAATAATAACCGCAACAAGTTACTTACACTCTCTCCGGATACAGTGCTTTGTCCCGGACACGGTCCCATGACTACAGTCGGCGAAGAGCTGAGTCATAACCCGTTCTTTTGAGTGACATTGTGCCTCGCGAAGCGGGTGAAGTAATCACCGGCTATTGAATAATAATTTGCAGGTGATTTCGGGCCGCGGGGATTGAGAATTCCAACACGCCTGAAGGCAAGGTGCGGTATTCTATGTCTTGACCATCGAGAGTGACTTTGCGCACTTTCTGTTGTGGTGCGAGGGCGACTAGGATCAACGGGGAACTTTGATTGTTGGAGACTAGAGTCGAGACTGTAAATTCGACGGATTGCATCGTGGAGTCCCAAGTCTGTTTATGGATCCATGTGCGTAGTCCTGTGCTGATGCGCCCGGGAGTATGGTAGGCTGCAAAGAGATTTAGAATGGGGGCAGAGAGTCCCCCGAAGTGATGCCAACCTGCGCCGCGTCCACTCTCGATCATGAAGTGCTCGAAGCAGCAATAGCTATCTTCGGTTTCACGACTGTACATACGCACCACTTGATCCGCGAGTGAATGCGCCCATGCGGCTTGACCTGCATCGAGAGCGGCTTTCCAGAAGAAATACTGATAAGGAATCCAGCTGGCGCCATTCCAATAGCCTTGCTGAGAATAATAAGGCGCAGATTGATCGACCGTGGAGAGCCCTACAGCTGTCATAAACTTATTGGGATCGGCGAGTGCCTGCCAGATCGCTTGACTGCGTTCAGGTGCGATGCGAGCGGTCATGGCGGGCATGGCACCATCCAGGCCGCGGTTGAAGCTTTCGCCACTGGCTTGATGGTGTAATAGGCCGATGGCTTGGCCTGTCGGATCGTGCTCCACGTATCCATACAATTGAGAAGCGGGGTCCCAAGCGTAGCGGTCGATGTCGGTGGCGATCTTTTGGCTAAGATTTAGCCATTGTTGCGAGTCTTCGCCGAGTTCTTGTGCGGCCATCGCCATGAGATCGGCTGCTACGGCGACATGGCTAGCCACGACCATCGGTGCGATGTGCGGTCGGCGTTCGATATTCTCCCGTAGCAAATACTGCTGCGGTGGGTAGTCATCCCAGCCCCCGGAATTGTAGAATAAGTCCCATGTGGCGATTAAGTTGTTTCGAAATGAACGTGTGGGCGAGCGCGGATCGAGGCCAGCAAGGTAGCGGAGGCTACGGGCTAGTTTGGGGTAAAAATAGGCGAGCAAGTCGCGATCTTGGGTCTTCTGCCAAAGATCAAAATACAAATAGTGTTGCACGGGCACAGGTGAGCCGTGGTGGATGAAGGCACAATCCGCATCGTCGGTTTCGGTTAGGTAGGTGTTCAGTAATTCCACGGCGCGCCGGGGTGCAATTTCTGCCAAGCCTAGTCCGATACAGCCACAGTCCCAAGTGTAGAGAGAGTCCCACCAACGACCAGGCGGGTAGTGTCGGATCGCATCGCCTTTGATATAGGTCGGGTAGACGATGTTTGTTTGGAGCACCGCTGCGAGGCGATCGACTCCAAAGCGTTTTGCATTGGAGCCTGGCAGGTCTAGGTTGACTGGGGGGGAGTGGGGCGAATGCGAACGGGGCGGGGCTTGTGGCGCATCGGGCTGCTTGAGCCATGTGAGGGTAAAGCGTTGGGTGCGCGAGGCGTGAGTTGGTAGTGTGAGCTTGGGAGTGATCCAGCTGTGGAAATGGCCATTGCCCGGTGCCGAAATCTCGTCGCTGACGTGATCATGCATGCCTAGGAGTAAGGCTTGCTCCAGGTCGCCGCGGTAGCGTCGTGTAGTCAGCGTGGTGTCCTGGGCTTGAATGCGCATTCGCCCTGGGAGTGCCGGCCATTCTAGATCGGCTTGTTGATCCGACTGATTGTGCATTGCGGCAAAGCTAGCCTGGGGCGCTTCTATAAATTGGGGGATTTGAGCCTTGGCCGATTGTACAAAGCCATCCAGTAAAAAGTCTGCCACCGCATTGTGGGCTTCGATACGAAATGATGTGCTCTTTAGAGGCAATTCAATGGGGCCGCTTAAGCCGGGCGTATCGCTGGCGGGGAGCTCTACGATCTGTGTGTGTGAGTCTGTGTGCAAGCGTAGGCTGAAGGCTTGTTTGGATTGGTAGCGTATAAAAAGATAACGATGATGCCGATGGGGAAGGAGGTAAGTGACGTGAGAGCCGAGGCCTTTCTCGGGCCAGTGAAGTCCGATTCCATCATTGAAGCCAGGCACTATGGCTTCGCAGCGGCGTCTACCATCGGCAATTAAGCCTTCGGCAGAGTTGTAAGGCAGGTCGGTGTGCTTATAGCCCAGTGCATCTATCCAATGAGTGTGCTTGTCGGCTTGCAGGGACACGGCCGCGATCGCTTGAGGTTGCCAAGCACCTGTCGCCATCGCTTGCATTCCTAGACATAGGTGTAGACGCACTTCGCGCTGGAGTTCACTCTGATTGCACCATTCAATTTGAATCTGATAAGTATTCTCCTGGATGCGTTGGAAGTGGATGTCGGCAAATAGCTGATCCTTGGGCAGAATTTGCTGACGATATACATAGTGAACGAAGTCACTTTGGGCGTCCCAGGGCAAGTAACCGGAGTCTTGGATGGCGTGCGGTAGCGCGATACGGCGGCGATATAATTCTGGCGCGCAAACCAGATCCAGACGCAGTCCTTTCGGCCCGGGTAAATAGCTTAATCCAAAGTAGCGTTTTCCGTAGGGGCCCCATGGGCCGAGCCCCAGCAAATCGTGTGTGCCTGTGAAGTTTTCGATGGGCCATTGTTGCCATTGAAAAGGATCTTTCTCAGGCGTGGTATAGTTGTAGAAGTCTGCCATGGGGGCGTGCGTTTCGGGGCCTGTAGGAGTTTGTTAATTTTAAGAGATGAGAATTGACATCGCTCTTATCCGTGTAGTTGATTCAACGACGAATTTATTGAAGATCCAGTTTAAAAGTTGGTGAAAATTCATCTTACCCGTGCCCCTAATTGTATTTGTATAGACCATCGTATCACAAGGATTGCGTTACTTGTCGAAACACTACCCTTTAACTATTATCCAGGATGAATGCCTCTCCTTTAACTAAAGAAGATAATTTAGCACGCTTTAAGCATGATCGTTTTGGCATGTTCATTCATTGGGGAGTTTACGCTATGTATGCGACCAATGAGTGGTGTCAGTATTGGAGTAAGCTGTCTGACGAAGAGTATCAAAACATGATCCAGCATTTTGATCCTGATATGTTTGAGCCGAAAGAGTGGGCGCGGATTGCTCGCGAGTGTGGCATGCAGTATGTGGTGTTTACCACCAAGCATCATGACGGCTTCTGTATGTGGGAAACCGAGTTTACCGATTATAAGATCACCAATACACGCATCGGGCGCGATGTGCTGCGTGAGATTGTAGATGCATTTCGGGCCGAGGGCTTAAAGGTAGGCTTGTATTATTCGATTTCGGACTGGCACCACCCAGATTACATAATTGACTCATCGCATAGTAAGAGACACCTGTCGCCGGAGGAGATTCGCGCGTTAAATGAGGGGCGCACTATGGCGCGGTATGCGAAGTATATGCGGGATCAAGTGCGTGAGTTATTGACGAACTACGGCGAGATCGTGGAGTTTTGGTTTGATGTGAGTGGCCAGATTGATCCAGTGGCCTGTGAATCTCAAGCGATGCTGGATATGATTCGATCCTTGCAACCGCATATATTATTAAACAACCGTTTGTCCTTGCCTGGGTCCGAGGATCTATTGACGCCTGAAAATTACCTGCGCGATGCAGATTGCGTCGATGCCGAGGGGCGCAGTGTAACATGGGAGGGATGTCATAATTTATCGGCTTCCTGGTGTTACAATCGCGATGAGAAGTCGTATAGCAAATCAGCATTTCGCTGTTTGGAAATCTTGATCACGCAGACTAGTTTGAACGGTAATAGTCTAATGAATATTGGGCCCACTGCTCGCGGGTATATTAGTTCACATGAACGGAAGATTCTGGATGTATACGCGCACTGGATGAAATATCATTCGCGTGCTATCTATGGTTGTGGTCAGGCTCCTAAAGATATTCCACCTCCACCGAATGATTGTCGCTACACTTATCACGCGGGGCGGAACTGTCTCTATTTACATTTTATGCGTTGGCCCACTCAGGCGAATGTAATTTTGCACGGATTAGAAGGGCGCATTAAGTATGCCCAATTGCTCAGTGATGGTAGTTATATTCAAACGAAAACGCCCCCGCCAGGCACGAACGAAAATATGAATCCTCGTTTCCCGCCGGGCTCGGTTAGTCTGCAATTAATGAGTGAACCCGAAGATGTCACTATCCCTGTAATTGAATTCTTTCTCAACTAAAGCTCTTACTCAGTTTCTCTATTTTATTATGCGTATACCTATCCCTGCTTTGAATTCACTACGACTCATTCTTTTATTGATTGTCGTAGGCATCCACAGTGCGACGCAGGCAAGCTCCCTTCGCCAGGTGATTAATCTTGCTGGCGATGACTGGCAGGAAGCCATCGGTGATACTATAGACCTGGGCGAGATTCCCGCGGGCTTACAGTGGGCTTCTTCAGAGGTTCCAACCACGGGGCTGGCTCGCAAACTGAAGTCGACGGATAATAAGTGGATGTACAATAACGTAGAGCCACACAAGTATTTGGATGCAAATGGGCAGTTTAAGGTGACCGAAGATCGCAGTGCGTGGTTTCGCCGCAGTGTGCAAATTTCGAGTCAGATGCTGGAAGGGCATCGCGTCTATTTGACGGTGGCTGGTATGTCTTATCGTTCGGCGGTCTTTGTCAACGGCGTGCAAGCGGGGGAGTCGATTCAGTCCACAGTGCCGCTTGATTTCGATCTGACCGACTATGTGAAAGCGGGCGAGAATGAACTTGTGCTGGTGGTCACGACACGTGAAGGCCTGATTGATCCAGCTGCAGCGGTATATGTCGCTCCCAGTATGGGAGCACTGGCTGGCGTTCGTGGTCCGATTCGCCTGGAATTTCGCCCAGAGATCTTTGTCGAAGATGTGTTTGTTAAGACCAGTGTTCAGAATAAAAATATCGAATTTGAGCTGAGTATACAGAATGATACCGTGCAAACGGCAGAGCTGACGCCCAAAGTTCGTGTTAAGTCGTTACGTGACCCATTGAATGTAGTGGGGCAGTTTTCCGGCAGCCCAGTGGAACTGGCTGCGGATACGGTGAGCATCACGGATATTAAAGCAGATTGGGTTGCGCCTGTTTTGTGGTCCGCGACTTCGCCTGAAATGTACATTGCAGAGGTTTCTTTATATGACGGCTCACGTTTGGTCGACCAATATGAGCAAACCTTCGGATTTAGAGAGTTTAGCATTCAGGGGAAGGATTTCTTACTCAATGGTGAGCGTGTGGTGTTGCGGCGTAGCACTTCGTTGGCTCCTTTAGGTACGGTGGATTTGACGCCGCATCGGCATGCACAGACGATCGAGGATCTGGCACCGTTGAATAGTATACGCCAGCATCTCGGGGCGAATGATCCAGACTTGATTCACCGCGCAAATATGGAAGGCATTTTAGTCACTCCCGAAGCCGCGTACTCGTGGGTGAAAATATATCCTCATGATGCGGATAAGGTGGCTGCTTGGTTACCGGGCACTTTAGACTATTATAAACGTTGGGCGAAGCAGATGCGTAATGAGCCTTCGGTCGTTATTTATTCATTGGCCAATGAAACTTATTGGGAGCGAAATCTACCCGAAGAAATGGCGGTGGCGGAACAGATCGTCAAGGTCATGCGTGAGATGGATCCAACCCGGCCGTTCCAGGCAGATGGTGACAACGATTGGAATAAGTTGCTCGATATTACTAATATTCACTATCCCGAGGGGACGGCAGGCACCTTGCGTTTGGAGTATCCCAATTCTGGCTTACAAGTGCCCAACGATTTGCAATGGCTCACGCGTGAAGGCGGGCGTGCCTGGCGTGCTAATTTTAAATGGGATCGCCCCCTTGTGATCGGTGAATTTGGCGGTGGCGGTGATTGGAATAGCTGTGCCAGTTACGGTGGGGATGATGTTTTTGATTGGATCAAATGGCAAAAAAATACCCGCGGAGGCATGGATTATGGTGCCTCGGATGCGGAGCGTGATAATTACTATATCGATAATTTACGTCGCATGGTTGATTTCTACCGATACATGGGCGTGGCCGGTATGACGCCCTGGTCTGGCGATAAGGCGGAATTATTAAAGGCGATGAGAGTGGCGCCGATTGATTTTCAAGCGAACGTAGATAGTGGAGGTGTCTTTAAACGTAAGCTTGCTGTCTTTAATGATGAAGTGCGCCCGTTGAACGCCATCGAGTATTATCTTACTGTTGATGGAATTTTAGTCGAAGAGTCGCGGATCGACTTTTACCTGAAACCAGGCGGACTATGGTCGCAAGTGATTGAGCTGCCCGTGCCAGAAGTGGATGCCACGACGGAAGCCGAATTTCTTGTGCGCTTGATTTGGAAACGTGGGGCTAAAGATGTCGAGGTGGATCGTTATGACGAATCGATTTATATTGTGCCTGATTACGATTTGTCCGCGATGGCGCAGAGTATTGTGCTCATTGATCCAGAGGGAAGTTTGGATCACAGCTTGGAACAGTTCGGTTTGACTGGGGTGGACCGATTGCAGGGCACCCAGATTCCCGTTGGAAAGAAGTTGGCAGTGATTGGAACCGGTGGTTTTCGCAAGCAGTTACAGGATTCTCTGGATGCATTTGTGGCAGCCGGCGGGGTGGTTTTGATGTTACCTCAGGATTCATGGCAGCCGTATCGTATCGAGCTGCCAGAGCGTGATATGCGTCATGCGGCGACTCAAGCGTGGGCGCGGATGCCCGAGCATCCTGCCTTGAAAGATATGAATGAAGCGCAGCTCAGCTTCTGGAATGAGAATAATGTGGTTTCTTACGGGACCTTTAAGAAGCCGCAACTTGGGCCAATGCAAGTCATCGCCGATGCGGGCGGGCGTTTTGGTCTGAGTTGGAGTCCATTGCTGGACATCCCGGTTGGTCAAGGAGCTTTCTTGATGACTACCTTCGAGTTGACGACTCCGGAGCCTGCGGCACGTCAATTGTTGGCCAATTTAATCCGCTATGGCGTTGAGCGCCTGCCTCGGACGACGGTTGAATTCTCCGTCTTGTCAGGAGAGAATCAAGCGATGCGTGAAGCTCTGGATTTATCCGGCGCGCTTTATCAGACTGAGCTTGCAGCTACAGGACCTATTCTAGTCGATCAATCTGCTAGCTTTGATGTGGCTGATTTACAGGCTGCCCTGGATGATGGACGTACGCTGTGGTTGCATGGCTTTACTCCAGAGACGCTTGAAAAAGTGGCCTCACTCTTGCCGGAGGGGGCATCGTTGGCCGCTGTGCCGGATGAATATGCTGGCACAATGCCAGTGACTGAAGATCCATTTCTTGCAGGTTTATCTAACTTTGATTTCGCTTGGTATATGCCCAAGATGTATCATGGCGGGCCCATTTTCGAGTTTGCCAACGTGACAGTCGATGCGGGGGATTGGACTCTCGATTTAAACCCATTTGAGAGCGATGTGAAGCACCTGACTCAGCCCGCATATCTGATGAAATTCAATACGGGCGCGGGTACCATTATATTCGATACACTGAACTGGGAGGCCGCGGTGGGCACTTTGACGGAGAAAGCCTTGCGCATTGTTTCCAGTATGTTGACGAATCTCGGAGTCGGTTTCGAGTTTGCCAAACCAGTTGATTACGACTACAGTTTTGTAGATCTGGCTTCCTTTGCGAATATGGGCTACATGGACAGTGTGGCGGATGATGGTGTGGGCGGTTGGTCTGACCAAGGGCAAAACGATATGCGTTTTTTCCTGATCAATCACTCGGGTAAGGGCAATGGTGAAGAAGATGGCATGGATATGCCCGTTCCTGATTTTCCGACCGATGTTGAGTTCGTGAACGTGCCCTATCAATTGGTTGATCCCAAGGCAAACGCCAACAAAGCAGTGCTGAGCTTTGGTAGCGAAAAACATGGGGCAAAGTTAATGCGTTCGACCGATGAGATTCCAGTCAATGCAAAGGCGGACATGATTTGGGCCTTGCATACGCTCAGTTGGGCGGGCGGAGAAAACGGAGATCTGTTGGCCGAGTATACTTTGAGGTATGCGGATGGTTCTGAAGCTACGATTCCAGTGCGTCGCTTCATCGAGGTGGGAGATTGGCATTCGCCCTCGCAGTATCCGAATGGGGCAATCGCTTGGACCGGATATAATTTGGTGAATTCCAATGTGGGTATTCATAGTTCATCGTGGAAGAATCCTCACCCAGAGAAGGAAATCGCATCCATTTCAATTCAGGCCGGGCTGTCAGATTCTCAGTATCTCTTGTTGGCCATTACTTTGGGGCGAGAGATTCAGGAGAAGAGCGTGGTATTGGATCTCAACTTCGAAGAGGCGACTGCAATGCCAGATATGCATTGGAGTGCGTCTGCGCCTGAGCTCGTTGAGGACGGCCTACGCTTTGAGCATGGGCAATACGCTTTGGTTAAAAGAGGGGATTTGGCACCATCTGTAGATCTGTTGCAGCAGCCGTTTAGTATTATGATTGATTTTACGCCTACGGCTAAGCCGGATGGTTATTATGGTGGGTTGATCGAATTGGGGTCTTTCCGTATTATGTTACAGCAGCATAGTATGCGCCTGCATGTCGCGACTTTGGATGCCGAAGGAAAGCGTATGCAGCTACAATCTTCAGATCCACTGACATTAGGTGAACGGGTTCAGTTTGAGTTTCAATCCGATGGACGTAAGGCGGTATTGTTGCGCAATGGGAGAGTTGATGTGGTGAGCGATGCCTCCTTGCCTAATTACTTGCTAGAGCAGATTCGCTTTGGTGTCGCGGGGGGGCAAAACTATTATTTCAACGGGATCATTCATCAGGCACAGGCAGCTCGCATGCAAGTGTTGGAAGATACTATTTAGTGTCTTATATGCTCCATATCAATGCGCTGCATAGCTAGGTTAAAGTCATTTTTATAAATACAAACGATCGATTACACGATATTATGAGTCAAAAGAACCAAGATCAGAACGCGCCAGTAGACGATGTTGCGGTGCAACATGCTAAAGTGCAAATTACGGCGCTGTCCGATGAAACTGCTGCGTATCAACGCACGACGCACCCCGATGCGCAATGGTATCGTGATACATGCTTAGGCATGTTCTTCCACTGGGGCATTTCCAGTGTGAATGGACAGGGCGACTTGTCTTGGGGAATGATGAAGCGTGCACCTGGTTTTGCTGTGGAATCGGCAAAAGCACATGGCATCTATGCCGTGCAGAGCATTTGTTCTCCAAATAAATATTGGGAGCAAGCTGAAGGTTTTAAGTGCGAGAACTATGATCCGGAAAAGTGGTTGATTGCGGCAAAAGAAGTCGGTGTCGAATATGTAGTGATCACTACGAAGCATCATGATGGATTTTGCTTATGGCCTAGTGAGCATGGAGATTTGAGCACTAAGAATTTCCTCGGTGGGCGTGACTTGCTGCAGGAATTTGTCGCTGCCTGCCGCAAACTTGAGATCAAGATTGGCTTTTACTATTCTCCGCCGGATTGGCGTTTGGAGCAGGAACGGATGAGCTTTTTATACGGCAATCAGAACCCTGGGCTGGACCAGAACTTTAAGCAGAAGGAAGTGATCGAGCCGAATCCGGAGGAAGAGGCAGCATTTTTTGCGAAGCACGCAGAGTTGGCTAGTGGGCACGTGCGTGAGTTGCTGACTCGTTATGGGAAGATTGATATCTTATGGTTCGACGGTCGAGTGCCACCCGGTGGTATCACCATGGAGCAAATTCGTGAAATTCAGCCTGGAATTCTGGTGAATTCACGTGGCTATGGATATGGAGATTTCAATACCCCTGAGTGTAAGTTCCCAGAACGACGCTTTGATAAAGGTTGGTGGGAGTATTGTCATGTGTTTGCCGATGGCGCGTGGGGCTATCTCGACCATGAAGTTTACAAGCCACTCGGGTGGTTGCTGGGCGAATTGTCTAAAACCCGTTCGTGGGATGGCACTTTTTTGCCAAATGTAGCGCCTGATGCAAAGGGACAAATGCCCCATAGCTTTTATTTACGTATGCGTCAGTTAAAGGATTGGATGTCGCATAGTGGAGAGTCCATTCATGGAGCCGAGGGGGGCGGTTGGCCCGAGCAGTCGAATGTGCCGCTGACCCATCGAGCGGGGCGCACCTATGCGCACTTGGACTGGCAGTTCGATGCGTCCACTGTGGTTGAGATTTCGTATCTTAAGCAAGCACCTAAATCGGTGTCCTTTTTGAAGACGGGCGAGTCGATTGAGTTTACTTATGAGCAGGGCGTATTGCGCTTTCAAGTTGATGATGATTCTTTGAGCCATCTGACAGATGTGGTACTCATCGAGCAAGCGTCCGCCTAGCTTGCGTGGTATAAATTTTATGACTCGTGATATGATGGAACACGCCCGACAGGATTTTTTATTAAGCGACTATCAACCGGCCGATTTCCCCGGCTTGGTTTCTTATTGGGAGTTTTCCCAGTCGTCCGAAACATTTACGGCGCAGCAAGGTGAGCCTTATGTGCTCCGCTCGCAGGTCGGTCCGTTGGAGGTGGTGGCGGATGCGTCCGCTCCTTTGGGCGCTTCGGCCTTACGCATTGAAACGGGGCAGTGGCTCAATATTGCGCGTTCGGAATGTCCGCTCTTAGACATCCATGGGCCGGAGGGCCAGTTGACTGTGGTTGCGTGGATTAAACGTGAGGATCTGTCCCGGGGCTGTGAATTTATCGCGGGGCAGTGGAACGAGAGTCACCGTGGGCGACAATACGGACTGTTTCTAAACATCGCCACTTGGGGCACCAGTGAGCAGATCTGTGGTCACCTCTCGCATGTGGGGGGGCCGACTCCGGGCTATAAATACTGTATCGATGGTCCCATGGGAGCGAGTCCGGTGCCTTATGACGAGTGGGTGATGGTTGCGATGAGTTATGATGGTTCGAATGGATATGCGTGGTTGAATGGACAGCTCGACGCGCGCCCTGGCCTCAATCCATACTCGCTGGCCGGGGGGCTCTATGATAGTGGCCCCAATGGTTCCGATTTCACCGTAGGGGCGGTCGATCGCAGTGGTGTGATTGGTAATTTCTTTAGCGGTTGGTTGGCTGGACTTGCAGTGTATCGACGTGCACTGACTCCGGCCGAAATCTACGCATTGTCGCAACTGTGATTGTTTCTTAGTTTCTCCGTCTTTCCGTTACCCCTTGAATGATCGTTATATGATGCATCGATTTATACCCCTGCTTTGTTTATTGTCTGTGCTGGTTCACTGTTCTACGGGGGAGCCGGTGTTGAATGGGCCGGACTTTCTTCCACCTTTTGAGAATCAAGAGGGCCAGCGAGTGGATGCGGAACTACGTGTGGTTTCTTTTCTCGACCCCGAGCAGGCGAACCATCCGGTGGAGGCTGCGAGTGTGGTTTTTGGCAACAAGCGTTTGGCAGTTCGTGAACAACAACAGCGGAAGATGGAGACGGGGAGGGACAATGTGGTGACGGTCTTCGTAAACGATCAGCCCTTAACAAAGCTGATTTTAGTCGCGACCTACCGGACTGCGGATGGGCACACCGTTTCGATGACAGATAGCAAACGTCGTGACATGGTGAGCTTAATCACAGATGTAGAAGATTCGAGTGTGCGTTGGAAATCTCGCTATCCATTGCCTGACGGAACGAAAACGGAATTTACGTATCAGTTAAAATCATTAGGAGCGAGTCGCGTGGAACTGTCTTGGGACATCGGTTGCAGTGCGGAGCAGATCGCGCAATTCCGTCAGCAGGGCTACGACATTGGCAATTATCTCGTCTATTTCGATATCGAAGGCGATTATCGCAAAGACGATGTGACGATCGACGGAGTCTCGATCGAGCCGCATCCCATCGAGGTGTTAAAAGCGAATGAAATGAAAGAGATGCCACTTTGGACGGGGCAGTTTCATTCCATCGCGTATGCACCGACGAAGCCCATGCTTGGCTTTGAAATACAATCGGAGCACGGCCTGAACGGCGTGCTACGTGAGACGTACCGTCACGGTCGCGTTCACTTGGGCTTTAAATTGAATGCATCGCGTCCGCAGGATTCACTGATTTTGGATTTGGGTAAAGTCGCGCTTGCTGAGGCGGCAACACCGCCAGCAGTTGAGGGCAATGACCTATGGGCACAGGATGCGCTGCATATACCCTTATTGCCGACGCGTAATCTATTTCCGAATCCGAGCTTCGAGCAAGGCATGCGTTACTGGCGCTGGTGGAGTGGGGGTGCTTTGTATTCTCCCTCAGAGCAACTGCGATGGGAGACCGATTCTGCGCACAGTCGCTTCGGCGAGGCCTCGATGGTGATGCGTCCGGTGCAGCAGGGCAGTCTGCCGCTACGGAGTTTTTCACTGCCCACTGCCAAGGGAAAGACCTATACATTAAGTTGGTATGCCAAGGCGGAAAAGGAGCACGCGACACTAAAGGTGGCTCCCTTTAGCAGTAAAGACGGGGGCCAGTTTAATCGTAACACTGTGAATGGATGGGAGGCGTTTGACTTGAGCACGGATTGGCAGCGTTTTCAGTATTCTTTTCTTTCAGATGGCTCACCTATCAGCTTTATTCTGTTACCATCGAATCGCTCTGGTAATATCTGGATGGATGGCATGCAGTTTGAGGTGGGCGACCGGGCGACCGAGTTTGTTTCCGCTCCTTTGGAAGGTGCTTTTGTCACTTCGCATCCTCAGAATAATCTAGAATATGGCAGCCCCGTGAATGCACGCTACCTGCTACGGGGGGAAGTGGGCACTACAGGTAAACTGAGCCTTTCTCTTGAGAATTTTTACAATGCAACGCTCTGGCAGGAGCAGTTGCATGTGCAAGCGGGGCAGCAATTGGATCTGCCCTTTGACTCGCTTCAACTTGCGACTGGGGTCTACGTTTTACGAGCGCACTTTGAGGTGCCAGGTGTGGATGCATATGATGATTACTATCGTTTCACAGTGATAGATTCACTCGATGGCACGCATGCCACGAAGGACTTGTATGGCGCCTTGGTGAGTGCGCGGACTAATCGCTCGGAGGAGTATTTTGATTTGATGCAGCGAGTGGGGTTTGTTGGTTCCAGTAGTTATGGCCCAGGTAAGGCACGGGCACCGATGATCTATGAGCTGCGCGAGAAGTATCATATTACCGATTACACACATGAGGTGGTTGAATGTCCGCATTTGAACAGTGAGCAGAAGCGTAACAATCATCCTGACTTCATGCTGGCCAAGGCAATCAGTCATCGTCTGTGGCGTAAGCCGGAAGAGCGAAAGGCGCATCCACCAGTGGAACGTTTTTCCGATGAACTCCTCGCGCAGTTCGAAGATCTTTGTGAACGCGTGGCGCGCGAGTGTCCGTATGTGTGCGTCTGGTCTATTGCCACCGAGGAAGAGATTACCATGCCTATCATCAGCAAATACGAGGACTTTGATGAATATGCGAAACTGCAGCGCGCGTTTTATCGTGGTATCAAGCGTGGCAATCCCGATGCCATTGCATTGCCTTCCGGCGGCACCTCCGGTTACGGGAAAATTCGCGGTAAGGATGATATTAATGGCTTCTTGAAAGCAACGCAGGGCGAGATCAAATGGGACGCGGTGGCGATTCATCCTTATGGCTCTATCGACGGGACACTGGGCGCGGGGGATTTGGATGAATCCATTCAAATGCTGAAGGATAATATGGCTCAGTTTGGTTACGGCGATGAAACACCAATCTTGCTGAACGAAGGAGGGGGCGGAAGTTCCAATATTTGGGGAGACGGGCCCAGTTATTCATACTCGGGTGGACAGCCCTCGTATGACATCGGACTACACGAATTTTTACATGCCTCGAAGATGGCGCGTCAGTATATCATGTGTTTGAAATACTGGCCGCAAGTGCCACACTATAACAGCTGGCAAAGTGAAGTGGCGATGTTGGTGGATTATAACCTGACGCCCTCCAGCTTCTTGCTAGGCATGAATACGCTGGGGCAGTATTTGGGGGAGCCGAATTTTGTTGCGGATATACGCCCCGCTCCAGGCGTGCGGGGATACGCGTTTGATGATGCCGAGCATGGAGCCGTCGCGGCTGTGTGGTGCACGATTGATGAGGTTGAGCGTGGTTACACGCGTGGGCCTGTCATGCGCATGCAGTTCTCGGATGAGTTGCCGACTTTGATCGATTTGATGGGGCGGGAAACGGCACTAGTCGTCGACGATGCGGGCTGGGCGAATGTCCAACTCACGCCAGCGCCGTTATTCTTGAAGGGCGGGCAGCCTCAAGCCTTGGCGCGAGTTTTGCAAAATGCGGAAGTGATCGGGGCCGGTTCCAACGTGAGTGTTGTGTATCGACCGACCATGAATGGAAAGATCGAAGCGATCACCCATAATTTGACGGGGCGCGTCCAAACGGGCTCACTGCAAGTCGGTGCCCGCGCGCTTCCATTTGAATTAAAGGCCAACGCCCAGCAGACGATTGAACTGCCGGGCTCCGCTGATACGGCATTGGGTGAGTTGCATACCTTTGACCTCAATTATGTGCTCCAGCAACCAGGATTAGACCCCGTTCGCGCTCATTGGAACATGGATTATTTCTATGTGCCCAAACTCGCGGATGATTTGGATTGGTCGCGTATACCAGAGATCGAAATGACCAATCTGTATCGACCCACGATTAAAATGAAGCAGACGGTGGGCGGTCACCCGGGCGACATTGCTGCACGGTTCAAAATCGCTTGGGATGCGGACAAGCTTTATCTGCGTGTGGAGGCAGAGGATGATCTGCTGATTACCAATGAACCAAAGTTTTGGAGCTCGATCACAGCTCAACGAGAAAGCCTTTATATGTTGGATGGCTGTTTGGAGGTTTATTTCGACTGCGGAGCCAATGGTCGTATAAATAATCAAGGTTTTGATTTGGATGATTATCGCTATGATTTCAGTGTGGACAATCCAGATGGGCAAACGGGTAAAAGCCTAGTTTGTCGCTTTCGCGAGGTATTTAAAGAATATGCGGGCGGTGTGGAGTTTCCGACCAAAGCCGAGGCCGCGGCTGGGATTCAGGCAGAGTTCACCCGAATTTCGGATACCCGTTATGCCTATACCATTGCCTTTGAGCAAAAATACATTGCGCCCTTACGTTTAGAAGCGGGCTCTCAGGCAGGCTTCGCACTTTATCTGCATGACCGAATGGACGATGGCACCTTTGGTGACAAAGGCCTGAGTCTCGCAACCGAAGCAGGCTCACATGTCGATGCACAGCCTCAACTTTGGCCTATTATGGTTCTATCGGACCAAGAACTCTAAAACTTGTTTTATCATGTGTCTTAACTGGAACACTCTTATCGCGACCGCTGCAATGTGCTTGACTACGCTCAATCTCGCCTCTGCTGCAATCGAGCCGATGGGCTTGATCACAGACGGTGCTATTCTACAACGCCAACAGCCGATCCCAGTTTGGGGTTGGGCGGATCCGGGTGAAGCCATTACAGTCACTCTCAACGGGCATAGTGTAAAGGCCGTAAGTGATTCCACGGGCAAGTGGACGTTGCAACTGCCAGCCATGGAAGCCGCGATGGATTTGACTATGGAAATTTCAGGTGAGGGTGCGACCGAATCTATTACAGTGAAGAATGTCGCTATCGGTGAGGTCTGGTTGGCTTCGGGCCAGTCCAATATGGAGTGGTTACTTAAGTGGGTGGACATGAGTGATGTTGCGGATGCGCCAGCGAACCCAATGATCCGTGAAGCGAGAGTCAGCGGTATCGGTAGTTTTCGTGAGCCAAATGAGAAAAGTCGCGGTTCATGGAAGATGGATACGCCCGATCATCGTCCTAATTTCAGTGCGGTGGGATACCGTTTTGCGAGCAAATTGCAGCATGAACTTGGGGTGCCGGTTGGGATCATTAAAGCCGCGGTTGGTGGTACTGCGGTTGAGCCTTGGACACCACGCGAAGTGGTCGATGCGATCCGTCCGATATGGTCGCGGGAATACTGGGCCGCTTACGATGCCTATCCGGCCCAGAAAAAGCAGTATCTGGCAGCAGTTGACGCATGGTTGCTCGAAAATCAACGCGTGGACACACGTGAGCAGTCTGAGCCGAAAGGGAGTTTGAAGCCTGCGGATGATTTAGCCTGGACGACTGTATTGACCAGTCAGGCGCTTCCGGAGTCTTTATACTCCGGCTATGGAGTCATTTGGCTGCGCAAAACGATTGAGGTGCCGGCGGGGCGCTTCGATGACAAAGCTACTTATTTTCGCACCTATACCAAAGACTCGTATTCAGATTTGTATGTCAATGGGCAGTTAATTTACGATACAACCTTTGAAAGTTATCCAGGGCAGGGGACTTGGGTGACCGCTCGCATCAACCCCGGCGTGTTGCAAGCGGGAAGCAATGAAATTGCACTGCGGGTGTATTCTCCTTTCGTGCCGTTTCAAATGGATCGGGCTTATTCGATCGATGATGTCAAAATGGATGCCAGTTGGGAAGCGCAGGTGGAAGTCGATTATGGCGCGCCGAGCGAAGCGGCGCTGGCGAGCATGCCGCAAATGCCTAAAAGCCAAGTGGGCTATGGTCGTTTGCCAGCGGTCCACTTCAACCGATTTATCGCACCGATTGCGGGATATGCGATGCGCGGGGTGATTTGGTATCAGGGAGAGACGAATGCACAGCAGCATGAAGAAGCAGAATATGCGCAGGTCTTTCCCGCGATGATACAATCCTGGCGCACCTTGTGGGGGCAGCCGGATATGCCTTTCTACTACTGCCAGCTCGCAGCTTACGGTAGTAAAAGCCCCGACCCCGCTGCGGTCGGGTGGGCTCCCTTTCGCCGGGCACAAGAAGCCGCCTTGGAGCTGCCAAATACGGGGCAAGCTGTTTTGATCGATGTTGGAGAGTCGGACATCCATCCATACGATAAGCTGTCGGTGGGCGACCGATTGGCTCGTTTAGCATTTGCCAATGATTATAACCTGGACGTCGTCGATTCTGGTCCGGTCATGGAGTCGGTCACGCTCGATGAGCAAGGGGGCGTGACGGTCAGTTTTCGTTCGTTGGCTGGCGGGCTCGTCGCTCAAGCCTTGCCTGAGCGCTATGCCGTGAGCCATAAAAAGGCACAGTATCGTCCCTTCGTTCGCTATGCACCCGACAGCGAGTTGGAAGGCTTCGCCCTGCAAGATGCCGCAGGAAAGTGGCATTGGGCTGAGGCGTCGATTCATGGCGATACTGTCAAAGTGCATTCTGCATCTGCGCCGCAGCCCGTTGCGATTCGTTACAATTGGCAATCCTATCCCAATGGCAATCTCGCGAATTCCGAGGGCTTACCGGCGACTCCTTTCGAAAGTGTACTCTCACACTAATCAGCAACTATTACTCATTTCTATTTTATGACATCGTTCGAATCCACACGTTTTAATGAACTCAAGCACCCATTTGTTTGGACCACTGCCGAGGAGCGTTCCGCAGTATTGGCCAACGTGAATGAGCCAATCTGGCATCGTTTTATCGAAGAGGCGGAGAAGCACTTCGAACAAATCGGCGGATTGCCTTTAGCTAAATTCCCCGTCTTTTGCCACCGTGGTGATTTGGATGAGGTGATGGCAGTCTGTGTATTGGCCACCGTGCGTGACGACGCCAAATTGTGGCATTGGATCGGAGATTGGTTGCGTGGGGCTCTGAGTTATTATCGGTTAAAATTACCACAGTGGCGTGAAAATCGATATGCGATTATGCGTGGTGAACAACCACAGGATCGTCCCGAAGGTGGGGGACAGCCGAAATTTTCGGGCGGTGGAAACCCACGCCAGTTTTTTGAAGGCTTTACTGAAGGCATCACCTATTGGGTGGAGGCAGGATTGACTTCGGTGCTATTTCACTTGTTGGATCAGTTGGAAGCTTATGCGCCCAACGAATTAAATGCAGGCGAGAAGCTGCAGTTGTTGGAGGCGATTGGAGATTATGCGGATCGTTTTGCCTTTCATGAAGAGCGCATGAAATACAATAATCGTGGCATGTGGGCCAATGCAGCAATCATGCTGGCAGGGCTGGCCCGCCTGGATCGCCGGACCGGCGATCTCTTAGCTTTGCAGGCCGCACGTCGTCATGAGGAATATCGTTCTACCTTTTTGGATGATGGGTTTCATATCGAAGGGGCACCTGATTATCACTTGATGTCTTGTGATGGTATGCTGGCATATTTGTTGACGGCAGCGAACCTGGCGCCTGACACGGATGTGTATGCAGGCAATGCTGGCAGTGGGGCTTTTGAGCGTTATCCTTCCTTTCATGAGACGGTCAGAGCGTATTTGCATACTGTGGTGCCAGGGCCTACATTGTGGAATCATTCGCGTGGTTGTTCGATCTCTTCTGCAGTCACTATTCGGCCAGCAGTGGTCAATGCATGGCGTCTTTCACAAGATGAGGAGATCGGGTGGTTATTGGGCGCACGAATGGGAGAAGTGGATACAAATTCCAATAAGACGCCCTTGAAGGTAACGAATACAGCACTGTTAGGCTTGGGGCATTATCAGCCTTTGCTTAATTTTTGGCTGTTTCGACCTGTGCCGGATTGTGCTGCACCCAAGACAAAGTATCATAATATGGATGGTTACGGCACAGTATTTAGCCGTAGCCACTGGGGCCGGGATGCCAGTTGTGTCTCTGTCCGTTACGGATATGAGGGGACTGGGAAAGGCCACCGTGACCACGCGCACGTGGCGCTCTCTGTTGCCGGTGTGAATGTTCTGAAAGATCCATTTCCACGCTATGGTCCCGCTGGTTTAAATACGGCGATGTATCACAATACTGTGGTTATTGATAATCAGGAGCCTTCGGCAGTCGTAGGTTCGGTTCTCTCGGAGCAACATGAGGCGGGTGGCGACGCACTGTTGATCGATAATGTCGGGGGGGGGGAGCCAGATCGTATCTTTTTAGGTGATCCATGTGAAGAAACGAATTATTGGTTTACCAATCATCCGGAGATTCCTGAGTCTGGTTTTTTGCGAGCAGTGATTCACATTCACGATAGTTGTGTGATTTTAGTGGATGAAGTCAGAGCTGAAGGCGCGCAGCATATTGATTGGTTCTTTCATTCGGACTTGAGTACTGTCGGATATGAGCGTGACGCTGAAGAGCGTCAAGATAGCTATCAAGCGCGTCAGCGTATGGTCGTGGTGCCCGCGGGGACTGTAGATATGAGTTTTCGTGGGACGGAGCAGAATTGTGGTGCTGGAGATGTTCAGCGCTTCGAATTTGAGGCGCCTTCACTAGATGCGTCCTTTAGTCAGATACATTCGGATGCTGAGTTTAGCTTTGCACGAGGGCATCATGTGCATGTCGAAAACGCGAGCCTGGGAAGCGGACTATATTCGGGAGAGCAGGACTTTTATATCCGAGCACGTGCGCAGGTGGATCAAGCTCGTGTGTGCTGGGCGAGTTGCTGGGGGGCGGCAATGCCACAGATCGAGGCTCAGCCGACTGCAGAAGGATATCAACTCACAGTGAAGGAGGAATCTGTCGAATGGCATGTGTCTGTTGATTTTACCAATAAACAGGTAGTGCTTTCCTCCGAAACCTCCTTGGCTGAGCGCTGAAGTCGCAGTATCTCTTCATTAATATCGCTATGAGTATTTCAAAAAAACTAAGTTGGTGGACGGAGGCACGTTATGGCATGTCTTTACACTTTGGGTTGTATTCTTTGGCTGGTCGCGGGGAGTGGGTGCGTGCGCAAGAGCAAATGTCGGTCGAGGACTATCAACGGTATTTTGAGCGCTTTGAACCTGCGCCTGATTGGGCGATTCAATGGGCACGGTTGGCAAAAGCTGCCGGGGCGCAATATGGAGTGCTCACGACAAAGCATCATGATGGATTTTGTCTGTTTGATTCCAAGTTAACGGACTATAGCTCCATGTACACGCCTGCCGGACGTGATCTTGTGCGTGAGTGGGTCGATGCGATGCGAGCTGAGGGGCTGAAAGTGGGTTTGTATTATTCATTAGTGGATTGGCATCATCCTGATTATCCAGCTTGGCAAGACCGTCAGCATCCCTTGCGCCATGATTCCGCTAGTGAGCATCGAGATCGTGCTGCCAATTGGGATCGTTACATCGAGTATATGCACGGTCAGTTGATCGAGCTATGCAGCAACTATGGAGTGATTGATAATCTTGTAGTCGATTTTTCTTATTGGCAATACACCGCCGAAAAGTGGGGCGCGACAGAGATTCAGAATAAATTACGTGCCTTGCAACCTGACATGATCTTTAATGATCGCTGGGGTCGGGAAGCGCGCCAACGTTTACCACGTGCAACTTACGCAGGCGATTACGAGCAGACAGAGCAGAACATTCCGCAGCAATGTTTGAAAGATGACCAGGGTGAACGAATTCCATGGGAGGGGTGGTTTACGCTGACTAATTCCTGGTCGTATTCCGCAACGGATGCCCTGTGGAAGTCACCGAGCACAATTATTCGCACATTGATTAATTGCGTGTCTAAGGATGGTAATTTGTTAATTAATGTTTGCCCGGACGGAAAAGGCATCGTGCCAGCCCAAGCTGTGGATATTATGGAGGAAGTCGGAGAATGGATGCGCTCGAACGGGGAGTCTATTTACGGAGCAGGTGCGTCGTCGTATGCTAAGCCAGAGTGGGGGCGTTATACCCAAAAGGGGCGCACTCTATATGCACATCTAACTGATCAGCCCATTGGTAACATCTGTTTGCCGGGATTGCGCGGGCGCGTGAAACGAGGGCGTATCGTCGCTACGGATACCGAGGTGCGAATTTGCGACTATTGGAATCCGGTGGTACAGAGCTTTGATGGGCCGGACGATATTTTCTTTAATTTTGCTTCGCCCACTGCGGCGACCTATCCACTGCCTGATGCACGTGCCACGGTGGTCGCTTTTGAGCTGAATGATGATGTCGCCACTCAACAAGAGCGAGAGCGCCTGGATACTGCGATTCAGGCTGCCATGGTCAGTCGCACTGTCATGTAAGTAAAGGCAACTCATTGCCTTATCGATGCGTGAATAGGCTGCGTGCTCTATGGGTGGATGAGAATATATTAATACTACGTTGAATTAACAGAGGAATTTTGTAAGCTGGTGGAGATAGGATGCTTAAGTTCAATTATTCTAGCCTAGGTCATACCCATTTCTGTATCGCAAACCCCAGGCCCTCGACGGCTCTACCAGACGATTTGTAGAGGGCTCAATGAACGTTAAAGAAAATAACATATGCAAAACTATTTTATCCTGCTATTGGCTCTGCTAACATCCTTACATGCTTCAGCCAGCGAAGTGTCGCTCTCAGACGGCGCGCGCAGCTATGTCAATCTTGCTGGAGAGTGGGGAGTCTTACCGATCAATGGGGTGAGCTTCGATTTTCCGCCTCCTGAGGCTATTTGGCAGACACAGCAAGTGCCCAATCGTCGGGTCCCATCGCTCCAGGCAAGCACCACGCCTTATGCTCCGCATGTTAAAGTGCTACTGAATGAGGATGGAGGTGATGTTCGCCGTAAGACTGGTATCGCTGCTTGGTTTCAACGTCGTTTCACTTTGCCGGAAGCACCGCAAGCGAATCAGCGGGTGTTGCTCCATTTCGGTGGCATGGCATTTAAAAGTGAAGTTTGGTTGAATGGGACGAAGCTGGGGGAACCTTTGCTTGGGCAGTTGCCCATTTCGTTTGATGTCACTGATGTGCTGCGCACGAATGGGAGTAACGAGTTGCTCGTTGGCCTGAGTGATCGCGAGGGGCTGTTAGATGTGGCACATAAAACTTACATTGCGCCCGCGTCGGGGGTTGCGATGGGGATTTGGGGCGATGTGGAATTGCAGCTGGTGCCAAGTGTGCGGATCGATGATGTTTTCGTGAAAACGAGTGTCAAAGAGCGCCGGCTTGATTTGGAAGTCACCTTGGTCAATGCGAGTGCTCAGTCGGCGACCCTGTCGGTGGGGGCGATGATTACAGACGTCAAGCAACAGCCGGAGACGCAGATCGAGTTGAGCCAGGTGACACTGGCTGCCGGCGAATCCAAAACAATCTTACTCAGTAAGGATTGGATCGCGCCGCACTTGTGGTTCGCCATCAGACCCGTCGCTGTATTTCGCGACGGTCACAGTGGAGCAAGGAGACGCGCAAGTAGATGCGTTGGCGACACGATTTGGCTTTCGTGAATTTGAAATACGTGGCCGTGATTTTTATTTGAATGGTACACGTACAGTTCTGCTGCGAAATAGTCATTTGACTTCTTTGACGACCAGTCGTGAGCATATCTTTTCAGAAGTGCGTTCGAGTGCGGGGAATCCCTATAATTGTATCCGCATGCATCTAGGTTTTAATTCGGAGGCACTCTTGGACCTCTGTGATGAACTGGGAGTATTGGCGATTCCTGAATCGGCCTGGCATAATTCTTTGGATAGTAAGACGCCGCTGGCGGAGCGAGCTCTGTGGCTGCCGAATGTGGTGGAGTACACGCGAGGTATGATCCAACTGCACCGTAATCGTCCTTCGGTGATTCTATGGAATTTAACGAATGAGTCCATCTGGGGCAAAACCAGCCCTGATTATATGGAAGTGGCGGATGCATTGGTGGCAGTCGCAAAAGAGATGGACCCGACGCGTCCTTTCGCAGGAGATGGCGAAGTGGATTGGGGGGGGCGCTTACCGGTGACGACAATTCATTATCCCGAGTCGACTATTAAGAATTCACTACGAGAAGCCTATCCGAGTTCAGGCTCTGTTTTGCCTAACGATGCGCATTGGCTGCGGGTGGGCGAAAAAAATGAGAGTTGGCGTGCGGAATTCATTTGGGATAAACCGCTGGTTATAGGTGAGTATTGGTATCCTTCTGGGAATGCTGATCCCTATTCGGCATTCATGGGTGAGTCGGTGTATGACTGGCAAAAATGGCGTCGACAACGTATGGATGGCCGGGACCTCGGGCCGGCTGAGGCGAATGAGTTTGTTAAGAGCCAGCAAATCCTGACCGATGCCTATCGTAT
Organism: Coraliomargarita algicola; assembly: GCF_033878955.1. Classification (NCBI taxonomy): domain Bacteria; kingdom Pseudomonadati; phylum Verrucomicrobiota; class Opitutia; order Puniceicoccales; family Coraliomargaritaceae; genus Coraliomargarita; species Coraliomargarita algicola. The sequence goes on from NZ_CP138858.1 coordinate 4,779,341, forward strand.
GGACGGAGTTGCGGGGGTGAATCCATGGGCCTCTGATGGGAACCGTGCGATGCCGCGCCTAGCGGTGCGCCCGGTCGATTTTTTTCCGAACCTTCAGAGCGGTGCAGTTAATGTGCGCAAGTTTGTGGTCTTCAATGATAGTGGTCGTAGTTATGGACGTATGAACCTGCAATGCCAGCTCCAGGTCGAGGGGGATACTGTGTGGGAGACTGTGATTTCTGCGCCAGTCGGGGCAGGGGAGATGCGAGAGTTTGAAGTGCCGATCGACAGTCCTGTGGTGACGCAACAAGCTGAGGCGGAACTCATGATTCGCTTACGCTGGGAGCGAGCAGGCGGTTGGCATCAACTGGATCGCTATAACGAGACAGTCTTTGTCATGCCATCGGAGGATCTGTCGGACTTGGCCGCGGCTCAGATTTTGCTTTTCGATCCGAGCGGAAAGACGGCGGATTCGCTGCAGGCACTTGGATTAAATGTAGCACCCACTGCGAGTTTAACCGCAGGGGATTTGCAAGGAAAACAGGTTCTACTAGTCGGCGAAGATACGGATGCCACTGAGTTTAAAGATGTGATCGTTGACTTTGTCCATTCCGGTGGGCGGGCGATTGTCTTACGACAAGATCGCTGGGTGCCGATGAGTGGTCAGTTGCCTGATTATGAGAAGACGCATTTGAGCACGCGGGCATGGCGCCGCAGTTTTGATCATCCAATCATTCAGGGGATGGACGATGCTCAGTTTTCCTATTGGCGTCCCAATCATTTGGTTTCGATTAAGACCTTTCGTAAGCCTGCGACTGGTCGCTATGCTGCGATTCTCGACAGTGGTGGTTTGTATGGTTTGAACTGGTCGCCCTTAGTGGAAGTGCCGATGGAGCGTGGCCTCTTTTTGCTGAGTTCATTGGATTTAGTGAATCGAAGCGATGTGGAGCCAGCAGCTGCGCATTTGCTGGGGAATATGTTGCGCTATGCCATGGATTGGCAGCCTGTGCTGAGTCAGCCTTTGCGTTTACTGGATGATAATCATACTGCATTACGTGCGGCCCTGGATGCGGCCGGTGTGGTGTATCAAGAAGGACTGGATGCCGAAGGGCCGATTTTGTTGGACGCCAGCTACACGGTTGAGGCAGAAGAACTTTCAGAGATTCGTGCGCGACTCGAAGCGGGCGCGCATGTCTGGTTGCATGGGTTTACTGAAGTAACGATTGGCTCTGTGGCCCAGCTGTTTCCTTTTGAACCGAAACTACAAGCCTACGATCCGACTGTGCAGTCGGCCGTGCGGCGATCTGAAGATCCGCTGATGAATAATTTGTCTTCGTTTGACTTCTTTTGGACGCAGGTCGATTTGGAAGCACGGTCAGATTATTTTGGCGAGGGGTATCCGACCGCTCAGTTGGGTGGGCCTGAGTTGCAGTTGCCATATTTAGAAGCTGGGGAACGTTTGGTGCATCCTGGTCTTTTGGTAAAGATTCCTGTCGGGGCAGGGACGCTCTTATTCGACAATGTGCTGTGGCCAGAGGCCTTGGGCGCTGAGACGGATAAAGTCACTCGTATCGTGAGTGCTTTGGCTGCGAATCAAGGAGCCGAGGTTAAGACGAATTCCGATGAGACGCTCTATGAATATTCTCCGATCGATCTCTCACAGCATGCGAATATGGGCTATTACGATCGGGTGGCCGACGATGGCGTTGGCGGCTGGACGGACCAGGGAGATAACGACATGCGCTTCTTTTTGATCAATCACGTTGGCAAAAGAGGTGGATTAGAATCCGGAATGGAAATTGAAGCTCAAAATTTCCCTGCAGAAGTGAATCTTGCCGGACGCAAGTTTTGGCTGTTGGACCCGCGTGAAACTTTGGATCACGCAGTCATTAGTTTGCGTGGCGGAGAGCATGGTCATCAACTGCCCGAAAAATGTGAAGGGATTGTTGTTGGGAAAAAGGCAGATACGCTGTGGTTCTTACAAGCGGCCGGCTGGACACCTGAGGAACCGCGAGCCGAAGTCGCGCGGTATATCATTCACTATAGCGATGGTACGCAGGTCGTGTTCCCGATTCGTTACGGCTTGGAGATTTCCGAGTGGTGGAAGCCGCAGCCACTGTCTCAGGCTAAGGTCGCATGGTCTGGGCGCAATCTAGGACAATCACCGATAGGTATTTATTCGACTCCGTGGAGTAATCCACACCCGGAGAAGGAAATCGCTACGATTGATATGATTGGTAATCTCTCGCCAACACAGGTGGTGTTGTTGGCGATTACTGCCGGAGTGAACCTGGATTTACAGCAAGCTGGAGAGGTTCTCGCTGAGTGGCAATTGGGAGATTTTGATGGGGAGTATGTGCCGAGCCGTGTCGATCACGCAGGTCGATTGACTGCCCGCACGCCAGCGCCCACCCGAGTCGAGCAGGACGGAAAGTCGATGTTACATTTTCAAGATGAGCAGTCTTTATCCGGCCGGATCGCAGACTTGCCGCAACAGGGAGGTTTAGGCAGTGGTCAGCCGTTCGCTGTCAAGGTGGTGTTCACCCCCGAAGCCAAGCCAACGGGGTATTTTGCAGGTATCTTTCAGGCAGCTCAATATGGGCAGCGTGGTTTTCGAATGCTATTGGACCAACGTATGAAATTGGTGCTCGAAATCTTCTCAGATTCAGAAGAGGCGAAGCGCTGGGGAATCACCTCCAGTGTGCCGCTGGAGCTGGGGCGCAGCTATACCGCAGAGGTCCGTTTTGATGGCAGTTATGTCAGTCTATTGATTGATGGGCGTGTCGATTCGATGGTTCAGGCAGGTTTGCCCACACCATTCAATGGTGATTTTCTGGTGGGCGATGCCTCAGGGGCGGATTATTACTTTACCGGTTTCATTGAGTCGCTCTGGATACGCTCATTAGCTAAATCTGACTAGGCTATTATGAGTTTGAATCTTTTAAAGTGTTGACATTTTTTTAAGAATTAATTCAAAGTCGAATTAACCATTCGGTTGTATGTTCTTACCCTATTAACCTCATCAATGTCTACTTATGAAACTACCCTCCCAAATTCTGTTTCCAGCGATTTACAGCGCTAGTTTAATTACCTCCGGCTTGTCCTTACAGGCTCAGACTTGGGATGCTGCATCGGGCAGTATCTGGTCCAGTGGTGATTGGAGCACCGCTGCCAACTGGGATCCGGACGGGGTGCCTCTCAACGACGGCACGGCGGATCTGATCTTTGATCTTTCTTCCAATGGTAATACGGGGAGTTTTGTTACGGGCTTAGGTCCTGATTCGTTGTCGATTAATAGCTTAACATTTCTCGGAACAAATGCGGGCAACTACAGTGTGACCTTGGCAGCGGGAACCACGACGGGTTCTGCTGAGGCGAGTACGACCGTGACATTGAACTTGGGTGCAGGCGGTATTGATTTGCAAGGGGCTAAGCTTTCGGGCGCTGGCGATATTTTTTACTTAGGGTCGGTTGCTAACGGTAATCGAGTCCACTTGAACCTCACCGAGAATCAAACTTGGGACATCCAGAAGGCGGCCAACGGTGAGACGAACAACCATGGGACCTTGCGTTTGGCGGGTGACTTGAGTGGTGCAGGTAATTTGACTAAGACTGGTAATGGCCTCCTTCGGATCGAATCGGGCAGTTCGGATGACTACACGGGCACTGTGACTTTGGATGGAGGGCTCATTCAGCTCTATCCTGGGCAGCTAGATCGTTTGGGACCGAATGCATTGCAATGGCATAATACCACAAGGTACTACACTCACTTTGTCTGCCGACGTGGGAGTTGAGTATACTGGAGATATCGTTTTTTCGGATACAGGGAGCGGTAATTATGTATTCAACGGCAGCGGATCTGGAACTGGCTACGAGATTGAGATTTCTGGCAATCTTTCGGGTACTCTTAACGAAACATTGAATTTTGTAGGGAGCAACGGTGCTGGAAAGGAAGATTTCGCTTACAGAATAACTGGGAATAACTCGACTTTGAGTAGGACTCAATCGGGGACGATTTTTGGTAATAATGGTGCCTTTTTACGCACGGGCCATCTGATCTTAGATAATGCCAATGCCTTAGGCCTGGGCAATAACTTCAACTTTGGCCTCGGTCAAAATAACTCGAACTATATTGGCAGCACTGTTGGATTGTATGCAACCGATGGCAATGATGTGAGCGGTGACATATATATCCTCGATAATTCTCGTGCAGCTGGTTCCAGGACTGGGCGGGTGACTGTTGGCTTGGATGGAGCGGGTGAAGTTGAGTTCTCGGGAAATATCGGCTTGGCTGGCATTAGTGACAATAATAGAAATCTGAATAATTTGCACCTGACTGCTGACAGCGGCTCTCGGGTTAATTTCTCGGGGCAGATTTTTGATTCAACTTCTACGACGCCGATGAAGGTGGCGCTCATTATTGAAGGCGGAGGCACCGTAGCCTTTAGTCATGGAGACAACACTTATGGCGGTACGGGAACTTATGATAGCTTTGGTGGCACCAGCATCACTGCGGACACCACTTTACTCGTCAATGGCGGTGAGGACAATCTCACTACCAGTGGCACTGGCACCGGGATGGTGCGTGTGGGGTATAAAGCTGTCAGCACCACAGCTGATACGACTTCTGGCTCCGCGATTGTCACTGTGGCCTCCACGGAAGGTCTACAAGTCGGGCAAGCAGTCTCTGGCACGGGCATTGAGGCCGGCACGACGATTTCTCGCATCAATACAGTCACGACACCCGGAGGTGTGATCAACACAATCCAACTGAGCAAGCAAGCCACCGCGTCTGGCAGCGACATTAGCTTTGATGCCGCAGCGACGACTGGTATTCTCGGTGGCACGGGCCGTATTCGTCCCGGTGATGCGAATTCGATAATCGTTGCGAGTGGTTCCAGCATCGCTGCCGGCGATGGTGGAATTGGTACCTTAACTTTTGATGGCGGCGATACCACCGCGAATCTGTTGACTATGGAATCAGGTTCGATCTTTAGCTTTGACCTCGGCGCGGGCAATGCCAGCGACGAGATTGCATTGTGGAACTACGTCGTTGGTGACTTGGGTTTGAACAATAATATTGTTAACTTTGAAGGTGCTCAAGAGGGGAGCTATACGCTCTTTAGCTTCTATTCGGATAGTGGCAGCACTATGACTGCCAGTGGTATTGCTGATGGTTTGGTGATTGGCACTGGCTTGGATGGCTTTGCCTACACGCTCAACTATAATACTAATAGTATCACTTTGGACGTTGTTCCTGAACCTAGTGTAGCTGGCTTATTAATGGGCACTTGTGTGGGCCTGTTGTGCTTGCGTCGTAAAAAGCGTGCTTAAGTCTAGTTGTGCGGAACTAGTTGGTTCCAACGTGCTCATTCTGAGCCAGGTTTAGATTCTTTAGCCTGAAGGGCTTGCATTTTTTCCGCGTAGCGTTGGCCGAGGGTTAACATGCTGTCATGGTCGAAGTGCCATTGATCCATGGCAGTTAAACCTGCGTTAGACACCACGGCGGTATTGGTCACAAGCCTGGGGAGCTCAAGGATTATTTGGTTGAATAGGTAGTCGCCCGAGGAATTGATCTGGCCTGCGACGACGGGAATATTGGGGGCGCCTAAGTCGTGACGCAGATCAGTTATGAGTTGATTGAGTTTGGGGAGATAATCGGGGTCATTGGCGTCGGTTTCTCCTTGGTGCCAGAGGATACCTTTGAGCTGCCCTGTCTCTAATGCTATTCTTGTGCGAATAATCGCCTCGTGGTAAAATTCTCCACCTTTTTGCCATTGGTTGATACTGGTGCCGCCTTGGGCGTTTACAACTAGTCCGATCGTTTGATCGGGCTGCTTGGCTCGCATTACTTGTCCGAAGCTATAGCCGGGATTCATCTTCTGCATGCTGATCTCTTTACGAATCGTGGAATAGCGATTCATCGGATTGCTCGCCGGTTCCCAATCATTTTCACTGTTGAGCAAATAGACACCAGGTAATGGCCTTGCTTCTTCTTCGGAGTAAGGCGCTCGGCCAGCCATGTTTGATTGGCCTATTAACAGATAAATGTTGAGTGTCTCTGTGGCTACTTTTGCTGCGAGTGGGTGGCTGTTCATCATTATAATAACAAGTAAGCGAAGTATGGATCTCATGACAACACCGTAGACCGAACATCCCGCGAGACAATGATTACTGCAGTTCTTTACGATATTGCATCGGGGATTTGCCGACGAGTTGTTTGAACTGACGACTGAAGAAGTAGATGTCCTTGTAGCCGAGTGCTTCGGCTATTTCGCCAACACGTAGGTGACTGCTTTCTAAATAACGGCGCGCTTCAATCATTTTACAATTGATGAGAAATTGCTTGGGGGCTTGTCCTATCTGTTGAGTGAATTCGCGGTCGAAGTGAGAGCGCGAAACTCCTAGCTGCTGGGCGACCTGAGTGATAGATTCGACGGAGGCGGGGGCTTCACGGAAGATTCTCAATGCTTCGGAGATGCGTTCATTGAGAGCGCCTTCAGCAATGATGCCCGTTTGACCTGTGCATTGGGCTATGAATTCGTGCAGCTTTTGAGCCAGCACTGCATCGTCGTCGCGACGTAATGCGATACGCATGATGACGTCGATTTGACGCTGTGCCAGACTGAGTGAATGGACTTCTCCACCTAACAATGGAAAATCCTTGATATGTGTTATTCTTTGGCCGTTTTGAATCGGGTGGAAGTGTGCTGAGAAGCGCGTGATACGTGCGCCAGAATAGTGAGCAGCTGAGATTTTTTGTTGAGGTGAGAAAATGAAAAAAGCGCCAGGGAAGATTCGAAACGTTTGCGTCTCACAACGTAGATATCCCTCGCCTGAGAGTGCCATCCAGAAGTTGTAATGACCGTCTCCCGAGGTTCTCCATTCCCAGTGTTCTACTTCAGTACAAAGATAAGGGAACCATGGCCGGTCCACGACTTCAATGGAATTGAAAGAGCAGTGGGGGGGCTTTACTTGAGGAGGCATTGTTTTTCGCGGCGAAATATGAATGATGAAATAATGCAAATATATGAGAGAGCAATCCATTTATGTCGAGGTCTGCTTCTGTTAAGATAGCGGCATGTCGAATCCTGAAAATTATCTCAATTCTCTCTTTGGCCTCCAAAATAAGGTGGCGGTCGTTATCGGTGGCACTGGTGAACTCTGCGGAGCGATGGCCGAGGGCCTCGCTGCTGCGGGCGCGGAAACGGTGTTGGTCGGTCGTAGCGAAGAAAAAGCGGCTGCGCGTCTTGCCAAGATTGAAGCGGCAGGCGGCAAGGCTTACTTCGAGCAGGTGGATGTTAATTCGAAGGCGTCCATTCAAGAATTGCTGGATAATGTGCTGAAAAAGTCAGGCTCGGTAGATATCTTAGTCAATGGTGCTGGGATCAATTCGCCGACGCCGATTCTTGAAATTGAAGAGGAGGAATTTGACCGTATTTTGAATACGAATTTGAAAGCGGTGCTCTTCGCCTCGCAGGTCTTTGGTAAATACCTCGTTGAGCGCGGGGAGGGGGGTAGCATCATCAATATTGGCTCCATGAGTGGCATTATTCCGCTCTCGCGCGTCTTTACCTATTCGGCGACCAAGGCGGCGGTGCATAATCTTTCTAAAAACCTGGCACGTGAGTGGGCCGAGCAGCAGGTGCGTGTGAATACCATCGTGCCCGGCTTCTTTCCTGCAGAGCAGAATAAAAAAGTGCTCACTCCAGAGCGGGTCGCTTCCATCATGGGCCACACGCCGGCCAATCGCTTTGGCGAAGCCCACGAATTGATCGGAGCGACGCTGCTGCTGGCCAGCCAGGCCGGTAGCTTTATGAACGGTGCCGAAATCGTCGTTGATGGCGGTTACGCTTCGATGACGATTTAAGGCCTTAAGTGTCAACATTCAAACGATTGCTCATTATGTCTTATCTCCACGAAAACTTCCTACTCCCGAATTCGACCGCGCAGCGCCTTTATCATGAAGTGGCAGCGGATCAGCCGATCATAGATTACCACTGTCACCTTCCGCCTGAGGCGGTGGCTGGCAATGCGCGTTTCCCGGATCTCTCTGAGATTTGGCTGGGGGGCGACCATTACAAATGGCGCGCCATGCGTGCCGCGGGCGAGCCTGAGAGTTTGATCACAGGCAAGGACAGCAGCCCCAAGGAGAAGTTTGACGCCTGGGCACGCACGGTCCCGCAGACAGTGCGGAATCCCTTGCATCATTGGACGCACTTGGAATTGAAGCGTTACTTCGATTGTGACCTGGTGCTGAGTCCGAAAACCGCGGATGCGATCTGGGAACGAGCCAATGCGAAGATCGCGCAAGACAGCTTCAATGTGCAAAATATCTGTAAGCAGTTTGATGTGCGCGCTGTCGGCACGACCGATGATCCGGTGGATTCGCTGGAGCATCACATCGCATTCAATGCCACTTCCGGGCAAACGACCAAGATGTTCCCCACCTTTCGCCCCGACAAGGGGATGATTACCACGAATCTGAGCGCGTGGAACACGTGGACAGATCGACTCGCGCAAGTTTCCGGACAGTCGCTTGACAGTGCAGCCGATTTTATGGCTGCCCTTAAAGGGCGTCATGATTACTTTCATCAGCATGGTTGCCGCTTGACCGATCATGGTCTTGAAGCCTGCCCTTATGCGCCTTGCGATGAGAGTCAGGCTGAGTCTATCTACAAAAAGCTACGTCAAGAACAGGCGCTCTCCGAGACAGAAGCTGAACAATGGATGACGTATCTAATGCAAGCGGTGGCGAGTTGGAATGCGGCTCGTGGTTGGACAATGCAATTACACCTCGGCCCGATCCGTAATAATAATACCAAGATGTTCCAGCAATTGGGACCCGACACTGGCTACGACTCGATGCTCGACGAGCCAGTGGCGCGTAAGACGGTTGCCTTTTTGGACAGTCTGGCGCTTCGGGATGCTTTGCCTAAAACGATCTTTTACCACATCAATCCTTCGTATCTCTATCCTTTTGCCACCTTGATGGGCAGCTACCAGGATGGCTCCGTCCCTGGCAAAATGCAGCTCGGCTCGGGCTGGTGGCATGTGGACACTTTGGATGGTATGCGCACACAGATCGATGTGCTGTCGAGTGTAGGCTTGTTGAGCAAATTCGTTGGTATGTTGACCGACTCACGTAGCTTCCTCAGCTTCCCGCGCCATGAGTATTTCCGCCGTCTACTTTGCGGTGTGATCGGGCAAGATGTGGCTGCTGGCCTGATTCCGGATGACCGCGAGTTGCTGGACACACTCGTCTCTGATATCTGTTATCATAACGCAAAAAACTATTTTAATTTCCCTGGCATCTAACACTGATGCGTATCCCGTTGACCACCAAGCATCCTATACATTCCGTATGAAAATCCTCCTGACGACTACCTCCTATCAAGATTGCCCCGGCGACCACCACGCGCTGTTAGAAAGCACTGGCGCCGAAATCGTTCGCGAACGCGGGCCGCTTTCCGAAGCCCGCATGTTAGAACTCGCAGGCGACTTTGACGCCTTTCTCTGCGGGGACGATGAGATCACCCAGGCGGTGATTGATAAGTCACTGCCGAAGCTGAAGATTATTGCTAAATATGGCATCGGCGTGGATAAGATCGACGTCGCCTATGCGACGGAGAAAAAAATCCCCGTGAGCTTTTGTCCCGGCGTGAATCACACCACTGTGGCGGAGCATGTTTTCATGCTACTGCTGGCGCTGAATAAGAATTTGATGGAGCAAGCTAATACGACCGCAGCCGGTGGTTGGAAGCGTATGACCGGGCATGAGATCATGGGTAAAACCATCGGCATCATCGGTCTCGGACGAATTGGCCGTGAAGTGGCCATCCGCGCCAACGCCTTCGGCATGAAATGTATTGGTTACGATCTTTACTGGCCGGAAGATTTTGCGAAAGAGCAGAATATCGAGCGCGCTGACGGTATCACACAGTTACTTCGTTGCAGCGACATCGTATCGCTGCACACAAACCTGACCGAAGAAACACGGGATATGATTTGTGCTGCGAGCATCAAGAATATGAAAGAGGGCGCGATTCTCATCAACTGTGGTCGCGGGGAACTCACACATACCGGCGATATCGCTGCGGCTCTGGAAAGCGGCCAACTCGGTGGTTACGGTGCCGACGTGCTCGATCAAGAGCCGCCTCCTGCAGACCACCCATTACTGGGTGCTAAGAACTGCATTATTACCCCACACGTGGGCTCGCGCACTTACGAGAGCGTGCAACGTCAAGCAGGCATGGCTACCCAGAACTTAGTCAACTTGCTCAAGGGCGAAAAAGCTCTGGCACAGGTCAACGACGTGCCACCACCAGCTGCGCTTATTTAAGTGCGTTTAAGAACTCTTAAGAGCGTCGAACGTCCAACATCGAACGCTGAATGTTGAAGTTCAAATCTAGAGTGTCCTCATTTCTAATTCCTCAATCCTAATTCTCCTCCTATGTCTGAAAAATTCTATATCGTCCCTCAAGAGCAGCACGATGCGCTCGTCGCTGCAGCGTATCAACACCGCGGATACACTGAAGATGAATCCGCGCAAGCTGCCCGCTTCTCTGCATTCGCTTCCCATCATGGTATCCGCACCCACAACGCCATCAAGGCCTTGCACCTTGATCATCTCTTTGGCAGCGCGACGGGCGGTTGCACCCCAGCGGTGGAGATTGAGAAATTACCTTGCCGTTTCGCAGCCAGCGAAATTTGGAACGCCAATAAGAAGCTCGGACAGGCGACCGCATATGAGGCAATTGATCGCGCTTGTGAATTAGCCGATCAATATGGCATCGGCCAAGTGTCCGTCGACAACGCCTTTCACTATTTGTGGGGCGGTGGCTATGTGATGGAAGCCGCCAAACGCGGCTATATTGCCTATACCAACTGCACGGCGGCACTGGCTGAAGTGGTGCCGTTTATGGGTAAATATCCGACGCTTGGTACCAATCCTCACAGCTGGGGCTTTCCCACCACCGACGCCGTCGGTTTCCCCATCGTCATCGATTGGGCGACCTCTGTCATTGCGATGGGGCGCGTGCAACAGTTTCAGCGTGAAGGCACCGCTTTGCCGCCCAATGCCGCAGTGGATGCCGACGGCAATCCGACGACTGATGCCAATGCAGTCAAAGCGCTCATGCCCTTTGGCGCGCACAAGGGCTACGGTCTGAGTTTGATCAACGAAATCGTAGGTGCTTTTATTGGCGGTAGTCTGCCCACACTGCGTAGCCGCGAGATCCCGGCTGGAGAGAAGCGCACACCGGCATTTTACTTTCAAGTCATCCATCCCGACGCCATCAACGGCGGCGCTTTTGCGCAGGGGCGTGATCAGGCTGCAAATGTAAAAGCGGTGATCGAAGACATCCTAGGGCATGGCAATGAGAATTGCTTGCTGCCCGGGCAACTTGAAGCCCGCTGGGCAGAACGCGTAGTTAAAGCAGGCGGTTTGCTCTTCTCTGAAGCCGAAATACAGGCCTTTAACGAGATTGCGGAAGAATGTGGCGCCGCGACGTGGAGCCTGGATGAGTTTAAGAGCGAGTAGTCCATATGTTCGAAACGAGTTCCGCGTTCCGCTACGGTGTGCTTGGTCGCGGAAGCGGAACCGCTTTCGAATACGGTTTACCACTTGAGCGACGCGGTGACTTCTACGCGACGTGGGAGCTCGGCGAAAATGGAGTCGTTTCCGTAGAGGCCAGTTACGCTGCCCCAATTTTCTTCATCGGTGGCGTTGAGTAGATAGATGGCTAACGCCCAGTGTTCGGTTTCGTAGCGCAGGCCTAGATCGATCGAATACTGCCATGGTATTTCAGCGCTCTTAAGATCGCCGGGGGCTACGGCCTGTTGGTCATCCACCCGGGCGGATGCGGGCACATCGAAGGCGAGGTTCATGGGGGAGGTGACTAAGAAACCGATACTGGCACTCATCGAATCGGTCAATTGATAGGCCGCGAGCCCGTTGATAATGTGTTTGGGGACACCGGGGGTATCGGCATCGTAACCTTCAAATTCTGCGAAGCTTGTATATTGATAGGTGCCCCCGTTGGCAGCTACTGCACTGATCGGAGTCAGCGCTGCGTTGATGCCGTTGCGAGTGATCGATTCCATGTAGCTATAGCCGAAAACCATGTAGAAACGCTCGGTTGGCTGATAGTGAAGTTCTGTTTCGACGCCCCAGACTTCTACTTCTTGATCACTGCCGAGGGATTGTGGCTCTAGCCTGTCTTGCTGAAAGAGGTTGATGCTTGTGTAGAGTGTTCCATCGTAGAAAGTGCCCTTATATCCTAGCTCAAACAGCTGGCTGGCTGCGTCAAAGGCGTCTTGGTCGAGCTGTCCATCTTCGCGTAGGGCGATGCCACCACCCAGGTCGACGGGGATGGATTCGCTGTAGTTAAAGTTCGCATACAGCCGTTGAGAGGCGGTCAATTTATATACGAGTCCTAAGTTGAAGTTGGGCACAAAGTCGCCGTGGCTGTCTTCTGCTTGTTTCACTTCGGAATAGTCTTCGGTGGGATTGAGATTTTCGAGGTATCGAATCATGTCATGAAACATGGGGTCTTTAGATTGTGCGTAGACGTAGTCGATTCGTCCGCCTATCAATAAGTTCAGACGATCTGTGAGCTCGCTGTCGTCTTGCACAAAAATGCCGACGGATGTGGTTTGAGAGTCGTTGCTGTCTTCGTTGCCTTGGACGGTTTCGCCCGTGGAATCGATCTTATAGGTCGAGCTATTGGATCCGGGGCGAGCGCTCAACTTGCCACGTGCGCTTTCTCCACTCATTGGAAATGCGTTGTAGAAAAATGCCGTGTAAAAGACTTCTGTATCGCTCAGTCCGATGTTTGCGGGACTTTGGTTGACTAAGTCCCATGCGTTCGCCGGTTCGTGATAGTAATCGTTGACGGCCCATACATCCTGATAGCTTAGGTCCAGCCCTAGGTTTAGACTGTGGAAGAGCCCCAGCCATTGTCCATTGGTTTGGGCTTCAGTTCGATTTTCGAAGCGAAAGTTGTCGCGCAGTACTTCGGAGTATTGATATGAGCTGTATGTGTCTCGGTCTCGATACTGAAAAAGCGAATTGTTGACGAATGTGGTGTCCGGGCTTGAGCGGATAGTCTGGATCGCCTGAAGTGTGAAGTAGTCGCCATTGGAATCATCGCCTTCGCCGTGCAGGCGTGCGTCTCTTGATATTTTCGTCGTGCCTGTGGTTGTGACATGATCGAGGAATCCGCCCGTAGAGCCGATCCCTGTTATATAGTCGAGATGGTCGATTAAGTCATCGGTGGGGCGATTTATGCCCCAGTTTTCGGTGTAGTTGGCTGTGAAAAATTCTGTAAGAATTTCGAGTTGGTAGGTGTCGTTCGGCTGCCAATCGAGTGCGGCATAGAGGGCTGTGGTTTGTCGCCTATAGTCGTCCCAATAGTAGTCGCTACTGTCCTCGCCAGTAAGACTGATCCGTAGACTGACTGTGTCGGAGACCACTTGATTTTGATCGATTTGCACTTTACGCATACCTTCGCTGTCTAGCGTTAAGTCCAAGCGCCCCTCATTGTAGCCGGTGGGGCGTTTGCTAATGAGGTCGACGTAGCCTCCTACATATTGTGAGGCACCCACCATGACTGAAGGAGGTCCTTTTAGTATATTGACCGATTCTACTGAGTTTGTGTTGAAGGGCATGCCGTTCCCGTTATTACTAAGCCCTTTGCGCATGCCGTTGAGTAAACTGTCTGCTGTTTGGCCTCGGATACTGGGAGTGGTGGGTGCACCAAAATTTGAACTGGTATAACTGGAGGAGGTGAGCTTGCTGAAATCGCGAACGTCTTTCAGGCTGATGGCTTCCAATTGTGTCTTGGAAATGACGGTGACGTTACGTGGTGTATCGAGGATGCCGCTTTCGTAGCCATAGACAGAGCTGAAGGGGTGGTCGTTCGGCAGGACACTCTCGCTTTTTGAGATGGGCGAGAAGACGACGTACTCTTCGAGTTGTGTGTAGCGGTCTGTGGCGCTAATTAGAGGGCTTAGCAGGCATATGTGCGCTGCCAATATCTGGATGAATTGTGAGGGTTTGTATATTCGTTGGATGCGGGTCATGTGTGTGGATGATTGAGCTCGATCAGGGCATCGTTGAGTATTCGACGTAAATGACGGCTACCTGAGATATCAATTCGTTCGGAATATTCTCGAATCAAATGACACAGAGCATCTAGTTGCTCGATGTTTTTAGTCGTATTGATGGCTTGCAGCTTATAGATGATCGATTGAAAACGGGCCGTATCCATTTTAGTGAGGGCAGGCATTAGCTCGTCCTTAATGATACCCAGGAGGGTGTCGAGGGCTTCCTGACCGAGTGTTTCGAGTTTGAACATTTCAATCATCCATGAGGCATTTATTTCGGATGGAAAAGCTTCGTTTGAGTGCTGGGCGGATTCAAACTGTTGCGTGCTGTGAGGGGACGATTTCTCATGGTGACAGATCACTACGCTGGGGAGTTCAATGGTAAAGGTAGAACCGACGCCTTCCTTGCTATCTACTAGGATTCGGCCGTGCATCATCTGTATTAGCCGTAACGAGATCGCCAGGCCCAGCCCGGAGCCTGTTTCATTACGAGTGAAGTCGCGACTGGCTTGTTCAAATGCATGAAAGATACGCTTTTGCATTTTCTGTGGAATACCGATGCCGGTATCATCAATCTGGCAGGAAATATTGGCATGACTTTCGGATGCTTGTCGCAGTTTTAAATTGATCTTTATACCGCCCGTATCTGTGAACTTGATGGCATTACCGACAATGTTTAGCAGCACTTGACGAAAACGGGTGGCATCGATCAGCACTTGTTTCGGAAAGTTCGGGGAGTGTTCGAAGTGAATACTCAGGCCTTTTTGATTCAACTTGGGACTCAGCATTTGCAGAGTTTCGTGACACTCTTTAATCAGGTCTGAGGGGCGCGGGTGCATCGAGAGTTTATTGGCTTCAATCTTTGATAGATCGAGTAGGTCATTAAACATCGCCATGAGCATGGTCGCAGACTTATATACGGTGTTTAGGTAGTCCTTGTGGGTGGGGTCGTTGATCTCGCTGCGTAAAATGTCGGTAAAGCCGATGATTGAGTTCATGGGGGTGCGAATTTCATGACTGATGTTCGCTGTGAATTCGCTTTTTAGACGATTGGCTGACTCTGCGTGCTCTTTGGCCATTAAGAGCTCTTCACTTTGGTGTTTGAGCTCTTGGGTGCGTTGATTGACGAGTGTTTCGAGTCGTTCATTTTGTCGCTGTGATCGCTTTAGTCGCCAGTTATGCGCTAAGTAGGCGACGAGTGCGAAGGCGCTGAAGATTAGAAAGTAAAACCAGACCGTTTGATGGAAGTATGGGTGGATGGTGAAATGAAAGCGGGCCCATTGTACCTCTTTGGGATCGGTGCTAGTATCCGCCATGCAGCTTACCTCGAAGGTATAATCGCCTGGAGGTAGATTTGTGTAGACGGCTTCGCGACGAGAACTTTCATCCCAATCTTCAAAGCCTTTCAGCCGATAACGGAAGATCAGGTCTTCGCCGCCTTGGAATCGGGGTGCGGTGTAGTTGATTCGCATATAGCGCAGCCCCGGAGCGAATTCTTTAGGGGTCTCATTGTTGAGCTCGGTAGTGGGTAAGTTGATACCATTCACCCTGACCTGGTCGATCAATAGTCTGGGCTGAAAGGCTTCGTTCCTCAGTCGTGCTGGATTGAGTTCGACGATGCCGCCACTAAAAGGAATCCATAACGTGTCCTGCTCTGCATACACTTCGGATAGGGCGGTGATATTGTTAGACGGTAAGCCGTCTGTTTTTAAGTAGCTTTGATAAGTAAATGTATGGCTTGAAGTCGTGTGTTCGATGTCTGAAATTTTTACACGGTAGAGCCCCGCATTGGTGGTAAGCCAAAGTCCTTCGTTGGCATCACGCCATACATGAAAGATATTTATGTACGGAAAGCTTTTAGGCATTTCATAGACTTTTAATTGACCGTCTTTGATTTTTAATATGCCGCCGCTATAGCCGCCCCAGAGGTTGCCTTGTGAGTCTTTGGTGATGTGGAAGACGGTGGTGGATTCGAGTTCGGTGCCTTGGCTGGTTGGGATTATTTGCCCATTCCGATAGGCATAAATACCTGCAGAAGCCATGGAAAACCAGAGCGTGTCACCATCCAAATACAGTGAGATGATTAGATTGGAAGGTAGCTGTGTCTCGGCGGGAAGCGGTTCGAACTGCTGTCCATCGAAGAAGACCAAGCCATTATAGGTGCCGAGTGCCAAGCGCCCGTCGGGCATCTTTTGTATTTGGTAAATTGTATCTGCAGGAAGGCCGTCTTCTTGAGTGTAGCGTCGCAGTTCGTTATTCTTGTATTCATAGAGCCCCTGACTGTAACTGGAGAAATAAATATGATCCTGAGATATGATTTCTATGTCAGTAATATCGACATTTTTGAGAGCAGGGAAGAGCACTTCAATGCTCCCACTTTCTTTACTGATACGGCTGACACCAGCGCTGCTGCCGATCAGATATGTGCTGCCATTGGCTTCAGATGTGATACTGCGGACGGCACCATACTGGAAATTGTCGGCGCGTGTGTGCGTTTTAAATACACGTTTCTGTATGAGTTTTAATCCATTGTTAAAAGTGCTGTAAGCGATGTTGCCATCGGGTGTCCGGGCTATGGAGTAGATGTGATCGGCGTCTTGGTAATGATTGCTGGGGAGCTTGTGGATTTGTCCCTCTTGATAGCGAAACATGCCGTTTTGAGTGCCGATCCAGAGGGTGCCGTTCGATTCGCTCAGCATGGCGCGTGTTAGACCACTTTGGCTGAGTGTGGGGTCTTGGTAGAGCTGCCATTGACCGTTTTGGAAGTGGAGCAGATCGTTGTCTGCAGAGATGGCCCAGATTGTTTGATCGATGCCTTGTTCCAATAAGACAATGCGCCCTGACTTTGAGCCCAAGGTTTTCGGGTCAAACCAAGTCACTTGCCCGTCGACGATGTGATGTATGCCTTGGCTTTTGTCCGCGAGCCATAGACTGCCGTCGCTCGCAAACTGTGCGTAGTGAATCGAGAGGCCTTCTGTTCCCGGAATCGAATACCTCGTAAGCATATCGTCTATGACTTTGTAAAAGTGATTTTTACCTAAGAGAACTATTTCACCATGCCAATCAAGGAAGAGATTGTAGTCCAATACGTCCGTCAGGCGATCGGTTTCCCAGTGCTGAATATTACCGTCTTTCAGGCGAAATAGGTATCTATGGTTGGTGTCGAATGCCCAGAGCGCATTGCTGTGGTCAATCGCTAGGTGGAAGGCGCCTCCCCGCAGTTGTGCGTAATCGTGATGGGTGATACTTTTAAAGTCGACGCCATCATAGCGGATGAGGCCTTCGAAGGAAGCGATCCATAAAAAGCCTTCTTGTGATACGCCGATGTAATTGAGCTGATTCATCGGCAGCCCTTCTTCTGTTGTGAGGTTTTTTACTAAATAGTCCGTCAGCGGAGTGACATCCTCGCTGGCATGACTATGGCAGATGGATAAATATCCACAGAGGACGAAAAATAGGCAGTGACGAAACAGATAGTAGGCGAAGGAGGTGTTGAAATTTGAACTCACTGTCAGGGATGCCAGCATACTTACTCGATCGATGAGGTGGGTAATTCGATATAGAATCGATTGCCGTCTCCTTGTTCACGTGCTTCCACTCCAAGTTTGCCGGCGTGCATCTTGACGAGTCTTTGGACGATTGAGAGGCCGACACCGTGCGAGGCTTCTACGGTGTTTTTGGAGTCTCCTTGGGCGAAGGGGCTAAAGAGACCAGCACGTTTTTCTGCTGTGATGGTAGGAGCCTGGTCGATCACTTCGAAACGCATTCCGGATGCGAATAGCTGTGGCGACTTGAGTCGAACTTGTATGTTGGCTCCTTCGCTAGAGTATTTGATCGCGTTGTTGAGCAAATTATCAAACATTTCGACAAGGATGCGTCGACTAATGGCTACTTGGGCAGGGTGGGTGTTGGTAAAATCAATATCGATATCTTTTTCCCTGGCACTCAAGCTGTTGAGTTGAAGTAGGTATTCGATGACCTCGGCCACTTGAATGGTTTCAGTCACTGAGTTTTCGTTTGAGTGTGCGCTCCTGCGTGCCTCATCGAGTATGCCGATCACCAGGTCGGTCATACCATCGGCGGAATCTTGTATCAATTGAGCCATCGAGAGAATTTCTGGCAAATTCTCATGTTGGCAGTGTTTGAGTTCATCGATGATATACTTACTGAGGCCTTTGATGGCACCGGATGGGTTCTTGATGTCGTGTGCCAGCCGTGCAATTAGTTCGGCTTTAGCTTTAGACTCTGCATCCAGTTGCCTTTGTGTCGCGCTTAAGCGTAAGTGTGTGTAGACGCGTGCCAGTAACTCTTCGCGTACAAATGGTTTTTTGATATAATCAACGGCCCCAGCGGTAAAGCCACTCACGACTTCTGCCGGGCTGCTGGCTGCGCTCAGAAAAATAATGGGAATCGATGCTGTATCTGGAGATTTTTTTAGATTCGCGCAAACGGCGAAGCCGTCCATCCTCGGCATCATCACGTCTAACAAAATCAAATCCGGTTTTTCCGTGGCTACTGCATCCAGAGCTTCTTGACCATCCAACGCGAGGATGAATGAAATGTCGGCGCGACGTAGGATTTCGCCCACTAATCTTAGGTTTTGTGGCTCATCATCAACGATTAAGACTTTCGGAGTTATTGAATGCTCTTGTGTTTCCATCGTGATGATACGGTTTTCATATGCAATTTGTAACGTGTTAGAATTAAAATGCCAGCCTGACTTTTGGAGTCAGTCTAAGGTGGGATAGTAGACCTAGTGAGTGGCATTGAAACTGTTAATTTGTGTTAATTTCAGCATAACTGGAGATCACATCTGGCCGCTTATCCGTTTTGTATCGACACATAGCCTTTCAGGTGAATCACACCGTGGTCTCGGTTCTCTGAATTGGGGCGCGGCGGAATTTGGAACGTCCAACGTCGAACGCCCAACATCCACAGTCTAATAATTCCTTGGGTACTGGCCTCTGCCTTCTAACTGCTCATTCTAACCAGCCGTTCGCATGGCTCATCATATTCGAACGCCTGCCCAATGCCTATTGGGCTTTACCCCTTACAGGGCGGCAGTTTTACCGATCCAGCTTTTCAGCGGTTTCTTGTTCCAAACGTTCGATGTATTCGGATACGTTACATGTGAGCATGCGTGTGCTGCCTGGAGAGACTTCCAGCACTTTATTAACTACTCCATCGAGGAAGGCACGGTCGTGGCTGACCAGAATGACAGTGCCTTCGTAGAGGTTGATGGCCTCTTGCAGCACTTCCTTCGATTTGATGTCCAAGTGATTGGTCGGTTCGTCCAAAATCATGCAGTTGGCCGGATGCATAAGCATCTTAGCCAGGGCGACGCGGTTTTTCTCTCCCCCTGAGAGCACCGAAGTCTTTTTCAGCGCTTCGTCCCCGGAAAAGAGCAGTGCGCCCAGTGCGCCACGTGGGTTGGCGTCGTCGTTGCCAATCGCAGCTTTCTCGACTTCTTCCAATACTGTATTGTTGGGATCGAGTTCGTCGGCCTGTGACTGTGCGAAATACCCGAGCACGGTGTTGATACCTTTTTCGACTTCGCCGCTTTGATAGGGCTCCGTGCCCGCCATGATGCGCGCGAGGGTTGATTTACCCGCACCATTGACCCCGACGACAGCGATGCGGTCGCCCTTATCAATGCGTAGGTCGAGTCCGTCAAAGATTACGTTGTCGCCGTAGGCTTTGTGTAGGTTCTTAATTGTAATTACTTTCGCGCTCGCTGGAGGGGATTTGGGGAAGCGGAAGAACATCTTCTTTTCGTCGCGAGGAATCGTGATCAAATCCATTTTCTCCAATGCTTTGATACGGCTTTGCACCATGCTTGCTTTCTTTACATTGGAGCGAAAGCGGTTGATCCAGTCTTTGATCTCTTTGATTTCTTTTTGCTGGTTGGCGTATGCCTTACGTAGAGTTTCCAGGCGCTTTTCGCTTTCGCTTACATAGTAGCTGTAGTTGCCCTTGAAGCTAGTCAAATTACCGAGCTTGAGTTCTAGCGTGCGGTTGGTCACTTCGTCGAGGAAGGCGCGATCGTGAGAAATGACGATCAAGGCACCTTGATAGTGCTTGAGGTATTGCTCGACCCAGTGCTGCGAGACGATGTCCAGGTGATTGGTCGGTTCGTCAAGAATGATGAGTGATGGGTTTTGCAAGAGCAGTTTCGCGAGTGCGATACGCATTTGCCAACCACCGGAAAACTCTCCCGTGTCACGCTCGAAATCGCTCTCCTTAAATCCCATTCCCAGCAGGATACGCTCGATGCGGGATTTCATTTTGGCGGGTTCGTGGTCTTCGAGTTGTTGCTCCCATTCGCCCATGAGGTCGATCAAATCGTAATACTCGTCAGTCGAAGTATCCATTTCGAGCATTTCCTCTTCGGCCTTTTCGAGGTTTTTTTGTAATTCAAGAATGTCACCAAATGCACTTTCGGCCTCTTTGAAGAGTGTTTTACCCGCGACCGCGATGCCGTCTTGAGGCAGGTAACCGACGCTGACGTAGCTTGCCTTGTCGATGTTGCCGCTGTCACAGTCGAGCTCGCCCATGAGCATGCGTAGCAAAGTCGTTTTACCGGAACCGTTCGAACCGACTAGGGCGATGCGGTCATGTGCGTTGATAACACAGTTGATACCGTTGAAGAGAACCTTCTTGCCGAAGTTGTGGGAGACTTGATTAATCGTGATCATTGTCTGGCGGCGCCGTGCTGTGCGCCGAGTGCGTGTGAGAGTGAGTGTAAGAGTGAGATTGTGCTGTGATACCTGCGGTAACATGCCGTAGTGATTTTTCTGCTCACTGCAACTTTTACCGGTATTCCCGCGCAAGCGGGAAAGCGCGGGAATGAAACAAGGCATCGAAGGAAATGCAAAGAAAAAGCCCGAGAGCTTTGAAGCTCTCGGGCTGAGTGGTTAATTATACGCTGACTAAGCGGAAGTTTATTCCTCTTCTTCAGGGCCTCTGGGGCCTTTAGGACCCTTGCCCTTGCGCATGGCTAGCATCTCTTCGCGAGTGATTTCACCATTGCCGTCGGCATCGATCTCATCGAAGTGCTCGAGGAGTCGTTCCATCCCAGCTTCAGTGGCTTCTGCTTTGGAAATGGCTCCATCTTCGTTGCTGTCGGCTTCCTTCAGGTTGGGGCCGCGTCGTTCAGCACCTTGGCCCTTTTCGCCCTTGGGTCCTTTTTCACCCTTGAGACGCTTCTGGTGGGCGATGCGTAATTCCTTTGGAGTGATTTGGCCATCCCCATCCGCGTCAATCTTATCGAAATGCTCGGCCAGTGGGCCTTTAACTTCTTCGAGCGAGAGCGTGCCGTTTTCGTCGCTATCCATACGTTGGAAGATTTCCTGTGGGGAAGGGCGTTTGCCTTTGGCTTCGCCTGGCTCGCCATCGGGCTTTGCTTGAGCGGTGAAGCCCAGCAGAGAGGTTGAGAGGACGAGCAGTAGTAATGATTTTTTATTCATGATCTGTGATATTGTAGTGTTAAGTTCGCAGCGGAATGTGCTGCTTGATCTAAATATCGAGATCAGTTGGCTAAAAGTTTCAGAGAACTTTTTAGCCACGTTTTTAGCCGCGTCTCAGCCTCCGACCTCCGACTGCTGAATTATAGCAGATTGGTGGGCAAACTCTCTTCGATGGGGGGCGTTGGTGCTGTATCAATGAGGCTTGGGCTGTATTCGAGGCCCTCGGCGATCCGCTCTAGGCAATGGCGATCGACGGGTTCTCCGCAGAGCTCGGCTTCCAGCGTTAAGGACAGCAGCCCGCAGGCTTGAGCCCATTGATTGCGTTGGTCGGCTCCTGCTTGTTGACTGAGTCGCTGAGGTAAATCTTGCCAGAGCTGATGCCACTCTTGGGTGAATCGTAGGCACAGTGGGCAGGCCTGGGTGCGACGCCAACGTACGAGTTGATGCGTGCTGGCATCGGATCGAATGTGATGCACCAAGCTGTTGGAGATCTCGCGAAGTAGCGGTAAGGGGGCGCTGATGCCTACGGGTAAGGCGCGCAGTAATTCGTCGACCGTAGGTAGCCATTGACGACTTTCCGCGACGAGTTGTAGCAGTCCGTTAAAATCACCGAAATAACGGTAAATGAGTACTTTATCGGCTCCAGCCAGTTGAGCGACTGCGTTGATTCCGAGGGCACTGCAGCCTTCATCCGCGACAAGTTTCAAAACGGCATTTTGAAACTTCTCTTCGGTTTTTGGGCGTGAACGGGTTCGTGGCATGACCGCCAATATAGAAGTCTTTTTTGGAAGGCGGCAAGCCTCGCGCGCCTCGTAGGTAAAAATATCTCCAGCAGGCCTTGGCAGCGCAGTGACTTATCGCGCGATATCGTCTTGGCCGATTACATTGAGTTGACTGCGGGTGAGGGTGTCCGCGGCCAGTTCATTGTCTTCCAGGCTGATCGCTAAGGCATAGCGTCCGTTGGGACGCATTAGGAAGGGGTAGATGTAGTGGATGTTGATTTCCGCCTGAACCAGCGCACTGGTGACCGTTTTTATTTGCTCTTCACTGTTCAGCTCGACGGCGATCAGTTCGCTCTGCACATAGGAAAACTGATGCTCGATCAGTAGTTTTTGAGCTTCGATCGGGTAATCGACTATCAGGCGTATGATTGAGCTATCCGTGGTGTCGAGTACCGAGAGTGCGATGACGTGCACCTCATGCACGGCAAGAAGCCCAATGATTTCATTGAGTCGTCCGACTTTGTTGTCGGCGTGGATTGAGAATTGAATGACCGGCTGAAAATCGCCCGGCCTGCGCATTACTTCTGCTGGCATACTGTAGGCAGCTTAGAGAGTCTGGGGGAACTTGCACGTATTTTTTTTAAGGTTAAGCTTTCAACTTCGCTCAGATGTCGCTTGCTTAGATGTTTTCACTCCCCTTGATGTGCCGCTGACCCGCTTATGTTCGAAACATTTGAATTTATTAATGAGGATTTTCCATGGTTCTTCGCCACATTGGCCGCTGTTTTTGGAGCGCTGACAGGTAGTTTTCTCAATGTGTGTATTTACCGCATTCCAGCGGGGCGCTCGATTATATTTCCGGGCTCGACCTGTGCCTGTGGGCGACCGATCCCGTTTTATCATAATATTCCGATTTTTACTTGGTTGATTTTGCGCGGGAAGGCGAGTTGTTGTGGAGCGCCTTTTAGTATTCGCTACCCTGCGATCGAGTTGCTCACGTCGATGCTCTTTCTGTGGGTTTGGATGATCTATCCCCCAGTGGTTGCTATGTTGGGGATGTTGTTTGTGGCCTTTTTGATTTGCGCGACCTTTATTGACCTCGACCATATGATCATTCCCGATCGATTCTCGATTGGTGGTATGGTGATGGGTGTGTTGTTGTCTTTTATCTTCCCCGCGCTTCACGGCATCGAGGGCCTGCCAATTGTGTCTCATATTCAGTCGGGAGTGACCGCGATTGTCGGGGCATTGGTCGGCGCGGGCTTGGTTTACTGGATCGCGGTGCTGGGTGAGATCATATTTCGCAAGCCAGCCATGGGAGAGGGCGATGTGAAATTTGTTGGCTTTATCGGCGCTTTTTGCGGCTGGCAGGGCGCAGTATTTGCAATGTTTGGAGGTGCGTTGGTGGGCTCGGTCGTATTGTTGCCCTGCTTATTATTGGCACGTCTCTTCGGCGGCTCAGATCCGACGGAGGAGCGGACCGCGCCGAAGGCACAGGATCGCGCGGAGGCGGAGTCCGCTGAGGGCGAAGAGAGTGAGGACGAAGAGATCGAAGTTCAGTTTGGGGCGCAGGTGCCCTTCGGTCCCATGCTTGCTGTTGCGGCGCTCATATACTTTTTAGGATTCGATGCGTATGTGGATGCGTATTTCGCAGAGTTCGCGAGTTATTTTTTTATGCCCTGAGCTATGGACGTGCTGTTGATCTTGAGTCATAGTGTAGTATGAGAGAATCCGATGCATTTCTTGTAGCGGCGATGGCCTACTGCCTGTCTTGGGAGATTACCGGGGCGCGTGCCAGTCAACATTGGTCGGGCATTCGCGACTATATTAAGCAAAATAGCACACTGACCGAAACCGAGCGCTGGTGCTGCGAGCTCTACGAAGAGTCCAGCCCGACAGCGCAAGAGGAGCGCTCGATTCAATCGCGCATCAATGCACGTATAGATCACCCTCGCATGGTGATCAAACTGCGCCAATCGATTTTGGACATACTGCCCGCGACGATTGTCGAGAGTGCGCGCAAGCATCGGCTGATTCAATCCTTGATCGCCCCAGAGGGGTATGGGCCGCTGCGTACATGGCTTGCAGAGCGCAATATTGCAGGTTTTCGACCGGTGCCGCCAACTTTGGCACCGCTGGCCGCGCGTGAGGCTGAGTTTTATCACTTCCTGGAGTCTCCATGTTTTTTAGAAGGCTATCGCAAATACTGGCATCAGGAGCCCAAGTTGCGAAATAATAAGCAAATGCGAGTTTTGCTTAGCGTGTCGGCTGCGCTTAGTCAGATGTTAACCGTCGATAGTGCGGAGGAATTGCAACACTGGTGCGCCCGGCTGGCTGTGATTGGGAGTTACACCGAACAGACCCAGCTCGATGTCGTGGAGCTGTGTTCAATGATGTCGGCGGAGTCATATGATGCGCACGAGCTCGGCTATCGTTTATTAGTCGATGCTCAAGCTTTGGATCGGCAAAATATCGTCACTTTCTGTGAGCGCTATGCCGACGAATTGACAGGCTTCGCACGCGAACTGGTGCGCGGCATGCAAATCACCGCTTAATCCATTGAGTCTTCGATCGCGTTTTGTTGTCGCGCGATGTCGTGTAGTGTGACGATCCCCAGTAGCTTGCGAGTGTCTTTACGGCTGACGACGGGAGCCTGCATTACATCACGGATCACCAGCGTATTGGCCGCATCACGGATCGAGTCGTCGGGATGGATTTCAATAATGGAGTGTCCTGCCACCCATTCGCCGATGCTCCGGCGGTCTTCCGCTGCTTGAAGCTCTTCCAATTCGTGGTGCGTGATCATGCCCAGCAATTCTTGTCGATTTTCGTTGGAAACGATGGTGTAGGCATGGTGCTTGTGCCCGTCCTGAGCGATCCGCTCCAAATTCGCCTTGGCATCTAGTTCGCCAAAAGCGCTCCGGCAGTCGTGGGTCATAATCGTGCTCACTGGCAGATTACGCCAGTCGCGATCGCCCCGGTAGGCTGGTAGCTTTTTTAGGCTGATGCCATCTTGCAGCAGTAGGGCGTCGTAGATGGGGATGCTGCGCAGCTTGCCCGCTATGATGTAAGCGATTAGATTGCCGATCATCAACGGGAGGATCAGCGAGTAGTTTTGTGTCATTTCAAAGATGATGAGCACTGAGGTCAGTGGACAGCGAATGACTGCTGCGAAAAAAGCCCCTGTGCCTAATAGTGCCGTGGCGGCCGCCACCGATTGGTCCACGCCTAGAAATTTAACCATTAGCACACCGAACAAGCCACCGAGCATGCTACCGATAAATAGCACTGGTGCGAAAATACCGCCACTGGCGCCGGAGGCATAGCAAACCGCAGTCGCCAAAAACTTACCCACTAGCAAGAGCAGCAGCACTTGCCAGATCAGGTGACCGTGGAGTGTGGAGTTTAGATCATCATATCCAATGCTAAACACCCCATTGTGACCGCCGCTGAATTGCCAAACAGTCACCCCAATCAGCCCCACACTCAGGCCACCCAGAGCAGGGCGTGCCCAAGAGGGAATCTTTGTGGCTTGTTTAAACTGTGCCCGTAGTCCCAGTAGCAGCGATACGAACAAGTGTCCCAATAAGCCGGCCGCTGGCCCGATCGCTAAGCAGACCAGCATCCACCAAGACGTTTCAAATACTTCACGCGTGGCATGCAGGGCACTGTGGTCGCCGATCAAGCTGCGTTCCACCACGGCCGCGACCACCACGGCAATCAGAATGCCCCCCAGCGCCTTGCTGCTGAAGTTATTATCAAAGAGCTCCTCAAACACAAAAGTGATCGCTGAGATCGGGGCGTTAAACGCCGCTGAAATGCCCGCACCCATTCCCACGGGCACCATGGATTGGATACGCAGTTTGCCCAAACCGAAGATGCGGCCCAATTTGGATGAGATCGCGCTACAAATATGAACCGTCGGACCTTCGCGCCCCAGACTATTTCCGAAACCAACAGAGATCGTGCCGATAATAAAACGCCAGAAAGCCTCCGGCGTTTTAATGATGCCGAAATTTTGGTAATAAGCCGCCTTCGTTTGTGGAATCCCCGAGCCACTTGCAGTGGGGGAGACGTAGCGGATCATCAAGCCCACCAACAGTCCCGCCAGAGCTGGCGAGAAGATCATCGCTGGAATCGTCCAGAAGCCTAGGCCCTCATACAGGGCGAACATATTCTCAAAAGTAAAGGTGATGGCCAAGTGAAAGCTGACTCCGACCAAGCCACAAAGGACTCCGGCGCAGATACATAGCATCAGGAATCGTTGGCCGTCATTAAAACGACCCCGCATCCAATTAGGAAGATTGTTAAGACTAAATGATTCGCGTGGCATCGGTGTGATTACTGAAAAAGAAAAAGCCGTGCAAGAAGTTCTGCACAGCATGATTTAGGTCTATAAAAGAGTGGTAGAGCTGCGCGAATAAATTTTTAAAAAAAATACTTGGCAAAGTGAAACTTAGTCCTACTGTCCACCACTTCTTCACTTTTGGTGAGATATGCAAGTGGCTAAAGCACGCAGACTGTAAATCTGTTCTCTTTGAGTTCGCTGGTTCGAATCCGGCTCTCACCACCACTGTTAAAGCGGCCTCGCCGCTTTAAGGCCCGATCTACGGATCGGGCCTTTTTTGTGCATATTGCCCTATATTTGCCTATATTTGACTATTTACATGTAATGCTCACAGACTTTAATCTGTGTTGCATGGCTCGGAAAAATTTTAATCTCGATGCGGCTATGCGGGCGGATGCCCGGGAGGCGCTTTCCATTCTTAGTGATGCAGGTTTTGAGGCGGATGCCCCCTTGACGGCCGCGGCGCGCTTGGCGGTTGGTAAGGCTGCAGGCGTTGAGCGAACTTCATTAGAGGCTGCCGTGGGGCTTTTCTTGAAAGATTGTCTGCGTCGCAAGCTACGTGCGCGGACTGTGGATTTCTACGAGTCGAAGCTGACTCTTTTTATGGGCGACTCCAAAGGCGAGAGGGCGCTTGACGATTTTACGCGGCCTGAGCTGCGGGCGTGGCTGCTGGCGGAGCCTGGGGCACGTTCTACGGTGGAAGGCTATTTGCGGGCGATTCGTGCTTTGTTTCGCTGGGCGCGCAGACAGGAGCCGCCGCTGTGCGTTTCGGATCCTACTGAGGGTCTATCTCTGGAAATGGCGATTGAAGAGCACCAGGTGGGCATTCTGCCGGTGGAGTCAGCGGCGCTAGTGATGGAGCTGACGCGAGATTCGAGCTATGGGGCGGCTGCTGCGCTGATGTTGTTCGCGGGGGTGCGGCCCTCTGAGATCAATTCGCGCGAAAAGCCTGCGCTCTTGTGGGGGGCGATTGATTTTAAGGCGCGCACGGTGCGGATCGATGCGGCGATTGCTAAAACGCGGCGGGCTAGAGTGCTGGAGGGGCTTCCTGCTAATCTGTGGGCTTGGTTGCGCCTATACCGTGGAAAGGCCGAAGAGCCGGTGTGTAGAGTTCAGACGCGGTTTTTATCTCGGTTCGTTTGTAGCCGCAAGGAGTGGGCGGGGGAAGCATGGCCGCAAGATGTGTGTCGGCACTCGTTTGCGACTTATCACATTAGCCGGTTTGGGAGCTTGGATAAAACGAGCCTGATTATGGGCCACGAAGGCAAGCCGCGCTTGTTGCACCAAAAGTATAGAGGTCTGTGCTCACTGGGGGATGCAAGGCGTTTTTTTGAGATCATGCCTGATGGGGCGGCATGAGAAAACGCTCCATGGGGCAGGGCGATTCTTTGGGGCGTGCTTAGACGACTAACTTTTATAGAGATTGTCTCTTAGCAGGGCGGTGCCTTTGGGGGTGCTGGTGGGGATTATGCTGTCTGATTTGCAGCTGGGGCAGACTTTGCTGCGGGAGCTGATACGCCAGACGGAATAGAGTAGCCCAGGCAGTAGAAAGCAAAGCCACAGTAGGACCTCTAAGGCTAGGCTGCCTTTAGTGTGGCTTACGGGTTTGTCGGTGGTGCTTCCGCAGTTGGCACAGATGTATTTGGGGAGGTGTTGGGCCATTTTTTTGGGGGAATGTGGCGCGTTTTTTTGAAAGCGTCTTAGTTTATGTGAGAAATCGTTCTCTTTAGCTACGTGTTTTAACTGAAAAATGGCAATACGGAAGGCTATTTTTGATACATGAATGGGTATGATGGACTGCACAAAACGCAGTTTCGGAGCTATAAAGTAAAACCTTTCGTTTCGTTTTATAGCTATGAATAGACATCCAGACACAAGTAACACATCAGCAAACTCATCCGGTCTGATCGGCACGACCGAAGCCATGCGGCTGGTTGGGTATCGCAACAAATCGAGGTTCCTTGATTTAGCAAAGCGCGAAGGTCTGCCACATTATAAAATCGGTTCAGCTTTTAAGTATAAGAAGCCTGAAATCGAATCATGGATTAACTCGCGCAAGGTTGGAGGGCAAAGCCGATAATGCCCACCTCAGCAGACATCATGGCTCGTATGGCGATGGACAGTAACCCGTTCCTCGGTGAGCTCCATAGCAACGTTAAGGAAACCAAAAAGGCTTCTACCAGCATGAGTAAGGAGTTTAAAGCCGTCGCTGGTGCAGCCGGGTTGTCGGTGGCAGGGGTTGGCGCATTGGCGACGGCGGCAATGGAAACGGCAAACGAGATCGAGACCCTTGCCGGCATCGCTGGCACTGGAGTTGAAGATTTCCAGCGGCTTGCTTTTGCCGCGAAGGGCGTGCGAATCGAACAAGAAAAGCTCGCCGACATCTATAAGGACACTCAAGAGAAAATCGGTGAGTTTTTACGCTCTGGTGGTGGGCCTATGAAGGCCTTTTTTGAAGAAATCGCCCCTTTAGTCGGTGTCACCGCCGAGGAATTCCGACACCTGAGCGGCCCCGATGCCCTGCAGCTCTACTACGACTCGATCGAGAAGGCGAACGTGTCGAACTCGGAAATGGTTTCATACATGGAAGAAATCGCCAGCGATGCCACCGCGCTGATTCCACTGCTCGCTAATAGTGGTGCTGAGTTCGAGCGCCTCGGGAAAAAAGCTAAAGTGATGGGTGAAGATACAGTTCAGGCGCTCTCCGAGGCTCGAAAAAGCATTGAGGAGTTCAAAAAGGATATGGTTGTTTTTGCCGGAGAGGGGCTTGGGGCCCTCTATGAATATTACGGTGGCCTCTCTAAGCTTTTCGCGTCTGTCGTGACTGGCAGGAATCTGTTTAGGGAATTTGCCGAGGCCGAGGCGGCATTGGCCGAGGCTGAAGAGGCGCTAGCCGCAAAGAGAGCTAAGCGCACAGAGGAAACAGCTAAGGCCGCAGAGGTCGAGGCAGTGCTAGCTGAAGAAACTCGCGAATACGTCGCGGTCCAGGCTTCTGCAATTGAGATGGCCGAACAGCGCGCCGCCGCCGAAAAGAAGCTGCGTGAAGAATTTGAATCCTCTGTGGCTGAATACATCAAGGCCGCCGAGCTGGAGGCCATGCAGACCCGCGCCGCTGGCGATGCCGCCGCCGCCGATGCTATGGACGCGCGGATTCATAAAATGAAAGAAGCCGCTCGCGTGGCCAAGCGTTACGGTATCAGCCTCGAAGAGGCCGCCAACCTGGTGCAAAAACTCGCCGAGCAAGAGGCCGCCGCCGCCAAGGGCACCGGCACCGGCAGCCCCGGCGCTATTTCTGGTAGTGCTGCTGCGGATGTTGCCGCGCAGGAGGCCGAAGACGACCGCGTGCGCGGCAAGATCCGCCCCGGGCAGATCCAGAATCGCCGCCCTAGCACCATGCGCGCGCGAGAGCTCGCTGCTGGTCTCTACAATACCACCCTAGGCCGCAACGGCGCCGCGCTCGATGGCATGAGCTCCGCTAGCAGCTCCAGCACACCCAGCGCGACCGATCGCGCAGAATCGAATATTCGTGCCGATAACCCAAGTCAGGGCGTTCTAGTCAGCATGGAGCGTTCATTAAAAGTGATCGAATCCGAGATGACCAAGCCCGCGCCAAGAATCTAGATGAGCCCGAAAATTTTCAAACTTTCGCCCCGTGAGGCTTTGATCTTTCAAACGGTCTCTGCCGCAAAAGCTCGCGAGCGGGCTAAGGATGCGATTGCTGCAGCTGCGCGCGCTTTTGAATTGGCCCGCGCGAAGGGGCGATCGGCTTCGCGGGAATGGGATGATTTTATTCAGGCTTGTGAGCGATTCAATGCGCTAAATGAACCTGCAAAACTAGACTTAACACCTAACCAATTGAACTAAATATGATTACGAAACTTACTCGCAAAAGATTAGAGGAAAGCTCTCGGGCTAGATCTCTAAAGAATTCTTCTGGAGGCAGCTCCTTGAAAAAATGGAAAAAATCCAAGCGCAATCTGGATTCTTCATCGGTCGCTAGAAACCCCCGCCCTGTAAATCCATCGGTGTCGGCAGACAAATCTTGCAGGAATACGCATGCTCGCAAGAGCCTTGCAGCTCTTGCGAGCGGGTCTAGTATTCAAACAACAACTACAAGTTCGAAGCTTTCAGTGAATCTGGAGCGGCGATCTGTTCGGAATTCGCATGCTTTAAAATCGCTAACCAAACTAAGAAAATAGCAACCAACCATGGACAAACCCACCAAAATTGAACTAGAGAAAGCACAAGCTGACTTCCTAGCAGCTCGGAAGGTAATTTCTGCGGCCCAAAACGCCGAGCGTAACGAACGACTTCAGGCGGAGCAACAGGCAAAAATCGATGCCAAACTCAGCGCCTATAAAGAGCGCGTAGCTTCGTTTTTTGATCGGCTGCAGCACCGGCTGCAGGAAGCGGAATCTGTTGCTGAACAGAACCTTCCAAGCGCTGCGGGTGATCTAAACACCGATGAGGCCTTTGTCAGTGCCTGCTGGCAGATTGCAGCGTTACGTGTAGCTCTTGAATACAAGGCCGCAGCGTATGCGGAGGCGGGCATCGAAGTTGATGTTTAATTACCAAAAGACTAGGACTAGCAATAAAATGAGTGATACTACTGAAAAATCTAACGGCGCGCCCGCTAAGACAGCGGCTGAATTGGCTATGAATCGTAATTGGCCAGATGTCGAACTAAGCGATGAAAATCGGGATTACTATTACCGAAAGATTCGCAGAGATATTCCTCTTGGATCGAATCTCTCGCCGGAATTTTCGGCGCTCGATGTGGCGGAAGCTGAATTCGAGGAGCACCGCCAACGAATCGAAGAGAAGCGGCGTGAGGTTGCAGAAAAGCAGCTTGCGATTCGTCGTATCGAAATCCAAATTTCTGATAAGAAGCTACAGCTGGAAGGGGTGCAGGATTTAGAAGAGGGCCTGCAGTCAGCTCTTAGTCAAGAAAAGCAATGGATCGATTCGCATCTGCAAGCGAAGCGTGGCTATGGTGACGGGAATCGAGTTAACCAATTTGTAGGCTGTTGCATGCGCAGAGATACGATAATATCTGTTCTCAAGCTTGAAGTGCCAGCGCGCATTAAAGAGGTTGAAGGCGAGCTCGCCGTTTTAGAATCAAATCTGCTGCAAATGACCGGCAAATTTGACGACAGCTCAGGGAAGGTTGCCGATTAGATTTTTTTGAATTTTTTGGAGCATGAGAGCTCTGAAAAAGGGGGTAGTTCCCCGGAATTAGCATACCGGGTGCGGTGCCTGTGTTGCCTCGCTGCTGAGGTTGGTGCCGCACCCATTAATTTATATCATGAGCAAAAATTCAGAAACAGGGTTGAAAGTCGATCCGCCGCGTAAGCGTTGGCGTGAATCTTGGTTTTTGCCTGGTGATTCTTTTTATATTCCGAATAAAAGGGGCGAATGGGTTGTTCTCACTCGGGCGGATATGGTTTTGGAGCTAAAGGCTCAAGGGCTGCGCAACTCGCTGTCTGAGGATGAGGTCAAGAGCGGCAAGCGTCTATCCGAGTGTGAAGCTGCTATTCTGGAAATTAAGAAAAACCAGGTGCTCGACTATTGCGGTCTGCTCGCTGGTTATAAGGCTGGGTTTTATCGTCTCAATGGCCGTAAAGTGCTGGTGACTCATTCGCAAGACATGGGCACTGAATGTGCAGCTGCCGTTTGTTGGAATGAAGATCGTCTTACTGCATTTGCCGATGGTCTCGATTGTGGCGACAGTGCTATTGGCTCGAAATGGGTCGATGATTTGCGAGAGCTAAATATCGAGACGCTAGAGAGCGAGCATAAGGATGCTGCTCGATTCCCGATTCTGTGGCGCTTTTTCAATAACCTTTTTAACCGTGATGATTATGATCAGCGGCACCTAGTTTGGGGGATCATGCAAGATACATACACCGCACTCGTGAGGGGGTGCAGTGAGAATAGCTTACCCAGTCAAGCGCCTGCGTTGTTCATTGCGGGCGAGCCTAGCGCGGGTAAGACTTTGCTATCTGAAATCATGCGCGTAATTTATGGCGGGCGGCGTGGTTTTCCATATGAGTATTTGACCGGCACGACCAACTTTAACGAGGAACTTTTTGAAGCGACCTTGATGTTAATTGATGACGAGGCAGATAAAACAGATATCCGATCGAGGCACAATCTATCGCAGAAGCTCAAGCAATTCACTGTCGGCGCTGGTAATCGGCTGCACGGCAAAGGCGCTAAGGCTCTCGAATCCGCTCCGCTATGGCGTGTGCTGATGCTGTGTAATACGGATGAAGACAGTTTGCGCGTGCTGCCTCCGATTGATATGTGCGGCGATAAGTTCGTGCTGCTCAAAGCACATGGTGAATCCGTGCCATTGACGACTGATTCACCGCTCAAGAAGCGTATGCTCTGGAGTGCGATCGTCGAAGAGCTTCCTTTTTTTAAGCATTGGCTGCGCAATGTTTACGAGCTGCCCAAGGAATGGGGGCCAACGCATAGATTCCCGGTCAAGCCGTGGCACCACCCTGGTATTGTCGATATCATTGAGGACGTAGCGCCTTGGCGTGAGACGTGGGATTTGCTCTGTAATACGCTAATGCGGCATGGCATGATTGAGTTTAATGGGGTTGAACTTCCGGAGCACTGCTATGTTGCGACGTGTCAAGCCATGATTGATGAGTTGCGCGAGCATTACGAAGTGTATAAGCTCACAAGGGCCGAGGCGGAAGCGCTCAAGGTTCGTTCGATTGGCCGCTATCTGAAGCAAGTTGAAGCGCGAAATAGTGGCCATGCGATACAGCGGCGCGACAGCAATGGGACGCGTTATTGGTGGTTGTCACGTGATGGAGTGTTCAAGCGAACATGAGATTTCTTGTCATTATCTCAAAAGCTATAATGTCAGTTTCTGACGTTATAGCTTTTTTTTATCTCGGTGGCGGGCCTGTTCGGGGTGGTGCAGGTGGTCTTCGTCGAAAAAATGACATTATTCAGACATCACTGACGACAAGGTTTTTGATAACGACAAGGCGCGATTGGCTGAATCAATAGGTTTCTGGGCAGTCTATGACATATTGTCGTTATATTTAACATATATACTAAACACACGCGCCTGCGCGGTTGGGCTGTAGCCAGTAACCTGCAAATATAACGACAATATGTCATCTCATATAAATTCATTCGAAGATTCTATTTTGTATTCATGCGGTGCAGATCGCGGTGAGATCCGTGACGCGATTAATTTTTTAGAGGGGGCCGGTATCTCTTGCGATGGTTCGGGCAAGGTTGATGTCGATCTAGCCTTAAGACGCGTGGTGCTAGATTTGATCCATCCACCTGCCTGGTCGAATGCCGCATTCGAGGCCGATATCATCTGTCTAGCTGCTGGGCTGGGGGATCGAGATTTGACCGTTAAATCTGTGGCCAATAAGCATGGCTTCGGTGTGGCTCGGGTTCGGGAGCTGGTCCGCGATCGGGCTGGGCGCTATGATCTACCGGATTTCGCTTGATTCGTGAGGCGGGTTTCACGGATCAAGGCCCCCCACTAAGGAATCTATTGATCCGGGGCTAGCCTCGAAGGTTTGGCGACGTGCGTCGTTTTTCTGCCTGCGCTATGTCGCCGCGTCGTGTCGTTTCGTTTCTGCCTTGAAAGCGTGCGCTTTCGTGTGCTTGCGTAATTTTTGGCCTTTTACTACTGCGCTAAATTAGGGCTTGAACAGTGGCGCGCCTTCTGGCTGGATTGTCAGCGTAATGGCTGACGTGGAAATCAGCCCTACGAATTCAAACGTGAAAAAACAAAGCATCTTTCTATGTAGTGAATACTTTGCGCCCTGCGTGGGCGGTCGGGCTGCTTTGGCCCATTTCCACCCGCTCGCGTTGGGGCGCATCTAGGAAGATTAAAAAATGAAAGACCTGAAATGTAATGCCTTCATTCTCAATGTGCCAGTTTCTAGCCGTGAGTTGCATGAGCTAATTATTGCCGCTAAGGTGGCGGGACAAAGGGAGCGGCTATTCAATCGCGTTGCTGTGGCCAATGGGGCGGCCCGCGCATTAAGTAAGCCATTGCCATACGGGCAAGGCGACAAGCAATGCCCTGGGGCACTGGCGCGGCGTCGTGAAATGATGCCGCTCTTAAGTTCCGATGAATCAGGGGCGGTTCAAGCTGTATCCGTCGTGCTTTCCGGTGATGAATACGCCGATCTGTGCGCGGCTGCAAAATTGCGCGGTCTCACAGTTGAGGCGCTGAGCAAACAAATTATTTGCGGGGAAGCGCAAAGCTGGCTGGAGGCTTCCGCTCAAGACGATGAGTTTTGCAAGTCGATGCAGGTTTCTGATATGGCGGTTGAATACCTACGTGAGCTTAACGCTGGTATTGAAGTGCCTCAATTGTGGGCGATCGGAGTGGGGCAGGATTTAAAGCCAATCTTTCGCGAACGGCTTACTTTACTGGATCGTCCTCACTCACCGGTAGCGCCTGCTAGGGCGTTCAGAGCTGCCCTGGATCGTGGGGCGCGTGGCGTTGTCGTCGTGCGGGTGCATCCTGCTGATTCAATCCCGAATGAAGATGATGCCCGCGAGCTGAAGCGTTTACTTGGGGCAGCCGCAATGCTTGGATCTGAGTTGATAGATTTCATCGTCATGAATCCTATTGGCAACTGCTCGTCTTACTACGTAGACCCAGAGCTTTGGGCCGCTCCGGCTCTCGCACCATCGCTCGATGGCCCTCGCTATAATATCGCGGAATGGCGGAAGCGGGGGCACCTAGTTTAAGGTCGGAATATGCCGAAAAACACCTTTTTTTCAGGAAACTGGCACTTCGGTTTTTGTAACTTGTTGTTTTTCAACTATGAGCCGCAGACTGTAAATCTGTTCTCTTTGAGTTCGCTGGTTCGAATCCGGCTCTCACCACCACTTTAAAGGCCGTCCGTAAGGGCGGCCTTTTTTAGTGGTGAGAACGGATGAAGAACCAGCGCTGGTTCGACGAAAAGAGCGCAGCGACTGGAGATGGGGCCCCCGGAGGGGGATTTCGCAGAGATTTTGCGTCGCAAAACCAATCCGGCTCTCACCACCACTTTAAAGGCCGTCCGCAAGGGCGGCCTTTTTTAGTGGTGAGAACGGATGAAGAACCAGCGCTGGTTCGACGAAAGGAGCGCAGCGACTGGAGATGGGGCCCCCGGAGGGGGATCTCGCAGAGATTTTGCGTCGCAAAACCAATCCGGCTCTCACCACCACTTTAAAGGCCGTCCGTAAGGGCGGCCTTTTTTAGTGGTGCTGAGATTTAGAGCTTTCTTGGGTGGCCTCGGTTCTCAGAACCGGGGAGAGGCTTAGGGGCCCCGCAACTTAGTTTCGATTGCTTCGACATCGCTTGCAAAGCAAAGCAGTAGGCTAGCTTTCGGATGATCTAATAAAATTCTGAGATTACTCGCAAAATTTAAAATGTAACTTGACTATTTCGCATTCTTGCGAAATTAGTGTAGTGCAATGTCAAATTCCACCTCAGATGTGTTCAAAGCTTTAGGCCATCCGGCTAGGGTGCAGTTCGTCAAACTCTTAGGCGAGGGCGAGAAATGTGTCTGTGATTTGGTCGAAAGTGTGGATCTGGGCTGGTCGACTGTATCCCGTCATCTCTCGGTGCTCAAGGAGGCTGGTATTGTGACCGATGAAAAACGCGGCTTGCAGGTTTTTTATAAACTGAGTCTGCCCTGTGTGAGTCAGTTCATCGCTTGCCTGGAGCAGGATGGCGAGACTGTCAATGCGGACTGCACTTGCCACAGCATGGAGACCTGAAACTTTTTTTAATCCTTTATTTCGCTATTTCGCGTAATAGTAATATGAATGCTAAAACTGAATATAAAATCGCCGCCTATTTGGGCGCGATCTTTCTGGTCTTTTACTTTCTTCCGGTGGGCAGTGCTCGCTTTGATCACTCCGTCACGGAAGCCTTGGCCTTGACCAAGTGGTATGCGCGTGAGCATGTCGTACTTTGTCTTTTGCCGGCATTTTGGATTGCGGGCGGCATCGCGGCCTTTGTATCGCAGTCATCAGTGATGCGCTACTTGGGGCCGAAGGCACCCAAACCGCTGGCTTATGGCTTCGGTGCGATTTCGGGCACCATCCTTGCCGTTTGTTCCTGCACGGTGCTTCCCTTGTTTGCGGGGATTTATCGTATGGGCGCGGGGCTGGGTCCAGCTACGGCTTTTCTCTATTCCGGGCCTGCGATCAACGCGCTGGCCATCATCCTCACTGCCAAGGTTTTGGGCGCACAGATTGGATTGGCCCGGGCCATTGGCGCGGTGAGCTTTAGCCTGCTGATCGGCTTATTGATGGCTTTCTTCTTTCGCAAAGAGGAGCAGCAAAAAGCGGCCGCGGCAGTGGCCATGCCGGACGATGAAGCGGCGCGCCCGCTCTGGCAGACGGCTGCCTTCTTTGCCAATATGGTGGCCATATTGGTTTTTGCCAATTGGGGAGGCGCGGACGATGCCGGATTCTTTGGCGCGGTCTATGCGATCAAGTGGTGGTTGAGCTCGGCCTTTGCCTTGCTGTTTATGTGGATGCTTTGGCGTTGGATGCATGTGTCGGGCCTGCGCGTCTGCCTCACCATTGCTGCGGTCGCTCTGGTTGCGATACTCACACAGGGGCATGCGACTTGGGCGGTGTTCACCGGGGTGCTGGGACTGGTTTGGATGACTGCGGGGCAAAAAGGTGAGACGGGGGAATGGTTTGAGCAGACCTGGTCTTATACCAAGCAAATCATGCCGCTCTTACTCGGTGGGGTGCTGGTGGCAGGGCTCTTACTCGGACGGCCAGGCGCGGAGGGATTGATCCCTTCGGAGTGGATCAGCCAGTCGGTCGGGGGCAACTCGCTGGGGGCCAACCTGTTTGCCTCCTTAGCGGGCGCCTTCATGTATTTTGCAACGCTCACTGAAATCCCGATTCTGCAAGGCCTGCTTGGCAACGGTATGGGCAGCGGTCCCGCGCTGGCGCTGCTGCTGGCGGGCCCCGCGCTGAGTCTGCCCAACATGCTGGTGATCAACTCCATCATCGGGCCCAAGAAGACCACCGTCTACGTCAGCTTGGTGGTGACCATGGCCACCCTCAGCGGCTGGATCTACGGCTTTCTTTTTTCTTAGTCATCCGCAACTCAAACAGGACACATTATGAAACAAATACAAATCCTCGGCACGGGATGTGCCAAATGCAATCAACTCACCGCAGCGGCCGAAGCGGCTGCCAGCGAACTCGGTATCGAATATACCATCGAGAAGGTCACCGACATGATGCGCTTTGCTGATTTCGGCGTCATGATCACCCCTGCCATGGTAGTGGACGGCGTGGTCAAAGTCGCAGGCAAGGTTCCGTCTGCGGAAGATTTAAAACAAATGCTCCAATAGTGCTGCCATGAAACGTATTCTACAAAGCCTACTTTTATTGCTGGTTCTCCTGGGCATAGGCGCGGGTATTTACCAAAAATTGCAGCCGGCGCCGTCTGTCAGCCCTGAGCCGACAGTCACGGCCGCCGCGGATGCAGTCGCTTCAGCGCCGGTGCGATCTGAGCGCGTTACGGTCACTTATTTTACCTCCGACGTGCGTTGTATCTCCTGCAAAAAGATCGAAGCCCTCACGCGTGAAACCTTAAACGAGCGCTTCGCCGATGCGCTCGCTGACGGCGCACTGGTGTTTGAAACGCACAACATCGATCGCCCGGAAAACAAGCACTACGTCGAAGACTATGAGCTTTCCTTTAAAACCGTAATCATCGCCAAAGAATCAGCCGACCCAAAACAAGTCCGCTGGCAGCGCATGGACGATGTGTGGACCTACTTAAATGAGCCCGAGAGTTTTAAAGATTATCTCGATGCCGGTATCCGCGAAGTGCTACCGAAAACAATCTAATTCAAGGTTATGGCTTTATTGATATCCAGCTTTACCGCGCTTTGGCTCGGGATCGTGACCTCGGTCAGCCCCTGTCCTTTGGCGACCAATGTGGCCGCCATCTCAATGCTCAGCCGAAAGGTCGGTAATCAAAGATACGCAGTGCTGGGCGCGCTTGCTTATACCCTCGGCAGAATGGTTGTTTATCTGGCTTTGGCGCTCATCCTGTTGGGAGGGCTCAGTTCCATGCCCGGACTGTCGGCGTTTCTGCGCAACGGGATCGGCCCCTTTATCGGTCCCTTACTCATCTTGACGGGGATGGCGATAGTCGGTTGGTTGCCCTTGCCCTTCGAATTGAAGCTCGGCAGTGCTGCCACCACCGAGCGCTTGTCCCGCTGGGGACTGCTGGGCGAATTCATGATCGGTGCCATCTTTGCGCTTTCATTTTGCCCCGTTTCCGCAGCCTTGTTTTTTGGCTCACTCATTCCACTGTCACTGGAATCGTCCCTGCCTCCCGTGCCTGTCTTGCTTTACGGCCTGGGTACGTCGCTCCCGGTCGGGATCATCGCGCTGGTCATCGTCTTCAGCTCCCGCAAGGCCAGCGCACTGCTGGGCGGCTTGCAAGCCGTGCAAAAGAAATTGCTCTGGATCACCGCAGCCTTGTTGATCGGCATTGGTGTCTGGCTGACGCTCGATAGTTTGTATTAAATATTGTTACAGAAATCAGTTGTGTTCATCCCCACGCGAGTGGGGAATGCCCACACGAGCTCGCCCATCACGGATATGCTGGGGGTTCATCCTCACGCGAGTGGGGAATGCTGTGCGTGTTATTGTTGCTGTCGAATCGTCGGCGGTTCATCCCCACGCGAGTGGGGAATGCGGCCACAAGCCAGCCTCCCGCAGCGCATACTCCGGTTCATCCCCACGCGAGTGGGGAATGCACGGAAGAAGCTGCGATACGCGCCTCTACCTGCGGTTCATCCCCACGCGAGTGGGGAATGCCTATGATTTAAGTGATTGCACATCGTCCACGACGGTTCATCCCCACGCGAGTGGGGAATGCTGTGCAGCTTAGGACAGCGAATGTTACGCCGTCGGTTCATCCCCACGCGAGTGGGGAATGCCTACGGCCAGCAGATCGCGGGGGTCCGGGTGGCGGTTCATCCCCACGCGAGTGGGGAATGCTTAGCCAGGAGCACACGCCCACTCACATACTGCGGTTCATCCCCACGCGAGTGGGGAATGCCAAAGAGCAACGAAAAGCGGACTGCAAGAGGACGGTTCATCCCCACGCGAGTGGGGAATGCTTTATATGAAGAATTAACATGGCTCCCGCTGCCGGTTCATCCCCACGCGAGTGGGGAATGCTTTTTCAGGCTGCAACAGTGGCTTTACATTTACGGTTCATCCCCACGCGAGTGGGGAATGCTCCGTAAAGTATGGTATCCACTATGACCCCGCCGGTTCATCCCCACGCGAGTGGGGAATGCTTGCTGTAGGTGGCCTCGCCTGCGTCAGGTATCGGTTCATCCCCACGCGAGTGGGGAATGCATACTAGTCCGAAAAAATGAGTCGCCCCGCAGCGGTTCATCCCCACGCGAGTGGGGAATGCTTGAACAAATACTCTCGCAGTCCGTTTATCTGCGGTTCATCCCCACGCGAGTGGGGAATGCAGGAATGCCCAACGCTACGCCGTCGCAGTGGCCGGTTCATCCCCACGCGAGTGGGGAATGCAAGCTGAGGAGGCTATCATTGCTCAGTTCCAACGGTTCATCCCCACGCGAGTGGGGAATGCTCTGTATTGACATAGCAACTACAGTTCGAGCGCGGTTCATCCCCACGCGAGTGGGGAATGCCGGTTGCGATATGAGCGACCCGACGCACTTCACGGTTCATCCCCACGCGAGTGGGGAATGCAGCAACTCGACCACTCCAGGGTGATGCCATGGCGGTTCATCCCCACGCGAGTGGGGAATGCATACGCTTACGCCGCGCAGTGTCCGACTCCGGCGGTTCATCCCCACGCGAGTGGGGAATGCCCATCACTATTCTTCACCGGCTCAAACTTCAGCGGTTCATCCCCACGCGAGTGGGGAATGCCTTGATTAAGGTATTCATTTGTATTCATCTGTCGGTTCATCCCCACGCGAGTGGGGAATGCGCCCGGCCACGATTGCCAGCTATCGCGCCAGCCGGTTCATCCCCACGCGAGTGGGGAATGCAGTCCGCTTTTTGCTTGTTCTGCGGCGGCTGGCGGTTCATCCCCACGCGAGTGGGGAATGCATAGCCGCTTTAATCGCTCCGTCTGTCGTCGCCGGTTCATCCCCACGCGAGTGGGGAATGCCACTTAGCAAGATTAAAGTTGCTATTTCACTACGGTTCATCCCCACGCGAGTGGGGAATGCCGCACGAATCGAAGGCATACGAGACTCTAAAGCGGTTCATCCCCACGCGAGTGGGGAATGCATATTCCCAATCACGAGAAGACCGGCAGGAAACGGTTCATCCCCACGCGAGTGGGGAATGCCTCCTTTGATTTCGGGTTTTCTGGATTCTATACG
Organism: Coraliomargarita algicola; assembly: GCF_033878955.1. NCBI lineage: Bacteria > Pseudomonadati > Verrucomicrobiota > Opitutia > Puniceicoccales > Coraliomargaritaceae > Coraliomargarita > Coraliomargarita algicola. The sequence goes on from NZ_CP138858.1 coordinate 4,820,376, forward strand.
GTTCATCCCCACGCGAGTGGGGAATGCAGCTGTTGATGCTCTGCGAAAGTATAAAATACCGGTTCATCCCCACGCGAGTGGGGAATGCTCTCGTATTACGAGTGACTTACAGAACTTGAAATTTGAAAATGATCAAAAGAGCAAGGGTAGATATTATTTTGCGTAACCGAGTCGGCGTAGGTGTTCGTAGGCACTTGCACAGGCGATAACGTCACGGAGGGCATCGTGTTTGGGCCCGTAGTCGTCACCGAGTAGTTGCTGGTGTAGTTCGCCTAAACTTGGGAAGTCTGCCAGCCGCTGCTTCTTTTCTTTGCGTAGATAGGCTTGGCCCATGTAGGCGGTGCAATGGCGTTTATTAGGGAATGCGATGGGATAGCCAATCCGCATGGCTTCGCTTTGGATAATGCCTAAGTCGAAATTTAAGTTGTGCGCTACAATGGTGTCCGCATCCTGCATGACCTTGTTCAGCATTTTTAGCTGTAAGTGGAGATCTTCGCCTTCTTCTTCGGCTTGTGTTTGTGTGATGCCGTGGATGCGCATTGAACTGTACGGAATTTGAAAACCGACGGGGCGAATCAGGGCGCTGTGATCGATTTCTATCGCGCCCTCATCAACGAGACCCCAGGCAATCTGCACCATGCGCGGCCATTGCTTATAGTTACGCTCGGTGACAAAACTGAGTGGCGTGAGTCCAGTGGTTTCGGTGTCAATGATTAGATGCATGCCGACTACTTCGATTTGTTGCTAAGTTCTTCGATCAGCGAAATACCGGAAAGCTCCAGTTCTTGCTGTCCGCTGGCACCTTGAGGGCCGAAGCGTTCCATTTTGTAGCCTTGGCAGTTTGGCCAGGAGGTGATGCTCAAAAAGCCAAAATCGGGTGGGGCGTGTTTAACGATAAACTGCATCACTTTGTCATGAGTGCGCACATTTAAAGTGCCGACAAACACATTGGGCCGTGGTTCAATAAACCATCGTTTCAAGTGTCCGCGTATAAAGGCAGGCACGTCGTTGGCTACGATTACGGTCATGCTTCGGATTTGGGTTGGAGTGGATGCGGCTTCGGCTCTTGCAGCGTGCTCAGATCGTCGAATAAGGCTTTAAGTTCCTTCGGAGCGCGTTGCAACATGCGGCTTTGCTCGACATTTCGCTTTAGGATTTTACGCACGAGTTTACCATCGTCTTTAGGATCGATTGAGATCGCTTCAAACGCGGCGGGCCAGGATGTTTCGTGTTTATATAAATCGGCGGCGTCGTAGATAAAGGGGAGTGTGCCGGCCTTATGGACAAATCCCAATTGTGGGATAAAGCCCATCGAGCAACACACTGCGGCGATCAATGCGTAGTGCGAGGCAGTCGCGGCGGAAAGGGCCCGGTTGATATTGTCCGCCATGTTCCAATTGGACGGCGAATAATTGCGTCCTTTCCAGGTGACGCCATAGTGCTTGCCCAGATCTTCGTAGATTCTTTTGACGCGTTTTCCTTCCATTCCCCGTAGTTGTTCAATCGATACGCCACTGGTCGGCACATCCGGGAAGCGGTGGCGAAACATCCGGCGGGCGACTTCGTTACGCTTTCGCGGGGCTGCCCAGGCTTCGGCGTGGATACGAGCCATCGAATTGTCATGATTCGGAGTGATGCCAAAGGCGTAGAAGCGGAGTCCATCTTCACCCAGCCAGAAAATGGGGCAGTTGCATTGAGCCGCGGCCTTAATGGCCGCATGGGTGACGGTAGTGCCCGGACCGAGGATGAGTGCGGAGACGGTCGCCACGGGAATGGGGCAGGTTTTACCTTTGGAATCGATCCACTTAATTGCCGCGTCATCCACCTCGATACGCCCGTGCTCCAGATAGATGGGCGTCCATCGGTCTTTGGCAGACGTGAGCGTATCGAGGGGAGGGCGTTGGAAGAGGGGCATGGGGAGAGCTGAGGGCTGAGAATTTCAGGAAACGGTGCTTATATAAATGGGTTGATAACTTCGATGTCGTCGTAGAATTGTCCGCTTTGGAGGTCTTCGGAGTAGAGTCGTTGACACTTTGCTTTTTGGGCAGCAGCTAGGATCAAACCATCCCAGTGGCTGACTTGATAACGTTCATGAAAGAGTCGGGCGTCGAGAAAGGTTTCAGCCGTCATGTCTTGAATGGGGAACATTAGCCAACGCTCAATCCAGTCGAGTTCTTCCTGTGCGGTGAGGTTCAACTTTTTGCGGTTGCGTGCGTTGACTATGAATTCGTTGAGCACCTGCACCGATAGATGGAGGCCGCGCTGCAGTAGCAATTTGCGGGCAATCTGCGTCTTACGATTGATCGGTAACGATTCATCTGCTGCATAGACGAGGATATTGGTATCAACGAACGCGTTCTGCATAGATGTCGTCTCGGCTCATGGGTTGAACAGGGGCACGGTCACTTTTCGCGCGTTGATTGGCGATGGAGTAAAGTGCCTCCATCGCCTGAATACGCTTGGTCTCGCGTGCTTCGATTTCGTCCTCATCCCGATTGAGAAATTCCCGCACCATTGCACTCACCGAGGTTCCCGCCTTCGCGGCGCGGATGCGTGCCTTACGGTAGGTTTCATCGTCCACTTTCAATGTAATATTTTTCATAAGGTAGCACAGTAACTGTGCAGCTGTGCGAAGTCAAGGGGGCTAGTGAACAATATAATTAGGGGAGACTGATGTGAAACAAATGCTGAGCGCTCACTCCTACTTTAGTATGTGTTTAAGATAATAGTGGCGGCCCAACGCCGTTTTAAATAATACGCCGTTGGGCATTCGATCTTGGTTCATTATTTATAGAATCCCTCGGAATTGTAGATGAAGTATAATCACCTTATCGTTAGAGTTAAAGGCTGCTCATTTTTTTGTTGGATCGCTTAATCAGTCGCTGGGCGGTGATGCCTGATACCGCGTGCCTGATAGGCCGCTGGCACGGCACCGTGGTGCTGCCCGAAGGCGATGGGTTGGTCGCTTTGATAGAAAGCACCGTCCTGATCTGGATTGGCGTCCAATTCTTCTTGATACTCGAAGCTTTCCAGAGGCGCGCTTGTCATTGCCGGTAAGGCGTCTAGTAACTGATCGAAAGCAGCTTGACGGTCCGCACCCAAGGTGGGCGTCAGTGGGCTTGCAGGCAGGCAGGTTTTTCGCCCAAACCACACGCCCCATACGGGATCGAGTAATGCCGCCTGAACTTGGCTTAAGATCGCAGCATCACCTTCAAGCAAGGCGGCAAAGCGGGCATCCGTGAGATAAGATCGACGTGTGATGACTCCGTCTGGGGTGCCTTTAGTTTTCTTTATTCCGCCGGATGCCTTATGGTTGCACATCATTGCTTGCCAACTAGTCTGATCTCTTTCATTCAGAGGAGTATAACCACCACCGACGGTATGAAAATCCGTGAAGCGTGTGGGGGAGATGGCACGCTGAGTAAGCTGTTTATTCAAGCGCACTACAGTTAATTTCAAGTCGGCGATCGGGCGCAGTAAATTGGCTTCGGAAGATAAATTTTTATCGATGCCGAGCGCGCCTGCTATGAGTCCGATCAAAGCACTCTTGGTCGGAAAGGCATTGGTCTCTCGATATTGAAATTTGGAGGATGCGCCCCAGGATTGTAAGGGCGCATCAATGTAAAAGGCTAAGGCAGGCATGATACTTAGTCTTGTAGGAGGGCGTCGATGAAGGCATCCAAGCCGCCTTCGGTTTGAGTGAGATAGTGCTTGTCGCCCTGTGGGCCCCAGACCTTTTCAATCGAGCTTAAGTGCTCTTTCATTTTTTCCAGCGAAGTGGAAGCGAAGCCCTTGCCAGTGTTCTTGACGGGTTCTTCAAAGGCGTTGATGAGCTGTAGTGGTTGCCCTTTGTCTTTGCGTATGCCCAAGACTTCATGGGGCAGGGTGCCGGCATTCATTGAGTTTTTACGGGCATTCGGCACAGAGGTGAGTGATGATTGAATAAAGGCGCGTAAAATGGCTTTTCGTTCATCGGAGCTGAGCCCGCCAAGGTGACTAGGGGCTTCGAGTAGGTCGAGGTTGATCGCGATGTAGCGGTAGTAGGTGGCTGAATTGAATTCGAGGCTACCGATATGATCAGCTCCAGCATCTTCTGCGTCTTTCCTGTGGTCTCCTACGGCAGAAAAGAAATCGACTTCGTTATTGGTTTTGTGAGTCGAGAGCGCGTGTGAAAACATTCCAGCGCCTTCGACGTTGATTGTTGGATCATTGGCAATCATTCGGCCAAATAAGCAAATATCTGCTGAATCTGAAGGTGATGCTTTTTGTGAAGCCGCCTTAGGTTTTTTTCCTTCTTTTATTAGATTTGCTACGGTTTCAATTTCGTTAGGTGAAATAAATAATGGGGTCTTTATTTTGAATTCATTTTTGGGGTCAATAGTGCCATAGACTTCGCATAATTCCTTCGCTTTATCTTTCGCTTCTTTCTCTGGTAACCCAGCTGCTAGCAATGCTTCAATGAAGCGTTCATTGATGAAACGCGTTCGAATTCCTGTAAATTTAGCCTCAGGCCATGTTGTTTGCGCCAGAACACGGCTGGCACGTTTGAGGCACTGGCTGGAAATACGCGCACGTGGCACGCCGCCGAAGACCGCTGATTTCGGAGAGCCGACGTCGTCACGGTTGAGGCAAGAGACAGGGAAGGACTGGAGGATGTGGAGTTCGATGAGTTTCATAGTTTTTTGTTTGGATGTTTATGAGTTTGAAAAATGTTCTAATTTGCGTATAGATTCGTGTTTATGAGCACTGTGGAAGAAATTGAGAAAGCGATTGGCGATCTGCCGCGTGAGGCGTTTTGGAAACTGACTGACAAGTTAATCGAGCGTCGTGAGGCGGCTTGGGATGCTCAGATTGAGGCGGATGTCGCTTCTGGGAGTTTGGACGCGCTTTGGGCACAAGCGGAGAAAGAGATCGAAGCTGACGAAACCCAAGCGCTTGATGCGTTCCTCGATAACGAAAAGCTTTAGAGCGGATTACGCTCGGCTGCCCCGTTCTGTGCGAACGTTGGCGAGGAAGAATTATCGTCTGTGGCTGCAGGAGCCGCGTCATCCATCGCTGCATTTCAAGCAGATTGGCAACTATTGGTCGGTGCGCGTGGGCCTGGGATATCGTGCTTTGGGACGCGAAAAGGACGGCACCTTGTATTGGTTCTGGATTGGACATCATAAAGTGTATGATCGCATGATCAGTCAGTTGTAAGTGGGACGAGGCAGAGCATGCCGAAGCCGAAGGCTTTGGCGGAACCGATGCCGTGGATGGCCGCCTGTTTGAACGCTGCGTTGTCTATAACTTGCAGCTGGCCGGTGTATTCGGTGACAGTGTGCGTGCCGCTCTTTCCTTTTTTCAGAAATTGCTGACGTGGGCGCGGAATCATTTTTAGAGAATGAGTGTCCACGCTAAAGCCGTGTTGAGCCGCTTTTCGCTCGATCCATTCGATCAAGTCTTCCCGTTTGCTCAGGGCGATGCGTTTGCCGTTTTTCTTTTTCACCCCATCGGCATCGCGCACGACGAGCTTTTTCGTGGGGTTTGCCAGTAAAGAAAACCGGTAGGCTCTGTGTTGGAAGAAAGAGGCTTCGACCGACTTCGAATGCCAATGCTCCGAGGGGCACCAGTCCGGGCGGGTCGGCGGGTCGGCTGATAAGATTAATAGGCGGAATCCGTGCCCGGTATCGTCGAGACGTGTGAGGAAGTTACGTTCCGCTTCAGCTTGTCCGGGGAAGGCTTCCCAGACTCGCTTATGCCAGGCATAGCTGTCGCGAAAACCGCCATCTTTCCATTCCCGGGCGGTGATGTCGTAAGGGATCTGTGCTTGAGTCAGAATCATACCTTGGTGGTCTCCGTTTGGATTTGTTCGACGGGAGCCTGCCAGAAATGCATCGCCCATGCTGTTTTGATGTCTTCAGATTCTTTGGCCCATTTTCTTAAGTCCCACATTAATCTGTTGTAGTTGATGGGGATGCCTGCACGTTCTAAGCGGATTGATATGCGGCGAAGTTGTTGTTTCAATTCGTCGAGTTCCGATGAAGCAAGCAGTCGCAGCATGTGTGGTTCAAAGGTTTCAAATGCTTGAGCTTTGATACTTCCACCCGCTAGCTGCAAGCATGCTTGAGCAAAGCTTTTCCCTGGGTTTTGATGGTTGGGATTTATGGCATAAAGAGATGCTGTAATTGCATCTGGATGTTTGTGATTGGGCACTCTGAGCCGTCCAAGAATTGGGTATGAGTAGTGAGTAGTAGTTGGACTCCAATATTTTCTCAGAGCTGCGGAAGTTCCACGGTCTTTACACATATTGGTGAGCATTCTGATGAATACGTCATCTTTCTTTGGTTCTTCTTTTTTCATGGTGAAGTTGTTTATGTTTTATTAATTAATCGTTAGTTTCAGTTTTCGAAGTCCTGCAGCATAGGCTTGTAATTCTCGTGGAGTGTTACGCGGACAAACTGCATCAAAGGCATCTAGAGCTGCTTTTTGAACGGTTGTTGTCCATGAATCCTTTGCTTCTGGAGTTCCTATTTTAGGCTTGCCGATTCTGTCTTTAGGTTTGCTAGCCAGTTGGATTAACTTGCGATGCTCTTGATCAAGTGAGTGCCAGTAATGACGTTCTGCTTTTCCTTTTCCTGGCGCTGGTTTCTTCGGGTCTGGATCCGTAATTTTTTGCCAATATACTTTCACGCTAGAAGCTAGATTTACTGAAATCTTCTCACAATAATCTATACCTGATGCGTAGATGTGTTGGCCTTCGGCTGTCAGGATGTTGTGGTCAATGCTGTATGTTGATTCACATTGAATTTCGATTTTTGATTCGTTGGTAATTAGTGTTCCACACCAAATCCTGGCTTCTTTGGCTTTAATGGAATCCTCGTGCGCCAGAAGAGTTAAAGGGGCTTCGCTTGAGAACCCAATTTCAGTTGTTATTTGCCTTATATTGGAAAGGGTCTGAAGATCTCTCCAAATAGCTTTCTCGATCTTAGCTTTCAGTAAATATCGTTCGCCTTTTTTATTTATAACTACGCTTACTGAGGGAATTAAAAATCCGTCGTTATATGTCGGGTATTTAAATCCACCATCAGCAGTAATATGGTAGAATCCATCTTGTGCATTTTTGATCCATAGCTTTCGGTGTATGGGCACTAGGCCTGTTAAAAAAGAACTGAGATCTTTAGGAGGTGCAGCTTCCTCCCATATCGGTTTTCCGATTTTCCCATATACTTCATTTATGATGTCTAAGCTTAGGGAGTTTAGTAGGATCGATTTTGCTAGATTTTTGCCTAATAGTATCGTGTGGAGTGGACTGTTCTTGCTGCAGGGGCCTTGTGGTTGACCAGTTTTAAATGGTGGGTAAAAGTTCTGAAACGTTAAAAGGGCAAGAGCTATATCTGCATTCGAAAAATCGCGTGATTTATATTTCCCGTAGTGATCCAGCAAAGTTGGGTTATTGTTTGTCGATAATTCTGGAAATAGTTTTGATGTCGGAACTAGGGGAGCTGATTTCTCTACTTTGGATTGCAAAAAGCGCGGCCCATCGCCGAGTAAATTAAAATGAGGATAAATCTCGTCGCGTTGTAGGTAGGCGGGAATGTCTTCTGCTAGAGTGTCGCCGAAGCCTTCCCATTCATCCTCATCTTCGGGCGCGCCGAGCGCCGCGTGGGTGATGCAGACGAGAAGTCGTGTGAGGGCGATGCGCTCGTGGGGGGCGCAGTCGAGGTCGGCGATTTCAGAGCTACGGCTAAAGGCTTCTTTTAATGAGACCAAGGGGGGCGATTCGTGGTCGCTGGCCGAGCGCCAGCGGACGGGGATCCAGGGGGATTCGATGAGATTGAAGTTTTGCATGATGTGAAATGAGATTAGAACCAGAAGTCTTCCGGATCGCTGAAGTGTGAGATGGATTCGTTCTTTTCGTAGCTAATGCCGAGGTCGTGGCGGTAAGATAGGGTGTGGGTGGCGCTTTCTGAATTGTGAACCAATTGGAGCTCGCTGGAGTCGTCGGCTTGGACGGCGAGCACTCCGGATTCGATGTGCTGTTTCAGCCAGTCGGGGCAGTTGCTTAGCTGTGCTTTGACTAAATAGGCGGGAATGCGGGTGGCATGCGTTTGGAGTGCCTTTGCGAGCGGATAGTTAAACTCCCCAACTCGGTGCGTTTCGGTAGAGCCGTCGGGGAGTTGCCAGATGACGTTGCCACCTTGTTCGACCGGTGCGCTCGGTAGAATGATCAATAGGGCGCTGGGTTTTATGCCGTAGCGTGTTTCGGTGCCCTCGTTGTCATCGATTGCCGAAGCGTTGAAAACATCACGGAGCGCGGCGGTGCCATGCATTGCACTACGTTTGCGAGAGTGCTCGTCATGAAACTGGCAAAGCGCTGATGAGGCCTTTGCTGGCACTTGGCAGGACGCAGCCTGTTCGAGTAAGGGGCGAATGTCTTGGGGAAGTTGTATGGTGGATAATGGGGCGAGTGTTTGAGCGGCTTGCCATAAAGTCAGTGGAGGATAGATCCAGTGGTGCGGGCTGAGCGCGTCTTTGACCGTTTCAGCGTCGCCTTCCCAGTCAGTGCTGGGGTGCAGGATGTAGCAGGTGGCTTGTTCAAAGCCAGCGGGGCGCGGTCGTTGATGGCGGTGGAGACGTCCGATGCGTTGTAGGATCAGTTCCGTGGGAGCGAGATCAGTGATCAGGCAGTCGGCGTCGATATCGACAGATTGTTCGACGATTTGAGTGGAGACCAGTAGGCTACCTTGGGGGCGTTTGGCATCGTCCTTGCCCAGGATTCCCGTCCAATAGTCTTCGTTGGTCTGACGTTCGTTTTGAGGAAAACGGGAATGTAGTAAGCCGATATTTTCGTCTGGAATTCGGCTGGATAGTCTAGCTTTGAGTTGTCGGTAGGTGTTTTGGGCCAGTGCGACGGTATTGCGAATGACGACGACATTGGCTCCAGCCTCGACTTTGTCTGCGATACTTTCCCAGAACTCGTCTTCGATATCAGGATGCATGTGCTGATGTCGTAAATTGACCGTCTGTGGGGCGAGCTGGTAAGGCACTGAAACGTGGGTCGCGTGAGTGGAGCCGGTGGGCACTTTCGTAATCAGCGGGTAGTCCTGGGGTTGGGAGCGTTCGCTGGCTCCGGCCGCTTGCACCAGTTCGGCGCGGCGTTGCGCCGTGAGAGTGGCGGAGAGAATGATGACTGTGGAGCCCGCTTTAATTAAATAACGAATCAAGCGATCAATTAGCGCTGACATGTAGGGGTCGAAGGAGTGAACTTCGTCAATGACCACGACCTTACCCGCAAGTGCGAAATAGCGCAGTGCGGCGAAGCGCGCCGGTAGCACCGCTAGTAATGCTTGGTCGATCGTGCCGGTGCCGAAAGGAGCCATCAATTGCTTGCGAGTCGAGCTATACCATCGCAGCGCTTCATTGATGTCGTTCGCTTCATTCTCGGGCTGGTCCGGGTTCATTTCTTTGAATGCCGGACATATGGTCTGGGACTTCTTGTCGCCTAGCCATGTATTTCCATGGATTAGGGTTTGGGTGCTGTCGTCGTCCAATATGTTTTCAAGAAATGTGGTGATGCGATCGTGTATCTTATTGGAGGTCAACTGAGTTGGGAGAGCGAAATAAAGGCCGCGCTCGTCGCCTTGCGTCCAGCGTTGGTAAGCCGTAGTCAATGCTGCTTCAGTTTTTCCCATTCCCATCGGCGCTTCGACGATATAAAGCCCGGGGCTGTCTGCCGCTTCAAGTAAGGCGCTTTGAATGGGCCGAGGGCTGAAAGTCTCGGGGGCTTGAGGGGTGAATTGATGGCCGAAGCTGCGTTGCTGATGGATGCGCGGGTTCCAGCGTAAGCTGTCGAGAACCTCATGACTGCGATCTCTTAGGCTTTTGTCATCCGTTGAAATGTTGGCTGGAAACCAATCCGCGTTTGAACCAATCCAATCGGAGAAAATGGTGAAGCCCGTCAATAGGTGGATGCGCTCAAATTCATGTTTTGCAATTTCAAGCGGAAGAGAGCCGAAACTCTGTATGAGAAGTTCGGTAAGTTCGTTTCGTAATTGAAGGAAACTGTTGTTGCCACCTTCGTAGGGGGCTTGCTTCATCGTTCTGCAAGCGAGGGGATAACTCCCGTGGTGTCCACCGGTGCTGACCAGCCAATATTGGCTTTTCTTGTTTCCTCGCAAAGCAGAGTGGTTTTGCAGATGCCATTGGCTGACGATGGCATGATTCGTCGTCAAACTGTCAGCGATAATGCTTTCCTTTAGTGTCTGGTGCCATGGCCAGAGTGGCGCTTTGAGTTGAAAACCAGGTGTGAGCTTGCCGATATCATGCGCAGCGACCAGCGCGACACTTCCTTGCGGTAGTTGGTTCGCTACGAGAGGCGGCAGTCTGGAAAGTAGGGTCTCAGCAACAGAGCCGACGATTTTACAATGTTCGGTAACAGAGAGGCAGGGCTGCCCCGTCTCTGGATCCGTTTTCGCCCAGCAGTCATTGAGTGTGAAGTCCTTCATCGGCTAAAATCCTCCGTAAAGAGCTGCTCCCACTCTTCCATTAGAGCGATTGGACCGTTGGGATTACTTTTCGTATGAGCGTAAAAGGTCATTGGTTGATTGTATGATGTAAGCAACGCTAGCTTTGGGTGCGAGGAATTTTAATGGAAACTTACCAACGTTTCTTTGACTTGATTTATTTGTGAGCTTCGTGAGTGAGTAAATCAATAGTAAAATATAAAGTGGTCGTAAAAAGTTTATGGGTCGTGTTGAGGCTTGATTAAGTGGTGCGCATCTGTTTACTGGTCCTATTTATTATGGGGATGGATCGAACGATTGCAGGATGGAGTGAAAAGCAGCGCTTATTGTTTATTGAGCGCTTGTTGTATTGGCGTGGCTCGATCAATCGGCGGGATTTATGTGACCATTTTGGGATTTCCTTGCCGCAGGCGACAAAGGATCTGGTGTCTTACACCACGATGAATTCTGGGGCGTGTCAGTATGATGTGCGGCGCAAGTGCTATGTGGCTTCTGCGAAGATGCAGACAGTGCTACAAGAGCCGGATTTTAGTGAAGACATGGAAGTGGTGGGGGCTGCCATGCGTGATGGCCTTGAACTTGGTGAATTTGTGCTGGGGGGCAGTCGCCCGCGGCGAGTGGCGGACCTGGCATTGCACCGAAAGTTGTCGTTAGCGGCTTGCAATCAGGAATGTGTTGAGGTCGCTTATTGGTCCGTCAAATCGGGGAGCTCTGAGAAGCGTTGGTTGAGCCCGCGTGGCTTTGGTTTTGACGGTTTGCGCTGGCATGTGCGTGCGTATTGTCACCGCAGTGAGCTGTTTAAAGACTTTGTGATTGGCCGCTTTCAAACTGTGGGGCGGAGGAAGCCATGTCCTTTTGAGGATCTGGTGGATGTGGACTGGTTGGAAACGGAGACTTTGAGTTTTTGTGCGAATCCTGAGTTGGATGCGAATCAACGTACCGCACTTGAAATGGATTACGGTATGGAGGCGGGGGCTCTGCAGTTGCATGTGCGGCGTGCGATGCGGATCTATGCCTTGCGCCGTTTGGGCTTTGTGAAGATGCCCTTAGAGCCACCTATGTTGAATGAGTTAGAGCAGTTGAAGTGGGTCTGTGAGACTTGAGGTGGGGAGCTAGGGCAGGGGGAACGTCGAACTTTGAACGTCCAACGTCCAATAGTGAATTTAGGCAGGGTGCGAGGTTTGTGGGCATGCCGATTCTAGTAGAACAGCCCTAGCTTATAACGCACTCCCCGAGTTCTCTCTTCAGGGCGTGTCATTGCAGACGGACCTGCGCTACCGATTTCCACTCATTTATTTTGCTTAATCTGCCTGAATGAGTTGGAGGGTATTTGGGGGCACCCAACAGCTGCGTTGGTCGTTGAGTTGGATATGGTGCCAGTCTGCGCGGGTTTCTATAAGCGTGCACTCGAGACCGTCGTGAAGTGGTTCGTTGAATGCGTTAGCGTAGGCGTAGCCAGGGCCTTTCTTGGCGTAGATGCTGTCGACGATGATAGTACCGGATGGGGGGGATTGGAGTATGCGGTGGCTGAGATAGCTTGCGCTGATGAGTAGGCACATTGCCAGCAAGCTGCTACTGATGTAAGTGCTGCGCCGGGGATAGCGAAGCATGACTAACAGGCTGCCCCAGAAGAGTGTGTTGAGGATTAAGCAGCTGATTTTGAGCCATGTGGTCGGGATCTTTTGTAAGTAACTGCGGCTGTCGGGCACTGTGTTGAGTGCGCTGGCTCGTGCACTTGCCAGGCTGGCCGCGAGTTGCGAATCAAAGGGACGCTGTGCTTGTGCGGAGCGATAGGCGACGATGGCACGTCCGAGCTCACCAGCTTGATACCATGCATTGCCGGCGTTGACCCAGGCTTCTGCGCCATGTCGGTGGGTGGTTGCGAGGTTTTCAAATTTGAGAGCGGCTACGGTATAGGCGGCAATGGAGGCGTCGCTACCGACTGGCGCGGCTTGGGCTTGTGCGAAACTTTGTTGCGCTTCGCTCCATTCGTTTGCTTTGGATTGGGGGCTCAAGCCAAGAGTGAGTAGACACAGCAGCAAGCTGAGCTTGCCAGTGTGGCGGGCAATTGTTTGCGCGATTTGATTGAGGTTTTTATATTCTGGCTTGGGGGCCTGGCGGCTGAATTCGGCGGCATCGGTCACGTCGTGAATCTGCTGGAGTGCTTGCTGGGTGGCTGTGTCCGCGCCGATCTTTTGTAGGGCTTGTTCGCTGTCGCCACGCGTCCAGGCCTGGCTTTGGCTGCCGAAAGTTGTGGCCATGAATTGTAAGAATGCAGGCCATTTCTCCGGGGCGTGACGGGGGATCTTTTTGAAGCTTTTGTAAGCGGCTACGCGGCGTGCGTAGTCGGGGTTTAAGGCGCGGCGGCGACGTTCGCGCACGACTGGCAGTAGTATTAGAAATAGAATGGGGCCTAGGCAGAGTAGTGGCCAGAAGAGTTGATTGAGCCACTGAGTGATGAGGTTGAGTGTGTCGTTCATGGGATTTTTTTCCAAATTATTCCAGATGCCTTGTGTTTGTGAGCTTAAGCGGACCGCGGCTCCTTCGAATGTGCCATGGGGAATAAAGTCTAGTCCATTACTGGGTTTTAAGTGTAGCGGGATGGCTTGGGTGCGGATGCTTTGATAGCTGCCTGTCTCGGGGTTGAATGTGCGGAAATACAGTGAGGGAATGGCTTGGGTGGATGTGGCCAGTGGACGGAGGCGGGTGCGGAATAGACTGCCGTCTGCTTGCCAGAGTGTGCGGTATTGATCGTCGACGACGAAGCGTTCGCGCAGGCCGCTTTGTTGGCTGAGTGGCGGCAGTTGCAGCATGCCGTGTGGTGCGCTGCTGCTGACTTTGAACTCCAGTTCCATCAGTTGCCCGATTTCAAGTTCCGTTGGGCTGGCGCTGGCTTGGATGGAGATGGGCTCAAATAGGCCGGTGAAAGTTGCTTGCTCGGAGTCGATGGGCAGGGGCAATACTTCGATATCAATCGCGGGTGCGGTGGTGTAAATGCGCCGGTAGCGTTCGCTCGGTTCTACGGGGGTGAAGAAGCTATTGTTGAAGTGGGCGGCGTAGCGGGCGAAGCCTTGGTCGGGCTTCTCCAGTAGGGCGCACTCTAAGTGTGTGGTGGGCAGTGTGTATTTGCCGGCTTGTTCGAAGCGTAGAAAGATCGGCAGTTCTATTGTGCCGAGTGCTTTTTCATTACCTTCGAGCCGCGTGCGGGTGGCGATGACGCGGCGTCCTCCGATGGGGAGGCCGACCTGCACTTCTTCCGCTGCAGTCGAGCGGGGAATGACTATAGAGATGTTGGGATCGTTGAAATAATCAGGGAATAGCTTTAAATGCTTGAGTGCGGCCGCATTGATGGAGCTGTGCCATACGAGGTCGATGCGTAAGGGCTCGCCGACATAGACTTTAAGTTTGTGGGGTGTCAGTTGCAGCGACATTTGATCGGAGCGTTGAGGCTCACTGACGATGATTTGAATTGGAGCGGTTTGGTAGTGCGTACTGGCAGATTGAAAGTCAAAGGCTGGCAGTGTGACTACGCCTGCTTTTGTAGGTAGAAACCGGATACGGGCTTGACTGCCGGCGGGTTCGCTCTGGGTGGCTTGCACCTCGATGTCCAAGATGCGGAAGCCGTCGGATTGTTGGGGCCAGTCTTCTGGAGTGTCCACCACGCTGTCAAAGTCGACTCGTAGGCTAGCGATGCGGTCGGTGAAGAAGCTTTGTTCGCGAGCTTGTGCTTGAACGTGTTGCAGTGGCAATTGCGGCTCGCTTTCCTGAGCGGACAGACTGAGCGCGAGCAGGCTGAAAACTATAATAAAGTAGCGAGGCATCAGTAGTCCTTCTCCACTTTGGCGGCGTTGGCTTCGGCGCGTTTTTGTTGACGGAATTGTAAGCTGCCTTGCTCTTCCATTAGAATGTCCTCGGCGGAGTAGTTCGGCTCCGGTAGTGCTTGCATTTCTGAGGCCGCTGCGAAATCGCCCTGCATGGCATCGGAGCTACTCATGCTCTCTTCGGAGTCTTCCATGTAATCGTAATCTTCTTCCATGTCCTCATACTCTTCGCTGTCTTCGGAATTCTGCTCGGAGTCGCTGCGGAGCAGGTCTAGGATTTCTTCGATGCTTTGTTCTATAATTTGCAGGCTTTGGTGGGCATCGGGCCAGTGAATCCAAGCGGTGAGCAGCTTGATCGACTGCTCTTGTTGGGCTTGCACTTGACTAAACAAGCGTAGTGGTTCGGTCAGGACAGTTTCGAATTCCGGCAGATCGAGGTCCGGTGGCGTGAGTTGTTGGTCAATGCGTTGCATTAAGCTACGAATGTGCGCACTGTCTCCGATGCATGATTTTTGTTGTGCCTGCATGTCTTGCGACCAGTTGTCGACTTGCTCGGCAGCAGGTTCGACGGGGGCGAGGCGCCTGCGTCGATTGTTGAAGCGTTCGGGGTCGGTGGCTATCAGTTTTTGACGCAGCTGAGTTTGTTGCTCCAATAGGGCTTGGAGTCGTTCGATCAGTATTTCCATTTGCGCCTGCAGGTCCGCATCGGCTTGTTGTTGAGCTTCAATCTGTGCTTGGAGTTGGCCGATCAATTGAGCGGTGCTTTCGAGCCGTATGCCCGCGCGGTTAAGGTCATTTTGGTAACGCTTCGCGGAGAGAAATGCAAGTTCGGCACTTTGTGCATAGTCGAGTGCGGTTTGTGGATTGGCCTCTGCATTGGCATTGGCGAGTTGAATCAGGCTGAGGCCGCGGTTGAATTGAATGGGCGCAAGCATGCGCGGTGCGGCGTTGTGGTTGCTGGCGTAGTCGTAGACTTCGCTGAATTCGGTGTGGGCGGTTTCGAAATCGCCGTTTTGGTAGCTTTCGAGAGCCGCACTAAACGCGGACTCGATGGCGGGGGAGGCGGCAGACACTTCGTGTGGTGTGATTGTGTAGAGTGTGCACAGTAAGAGTGCTGCTTGTCCGATTTGCAGGCCGTTGGCTCCCCAGCACTCGGAGAGACGAGTAGCAGGAGCGCTAGGATCAGTAAGTAGGGGGCGGCTTCCTGATAAATGCGTATGCCGTTTTCGTTGTCATTGGCATCCACCGGGAGGTCTTGGGCATAGTCTTGGTAGAGTTTACCCAAGTTAAAGGGAGTGGTGCCGACGGGGAGGTATTGTATGCGTGTGCTGCCGGCCGCAAGCGCGCGTAGGGCCTCGTCGTCGAGTTGGGTGTACACGGTGCTGCCGTTTTGTGCGAGAAATGTCGTGTCGCCTTTTTCATCTGTGATCGGAATCGGGCTGCCGGTATTCGGATCGCCAATACCTATCAGTAAGGTGTCGACTGCGCTTTGTTTGAGTCGGTCTAATGCGTTCTCGAAGTGTGAGCCGTTGTCTTCGCCGTCGGTGAGAATGATGAGGTCTTGTACCTCTTCGCGACCAGCGATGAAGACTTGGTCGACTGCCTTTTCGATGGCGGATTGTATGGTGGTGCCACCGAAGTCGACGCTGCGCGGGTGGGCTTGCTCTAGCATGTAGCGGGCAAAAGCATAGTCGTGGGTCAGCGGGCAGAGAATGGATGCGCTGCCGCCGTAAACGATCAGGCCGACCCTTTGGTTGGTAAATTGCTCAAGCGCATCGCGGATGCCTTGCTTGGCGACTTCGAGGCGTGAGGGAGACACATCTTGAGCGAGCATGCTACGCGACACATCCAGAGCAAAGACTACGTCGCGTCCGGTGCGTGAAGTGGACTCCATGCGAGGCGCGTATCCGGGGCGTGCCAGGGCGAGTACCAAAGCGACAAATGCGAGCACGCGCAATATGTCGCGTAGACGGCGATGGGTGGGGCGCTGGCCGCCCATTGTTTGAATGACAGCCAGGCGTTGTTGACGGGCATAGCGGAGCAATGCGATCAGCGGCAAGGTCAGCAGTAGTAGGGCGAGGGCAGCCGGCCATTGAAATACAAAATCACTCATGGCACGACGCGCAAACTGGTTGCTTCAAGGGTTAAGGCTATCACTAGGGCGGCTAGGCTGATGGCGAGCGGGAGCCAAAACCATTCCGCGACACGGTCAAATTGTTGCGTGGCTATTTTACTGCGCTCTAGCTGGTCGATTTCCTGATACACGGCGCGCAAGGACTCCGCGTTGTGAGCCTTGCGGAATATGCCTCCTGTTTCGTTACTGATGTGCTCCAATACTTGTTCGGCCGCATTGAGCGTGTCGGTGGCTGATAAGCTGTCGGGGGCGTTGACGGGGTCTCCTAAACTGATGGAATAAATGCGGCAGCCCCAGGCTTTGGCGAGGCCCGCAGATTCAATCGGTAAGTGGGCACCGGAGTTGTTTTCGCCGTCGGTGAGCAAAATGATAATGCGGCTTTTAATGGAGTCCAGTTCGCTGGGATTGAGGCTGCCGCGCAATTCGTCCAGGCTGTGTAGTCGGGCCGCGGCGATTGCGAGGGCATCTCCGTAGGCTGTGCCGTCTTCGTTGGGGCGTTCTTGAATTTCTAAGTGACGCACGATTTGCAGCAGTGCTTTGTGCCCAAAGGTTAATGGGCTGCGGGTGTCGGCGTAGCGAGCAAAGGTAATCAAGCCGATCAAATCATTGGGACGGCCTTTGAGTGCTTCGCCGTCGCCCGCAATGAATTGTTCGACCATGGTCTTGGCGACTTCCATGCGGCTGGTGCTTTTGCCTTCGAATGTTTTGGTGCTCATATCCATACTGCTGGAGACGTCGACCAGCATTTGGATTGCAATACCTTCGGATACTTGAGCGTCGTAGGAGGAATTGGCCTGTGGACGGGCCAAGGCAACTAGTATCAATACGATGGATACGTGACGAAGCGAAGGAGGCAGCCAGAGCCAGCGAGCCTTGCCCGAAGATTGCAGTGGCCATTGTTGCAGTGAGTCCACTGTGATGGAGCTGCGCTTGCGCTGGCGCCGGCGTAGTAGCCAGAGCGTGGGGAGAATCAGCAGCAAGACCCAGGGATCATGAAATGTCATGACTGGACCTCCTTTTCGATTGCAGCGCGGAGGGTTTGAGGATCGGCCTTGGGGTTATAAAGGGCTGCCTCCATCGTCATACGCAGCTGGTGCGAGAGAGAGGGATCGGGGAGCAGCTGCTCGATGAGAGTAACTGGAATGGTGTCGGATTTTAATGCTTGCTGTAGTTCGTTGAGTCCAGGCTTGGGCGTGATCTTGTTGGCGGGCTGCTTCGATTTTGGCCGTAGGGCATAGTAAAGGATGCCGATGCCGCCGAGCACGATTAGTAGGTAGAGCCAGAGGGGAGTTTGCCTTGCTTCGTTTGCTTCAGAATCTGCGGGGAGTGGCTCGGGCGTGAGGGGATCTTCGGTGCTCGCATAGGGGAGCACTTCGAGTGTCAGCGGGGCGAGCGTATGTTCACTTTCGTGCGCGCCTTGTTCGAGTCGAGCGTGGATGCCTGACCATTCGATCTTGCCAGAACGGGTGGGTTGAAAGATCCAGACGGCGCTTTGCCGATAGAAGCCTTGACTGTAAGTGATGGGGCTCTGTTGTTGGGCGACGAAGTGGAGGGCCGGCATCTTGGGCAGTTTTAGCTCGAATTCGGCGTAGTCGCTGCGTGTCATTTGAGCGTGCAGTTCGACTAAATCGCCGGGGTGGCATTCTGTTGGGCTTAGGCTGAGCACAATGCCGTGTGGCTGGCTTGCTTGCATGTGCAGCGGCAACCAGGCCAAGCAACAAAAGCCGAGAATATAAAGCCAAGTGCGCATGCTTAGCCTCCGGTCACGTCGGCGCTTTCACGCTGACGCTGTTGAAAAAATCCGGCGAGGGCTTGCACGCAATCTTCGCCGACTTGCAGTGAGAGTAGGTTGACGCCGGACTCTAGCATCTCGCGTTCTAATTGCTGGCTGTGGGCCTGACCAGCGCTTTGCTGTGCCTTTAAGTCGACGATACGCTGTTGTCCGGATTCCGCATCTTCCATACGAACCAGGCATTTGGGGGCGGCCGGATCGGAGGGCTTTTGAGCGATATGGATCGCATTTACATCGTGACGGCAGGCGAGGTTTTGCAATTCGTGGGAATAGTCGTCCGTAAAAAAATCGGAGACGACAAAGACCACGGAATGTTTGCGGGCAATGTGCGCAAAGCGGCCAAGCGCTTCGGTAAAGTTCGTACCGGTGTTTTTAGGTTGGAAGTTGACCAGTTCATCCATGATTCGCATGGCGTGGCTGCGTCCTTTCGCTGCCGGGACGATTTGCTCGATCTCGTCGCTGAAGAGAATCAGGCCGACTCGATCCTGATTCTTAATGGCAGCCATGGTCAGTAGCGCGCAGATCTCGGACACGGTTTGTGACTTCGCGCTCTGGCTGCCGTGCCGCATGGAGGCGGAGACATCGACGATCAGATAGAAGAATTGTTCGCGCTCTTCGACGTAGCGTTTGATGTGTGGCGTGCCGGTGCGCGCGGTGACTTTCCAGTCCATGGTGCGCACGTCGTCGCCCGGTTGGTAGGGGCGCACGTCCTCAAACTCGATGCCACGACCGCGGAAAATCGAGCGATACTCACCTGCGAGTAAATGCTCTACCGGGCGGCGGCACTTGAGCTCGAGTAAGTTCAGGCGTTGATCGAGTTTGTCTAGCATGCCTCGTTCAGTCCTGATTCCGAGACGGGCACTGCGGATAGAATTTTATCCAAGAGATCGTCTGAGGTGATCGCCTCGGCCTCCGCTCGATAGGAAATCGCCATGCGGTGGCGTAGGATGTCATGTGCGACGTCTTTAACATCTTGTGGTGTTGTGTAGTCGCGGCCCTGCATGAGCGCGTGACCACGGGCGGCCAAAGACAGGTAAATCGAAGCGCGCGGAGAGGCGCCGAAGCGGAGGTAGCGGTCGAGCTCCAACTGGTAGTTGCCCGGGTGGCGGGTGGCATCGACTATGCGGATGATGTAGCGCTCGACTTTTTCATCGATGAAGACGGCTTCCAGTTCTTTGCGCAGCTGCATTAGCTGATCGATTTGGAGTACGGCTTCGATTTCAGGAAGCGCTTCAGTGCGTGCCATGCGCTGCATGACCACCAGCTCGTCCTGCATCGAGGGGTAGTCGACCTTTAGCTTAAACATGAAGCGGTCGACTTGCGCCTCTGGTAGCATGTAGGTGCCTTCTTGCTCAATCGGGTTTTGTGTGGCCAGCACTAGGAAAGGCTTGGGCAGTGGGAAGGTTTCTTTGCCCAGTGTAACTTGCTTTTCTTGCATCGCTTCCAAGAGCGCGCTTTGAACTTTAGCGGGCGCGCGGTTGATCTCGTCGGCCAGTAGCAGGTTGGCAAAAATGGGACCTTTCTCCGCGGTGAAAACATGTTCGCGTGGATCGTAGACCAGTGTGCCTGTCAGGTCGCCCGGCAGTAGGTCGGGCGTGAACTGGATGCGGCTGAATGAGGCATCGATCGCCTTGGCGAGGCTGTTGATTGTCAATGTTTTGGCGACTCCGGGGACGCCCTCCAGTAAGACGTGACCGTTGCAAAGCAGAGCCAGTAGCAGGCGGTCGATCAGGGCAGCTTGGCCGACGACCAACTTAGCAATTTGTTGGCGGACTTGTCGCAGTGCATCGGAAGAAGAAGTGGCAGATGTTTGCATGATAAAATAGAGTGTGCTCGCGCGATCAAAGGTTCGGGCCGAATCGGGCAATTAAATTTAGCTTCTAGTTAAATTCAAGGATGAAGAATTGTTAGGTACTAAAAATGGCAGTGATTTTTCCCGTCTGGCTGCGGATTTAAAGATGAGCTTGGAATCAGTCATAGACAGAAGGCCTGAGCTGAAGTCAGGGTGGACAATGGCTACCAGCGCGTCCATCTTGGAGTCTGGTTTTCCATGTGCCTCAATTGCGTGTATTCTGCGCGCTTATCTTTTTATCACTTCGACTTATGCCCTTTTCTCCATTCGGACTGGCCTCTTACTTTTCAAAGGCACTTGCAGCAGCTGGCTATACCGAGCCAACTGCGATTCAGCGGGCCGCGATCCCGATGATTCTTCAGGGGGCCGATGTGTTGGGGATCGCCAAAACAGGTTCGGGTAAAACCGCAGCCTTTGTCTTGCCCATATTGCAGGGCTTGCAGGGCGCGCCTTTATCGCGACACCGCCAGCCCCGGGTGCTGGTCTTGGTGCCGACGCGTGAACTGGCGGATCAAGTGAGTCAGGTTTTTCAGAGCTTCATTCCGTGTTTGAGCGCAGGCATAAGCTGTCGAGCCGTGTATGGCGGTGTTTCGATGAATACTCAGATGCAAGCTCTCGGTCGGGTAGATGTTTTGGTGGCGACACCCGGGCGACTGTTGGATCTGATTGATAAGAACGCGGTGCGACTTTCGGAGGTGCAGACATTAGTCTTAGACGAAGCGGATAAACTATTGAACCTTGGTTTTGAAGAGGAAGTGAATCGTTTGCTACGCTTATTGCCGAGGCAGCGTCAGAGCTTGCTCTTTTCGGCGACGCTGAATGACGATATTTCGCAGATGCAAGGCTTGATCTTAAAACAGCCAAAAATTTTGCAGATCGATGAAGTTGGTGAGTCGATCGAGCATATTCATCAGCACGGTTATTTTGTGAGTGAAGCGCGTAAGGGGCCCTTGTTACGTTATTTAATTCAGCAGCAAGCGATGGAGCAGGTCTTGATCTTCGTATCGTCGCGGAAGAAAGCCGATAATTTAACGTTCAAACTGCGTAAAAACGGTATCAATGCATGGGCGGTTCATGCTAAAATGGGGCAAAATGCGCGACTGGATACTTTGGAGGCATTTAAGCAAGGGGAGTTCTCTGTGTTGGTGGCCACCGATTTGTTGGCACGTGGGATTGATATCGATGGCTTGCCATATGTGATCAACTACGAGTTGCCGCGCTCGCCCAAAGATTACCTTCACCGTATTGGCCGCACGGGGCGGGCCGAGGCCAGTGGTGAGGCGATTTCGCTGATCACTCCTGATGAAATGCATCACTTCACGGTGATTCAGAAAAAGATGGGGCAAGTCGTGGCGATGAAGCCCAGCGACGAGATTGATCTGCGTGGTTGTTGATGTTCGTCGAGACGCTCGATTATTGGGCGTGCTCGCGTCCCATTAACCAGAGCAGGTCGGCGAGTCGGTTTAAATATTGGATCAATTCAGGCCGAACGCTGGCACCTGATTCTTTTAGGGCGACGACGCCGCGTTCTGCGCGACGACAGGTGGTGCGCGCGCTGTCGAAGAATGCGTCCGCCACCGTATCGCCCGGGAAGCTCCAGCCCTTGAACTGGATGTCTTTTTCTTTTTCGGTCACAAGCTCGGTGAAGTGATCGATCATTGCGCTGCTAATTGCTTGCTCGCCGTATTTTTCAAGGTAGCGCGCCTGGTCCGTATCGTCGGTGGCGAGCTCGCCCATGTAGTTGATGAGCTGCTTTTGCACTGAGAGTAAAAGCTCTTTCGCTGCAGGCTGATCGGAGTGTGCTCTACAGAGACCGATGGCAGAGGTGAGCTCATCGATCCGTCCGTATGTCATTACACGTGGATGGGTTTTAGGCACCCGTTTATTAAAAAGTAGGGCTGTTGTGCCGTCGTCGCCTCGTTTGGTTGCTATGCTCATTTGGATTAGAATGCTGATGAGTTGGGGCTGAATCAGATGCACCCATGTTTCATTTAGGGTGACGATTTCATTTTCGGGCAGAGCATTCAAGTGAAGTCTTGAATATTTATTGTGGTCGCTGTGAGTGGCTGGCCCTGGCCATACGCCGAACGCTCACTGCTTCAAGCTTTGGAGTGCGTGTTTTTTTGTATGAGCCCAAAGAACACTAATCGCCGCTGGAAAAGATACCTGTCCTATAAGCCTTAGTGATTGCTGCAGGTGCGTTGGGCACTTGCAATTTTTCATATATACGGCGCACGTGTGTGGCGACAGTAGAAGTTTCAATTTTCAGATGATCCGAAATTTCTTTTTTCATGTATCCCTCGCTGAGTAGTTTTAAGATTTCAAGCTCTCGCTCTGAGAGCAGCTGTTTGGCATTTGGGGCGGGAATTTTTTTCTGTACCGTATTGATAATGAATTTAGCCACGCGAGGGTCTAAAGAAGCGCCCCCTTTGACGACGGTCTGTATGCCGTTAATGATTTGCTCCAATGTGGATTCTTTCAGTAGATACCCCGCCGCGCCCAGGTGGATGGCCTGTAAGATGTCGGATTCGTCATCCGATTGACTTAAGACGATGATTTTTATGTCGGGTCGATACTTGATCATCCAAGGGATCGCTTCCAGCCCAGACATTTCAGGCAGGTTTAAGTCTAACAGTACCACATCGGTGTTGGTATCATGCTCTAAGGCTCGTAGAGCTTGTTCCGCCATGCCAAACTGATGAGTCAGTTGTATCTTAGGCTCTGTTTCCAGCGCTAAGGCGATGCCTTCGCGGTACTCCGGATGGTCTTCGACCATAATGATGTTGATTGTTGAGGGCATGGGTTTTTGACTGTATTTATTGCCAGAATAGGAGCGAACTATTTTTTCTGCACAGGTGAATGATTGTAGAGTATTCTGCGCTGTGACTAATACTGATGCTGGCGTGCATGACGCGCGCGCGTCGTTTTAGTGATGGAGGCACCTTTTGTTCCTTGTCGTCGGGAAGGCCACGGCCGTCATCTTGAATCTTGATTTCAATCAAACTGGAATTTGCGTTCATTTCAATGCTTACCTGATCGGCATTGGAGTGTTTGACGATATTGGTGATGGATTCCTTTACAAACAGGAACAGGTCCATCTTCAGGCGCGGTTTGAGTTTGTTGAAGTAGTTCGCCCCTTGGACCGAGATCGTGTAGTCGGAATTGACGAGCATGCGTTCCGCGATGCGCCGTATATCTTGCTCTAAGTCGCCCACGCGGCCCATTGTCTGTAAGTCGGTGCAATGGCGGATGGCGGCACCTGCACGTTTGGTCAGCTCACGTGAGCGGGTGAGGGCGGTCTTCAAACGTTCCGGTGAATCAACAGAGGACAGCGCAATATCACCGAGTAAACCGATGGTGTGAAGGCTGGCGCCGAGATCGTCGTGTAGGTCGGCGGCGAAGCGCTCGCGGATGCGTGCAATTTGCCGTAGGCGCAGGATGCGGTCCACGAGAATGACGACCACGATGCCTGTCGTGAGCAACATCGCGAGCCAACTCATACGCCGGAGCGTGATGCTTTGACGGGCGTAGCGGCGGTCCAATTCTGCCCGAATTAGAGGTCGTTCTGCCTCCAAGTGATAGCGCTCTTCGAGTTGCTCCAACCACTCGCGAATCGGGAGGATTGTGCCGTAGAAATTTTGGCCATCGGTCAGTTTCGTTAGTGGGCGTGCATAACTTGAGTATTCAAAATTGGTCGTCGGTGTTTTTTGATACGCTACATTGGTCTGATTGGAGAATAGCTCGATTTCAGCAAAGCCAAAGGCAATTGTAGGCTCTGGCATCAAAGTGTCGATGAACGGTTCGACGGCCGTCAACCTGACGAAACGGCAGGCCTGTGGGTTCAGGTCGCGCATGATGATCGGGCCGCTCTCATAGGCATTCTTTAAATGGAGATCCAGTAAAACAGTGCTCTCAGAAAAATCAGCTTGATTGGAGCCTTCGATCAAGAGCCTGCGGGGCATGCCAAAGTCGAAGCCTTTGGAGAGCGGCATATTGTTGCTCAGTTCGATGCGATGCAGGTGGATCCGGTCCAGTTGGTAAGCGTCTTCCAAATCAATGCTTATGGCGAGAGGTGCGTGGGGCTCGGAGATGCGAACCATCATTGCAATGCTCTGTTCGCCGCTCGCAGCGTTCATGGTATAGGGCATGAAGCCGTCGACTAGATAGCGCTCATTTCGGGAACTGTCGTAGCCGCGACTTTGTGAAGAAGCGGTCACTTTACTGCCGAGCGCGTGATTGTGATTGCCTTCAAAGATCAGTATCTCTGCGAGTTGAAGGTTATATTTCAGGTCCCAGGCGCGTGGGGAGAGTTCCGTGGCTTGAATGCGTATCCATGAGGCTTGCAGGCCGGGAGTGGCAAACGTGTAAGGGGCAATGTGTTGATCGCCATCCGTCGGTCGAAATTGCGTAATTAATTCGCCTTCAGGATGCATTGCCGTGCCGGCAATGATCTCCAACTCGGCCGGAAAGCCGTCGGAGATCACGCCCAGTTTGCTGTCCTTCACGATATGTGGCACCAGAATGATTTGGTCAATGTTCTGGAAGCCTTCGAGTTCGACTTGGAACCACTCGCGATGATTCGGCTCAGTATGTGAGTCGGAACGATTCCCATTGGAGCCGACTCCTGTCTGAAAACTAAATTCAGCGAGTTCAGCGATGCGCGAGTCGATCTCTAAGAGTCGGTTCTCCAATACAGAGATTGATAACTCTACGAGCGGCTGTGTTGGCTGGCCGTAGAGGGCAGTGTTCACTACGAAGCAGCCTAGAATAAAGTAAAAGCAGCTTTGAAGCTTGATAATTTGAAGGGCACGCATGCTGACAGTTCACGATTTCAGGATCTTATGCCGCTTCCGTCGATGTAATAATCGAGCGAATTTATGCATTTTTTGCGTTTTGTAGTCCATATGGAGGATAGCGGAAATTATGAAATGATAGTAGTATCACCCCTCTTGCATTCTAATTTCTCTCTAAAACATCAAAATCAATATTAACCAACCCCCTAAAATACGCATTTTCTGGACTTAGTGAACAGCTAAGTACCCGTTGATGTATCAATCATATGAAAAATAAATTAATACTCGCAAGCGCGGTGCTTGCCTCAACTCTGTCTTCATCAGCGGCTCTTGTGTATAGCACTAATTTCACTGGTGATGATTATACTCAAACCTCTACTGCCGTCGTATTTGACAATGGCACAACCACCGCTGTCGAAGAGTGGTTTGGTTCAACAAATGGGATTGGGATCGCTGATGGTGATCTCACTCTTGGTAATACTACTGAAAATAGATTCCGGGGTGCAGGCGTCTGGCTCAATGCATCAACATGGGCAGCCGGAACCGTTACTGTTGAGTTTGACGCGGCGAACTTTACAGCCGGGACTGATTCGAAAG
Organism: Coraliomargarita algicola; assembly: GCF_033878955.1. Lineage (NCBI taxonomy): Bacteria > Pseudomonadati > Verrucomicrobiota > Opitutia > Puniceicoccales > Coraliomargaritaceae > Coraliomargarita > Coraliomargarita algicola. The sequence goes on from NZ_CP138858.1 coordinate 4,845,870, forward strand.
CCATTTTCCAGGCATACGCTGCAAATAATGTGGATGCTTCAAATACGGTGAGTTTGGATCTTCATGGAAATTTCCTCTCAGCAGATGGCCTTCCAGTTGCAACCGGAAGCGCTTCGATTGCTTTGCTCGGTACTCAACAAGAAATTACCGGCAACGGGAACATCGCTTTCACCTTTACCTATAACGGAACCGATGACTTTATTGGTCTGGTCTTCGCCAACCTCAACGCCCAAAGCACGGGTACGGGAAACACGGTTGATATCGATAACCTTACGGTGAGTACGATTCCAGAACCAGGCACGTATGCGTTGCTCGCTGGCCTGACTGGCCTGGCATTCGTGATGGTTCGCCGTCGTCGTGCTTAATCAGCCGACAGATTACTTTACCAAGCCCTCGGATCTCGCGATCCGAGGGCTTTTTTGTATTCATCGTTATTTGCCGGGGAAGGCATCCTTGAATTGGTATAGCATTTTAATATCTCCGTGCGCGTGTAGTTCATATGTAGTATAGCTTAATTTTAAAATGATAGTATTATCACGCGGATACCATTACGTCTATGAACTCCCCATTCTTCCTTCTCGGCGCGCTTGTTGCCTCTACACTCTGTTCGCAGGCGTCAACGCATGTCGTTTTCTCCGAAGATTTTGACGACTTCACGGTCACGAGTCAAACGGGGGGCGTCAGTGAGCTCGGCGGGGCCGCGGCTGCCGTGACACACGGTCAGTTTTTTAGCTCCAACAATTATGTGGATGATTCTGGCTCCACGCTGGACTTCACCACTGACGCGAACGCGAATCGGACGCGTGGTGCGGGCGTTTGGTTGGATACTCGGGGGTGGGGTGTCGGCACGGTTACTGTGACCTTTGATATTTCAGGCTTCGTCCCAGCCACGGGTGAAGGTTCGGGTTCCTACCTTCAGACATACACTGCCAGTGGCGTGAATGACACGGATGCTGTCGGGGTCGATATTCACGAGAACTTCAATAATGGTGTTGTTCTCAGCGGCGCAGCCAGCTCTGGCACGCTGGGGGATGCGACCGCAATCACTGCAGATGGTACAGCGCTGCAGCATACTTTCACCTATTCGGGAGAAGAACAGATTGGCCTGTTCTTTGTCCATCAGGCGGTGAATGGCGAGGGCACAACAGCAGCCTTTAGCCTCGATAATCTCTCCGTGGCCGCTCAGACGATTCAACCGAATATAATTATTTTCTACGTCGATGATCTCGGGCATCAGGATGTCCAGATTAACGATTTGGACGATCCTTGTCCCTACGAGACGCCAAACATGATCAAACTGGCTGAGTCGGGCATGAATTTTACTCAGGCGTATTCGCCGGCGCCCACCTGTTCGCCCTCACGTGCGGCGATTAACACCGGGCAGCATCCCGCTAAGACAAGGTTCACGCACGTCACGCTCGACGACATGAGTGATGGTGCTGCTTCCGAGTTGCTGATTGCGCCTTACTTGGAGCTACAAATTGACCGTAATTTACTGACCAGCGCCGAGGCCTTGCAAGCAAATGGCTATCGCACTGGTCACTCTGGGAAGTGGCATATCGGGCTCAATGCCGCCAACTACGGCTTCGAGACGGTCAATCATAGCCGTGGCGCGCACCGCAGCATGAGCCCCGATCGACTCTCGGACTTTGCCACGACGAGCGCTTCGGATAAGTATCAGCTCAGCGTCGAAAAGTATCCACCGGTCAACGCCGCCAATCCTCTGGGGATGTCGTATCCCTACGATGAGGTCACGGAGTCCGCACTGCAGTTTATTGATGCGAACAAGGACGAGCCATTTTTCCTGAATCTCTGTCATTGGATGGTTCACTGGCCGGTGCTCACTCGTAACGAGGAGCTGCTCAAATACTATTGCGACAAGCTGGGCCACGATTACGCAACTTTATCGCCTGACGACTGGACCACACCCGGTCAGACCAATCCTTATTTCGCTGCGATGGTCACCACGGTGGATTGGAGTCTGGGGCGGATCGTGTCCTACTTGGAGGCCACTGACGATCCCCGCAATCCCGGTCAAAAATTGATCGATACGACTTATATTTTCTTCAGTTCAGACAACGGCGGAGCGGAGCAGCGTCGCGATGAAATTATTTCCGACAATGCACCGTTGAGAGCGGGCAAGGGCTATGTGGCCGGAGGCGGTGTTCGTATTCCACTGGTGGTTTCAGGACCACGCATTGCCGCAGGCACAGAATTTGATAAAATCGTCAATCAGCTGGATTTTTTCCCCACCTTCCTGTCGTTGACCGAGACAACGATCGCGCCGACTGATTTTGCAGAGCTCAGTGGTTTGGATATCGCTCCCGTGCTGCTGGATCCGACGCCGCTGGACGCTCAGGTGCTGGATGCGACGGGGCAGGAGCGTGAGTTTCTGTTTTGGCACTACCCGCATTATGGTAACATGAACGCCGCGCTGCGAAGTGGTGATTATAAACTGCATAAATCATACGAAACGAATACTTACGAGCTGTATCGCCTCTATGATGGTGTGGATGCCAATAATCGCGCCGTCCGCTTGGACATCGAAGAAGCCAATGACTTAGCGGCAGATCCTGCCTATGCGTCCGTCTTGCAAGAATTGAGCGGCATGCTGGAGGGAGCGCTGCTGGCCGATGACGCAGAACTGCCTTACCTGAACCCAGACTATGCAGGCGTTGATCCGTCAACGGTCGCTGCGCCCGACGTCAGCTCGTTTCAATTCTTCACGCGTGAGGCTCAACTGACGATCGAAGCCAGCGGACCAAAGATTCAAGAGGCCTCTGTGATTTATTGTGACGGACCCACGAGCACTGGAGACCACGATGTGGTGGCAGACGAGTTTATCTCTGGCATGCGGGAGCCTGCCACGCTGAGTGCCGATGGTTACACCGTGAGTGCGGTGATTCCTGAGAGTATCACCGCTTACTGCTTCATGCTGGTCGATGAGAACGGGTATATGCAATATACCAAAGCCGTCGACAGCCCGAGCGTTGCGCTGCCGGATGCGCTGGCTCATTGGTCGCTCGACGAAGACGCGGGCAGTCAGGCTGCAGATATTTCCGGCAATGGGCACCATGCGACGGTGAACGGTGCTGACTGGAGTGTTGGAGTTGCCGCCGGTGCCTTGTATTTTGATGGCGTGAGTGATGCTGCGGAGATTCCAGTCGGGGCAGTGGGCGCGATTGATAGTCAAATCAGCATCGCACTGTGGGCTTATGGTGGAGCGACGCAGCCAGCGAATGATGTCGCTTTGTATGCCATCAATTCGGCTGAAGCTCGTATGCTGGGCATCAACCTTCCCTGGGGGAATGGTAAGATCTTTTGGGATGCGGGCGGTGATCGAATTATTTCAGCGGTGGCAGCCGTTGAGAGTTATAGAGGGAAGTGGAACCATTGGGTGTTCACCAAAGATACGACTGCAGGCAGCATGAGTATCTATCTCAATGGCGCTCCGTTCTATTCCGAGACGGGATTGACGGGCTCCATGTCGGGCATCACTCAAGCATGGCTGGGGAGTTCGGGTGGTTTCGGCGGTGCCAGCTATGAGGGACTTTTAGATGAAGTGATGCTCTATGATGTGGCACTGAGCGACCTGCAAGTTGAGGCGCTCTATAGCCGCTATACGCCTCCGACAGACTACCAAGCGTGGTTGTTGAATTATCCCGGCCTAAGTGATGCCTCTTTTGAGGGAGACCCCGAGCAAGACGGGATCGCGACTGGGCTCGAGTTTGTGCTGAATGGCACACCCACGGAGTCGGGCGAAGTCATCCTTCCCGAGATGGATGCCGCGGGGGAGCACTTTGTTTTCACCTTTACGCGTCGCGCGGAAGCCGTGCCCTTCACGGTGCAAACTTTTCAGTATGGATCGAGCCTGTCCGCATGGACGGACCTCAATATTACCGAGCCGCGCGCCAGTGAAGTGAGCTTAGGATCGATCGTTGGAGGGCTACAGCAGGTGACAGTGACGATCCCAAAAAGTCTAGCTGTGGATGGAAAACTTTTCGGTCGTTTGACAGTGCTATCAGTGGCCGACTAGATGCATCGATTTTTCTTTGCTTTGTAGTCCATATGTAGTATATTCGAAATCCGCTACAGATAGTAGAATAATGCTCGATTATTGGTAGTCACTCTAAGATAAACCCTTACCCTAAATTAAGTGGGTTGTTGGCCTATGCCGCGACTCTCACATGATTAATATGAAAAGTATATTACTTATTACAGGTGCAGCTCTTGCCTCGACTGTCTCTTCACAGGCGGCGACAATCGTCTTTACAGGCGCCAATGCCTTTGAGGCTGCCGTAGATGTCGGGACACTTGGCATTATTACGGAGCCAGCGCAGGACGCCACAGTGACTTCGTTAAGCTACACTGTCAGTGGGCTGACCATTGATGCTGATGGAGTCAACAACGATACAGTCACCTTCACGATTGCTATTTCACCAGTCGGCGCGGGGCCTATTACTTGGGATACAAATGACAATGGCATACGTGAGTTTGACTACAATACTGGGACTTTTAATTCGAACTCGGAGGGAATTGCTTTCGGAACCATCTCGGTCTCGGGAACTTCTTCAGGGGGAAGAGTTACTTGCTGGGTAGTGCCCTGTATACGGAAGCTACCGTGAGACGTTGGGGGAGTGGTGACGCTTTTACAATCGTTGGCGATATTACGAATACTACTGTAACTAACCCTGCTGGTCCTTCAGTGGCTTTGAATGACACATTTTTTAGCATGACTCAGGCCAGTGGCGCTTGGAATGCGACTGATGTTGATTTTACAGTGAATTTGACAGCCGTCCCAGAGCCAGGCACTTACGCATTGCTCGCTGGCCTCACAGGTCTGGTATCTGTAATGCTTCGCCGTCGTCGCGCATAATTCAGCCGACAATTTAATTTTCAAAGCCCTCGGATCTCGCAATCCGAGGGCTTTTTTGTGGATAAGTTACTGGAAGTTGCATGGATTCTCTCGGGAGGTGCTAGCGACTGGTGTCGCTACATTGTCGCGAACTCGCGCTAGCGAGGTCGACCGCGCCTTGCGCGGGGATTTGACGCGACTGGCGTCGCATCGCTACGTTGTAGCGACCTCGCGCTAGCGAGGTCGACCGCGCCTTGTAGGGGGATTCGACGCGACTGGCGTCGCATCGCTACAGTGGTCGCAACTCGTCAACCGCGTTGGATGTAGCTCTTAAAATGGCCGAGAGGTGCCGTAGATTGAGTGCTTTACTGCACCATCTTCGGCAGACCTTTGTCAATTTTTGTCAAAATCTGCGGCCATCTGCGGTTATAGAAAACGCTAGATATATTCATTATTTTATGCGCTGGTAGTCCATATGTAGTATAGCAATTTTCTCAAATGTTAGTAATATCGAGGCAGTCGTTCTTATGATCACATCGTAAGAGCGACTACACGTTTAAAACCCTAGAATATTCGGACGCTTTCACTCAACGTAAGTATCCTATCCAGTGAATACGTGGTGCGCCTGTCTCGCCATTATGATATAATTTAACCCAATTAGTCTACGCCTCTCTGGCGACTCTTGCAGTCGTCGCTCCATCTGATTGATATTCAGTAGTATAAGCATGCGATGTAAACACTCACAGCGATGAGTGTCGCAGATTTAATAACGCTCAAATAAGCTATAATTTTATGAATAAGATTAAACAAACCCTGGTCGCTGGCTTACTCGCGGTCGCTTGCATTCCGATGCTTTGCGCGGAGATCAAACAGCCTAATATCATTATCTTCTACGTCGACGATCTCGGCTGGCAGGATATACAGGTTAACGATGTCGACGAGCCCTGTGCTTATGAGACACCGAATATGGTCAAGTTCGCCGAGTCTGGCATGAATTTCACTCAAGGCTACTCGGGGGCGCCGACCTGTTCGCCATCGCGTGGTGCGATCAACACCGGGCAGCATCCCGCAAAAACACGCTTCACGCACGTCACGCTGGATGATCGCAAGAAGGGGAAGAGTAACGAGCTGTTGATCGCTCCTTATCTAGAGGCGCAACTTGACCGTAAGTTGCTGACCAGCGCCAAGGCGTTGGCCGCGAATGGCTACCGCACGGGGCATTCGGGTAAATGGCATGTGGGTCTGACTCCAGCGAGCTATGGCTTCCAAGTCGTCAATGAAGAGCGCGGTATTCACCGTAGCGTGCCGGACCGCACCAAAGATTTTGCAACGAAGAACGATCCTAAGTTCCCTTTGAGTAAGGAGAAATATCCGCCTTATAGCGATAAGAAGCCAGAGGGCATTTCATATCCTTACGATGAGGTGACGGGTTCCGCGATCGAGTTCATGGATAAGAATAAGGACGAGCCGTTCTTCCTCAACCTTTGCCACTGGATGGTTCACTGGCCGATGCTGACACGTAATGGCGAACTGTTGGAGTATTACTGCGATAAATTCGGCCAGCCTTTCCCACCTAAGAAAGGTGACATGACTTTGCCAGGACAGCAGAATCCATACTTTGCATCGATGGTCACCAGCGTGGACTGGAGCCTCGGCCGTATCGTGGAATACTTGGAGAAGACCGACGATCCGCGCAACCCAGGCAAGAAACTGATCGAAACAACTTATATTTTCTTTAGTTCCGACAACGGTGGTGCCGAGCAACGTGGTAAAGAAATTCTCTCGGATAATGCACCTTTGAAATACGGCAAAGGTCACACGGAAGGCGGCGGCGTTCGCGTGCCAATGATGATTTCAGGCCCTGGCATTGCTGCGGGCAGTCAGTTTGATGGTCTAGTCAATCAGCTCGACTTCTTCCCGACCTTCCTTGAGTTGACGGGCTCTGAAATCGCCGCGAGTGATTTTGCAGAACTCAGTGGCTTGGATATTTCTCCAGTCTTGCATGGCGAGAGCGACAAAGTCCTCGATGCGAACGGCAAGGAACGTGAATTCCTGTTCTGGCACTTCCCACATGGTTCTGGCTGGAAGTCTGCAATTCGCAGCGGCGATTATAAGCTTCACAAACGTTACGAAACAAATGACTACGAGCTGTATCGTATCTATAAGGATGGTCAGCGCAACGATTTCGAAGAAGCCAATGACCTCGCGCAAAATCCGGAATATGCATCCGTTGTCGAGCGATTGAGCGGCTTGCTTGAAGATGCACTGATTGCTAATAATGCGGAGCTGCCTTATTTAAATCCCAACTACGCCGAGGCGACAAAACCGGCGGCGAAGCCAGGTGCTGCTTCGTTTAAAAAAGCCACACGTCAGGCGCAGCTAGCGATTCAAGCGAGTGGCCCGATGATCAAGGAAGCGGCTGTCATTTATTGCGATGCGCCCGTGGCTGGAAAAACGAAGAAAAACCGGCATAAAGGTGGTGGTGCCGTTACCGAAGAGTTTATCCCCGGTATGCGTCGTCCTGCCACGGTGAGTGCTGATGGCTCTAGTGTGAGCGCAAAGATCCCAGCAGGGATCGAAGGCTACTGCTTCATGCTGATCGATACCAATGGCTTCCTGCAATACACCGATGTAGTCGCTGCCAAATAGTGAAGAAAGAAATCATGAAACTTAACTCCCATACCTCACTGCCGTTTTTTAGGCGTATCGTTCGAGTCAGTGCCACGATGCTGGTGGCATCGTTGTGTTCGACGGTCGTCTCGGCTGACGATGGTCGTCCGGAAAAGCCGAATGTGCTTTTGCTGCTGGCTGACGATCTCGGCTGGCAGGATGTGAAGTGCTACGACATCGACGAGCCTTCGCCATTTGAAACACCGAACATCGACGCGCTCGCGAAGAAGGGTGTCCTATTTTGGCAGGGCTATTCGCCGGCACCGAGCTGTGCACCGAGCCGTGGGGGCATCATGACTGGGGCACATCCGGCCCGCACTCAGTTCACACACGTGGTGGGTGGCACGCCGCCCGCGCCGTATCATAAGACGGCGCACCGCATGATGCCACCGTGGTATAGCGGACGCATGGCGACCAACTATGTCGCGCTGCCTCAGGCGCTTAAAGATAACGGATACACCACCGGGCATAGCGGCAAATGGCACCTCGCCATGAAGCACTTCTCTTACCCACAACCAGAGGATATTGGTTTCGATTGGAGCCGTAGTAACGCGGGCACCACTGCGATCATGAAGCCACATCGTTTGACTGGGTTTGCCACCAACGATCCTAAGGATCCGTATCGTCTCGATGAAAACGGCTTTGCGACGCATGAACTCAGTGAAGATGCGCTGACCTTTGTGCGCGAAAATAAAGATAAACCGTTCTTCCTCTTTTATGCCACTAAGCTGGTGCATGCGCCCATTCATACACGCAGTGAGCGTTTGCTGAAAAAATACGTCGAAAAGCTCGGGGTGGAACTGCCTAAGAATCCACAGGAATGGAAGGGCGAGGGGCAAACGAATCCCTTCTACGCCGCCATGGTCGAGGAACTCGATTACTACGCGGGGCAAATGTTCGACTATCTGGAAACAACGGAAGACCCGCGTTGGCCGGGGCACATGTTGAGTGAGAATACCTACATCATCTTTACCTCAGACAACGGCGGTATGGAGAATATGCCTGGCGAAGTGATCACCGACAACTATCCGCTCGATCGCGGTAAGATATCCGCCATGGAAGGTGGCACACGAGTGCCACTGATTATCGTCGGCCCAGGGATCGATGCGGGCGTGCAAACCGATGTCATGGCGAACGGCCTCGATTTCTTTCCAACGATTCTCTCGTGGACGGGGACACAGAAGCCTGCAGGCAATCAGTTTGACGGCAGCGATCTTTCTGAACTGCTGGCTACGGATCCCACTGATCCGCAACTTGTGAAACAAGAAGACGGTCATGTGCGTGACACTCTGTTTTGGCACTTCCCAAACAGTCAGGCACTCGAGAGCACGATCCGTATTGGTGACTATAAGCTGGTGCGCAACTACGACCACTTGAATCCACGCAATGATGCGTTAGAGCTGTATCAACTGTATAAGACCGAGAACGGAAAGCAGACACGGGTGGATATCGAAGAATCCAATAATCTCGCCCTAAAAATGCCAGAAAAGGCAGAGGCAATGAATCAGATGCTGACCGAGAAGTTAGAAGCGATGGATGCGAGCTATCCTTACTTTAATCCACATTTTAGTGATGCACTGCCGAATAAGGAAAAGGTGCCGACTGTGCTGTCTCATAAAAGAAACGGCAATGTTGTGGAGTATCACTATCAAGAAAATGGTGCGAAGCTCGTCCGTGCGCAACTGATGTATACATTCAATGGAGGCGACAGTGATGAAGAGTGGTTCCGGATGCCTGCCGACGTGTTGCCTGGCAATCGCGTGGCCGCCACTTTGCCTAAGGGGACGACTCACTATCTGATCAACTTAATCGATGCGAACAACTTCCTCGTGAGTTATCCCGACGTGAAGAAATCGACGCGGGGCAACAATCTGCCGTCGAAGGTCGCACCCTCTGTTCCAGAGAATATTTCTAAAAAATAACCGGGGGCATTTTTTTGCAGAGTAAACGATTCACTTGATTGGGTTTGGAGTTCCGCCTTCAGGCGGCAGTGTATTTAGGGTCAGGCACGCATGGCCGCATGAATGCGGAACTCCGAACCTGAGTCGACGCTTTAACATCGCTCACACTTAAAATTGAACTCAGAATCTGCGGAACAGAAATCACCGCTAGAACTTTAAAGCTTCAGGACCATAATAATGATGAAAAAGTATTTGTTTAAAACCGTCGCGACTTGCCTTGCCTCACTTGCTTTAGCGACGAGCGCCTTTGCCACGGAAAAGCCGAACATCGTCTTTATTCTTTGTGATGACCTTGGCTATGGAGAAATTCAGGCACTGAACCCCGAGCATGGCAAAATCAAGACGCCTGCGGTTGATCAGTTGGCTGCGGAAGGGATGATTTTTACCGATGCGCACTCCGGCTCTGCGGTGTGCACCCCCACGCGCTATGGTTTGATGACTGGCCGCTATAGTTGGCGCACGAAGCTCCAACGCGGCGTCGTTCAAGGCTTCGCCCCCAATCTAGTCGCCGCAGACCGCCCAACTGTGGCGAGCTTCCTCAAAGCGCAAGGTTACCACACGGGCATCGTGGGCAAGTGGCATCTGAACTTCCAGTATCTCGATCCTGAAACGGGTAAAGTGATACAGCGAAAAGGGAAGAAAACGCTCGCCCCTGTTGGCAGTAAGATTCCAGATGGACCAGTGGATCGTGGTTTTGATTATTACCATGGCTTCCACCATGCCGGTGACATGAAGGGCGTGATCGAAAACGACACCGTGATCGCGCACGAAGACGAAGTGAATATGCTGCCACGCATTACGCGCAAGGCGGTCGAATATATCGAAGCACGCGCGTCCGAAAAAGAGACACCGTTCTTTCTCTATGTGCCCTACGGTTCGCCGCATACGCCGATCGTGCCGTCGCCTGAATGGATTGGTCGCAGCGGTCTCGGGATCTACGGTGATTTCGTCATGCAGACAGATGATGGAGTGGGGCAGATTCTGGCCGCACTCGACGCGAACGGCCTGACGGAGAATACCTTGGTTATTTTTAGCAGTGATAATGGCACCTCCAAAGCGGCGGACATTGATGCACTTGCAGAGCAAGGACACATCGTCAGCGCCGGTTTTCGTGGTTCGAAAGCGGACCTGTGGGACGGCGGACACCGTGTGCCTTTCATTGCTCGCTGGCCGGGGCATGTGGCCGCTGGCTCGACTAGTGATCAGTTGATTTGCCTGACTGACTTGTTTGCGACAGCCGCAGACATCACTGGTGCCGCAGTCCCTGCAGAGGGTGCTGAGGACAGTGTTAGCTTTCTGCCGGCTCTGTCGGGGAAGGAAATCGTGTCGACCCGCGCAGGTGTGATTCATCATTCGATCAGTGGTCACTTTGGCTACCGTCAAGGAAAGTGGAAACTACTGTTGGCCAAAGGATCGGCTGGTTGGACAGGTCCCAAGGAAAATCAATTGACCAAAGACACGCCCAAGGCGCAGCTTTATGACATGGAAAATGATCCGGCGGAAACTACAAATCTCTACGAGAGTCACCCTGAAATCGCGCAGCGTCTGTTGGCGCAACTCGAAGCGGATGTTTTCAACGGTCGCAGTACCGCCGGCCCCGAGTCGAGTAATGATACCGACGCAATTGACCTCTGGAAAAGTGAAAAGAATTGAAACGAGTGAAACGAATTTGTTTCTGGAACTTCGTGCTATTGCTCAGTCTGTTGTCCGCGTTTGCCGAACCGGCAAGCCGACCGAATTTCGTGTTTTTGGAGACACAACCAGCAAGTCATAGAGCTAAAGTTTCCGATGAAACAGGAACTACGCCTGCAAAACGCTCCATGTCGCAGCACGAAAAAATAGTTAGTTGATCGCAATTGAATGCAAAAACTAGAATGAATCAAATGCGCGCAGAGAACTTCAGAATACTAGGATTCGGGCGAGTCATCAACCGACTCGCTACACTCCATCGCAGTATGGTTTATTTGACGATTGTAGGCATGCTGACTTCGAGCGTCTTCGCTGAGAGCCCACGCATCTGGAAGTCTCCGAATGGAACTTTTTCCGTTGAGGCGGAGTTCGTTGGCATCAAGAATGATGTCGTTCAACTACGCCGCACGGATAACAATTATACGGTATCGGTGCCCATGCGTCAGCTCTCGGCTGCCGACCAAGAATATCTTCAGCAATTTACAAAAGTAGAGAGGCACACCGCAGAGGTTCAGAAACCTAAAATATCTGCAGGGCATCGCGCCGAATGGATGGAAGGGCAGTGGGGCTTTCGTTTCAATATGCCAGGGATGATGCAGCCGGAAGCGCTGGCTAGTTTTGATGTGCGGGCCATGATGGATCAAATCAAGGTGCTGGATACGGCGGCATGGGTGCAAATCAATCTCACGCAAGGAGCGAACGGTTCTTTTTACACCTCACCCCATGCCGAACTGGCCAAGCATATTTCTCCCGACATCGTTCCTGAGCGCGACCTGTTTGGTGAAATGCTAGATGCACTCAATCGGCAAGGCTTCAAGGTGATGGTCTATTTTGCGTCAGAAGGCCCTGCTATGGGCAAACACCCCGACAAGGCTCTGCCGGGTGTCATCGAGAACTGGAAGGAATACGCCAAATCGCTTAAGATGACGCCTGAAGAAGCGGTGGCTGAGATCATCGTGAAAGAGTATTCCTTACGCTACGGAACGAAGATCGCCGCCTGGTGGTTCGACCATCCCAGTTTCGGCGACATCCCGATGCTGGAAAAGGCGGCGCGTGCCGGAAATCCGAATGCGGCCTTGGCCTTCAGTGTCAGGGAATTTTCGAAGCTCACTTCCAATGATGAATCCGACTTTACCGGCGGTCATCCTACTCCGATGAAAAAGCAAAAGGCGTCCACAGAAGAGAACGAAGTCGCTATTGAGATGATCGAGGAAGACAATTATATCGACGGTTCTTTGGCGCATTTCTTTCCACCCATGCAAGAGACTTGGAACTCCGGAGAGCCCGTCTTCGAAACGGAACAGGCCATCGATTGGACGCTGCGTGTTGTTAAGGCGAAGGGTGCCATCACTTGGGCGGTCGCCCTGGCGGATCCCAAAAAAAAGAAGGCGCCCCTGGCCACCTTTCAATTTAATCAACTAAAAGCCATCAATGAGGCCGTCCGAAAGAGTCGGGAATAATCTACGCCCCCCAATACAAAAGATGACATCAAGTAGATCAAACTTTGGAAAAGTAAATAAAAGGAATCCATCATGAAATTACAACAAGCACTCTTAGTCTCGGCACTCTCACTACTTGCAGTCTCGGGCTTGGTCGCGAAACAGAGGCCCAATATCATTTTCCTGCTGTCTGACGACCAGAGCACGTATTCAGTAGGCTGCTACGGCAACCCGGATGTGCAGACGCCGCAGATGGATAAGCTGGGTGCGGAGGGTATGATCTTTGATCGTCACTACGATACGACGGCGATCTGCATGGCGAGTCGGGCCAACATTCTGACCGGAATGTATGAATACAAAACCGGCACCAATTTTTTTCATGGAGACATGCGCCCCGAAGTCTGGGCCAAGTCGTATCCTGTCTTATTGCGCGAGGCTGGCTATCTCTCCGCATTTGCAGGGAAGTTCGGCCTTGAGGTCGAAGGCAAAGGTTTGTGCGAAGAGGACTTTGATGTGTGGGGTGGTGGCCCTCAGCAGACGAGTTACGAGACCAGTAAAAATAAATCGATGGCGAAGTATGCCGAAGAGTTTCCGCATTCAACTTTGTCGTATGGCGCTTTTGGGCGTGATGTGATCCGCGCAGCGGTTAAGCAGGACAAACCTCTGCTGCTATCCATTAGTTTTAAAGCACCTCATAAACCTTCCGTAGCGGACCCTCGCTTCGACCCTATCTATGCGGACAAAGTATTCACGAAGCCAGGCAACTATGGTCGTGAGCATGCGGAGGGACGTGCGCCACAAAGCAAGCAAGGGCGTCAATATGTTTACTTTTCGGACTGGGGCTATGACAGCAATTATGACGAAGTCATGCGCACCTATCATCAGCAGGTTTACGCCATTGATGTGGCGATTGGGATGATTCGCGATGAACTGGAAGCTCAAGGAATTGCAGACAATACCGTCATCATTTTCACCAGTGACAACGGCTACATCTGTGGCTCACATGGATACGCTTCGAAGGTGTTGCCGATGGAAGAAGCCTCACGCGTGCCCTTGATGATTTACGATCCACGCGTTAAAACTGCAGGGCAGGGCCTCCGCACGCAAATGCTCACAGGGAACATCGATTTCGCGCCCACGATCCTGGAGCTCGCAGGGGTGCCGATTCCTGAAAATATGGATGGCAAGAGTCTGCTGCCGATCTTGAAGGATCCCACAAAAGGCGGTCATGAGCAGTTGACGCTGATGAACACCTTCGGGCCGGATGCCACCAAAGCGATGAGCACGGTGGATGGGCGCTACAAATATACCTTTTGGTGGTATGGGGATGACGACATGGATCCCACCGAAGAGTTGTATGACTTAGAGAAAGATCCACTGGAACTCGTGAATCTCGCCAGCAACCCGGAGTTTGCACCTGTCATGGAGCAGATGCGTCAAAAATACGATCAAGGCTACGAGCATTTGGAACAGGAAGCCGTGGATTACAATGGCTATCAGAGATATGTGAGTCTTTTTGATCGCGAATTACCAATCGACCAAAAGCAGCTCGAAGAGAGCAGGCCAATCAATCGGAAGAATCCGCAGGCCAAGAAAACTAAGAAGGCGAAGAAAAACAAGAAGGACAAATGAGGAGCGTTCGAGCGCCATGGGAGCCGTTCGTTGCCTAGCTATTTGGATGTATTAGTCGGTGCATTCCATATTTGGCGTGTAAGGTTGGGAGTTCCGCCTTTAGGCGGTTACGTTGTGTAAGCGCGCATGTGCAGCGCCTTCCGCCTAAAGGCCAATGTCTTTAAGGATTGGTGACTTCTATAGTTTTAACAACTCGTTTTGACTGGGCAACTTTAGTTTTTGGCCAGTCTTTTGTGGGTTGTCGTAGGGTTCTGGGGCAAGTTCTAGGTCTTCGTTTTTTAATAACGGCATCATATATAAGATCATCTAAGAGTCGCTGTATCCACTGAGCCAGCGCTTGCGGGGTGATCAAGTCTGCACCGACTTGCAGTAGCTCGCACAGTGCGGCTGTCTTGTGCAAAACCTTGGCAAAGCTGATGCGCAAGGGCTCAACGCCTGCGGCAGAAGCGACGCTTTGGCGCTGCTTGGCGATCAGCGCGGCCGCTAAGAGCATCGCGAGCACTTCTTGGGCTGCGGTTTGCGGAGTGAGTGCGTCAAGTAGTTCTCCGCGGGCGTGCAGGTGGCTTTTGAGTTCTCGGAAGAATAACTCTTCCTCCCAGCGTGCGGCGTAAAGGGCGATCAGTTCTGTGGCTGGGCTGGTGGTGTCATCGAGCAGACTCGTCCACAAGCGTATTTGAAGACACGAACGGTGACCATTCTGGTCTTCATAGCAGACTCGACCATAGATCTCACGTAGTTCGAGTACCCCCACCTTCTTGCGTGTGGATGGATCAATCGCTTTGACTTCGACTAGCCATGAACCATCCGCGAGTTGCCGCGTGCGCTTGGCTTTGAGATTAGACTTTATCCGAACCAGAACGTGACTGTGTGTGCGCCGGAGCATTGACCAGAGTCCCCAGATCAGCGAAGGATAACCGAACAGTCGGTCGGCTAAAAGCAGACTGCGCTCGGGCAGATCCTGCGCCGCAAACAGTTGCCGCGCGAGTGTCAACTCGCCCTCGCCTTGCCAGCCTAAACGGGTGCCCAAAGGTTGGTGCATACCCAATTCCACCAGGACAACTGCCAGCAAATGCGCGAAAGCAGGTTCACCGCTACCGCGGTTGCAAGCCACTTTTGAAGCCTGTTCATTAATGGTTCCGGTATTACGTAAATTGAAACGAGTCCCGTCGATGGCCACCAACCGATATGCATGATAAAAGGCCTGCACATCTCGCTCACGGTCGGCTAACGGACGTAGCGCGATAGGCAGTATCTCTTCGATCAGCTTCTCGCCAATCGACAAGGCCCGCTGGCTGAGCGCGCTGTCCGAGATGCGCACTCCGGATACCGCCTTGGTATTAGACGAGAAAGTACCCGAACGTGCCAACTCATGGTAGACCCTGGACATCAACCATTCCCAGCCATTTAACTTGGCTTGGCCACCACCGCGAGGACCGTGCTGCGCGAAAATCAGAGCGCAACTCTCACGGCTAAATAGCTCCTCAAAGGCAGCTGGAAAATTAGAAAACAACGGTAAACACAAGGAGGTGGATGCGCTCATTCATACAAAAGAAGCAATCGTCCTAAAAGGTACGAGTCTTAAATGATTGCGCTAACTAAAATCCAATCCTTAAAGGCATTGGCCTAAAGGCGGGACTCCGAACGGCTGTCACTTATGCTACATCTGTTCAAAGCTTACCAGTTATCGCGAAAACTATCACCTTGTCTATGAGCTGAAATTGATAAAAATTCGCGGTATGTATCGTTGGCGTAAAATGTCCGATGCGGAGAGGACTTCGATTCTTGATGCCAGGCGTGTGAAGCAGCAACCATGGCATTCGCCCCCACATCGAGAGGGGACTCATACGCGACAATTTTTATTAAATGGGGCTTGTTATGAGCACCGTCCGTATATCGGGCATTCTGCGGATCGGATGGAGACTTTCAGCCAGCAATTTTTGCAAATGCTACACGAAGAGGGGGCTACCGTATACGCTTGGTGTGTCTTGCCGAATCACTATCATTTTTTAATTCAAAGTCAGGGTATCTTGCGTGTTTTAAAATCGGTTGGTAAGTTTCATGGACGAACTGCCTTCATGTGGAATGGAGAGGAGTCACAGCGTGGACGGAAAGTTTTTTATCGTTCCGTGGAAAGGGAGATGCGTTCGGAGCGCCATTTTTGGAGTAGTTTAAACTATGTGCATCATAACCCGGTGAGGCATGGCTATGTCTCGAAATGGAAGGATTGGCCGTGGAGCAGTGCGAGTGATTTTTTGACTGCGACTTCTCAGACTGAAGTTCTGAGAATCTGGCAAGAGTATCCTTTGTTGGACTATGGTGAGGGTTGGGATGATCCCGAGTTGTAAACGGATACGTGCTGTATTCTGCCTGTAATCGAGCAATTAACCTATCGGCCTGAGTGCAAAAGGACCTGGGCAACGAATTGGAAGAGTGGTCGAGTGCGGGCATTACGGAAGTGAGTGCTGTGGCCATTGATGATACCTATGAACTCGTCACCTGTGCGGTAGACGTGTCCGGGGGCGTGACATCGATTTTCTTGCGCCTTGCAGTTGAGCAATCGCTATAGATGGATTGAGATATTTAACTGTTTTCTGCGTAATTACTATTCTTCGTCCGAGTGAGGATGCGTCGGTAGAATCCCAGTTTTATAGGCCTCCGCCACGGCGGAGGGGGCATTGACGACATTTAGTTTTTCGAAGATATGCGCGATATGATTATCTACGGTTTTGGAGCTAATCTTCAAGCCCTTGCTGATTTCTTTCCTCGCCTGTCCCTGACTGATTAGAGACAGGATCTCCATTTCGCGGGATGAGAGTATTTCATTTCCCGTGGTCGGAGCTTTCTGCTTCTTGAAGTTGTGCAGAAGAAAGTTCGCCATTTTAGGATCCAGCGAGGCTCCGCCTTCCATGACGATTTGGATGCCGGATTTGATTTCCTGGGCGGATGCGGATTTTAACAAATAGCCGGCGGCTCCTCGTTCGATGGAGCTCAGGACATCGGCCTCATTTCTAGACTGTGTGAGGATGATGATCTTTGTTTTCGGCACGTATTCCGTGAGCCAATGGATGGCCTCGATTCCTGACATCCCGGGGAGGTTGAGATCGAGCAGGATCACATCGGGGATTTGCTGAAGATTTGGACTCTGAAGGTGGCGTAAGGCTTGTTCAGCGGTTCCGAACTTGTCGATGAGTTCCAGCTTCGGGTCGTCTTCAAAGGCAAAGCTGATCACGTGTCGATACTCGGGGCTGTCTTCCACCAGTAGGACTTTGATTTTCTGAGTCATAGTGTTTATGGGAGCTATTTGAATAGCCGTGTTTGTCGGGTTTTAAGCTTGAGGGATATGCAGGTTCCGCCGGATTCGGATGGCTCGACGGAAACCTGCGCGCCGAGTAGTTTGGCACGGCGTTGAAGTGAGGCGGGCACGGTATGTTTTTCGCCGTTGGACAGGCCGCGTCCGTTGTCACTGATGTTGAGCTGAATCTCTTGTGCACTGGCGGTGAGCTTTATCCGGACCTCGGACGCATCAGCATGGCGGTTGATGTTGATCAGGCTCTCTTTGAAAAAGAGGAAGAGGTCGCCTCGGGCTTGTGGCTTCAGGGCGTTTAGGGATTCTTCACCTTCAATTTCAAGTGTGTATTTGAGGTTGGCGATGATGCGCCGGGCGGTGTGTCTGAGGTCGGCGGGCAAGTCGGCATGTATCTCCTTGGCGGTCTGCGAGTCGATGCAATAGCGGGTGGCTTCACTGGTGCGGTCGGTGAGCGATTTAATTTCATCGACGGTGCGAAGCAGCTTTTCCGGCGAATCGAGAATGTCTTTGAGATGAGTTCCGAGGAACCCGATGGCATGGAGGTTCGCGCCGAGTTCGTCATGCAGATCGGCGGCAAAACGTTCCTTCATTTGGCTGGCCTGCCGGATGCGGAGGATACGGTGAATTAGGATGCTTAGGCCGATGCCGGCTGCAAGTAACGCGGCGAGCCAGCTCAGGCGCCTGACGATAATCTTCTGGCGCGCGTATTTCAGATTCAGCTGATGTTGCACCAGAGGCAGGGCCTTCTCCAGATCATTGCGTCGGGCGAGTTGGTTCATCCACTGGCGGATGGGCAGGATGTCTCCATAAAGATTGCGGCCGTCGGTGAGACTGGAAAAGGCGCGAGTGGGGTTGAGTAGAGGGAAGTTGGCGGTGACCGCTTTTCCTTTCGCCACGTTTTGTCCGCCGGAAATTAGTTCGATTTCAGAAAAACCAAAGCGGGCTTCGGTGATACCTTCATAGTCATTGGTATAAGGGACTGCCGCAGTGACACGAATATAGCGGAACGGGATGTCGCCCCGCAAGCGATGCATCATAATCGGGCCAGTTTCGTAAACGGATTTATAGCGCAGGTCGAGGAGCCGGACAGCATCGGAGAAGTCGGCCTGATTGGAGCCGTCGATATGCATGAGCCTCGGGATTCCGAGGTCCTTGGAAAAAGCCTGAGGAACCGTATCGCTCTGCTCTACGGCATGTAGGTGGATGTAATCGAGCGAGCGTGGTGCTTCCAGGTCGATGGTGAAGAAAGCCTCCAGTTTCGGGGACATTGTGCTGATGACGGCGATGCCCGGTTTTCCCTGCGCGGCGTCCATCAGATAAGGCACGAAACCGTCCACCAGGTATTGGGGAACGCGCGCGGGGTTGGAATCGGTCGAAGAGGTGGAAACCGGTTGATGCAAGGCGACGTTGTCGGGGCCATTGAAGATCATGATCTCCGACAACTCCAGATAGTATTGATGGTCGAACTGGCGTGGGGACAGCTGGGTGGCATTCAGCCTGATCCAGCTGGCTGTGGTGCCGGGGGGGCAAACCACCACAAGTGGAGCCCGGCGGGGGAGCAGTTGATCCTGCTCTCCGTAAGAAGCGATCACGACGCCCTCGGGATCGGACGAGGTGCCGACAATTAATTGAAATTCCTGCGGTAACCCCTCCGCCTGGAAGCCGGATTGTGCCGCGCGCCAGATGGCGGGAACCAGCACTATTTGGTCGATCGGACTCTCCTTTTCGAGTTTGATTTGAATCCATTCAGTGTGTGACGGCTCGGGGTAATCTCTTGACCTGAAGCCGATGGATCCGACCCCGCTGCGCAGTCTATAGCCAGCGAGTTCTTCCAGTTCGGCTTGGATGGCATCCCGTTTCATCTCTAGTTGGGAGATTGAAGCTTCCGCAGCAAGCTGGGGGGCGGGAAGAAGAGATCCAGCCAACAGTAGCAGAAGACTATAGATGGAAAGGGCCAGTTTCATGGACTCAACGTTCCAGTTTGAAGCGCCGTCCACAAGCCATTTTGATGGAAATTTGGTACTGCGACGGAGGGCATGTTTATGGGGGTAAAACACCCATAGACGACTCGTCAGTTTATTGAGATAATCTAGCCGAGTAGATTACAAACCGGCTGCGCGATCACCGCAGATCAATGTGATCTACAGCAAGCTAACGTATCAATCCTTAATAATCCTAAATCAAATGAATACACTTAACACCCAAATTCGACTACTGTCCGCAGTGGCAGCCGTCTCCTTATTCGCAGCGAGCTTTGCTCAAGCCGAAGAAGTGCTTCTAAATGACAGCTTTACCACCAGTGCCGTAGTCGAAGAAGCTCTTCAATTTAATGATCTGGACTCAAACGACTGGCGCGCCACCAGTGGAACGAATTGGGCAATCGCGTCTGGTAATTTGACTAATTCTGGTGGCGGGACAAATGCACAGGATGAGGGTGGTCTTGGTAAGTTGATCGACCTCACTGGCATCAGCGACACTTCCCTGAATCAGCTCAAACTGGATGTGACTTTTACCACGGCCGAGGCCGGTGAAGAGTTGTATGTGCACATCCGCGGCTTCATAGGCTCCGCGCCTGCGGACACTACGGACTTCATCAACCGTAATGCCACCGCTGGTAACTTGTGGGATCTTACCGGGACTGCGTTTACAGCGACGACCAATAAGATTAATCTGAACTCGGGCATCGGATTCGACGCCTTTGACAACACCACCGCGACCAGCGCAGTTGAATTGAGCGACGGAGACGCCGGCCTGCACAACTTCAGTCAGACCTTTGATATGTCTGGATACGCAGTCAACACTATCGTGGGATATGACTATCTGGTGCTTGCCTTTACTCGTGATGAACTTGGCACAAGCCCAAGCGTTTCGATCGCCGACATCACGTTGACCGCAATTCCCGAGCCCGGCACATACGCGCTGCTCGCGGGGCTTACTGGCTTGGTGTTTGTGATGGTGCGTCGTCGTCGTTAGATCCTGAGCATGTCGAAGGGCGCTTAATTAGACCAACTGTTGATTTTTTCACAGCCCTCGGATTTCACGATCCGAGGGCTTTTATCTGCTTTTGAGAGTCGCGGAACATTGCTACTTTAGATCTATCCTCGATAGATCATCTCATCGCTCATCTCGATCTATAGCTGGAAATTGCCCCCCGATTTCGAGCCTTTCTCGCCCTTGTCCCGCGTATGGGGGATATTTTTAATAGTTGGTATATGTTAGTATTAATCTGAACCCTTTCACATGCTTTATCTGCTTTCCCTTCTGTTTGATATTAATCGCTTATGTGTCGTTAGTCTGCTGGCGGCTTTCGCATCGGCTGTCGCTGCAATCGCGACCCCGCCGAATGTCATTTTTATTCTGACGGATGACCAGCGCTTTGATTCGCTGAGCATGACGGGGCATCCCATTACGGAAACGCCGCACATTGATCGTTTGGCGGAGGAGGGCGTCTTTTTTAAGAATGCCTTTGTCACCAGTCCGATCTGTGGGCCGAGCCGCGCGAATATTTTTACCAGTCAATGGGAGCGGAAGAACCAAATCGGGTTTACCAGTGTTTCTAAGAACTATGTGTCCGCCGAGGCTTTTGAGAACAGCTTTCTGATGCAGTTCAAGGGGGCGGGTTATTCGACCGCATTCATCGGCAAGCATCACACCAAGATCGTGGATCGCTCGAACACGCCTTTGAACGAGAGCATCGATTTTGCCTATTATGGGGAAGGGCACCTTGGGTTTTATCCGGCCAAGAAGCGCAAAATCTTTTCCAACTTAAAAAATCAGTCACAAACCGAAGGCTTGTTTGAGGCCTTTCAAGCTTACTTGAATCCCGGTATTGACTACGACTATTTTTACAAGAAAGCCGATGCATCCATCAAAGATCAATTGCAGCCGCGCGATCCGAACAAGCCATTTTGCGCCTGGATTAATTTGAACCTGCCGCATCAGTCGAGTCTCGGTGGCATGGGGACACGGCCCAGTGACCCCGAGTTTTACTCCAAGCGCTACGCCGACCGAATCGATGATTTTGAGATTCCCGCAGGCTATCCAAACAATCTGACGCTGCCGAAGAGCGTGCTGACGGCAAAGGAGCAACCCAAGTATTATCGCTTCAATGAAGATACATTGCGTCGCACATTGCTGGCAACCTCACGTGCGGTGTATGGTATCGATCAAATGGTCGGTGATCTTCGCGCCATGTTGAAGGATCTGCAACTGGATGAGAACACCATTATCGTCATTTTCTCCGACAACGGTCTGCTCTACGGCGAGCATGGACTGGGTGGTAAGACGATGCTTTACGAAGAGTCGGTGCATGTGCCTTTGATCGTTTACTCGCCTTTTTTATCGGCAGAACAGCGCGGTGTGCAACGCGCGGAGCTCGTGGTGGGGCAAGACATTCCAGCGACCTTGCTCGATATGTGCGGTTTGCCGACTCCTGATACCTACCAAGGCGTGAGCATGCTGCCTCTGATTGAGGGCAAGTCGGTGGACTGGCGCAAAGACGTTTTTCTGGAGAATCTGTTCACCGATCAGGGCTACCCGCGGCAGGAAGGGGTGCGAGGCGAACGCTTTAAATACATCCGTTACTACAGCAAGGAGGAGGATCGCCTGCAGTATTTGCCCAATGGCATCGAGGGGGAGCAGCCGATCTATGAGGAACTTTTCGACATGGATGCGGACCCTGAAGAGCAGCATAATTTAGCCAATAACCCCGAATATGCGTCCGTCTTAGCTGTCTATCGCACACGCTGCCTTGAGCTAGATGCGGAGCTGTCGCAGTAAAACTTTCAATGATACACCCGATGTTTAAGAAAACGTTTAAAGCCTTATTACTACTCGCTCTGTCGGCGACTACACTGCCTGCGACTGCCACGGAGGTGCAAGTCGATGTCAATTGGCCGGATTTTTTGGCGCGGCACGATCTGGTGTGGGAAGAATCGCCGATGGCCTGGCACGATGGCCCCTTCATGGGCAATGGTATGTTGGGCACGATGCTGCATCAGCTCGATGATCACCAACTCCGGATCAGTCTCGGCCGTGCCGACGCAGAAGATCATAAGAAGGAGGGGCCGCCCTTCATTTCTCAATCTCGACTGCCGAACGGTTACTTTACGCTGACTACCGCAGGGAAGATCACAGGATTTGAAGGACGCTTGGATTTGTATAATGCAGAAACACGCGTCCGCGTGAGCACCGATCAAGGTAGTCTCGATATACGCGCTTTCGTGCACAGCGAAGATATGGTTATCGCGTATGAGCTAACGCCCTCGGGTGGCGAAAAGGGCGCGCACTTAGACTTCGTGCCACTCAAGGCCATCGCGCCGGCGCGCTTACAGGCGGATCTCGAGATCGCCGAGAAGGGGAAAAAGGCACACTCTAGTCGCAGAGGTTGGGCTTCGTCTCCGTACGAATACAATCCAGATCCAGTTTTGTCCAAGGTCGCGGGCTATGACGTCAGCCGCCAAACGCTCGTCGCGGGTGGGGAAATCGGCACGGCTTGGACCATTCGCGAGGAAGCGAATGGAGCGCGCCTGCTACTTGTTTCGATTGAGCACAGTTATCCGGAAGCCACCGCGGTGAAGGACGCGGTCGCACATTTGAAAAAGGTGCAAGGCGAGTCGTTCGAGAGCATGCTGGCGCGTCACCGCGTGTGGTGGCACAATTACTATCCGAAGAGTTTCATCAGTTTGGACGACACACGGATGGAAAGTTTCTATTGGATACAGGTGTATAAATTTGCTGCCGGTGCCCGCAAGGGACGTGCCTTTATGGACACGATGGGGCCGTGGATGGTTGAAAATACCGCCTGGGCCAACGGCTGGTTTAATTTGAATACACAGTTGTCCTATTGGTTTTTATCGACCGCCAACCGCTTCGAAGTGGCGGAGAGTCTTTTCACTAAACTTGATGAAAAGTTGCCGACCTTAGTCGCAAACATGCCAGCTGAATACGGTGATGACAGCGCGGGTATGTCGACGATTGTGCCGCAGACGTTCATCAGCCCCTTTCCCCGCGGTAAGCTCGGCTTCACTGGCGAACTGCTGTGGACCTGTCACGACTACTGGCTGATGCTGGAGCGCACCATGGACGCCGAGCGGACCACGGAGAAATTTTTCCCGCTGTTGAAAAAGTCGGTGAATACATATTTGCACATCATGGAGGAGGGCGCAGACGGCAAATTGCATCTGCCCTATACACGCTCGCCGGAATACGGCGGTGGTGAGGATTGTAACTTCAATCTGTCGCTCTTTCGTTGGGGCTGTGCCACGCTGGTTGAGATCGCGGAGCGTTATCAGATCAACGATCCGCTCTTGCCGAAGTGGAAGGATGTGTTGGCACGCCTCGTCGATTATCCGGTCAATGAGAACGGCTACATGGTGGCGAAGGATTTTCCCTTTGAGCAATCACATCGTCATTACTCGCATCTGATGATGATCTACCCGTTGTGTGAGATCAATATCGACCAGCCAGAGAATCGTGAACTAATCGCGAAGTCGGTCGATCACTGGATCAACTATCCCGGCCGCGGGAATGCCGGCTACTCCTGGAGTGGGGCGGCGGCGATGTATGCCTTGCAGCAAGATGGCGAGACCGCGGGCAAATACCTCGATATTTTCATGAAGATGCAGGAGCTGTATCCGAACAATCCTGCGGAGATCCATCCGACCACGATGTATACCGAAACTGCGCGGGTGCAGCCAGTCACGGAAACACCGCTCTCCCTTTGCGATTCCATGCAGTTGATGCTACTCCAGAGTTGGGGCGACACGATTCGCGTCTTTCCAGCCATTCCCAAGGCGTGGAAGAACGTCTCCTTTGACGGCCTGCTCGCCAAGGGCGGCTTTGAGATCAGCGCCACACGTAAGGACGGTCGCACCGAGTTTGTCTCCGTCAAAAGTAACGCAGGAGAGTCTTGCATTTTGAAGTTAGATTTTCAGCCGGAACGCGTTGAGGGCATCGCAAAGTCTGCGGTGAAGCGCTTGGCTGATGGACGCTTCGAAGTCGCACTACAGCAGGGCGACGAGGCAATCTTCTATAATAAAAATGTCGCTCAGGCTTACGTTGCACCCGTCCAGGCACTGCCTGAGAACTGCAACACTTTTGGACTTAAATAATCTTTATATTATGAAAATGAAATTATTATCCCGCACACTCTTGTTGCTGCTGCCTCTATGTAGTTTGGCCACGACCGCACAGGCGGAAGCACGCCCACGACCGAATGTGCTTTTATTACTGACCGATGACCTCGGCTGGCAGGATATCAAAGCATACGACATCGACGAGCCCTCGCCAATGGAGACACCCAACATTGATGCGCTCGCTGGTAAAGGCGTGATGTTTTGGCAGGCATATTCACCTGCGCCGACCTGCGCGCCCTCACGCTGCGCGATTATTAGTGGTGTGCACCCTGCACGCGCGCAGAAGACGCACGTGGTCGGTGGCGCGCCTCCCAAGCCTATTAACAAGCACCTGCGGATGATGGACCCTTGGTATAGTGGTCGCATGCCTGAGGATACCTTCACGATTGCCAGAGCCTTGAAACAGGCTGGCTATGTGACTGGACATTCCGGCAAGTGGCACATCGCGATCGATCATCACGCTTTTCCTCAGCCAGAAGATGTCGGCTTCGATTATACACGTTCGGACCGCGGTTCGCGCGGTGGGATGAAGGATCGCCTTAAAGATTTCGCGACTGATGCGCCAAATGATCCCTACCGTTTGGATGCGAACGGCTATCCTTATCATCAAACCAATGTCGACGCCATCACCTTCATCGAAGAAAACAAGGACCAGCCGTTCTTTCTCTACTACGCGACCTGGTTGGTGCACACGCCGATTCATACCCGTGCGCAAGAGCACTTGGAAAAATATGCGAAGAAGCTCGGAGTCGATCCCGCGAACTTACCCTCGCGCGACACTCCCGGTCAGACCAACCCCTTTTACTGCGCGATGGTTGAAGAACTGGATTACTATGTCGGGCAAGTCTTTGAGTATCTGGAAACGACCGAAGACCCACGCTGGCCAGGACATATGTTGAGCGAGAATACCTATATTATCTTCACCTCGGACAACGGTGGCATGGAAGGCGGGCGCGATGAGCGCTACACCGATAACCACCCCCTCGCGCGTGGCAAGATCTCGGCGATGGAAGGGGGCACGCGTGTGCCCTTGATCATAGTCGGTCCGGAGATTCCAGCCGGCGTGCAAACCGATGTTCTCGCCAACGGCCTCGATTTTTATCCCACGATTCTTTCCATGGTTGGCGCTGCGAAGCCCGAAGACAAGATCCTTGATGGCACGGATCTCTTGCCCTTGCTTACGCAAGATCCGACCGACCCGAATCTGGTGAAAGGCGCGAACGGCGAAGTGCGCGATACCATGATGTGGCACTTCCCACATGGTCATGCCTTGGAGAGCACGATTCGAATCGGGGACTATAAGTTGATCCATAACTACGACCATGTGAATGACCCCGATACGGAAGCCCTGGAGCTCTATCGTCTGTATGACTCGACTTCCGGAGAGGCCAAGCGTGTGGATATCGAAGAGTCCAACAACCTCGCCGCGACTATGCCGGAAAAAGCGGAAGCGATGTATCAGAAATTAAAGGGCATGCTCACCGAAATGAAGGCCAGTTATCCATATTATAACCCGACCACCACTAATAATCTGCCGCATAAAGAGAAGGTGCCGACTGTTCTTGAAACCCGGGTTCAGGGCAACCGAGTCGCCGCGCAGTTTGAAGAGCATGGAGCCAAAGTGGTGCATGCGGATTTGATTTATACACTCAACGGTGGCGATCGCTATGAAGAGTGGTTTCGTGCGCCGGCAACGGTCAATGCCAATGGCTGGGTGACGGCGGAGCTCCCGGAGGGGACGACCCACTATATCTTCAACTTGATCGACGAGAATAACTTCCTAGTCAGTTATCCCGACCTCGATGGGGTGAAAGGGAAGGTCGCTTACTCCGACTACGCGCTTAAGAAGGGATGAAGCCGCGTGTTTAATAAACGTTGATTTTGATCTTCACCGATGCCCCGCATCATGTCTTTGTATTTCAAGAGGGGATCGCGCCCCCAAAGCTTGGATTGCCACGGCGTAATTTTTAAGCTTAAAGTTACTTATTTGTATCCGCCTGCGGCATGGCTGTGTGGGGGATACTGAGTCGGATGTGGGTGCCCTGATTGACTTCCGATTGAATCTGGAGCTCTGCTTTGAGGCCTTTGGCGCGCAGTTTGAGCGTGCGTAGGGTGTGTTTCTTCGCCAGTTTTTCCTGACTCATACCGACGCCGTTATCAGATATGGTGAGCTCGATGGTGCGTGGGGTCTGCTGCAATGAGATCTGCACTTGGCTGCAGGCGGCATGATGCTGAATGTTATAAAGTGCTTCTTTATAAAAGAGTAGAAAGTCCTTACGCAGGAGGGGCGCGCTTAGAGCCGTATTGCTGGCAGGATCGAGTTGCAGGGAGTATTGGACGTCAAAGAGACTGAGCTTAGTGAGCTCTTCCAGGTGTGGCAGTAGATTTTGCGATCGGCCAATGCGAGGCGCGGTGGTATGCAGCACTTCCCGCAGGCCGAAGCTGCTTTCTTTGGCCAGCTTGAAGATTGCTTTGAGCCGTGCCGTGTGGGCAGGGTCTTTGATTTGATCCATCAAGTATTCGGTGTGTATATTGATGGTGCCGAGGTTACTGCCCACGTCATCGTGTAGATCACTGGCGATTCGTTCGCGGGTGTCGCGCATCTCGCGCCTGACTTGGAGGCGATGGTGGATCGTATAATAGAGTGCGCTGGACAGTAGCAGCACGATGAGGGCGAGGGTGATCCACTGGGATAGCAGGCGCACTTCTTTAAGTGTGGCGACTTGTGCTGTGCTTAGGTGTTTTTGTTCCTCTAGTAAACGTTGCCGGCGATTCAGTCCTTCGAGCCATTCCCGGTGTGGCAGGAGTTTGCCCGATTGAGTCATGCCATCGTAAACGGATTGATCGGACCAGAATAGTTGAATGCCAGAGGGATCGCTGAGTCCTCGGGCGATTCTGGGCTGACTCTTTTGAGGGTTGAATACACGGCCGATGAGTGGCAGCGGGCTGCCTTGGTAGAGGGGGGTCATTTCGCTTAATTGGATCCAGGGGCGCGACAGTTCGGTTGGCTGCGAGGATTCGATGAAGTTAAGTCTAACGATTCTAGACGAAGTCGCAGGGAAGTGTGCCGTGTAAG
The DNA here is from genome assembly GCF_033878955.1 of Coraliomargarita algicola. Lineage (NCBI taxonomy): Bacteria > Pseudomonadati > Verrucomicrobiota > Opitutia > Puniceicoccales > Coraliomargaritaceae > Coraliomargarita > Coraliomargarita algicola. Next base: position 4,873,635 of record NZ_CP138858.1, read on the forward strand.
GGTTCAAGCCAGGGTTTCTGAGGGGAATTTCACGGTAGCTGTTGTCACTCACGAGCGGGTTTTCGTCTGCATCCAACAGCTCAATCGTGAAACGCACCGGGAAGGCTTGGCCCGGTTTATAAATAACCGCAGGGTCGAGTCGCACGGCATCGATGGTTTGATCCTCTGGGTAGATCAGATCCAATTTTTGACTGGGTTCGTGCAGGCGTTGCCGCGTGACGAGTGTAAAGCCCAAGCCGCCGGAGCTTCGTGGGCCGATTTCAGGTAAACCGAGTGGGGTTTGCTCATCGGTGAGGTAGTCGCGTGAAAAGACTCGATAACCTTCGCGGCTACTATTGGTCGTGAGTCTGGCTCTGGGGGCGATATTTGCCTTGCCTGAAAATACGAAGATCTCAGAGAATCCGCCCGCATATTGATTGTTTCCCATCCGTTTGGGTAAGTTGGTAAACCGGATTTCCAGTAATTGGGTTTGAATCGGCTCGAATGTCACAAATTCAGGTAATGAATGTCGAATGTCCTGCTGTGAGTCTACGAGGTGTGCGAGGCTGACAAATTCCCCGTCTACACTGGCCCGTATCTCGATATCGTTTGGCCAATACGCGTTCTCAGTCAGGCCGGCCTCGTCGCCGAGATACAGTCTAAGCGGGAGCAGGGCGACCGCATCAATTTCGACTGGCTGCTGCCACTTGAACATCAAGCGTGTTCGATTGAAGGCGGAACTTTGCCACGAAGTGAGGTAGCCGCCGCTGCCAGTGGGCTCCCCACCGTAGGTGACGGGGAGTGTGGCTAACTCGGCTTCGATTGCTTGTAAACGTGCTTTGTTTTGACGGTAGGATCGGAGCAGTTGCTGGGCGAGCCATTCTGTCCATTCCAGTTGCTCCGTTTTGTTGTTATGAATGTCCGCTTTCCACACGACTTCTGCATTTGTTTCAATCGGCGTGGTTGTGGTGACTGACAGCGCCATCTGTGGGTCTTCACTGATGGGCGCATCAAAGATCAGTCCTCCAAGCGTGGTGATACGCTCGTTGCGTGAGCTCAAGGAGAGGATGAGCGATTGTCCGGAATGAGTGGCCGGAACGTTAAAAAAGACCCAAGTGCCTTTGAGTGAGTCAGGAATGTCGATGATGCGGCGCTTCCAATTGCCGTCGCTAGTGCGCAGGCTGACTGCTTGCGGCGAGAGTTTCAGTTTATCTGCATTGTTTATTAGTATTCCGATTCGTATTCCATAAGGCTGGGGCAGTTTGCCGAGCTTGATTTGCAGTGCATCGACTGTGCGGATGTCTTTGGGCTGTTTTATGATTAGTAAGCCCGACTCGACTTTCGCGGGTAAATCTTCCGTAGGATGGTCGATTTTCAGATATCCGTTAGAGCTCGCCGTGACGGAATTCGCAGCGGGCGTGACCTGTGTGATATAGTCGGGCAGTGATACCAGTCGATTTTCCTCAATGGGGCGGTTGTTTGACTTCTTTTTGCTGCTGGTGCTGACATTAAAGAAGTAGTGACCGTCGGTTCCATAGACGTTTTTACCATCGACGGACCAAGGCTTTTTTACCGAGGGATCACGCCAATGCCCGCCGGTGGTCATATCGATGCCTTCCACCGCCCGCAGGCTTGAGCATGTAAGCAGCAGGAGCATACATGCCAGTAGCCAGTGCATTTGCTGTCGCCAGTGGGAGAGGTCGTTCATTTCTAGGCCTGGGGCTCTGAGCGAGTCCGCCGTGTTACGGGATGCTTTGCATGGAGGTCAAATGATATGCATGGCCGCCGCCTTGGTGATCGCTCCGGAGACGTTGTGCACTTGTAATTTTCGATAGATATTGCGGATGTGGCTGTCGATCGTGTGCCGGCTGACATGTAATTGATCGGCGACTTCGATCCGTGTCGCCCCATCAGCCAGTTTCTGTAGCACTTCGACTTCACGGTCAGAAATTTCGGCTTCGTGCGATACCGGCTTGAATGCACGGAAGGTGGCAAAGACCATTTGCGCGATTTCTGCGCTTAGTGGCGCGATTCCATTATGGGCATCTTCGATTCCTTGAATGATCGATTTGATGCCTGAAGCCTTCATCAAGTAGCCTGAAGCGCCGGCCCCGAGGGCTTGTAAGACACGGGTCTTATTCTCAAACACTGTCAGAATGAGCACTTTGGTTTCCGGCGCGAGCTCGCGAAGTTTGGGGATAGCCTCAATGCCATCCATTCCCGGCAAGCCCAGGTCGAGCACGATGATATCGGGGGCCCCCGATTCGTTTAAATATTCAAAGGCATCTTCTGCATTGGAAAAAGCCGCATTACATTGGAGCGAGGGGGCAGCATTGATCGCCGCGCGCAAGGTATTACGGAAGTCTGAATGATCTTCAATGATGCAGACATTAATGGGGGAAGAGTCGGAAGGAGGTGTCGCCATAAAATGCTGAAAATTACTCTCGGAAATGCACCCAATCAAGGATAATGGGGCGAATCATCTATTTCTACTCCGACGGTTCCCACTTAGTAACGATTGGTCGGAGTTGAAAATCACTTGTTCGAGTTATATACAGAAGCGATGAGATCGTGTAGACTATTGTATTAATAGAATTCGTTGATTCCCTGTAAAAGTGTTTTATTTTGTATCTGTGTTAATGTTAACATTGCAATTGCATCCTATTCTGTATCAGAATTTTAATAAACCCGAAATTTTTTAGAATACATTATGAAATTATCCTCTTGCTCACTTAGACGTTCTTTACTCGGCCTATGTCTCGCAGCTTTGCCGCTGCTCGCTCAAGCAAAGGAGGCCGTCGAGCGTCCAAACATTGTCGTCGTCATGGCGGACAACATGGGCTGGGGCGACTCGGGCACCTACGGTCATCCCACCATTCAGTCGCCGAACCTCGATGCGCTGGCTGCGCAAGGAATGAAATTTACCCAAGGCTATTCGGCTGCCGGGGTTTGCTCGCCTTCGCGTTCCGCCATACTCACAGGACGCACTCCTTATCGTAATGGCGTCTGGCGTCACTTGTCTGGCGTGCATCAAGCGCATCTACGCGCCAGCGAGATCACGTATCCGGAGCTCTTGCGCGAAGTTGGCTACCAGACCTGTCACGTCGGCAAATGGCATCTGCTTTCCAGACAACAGTTCGACAATCCCGAATACCCGCAAGTGGGGGAGCAGGGCGGTTTCGATTACTGGTTTGCGACTCATAACAACGCCGACCCGAGCCATAAGAATCCTAATAACTTCATTCGCAACGGCGAGCACGTCGGTGAGTTGGAAGGCTACTCCGCACCGCTCGTTGCCGATGAAGCCATTCACTGGATCAACGAACTGCGGGACCCCGAGAAACCCTTCGTCATGTCCGTATGGTTTCACGAGCCACACAAGCCCATCGCTACTGACATCAAGTTTTCCTCGCTCTATCCCAACGAATCCGAACGGGACGCCACTTACTATGGAAATATCACACAACTGGACTATGCCCTCGGCGAGGTCATGAAAGCGCTCGACGCCAATGGATTGACCGACAATACCCTGTTGATCTTCACCTCCGACAATGGCCCCGTCCCCTCATCCGGTGGTGATTCCGGAGGCTTACGTGGCAATAAGCGCAACGACTTCGAAGGCGGCATCCGCGTGCCTTTCCTCGTCCGCTGGCCTGGGCACATTGAGCCCGGCACGGTGAGCGACACGCCCGTCATCGGCACCGACATTTTTTCGACTGTCTTGGACATCGTCGATGTTCCAGCACCGCAGGACCGCACCATCGACGGCGCCAGCATGCTGCCTGTCTTTGCAGGCAAAGAAGCGAAGCGCGAGATCCCGATGTTTTGGCGCACACACGTCTCTTCCCCGGAAGACCGCGTGGCCATGCGCCTCGGAGATTGGAAGATCGTGGGCAACGACACGCTTACAAAATTCATGCTCTTCAACGTGCAGGAAGACAGTCAGGAGAAAAAGGACCTAGCTTCCCAAATGCCCGAGAAACTCGACGAGATGAAGCGACTGCTGGTCAAGACATGGAATGACATCAACGCCGAAGGCCCCAACGAATGGTGGGAGGGTGAAAACAACAAGCCAGTCCGCGGCGGCACGTTCAATTATTAAGATCGTAGAGGCTTCACTTGTGACAATGCCATAGCATAATAGAATTCAAACGAGCACGCTACAGAAACTGCGGTTCAACACCGAAAAGGTGCCTCGCCCTGAGCTAATCACGTAGTATGCAATGGCATTGGAACATAAGGTGATCCGTGAACATTCAGGATTCAGTGAAAGGTATTGCTGCCTTGTTTCAACATATCTTGGAGAAGTATCCCGAGCGCGAGAGCAGCGTCTATGCGGGCGGCGATGTGGCTTAATTGAATTGGCGATTTCTATCCAGAAAAGTCATAGAACCCCTTTTACTGGGGATGTATATTGTAAATGTGGCTGTGCAGCATCTATGTCTGGCCTGTGTTGTAGATTCTGAGTTTTGATTTTGCGGGCGATCTCATTTGACAGTCTGTGCTGTGCTTGCAGGCCTTGTTGAGCGATTTCCTTCTTTTATCTGATGATGACTCTTTCTAATTTTAGTATTTTATGCGCCGCTTGTTAACTGACTATAGTATTCTCGTTCTGGCTGGGGTGCTGTATGCAGTGGCCTTGAAATATTTTGTGCTGCCGTCTAAGGTGATTCTGACCGGAACTGAAGGCATTGCGACTGCGCTGTCCTATTATTACGATAGCTATTGGCTTTTCATCATGCTTTACATGGTTTTCCAAGCTGGCTTGTTGACATTTGCTTTTGCGCGCGTGAGTCGTGTCTTTGCCTTGCGCTCCTTAGTGGTTGTCGCAGTCGTGGTGCTGGCCCTTGCGTTTTTGCCGGAGTTGAGTTTTGCCGATCCTGATCCGAGTAATGAGCGTATTATATTGGTTCTTTTTGGCGGGTTGCTGGCTGGAGTGGCCAAGGCAATGGCCTTTACTCATCGGGGCTCGACGGGTGATGAAGACATTCTCGGGGCTTATTTTGCGTCTAAGTATTTGAAGCCGGTGGGTTCGATCGCTATTTTCGCTGCGATGCTCTCTACCGCATTTGGCTTGAATATGGACTTGATTAAGAATGGGGAGTTTGAGTCGGTGGTGAATACTTTGATGTATACTTGTATTTATATCTTCGCATCGGCGGAGACTTTGAATAACTTGTATAAGAAATTCAAAATTACGATGTTGGCGATCATCACCAATGAGTTGAAGCCAGTCGGTGAGGCCATCACCAAGGCTTCAGCGCACCGCACGTATACGGTGCATCAGGGGCAGGGGGGGCATCGTGGCGAGGATTGCCACATCGTGCGGACGATTATTACACACGAGGAATTGCCACAAATGGTGGCCGCGATTCAAGCTGCGGATCCGAGTTGCTTTTATTATCATCACGATATCGAGGGTATTTCCGGGCGCTATTATATCGCTCCGATTGCTTGAGATTGTTGCTTTGCAAACTTTTCACTCGCAACTCACATCGCGCTTGGCGTATCTCCTCTACTGTGAATTTTAAAAATGTAGCCATCGAATCGATCGCGTATTCGCTCCCGGATGAGGTGTGGACCTCGGCGGATGTGGAAGCGAAACTGGCGCCCGTCTATCAACGTTTGCGCTTGCCTGAGGGGCGCTTGGAGCTGATGACCGGCATTCAGGAGCGTCGTTTTTACCCTGCGGGCACGCCGGCCTCAGTCGCGTCGGCGCAAGCTGGTGAGGCGGTATTAGCCCAGTCTTCTTTTGATCGTGAGCAGATTGATTTATTGATACATGCTGCCGTCTGTCGCGATCGTCTGGAGCCGGCGACGGCCGCTTATGTGCATGGCTTGCTGAAGCTTTCTGGCCGGGCGCAGATTTTTGATGTGTCCAATGCGTGTTTGGGCTTTCTCAATGCCATGGTGGTGGCGGGGAGTATGATCGAGAGTGGGCAGATTGAGCGTGCTTTGATTTGTTCAGGAGAGAATGGCCGCCCTTTAGTGGAAAACACCTTGCAGCAGTTGATGCAGCCAGAGCTCACCCGGCAGTCGATCAAACCGTATTTTGCGAATTTGACTATTGGAGCGGGCGCGGTTGCGGCGGTGCTTTGTCGTAAGGATTTGGCGCCAAAGTCGTGTCCATTAATGACTGCTGCGGTGGTGGAGACGGATACCTCCCACAATCAGCTATGTCAGGGGGATAGTGCGGGCGAGGCCTTGGAGATGTTGACCGATTCGGAGGAACTTTTGGTGGCAGGGATTGGTGTGGCCACTCGCGCGTGGGCGCAATTTGTCGCGGCCACTGGATGGACGGCGGAGACGCCGGATCGAATCATCACTCACCAAGTCGGCAAGGCACATTCACGCGAACTGTTTAAAGCCTTGGGCCTGGACCTCGCCAAAGATTTTACCACTTTTGAAACGCTGGGTAATGTTGGCTCGGTCTCGTGTCCGATCACACTGGCAACGGCGATGGAGCAGGGCGCGTATTGTGCGGGGCAGAAGGCTGCACTGCTGGGGATCGGTAGTGGTTTAAGTAGTATAATGATGGCCGTGGAGTGGCCCCAAGCATGAGTGTCGCGCGCGCAACCCAACTACCCGCTGATGTGCGATTGGAGTATCCTTTCGCGAGTCATGAATTGAGCCTGCGCAGCGGGGCTACGATGCACTATGTGGATGAGGGCGCGGGGCCCGTTGTGATTATGCTGCATGGCAATCCGACTTGGTCGTTTTATTATCGCAACTTGGTGAAGGAGCTGCAGGCGGCGGGTTTTCGTTGCATCGTGCCTGACCATATTGGTTGTGGCCTGTCGGATAAGCCGGAGGACTATAATTATACTTTAAAGCAGCGTATCGAAGACATCGAAGAGTTGATTGACTATCTCGGCATCGAACATTTCAGCCTGGTTGTGCACGACTGGGGGGGGGCGATCGGTTGCGGCGTCGCAGGGCGTCGTCCGGAGGCCTTGGATCAATTGGTATTGCTCAATACCGGTGCTTTCCTCTCCAAGCGTATTCCGTTCCGAATCGCCGCTATCAAGCTGCCTGTTTGGGGTGAATTTGTGATTCGTGCGCTGAATGGTTTTGCGGGCCCCGCGGCCACCATGGCGGTGAAAACGCCGCTCAAGCCAGCGGTCAAGCGCGGCATTTTGTGGCCCTATCGAAGCTGGCGTGACCGTGTGGCGGTTTGGAACTTTGTAAAAGACATTCCTTTGCACGAGGGGCATCCTTCTTATGCGACTTTACGGGAAGTGGAGCTTGGCTTAGCTAAACTCGCAGATAAACCGATTCAACTCGTTTGGGGCGCGCGGGACTTTTGTTTTAGCATGCACTTTCATGATCGCTTTAGAGCATTTTTTCCACAATCGGAATCGCAGGTATATCCTAAGCATGGGCATTACATCCTAGAGGACGGTGGTCGCGAGGTCTGGCAACAGATTGTTGCTTTCTTGAGCGATTCCAAGGGTGCGCGCTAAGACATGTGGAGTGGCCATCGGGGTGTTATCGTGCGTGAATTAACTTATTTGAGGTATTAATCGATCTTCTATGTTGATTCAGCGGGGCTTAATTGCCATATGCTTCGATTCCTTGCCACATCGAGACTTGATTTGGCTAAGGTGATCCCCTTATTTGCTCCGTGCTCTTGTCTTAGAGTCGCAGTTGATTTTCCTTATCTCTAAATGCCAGCAGCATCCAACCCCTTGATTTCTATACCGGATCACTGTCCGTGGGGCATTGCTGTGTTTTCTCACAGCACGGGAAAAGTCCTGGCAGCTAATGACACGATGGAGTCTGTATATGGCTGTCGAGAGTCACTTGCGGCTGCGGACTTGTTTACACTTTCGGTAGAAGGACCGTTTGCGATGAAGCTGAGCTCGCTGGAGCCGGGAGCGAAGTGGACTGGGCGGATTTATCCACAGCTGAACAAGCACGGGATCGATTCCGTGGAGGTGGTTCTCGAGCGGCTGGCGTATGAGTCCGATCAAGTGTGGCTCTACGTGCTGGAGCATCCTGTGGTCAATGATGAGGTGCGGTTTAGCAGCCGGAGTGAGCTGAATATGCTGCGGGTTCTGTTGGATAATACCTTGGAGTATGTGTTTTTCCGTGACCTCAAAGGGAATTTTATTTTGGCCAATCGGGCCTTTCGCTCAGCAGTGGCTGTGGGGGGGGACACTCCGGGGGTGGATACTAAAATTGAGGATTTCGTTTCAGAGAAAAGTGCGGCCTGGATGAAGTCGCTGGACATGCGGATGATTGAAACCGGTCGGCCTGTGGTCAATGAGGTCTCACTGTTTGTTTTTCAAAATGGCACTAAGCATTGGTTACAGTTGACGACTGTGCCGGTGCGTAGTGATGAAGGCGCTATTATTGGTTCGCTGAGTGTGGCACGAGACATTAGCGACTTGAAGCGCACTGAGTCGGAACTACGTAAGGCGATTGCTGAAGCGCATGAGGCCAGTCGCGCCAAGGGCGATTTCCTGGCTGCCATGAGTCATGAAATTCGCACTCCTATTAACGGAATCATTGGAGCCTCCGAGCTTTGTCGGGAGACTGAGTTGGATATCGAGCAACGCAGCTACGTGGATACTGTGATGCAATGTGGGTCCACTTTGTTGAGCTTAGTGAACGATGTGCTCGATTTTTCTAAAATTGAAGCGGGACAGCTTAATTTAGAGAGCCTGAATTTCAGTCCACGTACTTTAATCGAGTCGGTGGCGGAAGAATTTACACCCGCCACTCGGGCCAAGGGCATCGAACTAGTCGTCAGTTATGATACGGATCTGCCGGAGTACATGCTGGGCGATCCCACTCGCGTGAAGCAGGTCTTTTATAATTTGGTAGGCAATGCGATTAAGTTTACCGATGTCGGGGAAGTGGTGATGCGTGCCGAAGTGGTGGAGTTGAAAGAAGATGCGGTGCGTGTTCTTTTTTCGGTCACCGATACAGGAATCGGTATTTCCAAAGATCGTCAGGATGCGATTTTTAATAGCTTCACACAGGCCGATATGTCGACGACTCGCAAATACGGTGGCAGTGGTTTGGGGCTTTCGATTTGTCGGGAATTGATACGCTTAATGGATGGCTCGGTTCAGGTGATTAGTGAGCCAGGGAAGGGCGCCCGCTTTGAATTTGAGATTCCCTTTCAACTGACCAGTAGCTCGGGGCCGAAGCGATGCCCTTTAATGCAGAGTTGGCTGGTTTGCGTGTGTTGATTGTGGATGATAATCATACGAATTGTGATCTCTATCAGCAAATGTGTGCGGGATGGGGGTATCGCAGTCATGTGGTGCATGATGGGCTGTCCGGGCTAGCTGCTTTGGAGGAGGCGATTCGTGCTGGCGATGCCTATCGTTTGATTTTACTGGATCAGCAGATGCCTGGATTAACGGGGCTGGACTTCGCAAGCCTGGTGCGCTCGCGTCCTGATTTACGCAGTACAGAGATTATATTATTGTCCTCATCGTTGAATCATCAGGAGGCGGAACGTGCCAAAGAGATCGGGGTCTCGCGCGCCTTGTCCAAGCCGGTCAAGCGGGCGACTTTGCAGGAAGTGATTCTTGAGACATTTGAAGTGGGCGGTGCCAGTGGTCGCCTTCCGACGCGTCCGCCGTTTGAGCCCGTTACAAATTCCAAGTCTTTACATATTTTGCTAGTGGAGGACAATCCCATCAATCAGGACCTCGCTTGCCGTCGTTTAGAGAAGTTGGGGCACACGGTGACTTTGGCAGAGAATGGACACGAAGCAGTTGAAGTGGTGCATAAAGAAGCGTTTGATTGCATCTTGATGGACATTCAGATGCCAGGTATGGATGGCTATGAGGCGACACGGGTGATTCGTGCCCATGAAGCGTCGAGTCGATTGCCACGTCAGTATATTATTGCGATGACGGCGCATGCCATGAAGGGCGATCGTGAGCTTTGCCTTGAGGCGGGCATGGATAATTATATCCCGAAGCCGTTTCGTGTGGAAATTTTGAAGCAAGTACTGGAGCAAGCAGCCTCGTTTCATGCTGAGTGCGTGGAGGCTGAAACGGGCGGTAGTCCGGAGTCCCGGCGCGGAGCTTTTGCAGAGCGACTTGAGGCAATGGACGCTGAGGACCGTGAAGATGTGTTGGCGACGGCCCCCATCTTTTTAAAAGCTTTGCCCAAAGATGTGGCTAAGCTCCAGGATGCGGTGAGCCGAAAATCCTTCAAAGATTGCTACTTTGTTGCGCATACACTCAAGGGCGTTGCTGGTATCTTCGGTTGCAAGACAAGTATGAATCTGGCCGAAAACTTGGAAGCGACCTGCCGCGCCGAGGATTCCGATCAACTTGAGGGCGATGTGGAGGCCTTGCTGGCTGCGATCAATTCCTTGGCCTGCGACTTGAAGTGCGCTTTGACTTAGGGGCGCCGATCATTGGGCGTGCCAGTGCGAATAGAGCTGCTATTTTGCCGTAGAAAATCGCTCGTTTGCACAATTGCTTTTTTTGAGAATCCCTCTTTACTCGCGCGCTTATGAGTTCCGTCCTGCAATTGCTCCTCGAAGGTGAGCATCTCAATACTGCCCAAATGGCGCAGGTGCTCGGCCTGTCCGAGTCCGAGATCGAAGCCGAATTAAAACGCCTCAAGGCCGAAGAAGTTTTCCTCGGTTGGCGCCCTGTGCTCAATCCTGATCGAGCGCAAGAGAACGTCGTGCGCGCCGTGATCGAGGTAAAGATTAGCCCCGAGCGCGATGGCGGTTTTGACCGTCTGGCCACGCGTATCGCACGTTTCGACGCAGTCGAGTCCTGCTTCTTGATGTCCGGTGCCTACGATCTGCTGGTCTTTGCTAGCGGTAAGGATCTGCGAGAAGTCGCTTCCTTCGTGTCGGAGCGTCTGTCCACTGTTGACGGAGTGCTTTCGACCGCGACTCACTTCATGCTGCGCGCTTATAAAGAGCAGGGCTATCTGCTTCTGTCGCCCAGCGAACGCGAAGATAAACCCGCAGTTAGTCCGTAATGAGTGATTACAGTCAACATTTTGTGGCAGACCATGTAAAAGGGCTGCCCCGTTCCGGTATTCGCGATTTCTTTTCAATTGTGGCTGCGATGCCACAGGCGATTTCCCTCGGCATCGGCGAGCCCGACTTTGTCACGCCTTGGCACATCCGTGAAGCGGCGATCTTTGCACTCGAAAAGGGCAAGACCAGCTACACTGATAACCTCGGTTTGATACGTCTGCGTCGTGAGATCAGCACCTATGTGGAAAACAACTTTGGCATCAGTTACCAACCGGAAACAGATGTCTTGGTCGCGGTCGGTGTCTCTGAGGCCTTAGACATTGCGCTGCGCGCGGTGCTCAACCCCGGCGATAAGGTGCTTTATCACGAGCCTTGTTATGTCTCATACAGCCCCAGCATTGTGCTGGCACATGCACAGCCGATCGCTGTCGGCACATCGGCCGAAGATCAATTCGGCATCGATCCCGCACGTGTGGAAGCTGCATGGGAGCCCGGTTGCAAGGTACTGATGCTCAACTTCCCGACCAATCCTACCGGTGGGGTGACCGAGCGTGCCAAGCTGGAGCGCCTGGCTAAATTCGCGATCGAAAAGGACTTGCTGGTCATCAGCGACGAGATCTATTCCGAGCTCACCTTCGAGGGTGAGCATACCAGCATCGCCTCGCTGCCTGGTATGCAGGAGCGCACTATCTTCTTACACGGCTTCTCGAAGGCATTTGCCATGACGGGCTTCCGTATCGGATATGCCTGCGGTCCCAAGCCCTTGATCGAAGCGATGATGAAGGTGCACCAATACAGCATGCTCTGCGCACCGATTCTCTCACAAGAGGCCGCCATCGAAGCGCTTAAAAACGGAGCGCCGGCCGTGGCTAAGATGAAAGAACAGTATCACCGTCGCCGCGATCTAATCGTGCGCCGTTTCAACGAAGCAGGCTTAGACTGCCACTCGCCCAAGGGTTCTTTCTACGCCTTTCCATCCATTCAGTCCACCGGTCTCGACTCTTTGAGCTTCTGTAAGGGGCTGCTGGATCAAGAGGAAGTCGCCGTAGTTCCTGGCACTGCTTTTGGTCCGAGTGGCGCCGGTTTTGCCCGTGCCAGCTTCTCTACTAGCTACGAACGCATTATCGAAGCCACCGACCGTATCGAACGCTATGTTGATAAATTAAGCAAAAACGCTTAACTTATCCGCCCAGCGCGTCAGTTCCCACCTCCTGGAGCAATCTTGGGGGTGGACGTCTGCGCTATCATTCTATTAATTCAAAATATCGATATTGAGCGTTCTACGCTCCAGTATCTCTACTCACTATGATCGATCCATCCAGAACCGTCGCCCTAGTCGGGCGCCCTAATGTCGGGAAAAGCCGTCTCTTTAATCGGCTTTGCGGTAAACGCATGTCCATCGTGCACGATATGCCCGGAGTCACCCGCGACCTTATTTCCACCGAAGTCCGTGATGACTACGTTCTACTCGACACCGGCGGTATCGGCATGGAGATAGAAATGACGTCCAAGAAAATCTCGGTGGCTGCCGAGGAGCAAGTTGAGTTCGCCATTCAGGCGGCTTCGGTCATTCTCTTTGTAGTCGATGTCCGCGAGGGCATTACGACGCTCGACGAGATTGTTGCTCAAAAGCTCCGTCGCTATGGTAAGCACGTGATTTTGGTGACGAATAAAGTCGACCTCGAAGAACACGAATCGGCTGCGGACGAATTCGTCAGCCTCGGACTGGGAGAGCCATTACTGGTATCTGCCGAGCACGGTCGCGGAATCACTGCGCTGGAGGCTGCCATCGACACGAAGCTAGGCCCGAAGCCAGAGGGGAGCGAGACCGACCAATCCAAGCGCATCCGTATTTCCCTGCTGGGGCGTCCCAATGTCGGGAAGTCCTCGATTGGCAATCGTCTGCTCAAATCGAAACGCCTCATCGTGAGCGATGTGCCCGGCACCACTCGCGACTCCGTCGAGCTCGATCTCGATTATCAGCATAAGGATGGCGAACTGCTCAAGTTCCGCCTCGCCGACACCGCCGGCCTGCGCATGAAGCGCAAAGTGGACAGTCCTGTTGAATATTTCTCCAGTGTACGCACACAGGCCGCGATGGAGCGCTCCGATGTCGTCTTTCTGGTGATCGACGCCGTGGACGGTGTCACTAAGCAAGACCAGGCCCTCGCCGGTGAGATTCTCGATGCAGGCCGTGCACTCGTGATCGTGGTTAACAAGTGGGACCTCATTATCGACCGCTGGACGCATGATCCGATTGAAGGCTTCAAGAACTTAAAGCACTTTTTGAAAAGCTACGAAGAGTCACTCCGCAAAGAGATGTTCTTCCTGCCCAATCCGCCGGTACTGTTTGTATCCGCGGCCACCGGTTTTGAAATCGAGTCTATGCTCAACGCGGCCGCGTCGATTCAGGCTACGCTGGATATGAAATTGTCCACCGGGAAGCTCAACAGTGTGATTCAAGACCTCTTCGAAGCACGTGCGCCCAAGATCGTGGGCACCAAACGCTTCAAGGTCTTTTACGCTGTGCAGACAGGTTCACGTCCCTTACGGATACGCTTCTTCTGCAATCGCATCGAGCGACTTGATCCGAGTTATCGCCGCTATTTGGAAAAGGCCATCATTCACGAATTCCGTCTGGATGGTTGCCCCGTGCGCTTTGATCTCGTCGGGAAGGAACGCCGCTATGAAGAGGGCGAGGGCGAACACGCGCACCGTCACAACGACACCTTGCAAAATAAGGCGCGTCTCAAGAAGATGGGGCCCGATGCCGCCAAGCTCGACACCAAGCACCCTGAGCGTCGTAAACGAATCACCCAAGTCAAAGCCGCCCACAACGCTAACAGTAGTAAGCGCGGTAAAAAACGCTAGAGCACGCTGGGGGGCGTCTTGTGGGGATTTATTAGGCAGAATCATTTGGGGCAGAATGATTTTCTCCATGAGCGCTTGTGATTTAGATGTATTGTGTCGCTGGTGGACGCGGCGCTGCCCGACTTGCACATGCTCCCACACCACAGCTCTCGTCGGAGCTTCACCTTGATGTGTTCAAGTGGCCTCGGTTCTCTGAACCGGGGAGGGGACGTCTTGATCTGTTGCTTTAGGTCGATGAATTACAGCATAGCTGGAGACCGCTTATCCTTTCTCATCAGGCCACTTTTCGCTAAAGCTCGTGCGGTCAAAATTAACCGATATTTTCGCGGGAGAATTGAATCAATGCCATTACGTTGGTGACATTTTGCTGCCTTCACTTCCTTTTAATTTTTGACTCTCCTTTTGCTTGCATTCCTGGGAATCCGTCACAAATTTCGAACTTTAGATTTTTAATGGCAGGCCGAAGTAGCTCAGCTGGTAGAGCAACTCATTCGTAATGAGTAGGTCGTCGGTTCAAATCCGATCTTCGGCTCCATTTATGATAAAAGTCTTTGGTGATCGTCGGATCTTTGTGGGCCGGAGACTGTTTTTAATGATATTTGAGGCTCGGGGGGATCATGCTGCTAGGTTGGGTGGTTTTGTTGCGGCGTCTGTATTGGTGTATTGGAATTGCACTTGGGGCATTTCTCGGCCTGACTGGGGTGCCATTTGTGAAATGTTAATGTTGGAGAGGATCGAGTATGCCCAAACTGATGATTGAACGTTCTGTTGTGATTGAGGCTCCGGTGGAGCTGGTTTATGCGCTGGTATGCGATTTTCAACGATGGCCGGAGTGGTCGCCTTGGTTGAGTGCGGAGAAGGACGCTGCATTGTCTTTTGGCGATGATGGAAAATCGTATGCCTGGGATGGCGCGATTGTGGGGCGCGGTGAGATGCGAATACAGAATGCGCAAGTGAATGAATCTTTGCAGATGCAGTTGTCTCTCTTGAAGCCTTGGAAGTCGCAGTCGGCAGTCAGTTTTCGTTTTTCAGAGGAGAATGGCGGCACGCGTGTGGTCTGGCGGATGGAGGGCTCCTTGCCGTTTTTCCTGTTTTTTATGAGGCCGATGATGGAGACTTTGATTGGTATGGATTACGAGCGGGGGCTTGCGATGCTCAAAGACCTCGCGGAGCTCGGTGCGGTGCCGAGCACGATTGAGTTGCTTCCTGGGCAGACGCGAGAAAGCTGTCGCTATGTGGGGCTGGTGCGGACCTGCTCTTTGGCCGAGATGCCGGATTGTATGAAAACTGATTTCGGGCGCTTACAGGCTTTCTTTGAGGCGAATCAGCTGAGTTTGAGTGGAGGTGCTTTTTCGATCTATTCGAAATGGGATCTTTCCAAGGCAGAGGTGGAGTATTCTGCATGTTTTCCGGTGGCTTCCAAACCGGATGCTTTGCCAGCTGAGTTTGTTTACCGTGAGATGCCGCAGGTGGATGCCTATGTGGTGGAACATACGGGTGCGTATCGAAACCTTGGTAATGCGTGGTCGGCGGGCATGTTGCGCGGACGCCAGAAGGTGTTTAAGCAGAGTAAGAAAGTCTTCCCCTTCGAAGTGTATGTGACCGAAATCGACTCTGTGCCGGAGTCGGAGATCGTGACCCGGGTGTATTTCCCACTTGCTTGAATCCGGGGCTCTTAGTTGGCGGGCTGTAGTGAACTGGCGGGGATGTCGCGGCTCCAGAGCTCGTTGCCTTCCATGCTCATGACTCGAATGGTGAGAACGCGTTCTTCTTCAGGGCCGCTGAATTCGATCAGTGCAAAGTGGCGCTCAAAGGTGCTGCTACCGGGCTGGCGGAAGAAGTTGAGTTCGTCGGCGTTGTCACCTGGGCGAGCGGTAAGGGGGCCGACGGTTAAGTCGTAGAGGTTGTAGCTGTTGGCGTGTACTAAGCGGGTGAGTTCTCCGTAACTTTTGCCACCGCTGATGAAGAATAGGCCGGCAATGCGTTCTTCGCGCAGCATTTGTAAGAATTCGGTGTGCTCGCTCTCTGCGTAACTGAGGTTGCTGCGAGAGTCGGCGGGATTTAAAATTGGAGCGCCCGCGATGATGACTTTGAAGGTGGCAGTGCTCTGGATGAGTGCTTGGCGTAGCCAGGTAATTTGTTGTTGGCCGAGGATTTGGATACGGGTGGATGCATCGGGTGTATCGTTGCGGTAGCTGCGCACGTCGAGCATGAAGAAATCAACGTCGGCATAGCGAAACTGGGTGGCGACACCTTCAAGCTGGTCGACTGCGATGGGGCGTGGCCAGTAGGCTTCGAAACTGGCCTCGGCGATGGGGCGAGTGGTGCTTTGCTGGCCACCCTGTGGTGCGCCAAAGTCGGTTTCACTCCATGTTGCATAATGGGGAATGCTCTGGAGCAGGGCTTGGAGTTGTGGGATGGAGCGCGCATGGGCGAAGCGCTTTAAGTAGCCGCTGCGTGTGGTCCAATCGCTACGCCGGAGGTGTGCGGTGTTGCCGGCCCATACCATTAGGCTGGGCTGGGTATCTGCAATTGTGGTGAAAATATCGTAACCGCCACCGAGTGTCTGGTAGGGAGGCTCGAAGCCATCTTGGATGGCGTAATGGGCTCCGCCGACTGCGATTTTAAAATTGGGGGGTGGGCTGCGGTCGAAGTAGTTGGCCGGGCTGGTGAATTCTGCCGGACTGCTGACGAGTTCGCCATTGAGCTCGACGCGGTAACTGTAAGTTTGGCCGGGCTCAATCTGATCCAGAGTGGCGACGGCGGTGTGGGCATTGTCGGTATCTGTCTCGATTGGATTGCTCCAAACGAGCGAATCTTCATGTCCGTTTGCAGCATAAGCGATCCGCACGGTGGACGGCGCATCGGCCTGCACCCAGATCTTGGCCTCGCGCATCTCCAGATGGCTGAGCATGGGGCCATTGACTAGACTCGCATGAGTTGTGGCAGTGATGAGGCTGAGAATGAGAAGACAATTAGAAAAAATGCGGTACATTGGCATGGGATGAAACAGATACATTGGGGGTATCTATCGCGCGAGGTCAAGAAACCTTGATCTTGGCGTGGCGTGCGAAATGGAGGGTGTTGACCACACGGGCCACGAGTGGTGGCTGCGTCATCGGAGCGGTTCGAATGCCCTTTAATATATTGCCCAATAGTTGTTCGCGATCATCAGGTTCGGGTAAATAGCGATGGCGGACTTCGACCAGTTCGGGGCGTAGTTCTAGCCAGAGTGCTTTTATTTCGCTGACTCGGGGGAATGTGGCCACGCGGTTACTCAGTGCCTTGTTGGCACGCAAGTTTGGTGATTGATCCATCGAAATGCTGATATCTTCGAGGCATTGGCGTTCTTCGGCGGTCAGAGATTGCCAGCTAATGCCGCAGAGTTCACAGCGCGCTTGCGAGAGTAGGGAATGGAGCGCGCGCGGACGAATGCGCATGACCAATGCGACCCAGCGCAGGGGCCAGTTTTCGAATTCGTAGGCGATAAAGGCGAAACGGTTCTTGGGGGCCAGCAGTCGCAGTTTTGTGACCAGTGCTTCGGGCGATGCGAGGGGTCCGTTGTCGGGGGCATTATCCAGTAATGCGCTGGCAAGCATGAACTCGAAGTCCGAGACGCGCTCTGCGTAGGGCAGGTGCTGCCACAGTGCGGTAAAAACTTGCTCCACCCGGGCAAAACGTGTCGTGGGAGACTCGCGGAGGCAGCCTCCGAAGTAGACCAGTGAGAGGTCCAAATAATTCGCCGCGAGTGCGAGGTAGGCTTCAGTGTCGCCGGTTTTGGCCAACTTCAGATGCGCACGGCTGGCCTTGCGTTCAGGCGTCGCATGGGTCAACCGGAAGAGGTAGCTTCGTAGGGAGCTCATTACAGATCCATGTCGGGCATGTCGGGTATGTTAGGCATCTCAGGCATGTCGGGCATATTTGTCTATTGTCCAGACGGCGACTAGTCTTGATCACCCGGGCGGCGTTGGCACTCATGCCGGCAGTCGCCCATGACTCGTATCCAGAGCTCACGCAGGTCGAAGAGCCGGATCCGCGCTTCTGTGCGGAAACCATTGACCAAGGCCTCGTTGGGGTGAGTGAGCTGGTTGAGCAGGTGCAAAGTTTGATTCAGCGCGCTCAAGCTGTTCTTGAGATGGCAAATCGAGAGGCCGAAATCGCCGAGATCCAGGGCTTGGATCGAGAGTAGCACGTTCATTTCCGCCTGGTGCAGGCTATTGGCATAGTCCCAACTGAGCTTGGGGGAAATGGCGTATTCACTGTGCACCATGAAGTGCTCCCAGCTTTGGTGTAAGTAGCGATAGAGTGAGCGCGTGACCACGAAGACCGGGTGGCGGTGCAGCGTATAGGGCGCGCCTTCATTCTCATCGCCCTCATCATCGTCGTTGAGCGCGTTGGAGGGCTCGTCGTCGGAGTCCTGTGGGTTTTCCATGAAGCTGAACTCGTCGGTCATGGAGATGTCTTCCGCATCCCAGCCCATCAGAGACGCGACTTCGTCGAGGTGATTGGGCTTATCTTTCACGCTATTATAAATGCTGAGAAAGCGCACAGTATCTCGGTCGGAACCTTTTAGATAGTTTCGCCACTGGGACTCGCTCCAGTATGGTTCACTGGAGAATTCATCCCAGTCGCCTTCAGAATGGTCGAAATTTGGATCGCTCATAAGCAGCGGACATTCCGCATGGTGCTGAAATTTGCTCGTTTACTATTAAAAATCAACCCCCTTTTACGCATCCGGGACGCTTTTAATTGCTCGATTCAAGCTGGCTATAACGAAGCTGCTGGAAGTCAGTGGCTTCTAGAAATATTAGGTTAGGTATTTCAGGGGCATGATTCGCGCTGTAGCCGGAATACCGGGCTTGAGCGGGGGGCTCTCCTGGAATCTGGGGCATTTTTTATGCTAAATGATTTTGCTATCCGAAAACGAAGCGTAACAGTAGCCGTATGCCTAAAAAGAAAACTGCGAAGAAAGCCACCACTAAGAAGAACAAAGCTTACCAAGCTCCTGAGTTTTTGGTTGATCTGCTGGATGCACGATCACCGACTGGCGCAGAATATGAAGCGCAAGCAGTGGTCGATCGGTATGTTGAAGACGAAGTCGATGCCTACCGCCGCGACACTATGGGGAATCGTTTTGCGACGGTGAATCCGGAGGGAGACCCGAAACTGCTTTTTGCGGGGCATATTGATGAGCTGGGACTGATTATCACTTATATTAATGATCAGGGCTTTCTGTATTTCGACACCTTGGGCGGTCACGATAAGTCGATGATCTCGGGACGTCGTGTTTCAATTTTGACCAAGAACGGCATCGTCAAGGGGGTGACGGGGAAGCGGGCTATTCATTTGATGAGCCCAGAAGATCGTAAGAAGGTGCCAGAGACGCATGAAATCTGGATTGATATCGCGGTGAATAGTCGCGAAGAGGCCGAAAAGGTGGTCGGTATCGGAGATACCGCGGTGTACGATCAAAGTTTTGAATTGGTGCGTGGCAGTGTGGGCGTCGCGCGTGCCTTCGACGATAAGGCGGGTGCGTATGCGGTGATGGAAGCCGTGCGCCGCTTGGCGAAAGGCAAGCTGGAAGCACGGGTGACTGCGGCCGCCACCACGCAAGAGGAAATCGGCACTCGCGGGGCAATGACGGCGGCATTTTCTGAAAATCCAGACTTTGCGATTGCGGTGGATGTGGGGCACGCAACGGATTCGCCCGATTGCGATCATCGTAAATATGGCAGCTTCAAGCAGGGCGGTGGCCCGATCGTTTGTCGCGGTCCGAATATCAACCCAGTTATCTTCGAGCACATCATCCGTGCTGCGGAGAAGAATAATATTCCATACCAAGTCGAAGCCGATCCACGGCCGACCGGCACGGATGCGCGTGCGATACAAGTGGCTCAAGCTGGTATTGCCACAGGTTTGCTTTCGATCCCGCTGCGATATATGCACACACCGAGTGAAATGGTGGACCTCGAAGATATCGAGCACACAGTGCAGCTATTGGTCGCCGTGGCTAAGTCGCTGAAAAAGGGTGAGCGTGGCATCTGGTAAGTTGTGAGCACGAAGAAGCTTAAAATCATCGGCTGGAAGGAGACGGTCGACCTGCCGGATTGGGGAATCGAAGCGATTATTGCTAAAAGTGATACGGGTGCGCGGCGCTCGGCGCTGGACGTGAGCCATGTGGTGGAGCTGCCGGGGAATCAGATCCAGTTTGATATCGTGTTGGATCGTAAAGATCGCTCACGCACCAAGACGGTGGTGGCCCCCATCGACCATCAGACTCATGTGCGCTCTAGTAATGGGGAGCAACATGAGCGCTATTTTGTGCGCACAAACGTGGTGATTCATGGCCGCTTAAAGGAGGTCGAGTTCAGTCTGGTGTCGCGCGAGAGCATGGTCTGTCGCATACTTTTAGGACGAAAAGCGCTGGAAGGTGATTTTCTTGTCGATTCTTCGCAAAAACACGTCACAGGTCCACGCAGAAAAGTCCGTGATTTGGACGAATGAGTTTACTTTCCGGCTTTCGGCGGTTGTCCCTAACCGCCCACCGTCAGCGTTTGATACTATAGGCGATCAGGGACAGTCGTCGCTACTTAATCCGCATATATGAATATCGCTATCCTCTCTCGTGGTCCCAGACTATATCGGACGAAACGTTTACGTGAAGCCGCACTCGCGCGCGGACATAAGGTACGTATTTTTGACACACTTAAATTTGGCCTTTATTTACGGCAAGGCGAGCCGGACGTGACCTATGCGGGCAAGCCGATCACGCACTACGATGCGATTATCCCCCGCATCGGCACCTCGGTCACCTTTTACGGTACTGCGGTGGTGCGCCAGTTCGAGCAAATGGGCACTTTTTGCCTGAACACGGCCGAATCCATTCTAGCGTCGCGCGACAAGCTGTCCTCGATGCAGGCACTCAGTCGCCATGATATCGGGATTGCGGAAACTGCCTTTGTGCGCAATCAGAAGGATATCTTACAGGCGATCCAAGAGATGGGCGGCGCTCCGGTAGTGATCAAGCTGCTCTCCGGCACGCAAGGTGTAGGCGTGATTTTGGCCGAGTCCAATAAAGTGGCCGAGGCGATTATTGAGACGCTCTCCAGTGTGCAACAGAATGTGCTGGTCCAAAAGTTTGTCTCCGAGTCCAAAGGGCGGGACATCCGCGCTTTCGTGGTGGGCGACCGTGTGGTGGCTGCAATGCGGCGAACGGCTGTGGGGCAAGAATTCCGCAGTAATGTACACCGCGGTGGAAAGACTGAAGTGGTCAAACTCGACGAAGCTTACGAGCGCACCGCAGTGCGAGCGGCACAGATTCTAAACCTGAAAGTCGCGGGTGTGGATATGCTTGAAGGCAAAGACGGGCCGGTGATTATGGAAGTCAACTCTTCTCCAGGCTTGGAAGGCATTGAAGGGGCCACTGGTTTGGATATAGCCGGTGAAATTATCCAGTTCACTGAAGAGCAAATCAAGTTCGGTAACTTTAATATCCGCGAGCGCCTTTCGCTGACTAAGGGCTATACCGTGACTGAATTTAACGTTGCGCCCAATGCACCGATTGTGGGGCAAACGATCGAGTCCAGCGGCTTACGTGAGCGTGATATTGTAGTGTTGCGCCTCTCACGTGGCGGCGAGCAAATCGCGAATCCACGTAAAGAGCGTGAGATTATGGAAGGCGACTGCCTGCTCTGCTATGGCAGCCAGATAGCCTTGAGCACCTTTTTGCCGGAACGCTTGGCCAAGAAAAAGCGGCGTAAGCTGAAGAAGATGCCCACGGAAGGAGGTGCTTCGTAGTATGGCGCGTGCGCAGACATTTTCGATCGCGGGTGAACGCGTGCGTCCGGGGGAGTCCAAGGATGTGCGGCTTGAAATTTCGGAGACCTACACAGGAGATAAAATTTGTATCCCTTTACGCGTGATGCGGGCGAAGAAGCCCGGGCCGACTATTTTTATTACCGCTGCCATTCATGGCGATGAGGTCAATGGCACTGGTATCATTCACGATTTTCTTTTTGGCGAGACTGTCGCTTTAAAGTGCGGCACTTTGGTGCTGGCCCCGGTGGTGAATGTTTTCGGTTTCGAAACACACGAGCGCTATTTGCCCGACCGCCGGGATCTGAATCGTTCCTTCCCCGGTTCCAAGAAAGGGAGTCTGGCGGGGCGCATTGCAAACACCTTGATGACGGAGCTGGTGGATAAATGCGATTATGGTATCGACTTACACACCGCCGCAGCTCAACGCACGAATTTTCCCAACATACGAGCCGATTTGACAAATCCCGATGCGCGGCGCTTGGCGGAGGCCTTCGGCTGCATTATGGTGGTCGATGGCAAGGGGCCGCTTGGTTCTTTTCGCCGGGAATCGACGCGACGGGGCTGCCCTACAATCATTCTCGAAGCCGGCGAGCCCTGTAAGGTGGAGCCGAGTGTGTTGCAGATCGGCACTCAGGGCATTCGTAATGTATTATCCAGCCTCGGTATGATCGATGAGCCACAGGTCCGGCCTCCATTTTTGGCCAAGGTGCGTAAAATGCAGTGGGTGCGGGCAACTGTTGGTGGTATTTTGAAGTTTCACGTAAGCCCCGGTGATTTTGTGGAAGCGGATCAAGCGATTGCGACGAACTATAGTATTATGGGGGTGGAGCAAAACGTGCTGCTCTCGCCCAATAATGGCATTATTTTAGGCATGGCCACTATGCCCGCCGTAAAGCCTGGGGAGCCCATTTGTAATGTGGCGACTTTGACCGCACAGCAATTAAAACGTTACCGCAGCAAGTTGCAGCAAGCCCAAGCAGATCCGCATGCCCAAGCACAATCCGACCTCGCAACCAGTGTGGATGTAGTGGAGGCGTAGATTTTACGCGATGCCAGATAGCATTCAGTCCACTTCAGCGAAATCTGCGATCGTTTGTCGTGTCGAGGGGGAGTGCGATGATTTGGATTTGAAGCTGTCGCGGGCCTGGTTGCGGATCGCGATTGCAGGTGTGTTTGCGGGGCAGGGGATGGTATTTTCCCTGGCGCTTAATATGACGCCGCCTGCGTATGCTTCGCTGCCGTATTGGATCTTACACGGGGGGCTGATCTTCTCGTCGATCGTGGTGATGGCATTTTTAGGGGGCCCGCTATTTGCCTCGACTTGGGGTATGCTGCGGGGACGGCGGCTCTCGATCGAGGGGCTCTTTACGGTGAGTTTGCTCGGGGCGTTTGTGGGTTCTTTGGTGGGCTCAGTGACTGGGCAGGGCTCTGTGTATTATGAGGTGGTGGCAATCGTCATCGCAATTTACACCTTCGGTCGCATGCTGGGCGAGCGTTCGCAGTCGCAGATGAAGCTCGAAAGTGCCCGTTTGCGGGAGCGCTTTGATCGTGCGTTTGTTTGGCAAGAGGGCGGCGAGTGGCTGTCGCAGGCGGTCTCCGAGGTGCCGGTGGGGGCGCGTGTGCGTGTCGATCCCGGAGCGGCGTTTACCCTCGATGGGGTGATTTGCAGCGGTGTGGGCTATGTGCAGGAAACCGCCCTGACGGGGGAGCCTTTGCCAGTGGTGCGGCGTATGGGCGATCGTGTGCGCGCAGGTACTTGGGCGGTGGATAGTCGTTTCGAAATGAAAGTCGAGCGTGCCGCGGGCAGTCGTGAGCTCGACGAAATTTTACATGCAGTGGAAGCGGCAGATGGGCGACCTTCTGATTTACAGACTCAAGCGAATCAATTGATTCGGGTGTTTTTACCGGTGGTGGTCGGGGTGAGCTTTTCGACGGCGATCTTTTGGTGCTTTATGGGCACTTGGGTGGATGCTGTGCTGAATAGTATGGCCGTGCTGTTGGTGGCGTGTCCGTGTGCATTAGGGCTGGCCACGCCGGTGGCGATTTCGCAGGGACTGTTTCGTTTGGCGCAAATGGGCCTGGTCAGTCGGGAGGGCGCCTTTATCGATGCGCTGGCGCGCACGCGTCGGATCTTTTTTGATAAGACCGGCACCTTGAGTGAATCCAGCTTGCGAGTGACAGAGCTGTGGGTGGAGCCTGACTTGCCTGTGGATCGATCGAACTTGTTGGCGGCTGTTTTGGAGGCGGAGTCGAGTGTCGTGCATCCCGTGGCGCGGGCCGTGGTGCAGTATTTGCAGGCGAATGCGGGAGACGCCGCTGGCGCGGCATCGCTACGGGGAAAGGACGTCGCTGGCGGGGCATCGCTACGGGGAGGAGACGCCGCTGGCGCGGCATCGCTACGGGGAGGCGACGCCGCTGGCGCGGCGTCGCTACGGGGAAAGGGCACCGCTGGCGGGGCTTTGACAGATTTGCACTTGTTGAATGGGCAGGGGCTGGAGTTTCGCCTGTCTTTGGGGACTGCATTGCATGTCGTTCAAGTGGGGGAGGCCAGCCTGGTTGCCTCTGATGGAGCGCTGCAAGCTGTGGCGGCACAGTTGCATGCGCAGCAGGGCAAGCGCGTGTATGTCTTGGTCGATGGCCGGATTGTGGCGTGTTTTGTCTTGCAGGAGCGTTTGCGTGCGGGGGTTGACGATGTCTGGCGGCGCTTGGATGCGATGCGGATCGAGGCAGAGATATTGACGGGCGATCCCTTTCCCGAGTTGAGTGTGCCTGAGAATGTGCAGATTGAGTCAGGCTTGAGCTCGGCGGATAAAGTGCGTCGTGTGGATGCCTCCAGAGAGGCGCTGGATGCGCCTCTTTTTGTCGGCGATGGTATCAATGATGCCGTTGCGATGACACGGGCGAGCGGTTCGATTGCGATGCATTCCGGCACAGGTCTGGCGAGATCGGTTGCGATGGCACAATTGACGGCAGATCGAGTTGAAGTCATTCCACATGCGATTGGCATGGCGCGTGACATACACCGGCGCTTGCGGGGGAATCTAATCTACGCGATCGCTTATAATATTGTGGGGATGCTGCTGGCGTCTGCGGGGCTTTTGCATCCGGTAGCGGCTGCGTTGATTATGCTGGTTTCCAGTTTTTTGGTCACGGCCCGTGCGCTGAGCAAGTATTCGGGGGCTTGATGCTGAGCGCATAATTTGTGACAATAGTGTCACTTATGGTCCTTATGTAGTCTGCTTATTTTGCTCCGCCTGAGTTTTATGTGAATCTTAACATTTTGTGGCGTTGGAAGTGGCTTGAATTCTGAGAAAGCCTTATTTTATGCGGGTTGAGGGGCGATTGGCGCTTGCATTTATTGAGACTGATACTCATTCGCTACACTGATTGTCGGAATAAGTTCCACTCTTTTGTCATCTGTTGCAAAAAACGGTTGCCATGCCAATTAGCGGCACTTTTAACAGTGCATTTTTACGACGCATGGACAGCGAACCTACCACTAACCGAAAAGGATTTCTAAAACGCGCAGGCCTGGCAGTAGCTGGGGTCTTTGCCGTTTCGTCGATTGCGCGCTCAAGTCGCAGTGATCGCAGTGATCGAACACAAACAGCCTCGCAGGGCATATCATCGAGTGCAATGGCTCGGGTTCGCACAGCTAAGGGAGCTGTAGCGCGCAAGGTCTAAGGGAGCTCTTAACGAGCTCTCAATTATTTTAAGGTTCACCGAATTTACTAATTAGAAGCAATGGCGAATGTATTTCCTAAGTGGGTCAACACGATCCCGATTAAAGTAATTGTGGCAGTTATCCTGACCGTGACAGCGGTTACCTTGGGGGTGACGTATTATGCCACGCCTAAATACACGCGTGTGGGCTATGCTCCGGTGCAGCCGGTGGCGTTTAGTCATGCGCTCCATGCTGGGCAGTTGGACATTGATTGCCGCTATTGCCACACCTTTGTGGATCGTTCCGAGCATTCCAATGTGCCGGGCACCAATGTATGTATGACCTGCCACAGTATGGTGCGTAAAGACGATCCGATGTTGGCGCCGGTCAAGGCCAGCTACGAATCGGGCGAGCCGATCCCTTGGGTGCGTGTGCACAAGACACCGGACTATGTTTACTTTAATCACTCGGTGCACGTAAATCGCGGCGTAAGCTGTGTGGAGTGTCACGGTCGTATCGACGAGATGGATGTCGTGCAGCACGAGCAGTCATTTAGCATGTCCTTCTGCTTGGACTGTCACCGTAATCCGGAAGAATATATCCGTCCCACTGAAGAGGTCTATAACTTGGATTGGGAGCGTCCTGATACTGAAGACTTTAAAAAGGAAGCTGTTGGCTTTGTTCACGACTGGAAGGTCAATCCACCGCAAAGCTGTTCTGGCTGCCACCGTTAATCGATTTTATTTGAGCTATGAATAACTCTGAATTTTCAGGTCCTCGCTATTGGAAGAGCCTCGACGATCTTGCTGAAACACCCGCCTTTTCGGAATGGGTGGAGCGCGAGTTTCCCGCAGGTGCCTCCGAGATGGAAGGTGTCAATCGCCGTCAATTTATGAAGGTTATGGCCGCATCGTTTGGCCTTGCCGGTCTGGGGATGGCAGGTTGCCGTCGTCCCGAGCAAACAATCCTTCCGTATTCCAAGCAGCCGGAGAATGTGATTCCTGGTGTGCCGGTCTATTACACTTCCTCGCAGCCCGGTGCACGTGATAATGTGCCTGTGATCGTTGAGACGCATACGGGGCGTCCTACTAAGATTGAAGGTAATCCCAGCTACAAGCCATACGGCGGCGCTACTTCGGTTTACACTCAGGCGAGCATTTTGGATCTCTATGATCCGGATCGTGCGACCAAGAGCAGTGTCAGCGAAACTGCGGTACGTGATCGCCTCGCTGCCATCAACAAGGCGCATGCTGCCGACGACGGCCAAGGTCTGGTCTTCTTGGCTGAGCCGAGCACTTCGCCGAGTCGTGCCGCACTGGTCGCGCAGATTAAGAAAACTTTCCCTAAGGCGACTTGGACTGAATACACGGCCATCGATCAGAGCACTTCGGAGCAAGCTGCCAAGGCAGTCTTCGGACAAACGCTGCGTTCGATCCCAGAGTTTAGCAAGGCCAAGCGTGTGCTGTCGCTGGATGCCGATTTCCTTTTGAATGCCGATGCATCGATCGGTCTGGCTCGTGACTTCGTCAAGACCCGCAAGGTGCAGGACTCGAAGGATGCGAGCAAGATGAGCCGCCTGTATGCGGTCGAAAGTTCTTTGACTTCGACTGGCTCGATGGCGGATCACCGTTTGCGTCTAAGCAGCAGTCAAATGGGCGCCTTCATCGCGCAAGTCGCCCTCGCTATGGGCGTCAGTCTTCCAGCGAGTGCCAAGCAGGCTGCGGCATCACTCCACGTCGATGCGAAGTGGGTCGAGGAGTGCGCTTCCGATTTGGCTGCCAATCAGGGCCATGCGATCGTTGTGGCAGGTGAGCACCTGCCCCAGTCGGTGCATGCGATCGTGATTGCGATCAATGAAAAGTTGTCTGCACCTGTCAAATACCTGTCTGTGCCCGATGCCGCAGCGGGCATTGCCGATGCTGTCGCGCGCTTGAATCAGGGCGATGTTGAGACCTTGGTGATTCTTGGTGGCAACCCTGTTTTCAGTGCACCGGTCGATCTCGATTGGGCCGCAGCGCAAGCGAAGGCGGCCGAAAGCATTTACTTCGGTATCGAAAAGAACGAAACGGCGAAGGCCGCTAGTTTGGTGATCGCCGCATCTCACTACCTCGAATCCTGGGGGGATGGCCGCACATTTGATGGTACCTTGGTGCCTGTGCAGCCGATGATCGAGCCGCTATTCCCGACCTTTAGTGAGTTGGAGCTGTTGGCGCGTCTAGCCGGTGCGTCTACGACGGATGCGTATGCCATCGTGCAAGCCACATTCAAGGCTCAAGGTGGTCGTGACTTTAACAAATTCCTCAGCGATGGTGTGCTCGACGGGTCTGCATTCAAGTCTGTTAAGACAGGCGCTGCGGATCTTAGCGCAGCCGTGCTTGCTGCGGAAATCGAAGCGCCTGAACTCAGCGCCTCCAAGTTGGACGTGCGCTTTGCGGCGAGTTCGCATGCCGGGGACGGCCGTTACGCCAACAATGGTTGGATGATGGAGTGCCCGGACCCAATGACCAAGCTGACCTGGGACAATGCGATCCTGATCAGCCCACGTCTTGCTAAAGAGTTGGAAGAGCAGCAAGGCATCCAAATTTTCCCTAGCAAGAAGCCCATGAATAAGGACAGTGAGTTCTTCGAGGGCGCGAAGGGGATGCTGCAAACCAATAAGGCAGAGTTCAAACGCGGCAAAGAACAAGCGGTTGTCGCCGAGCTCACTCTGAATGGCCGCACCGTTAAGGGCCCCATTCACGTCGTGCCTGGTATGGCGAATTACACAGTCGTGTTGCCACTCGGCTTAGGTCGTGAAGTGGTCGGTCGCGTGGGTGCTGGCGTTGGTTTTAATGCCTATGCAGTGCGCTCTTCGGATGCACTGGGTGTCGCCACCGGAGCTGCCTTGCAACTGACTTCCGAAGTCAGCCCACTGGCTAATACACAGGAGCACTGGTCGATGGAAGGCCGCGCGATCGTTCGCGAGGGTAATGTCGATTACTATAAGAAGAACCCTGAATTTGCCAACAAGATGGGCGTCGAGTCACATGCACCTGCCAATTACGGTAAGGATGCGGGCAAGTCGCTGCAAGAAAAGTCCGTTGGTCAGTTCCGTGGTAACTCAGCCTACAAGCACCCCAGCTTTGCTGATCCTGCGCCCAATGTTAAAGTTTGGCAGGGCGAAGAGGCACGCAAAGAATATCCCGATATTCAACAGTGGGGGATGGCGATTGATTTGAACAGTTGCACCGGGTGCACCGCTTGTGTGGTCGCCTGCCAAAGTGAAAACAACGTTCCTATCGTCGGTAAAGACCAAGTCCTGCGTGGTCGCGAAATGCACTGGATGCGTATCGATCGTTATTTCTCGGCTGAAAAATACGACCAGACGGAAGTTCCCGAGGATGTGCAGGTCTCTTTCATGAGCGTCATGTGCCAGCACTGTGAAAATGCACCTTGCGAGCAGGTTTGCCCTGTGAATGCGACGGTTCACGACACTCAAGGCCTCAACACCATGGCTTACAATCGTTGCGTTGGCACTCGTTACTGCGCGAATAATTGCCCCTATAAGGTGCGTCGCTTCAACTTCTTTGATTGGAATAAGCGTCAGATCGGCGAAGTCTATAAGGGCCCACTCGGTCCGGTCGACGAGCCAGAACTGCATAAGATGCAAAAGAATCCAAATGTCACTGTGCGTATGCGTGGTGTGATGGAGAAATGCACTTACTGCACACAGCGTATCGAGTCCGCCAAGATCGAGCAAAAGCGTCTTGCGGGTGCCACGGGTAATATCAAGATTGCCGACGGCACAATCAAGACGGCTTGCCAACAAGTTTGCCCGACCGATGCGATCACTTTTGGTGACGTTTCGGATGCTAACTCTGAGGTGTCGAAAATCAAGGCGAGTGATCGTAATTACTCTGTCTTGGGCTACCTCAATGCACGCCCACGCACCACTTACTTGGCACGTTTGCGCAATCCAAATCCAAAGATGCCCGATGCATACAAGAAGCCATATGCCTATGCTCAATACGATGAGCGTTACGGCCACGGCAGCGGGGGCGACCATGGAGCCGGACACGGCGATGCCCACGGCGCGCACGATGCACACGCGACTCCCGGCCACGATGCACATGGTGCCGACGATCACTCCTCTCATCAACATGAAGCCGCACCTGCCGCTCACTAATCTCTAACACTTGCGAACCGATTCAAATGGCTACGACTACTCAAGATAGTTCAATGGATGCTACACAGGCCGCTTTGTTGGCCAAAGTGCAGCCCGCTGAGCTCCAAGAACAGCCCCTCGTTACGAACAACCGTGACTTCAACTGGGTAACTGACAAGATTTGCCGCATCGTCGAGACAAAGACCCCCACATGGTGGTGGATTTGTATGGCGGTTGCGCTCATGACAGCGTCCTTCACAGGCCTCGGCTTGCTCTGGCTCGTCAGCTCCGGTGTCGGGGTCTGGGGCTTGGCCAATCCGATCAACTGGGGCTGGGCGATTGTTAACTTCGTTTTCTGGATCGGTATCGGCCACGCCGGCACACTGATCTCCGCGGTGCTTTGTTTGTTGAAACAAGGCTGGCGGACCTCGATTAATCGAGCGGCGGAAGCGATGACCATTTTCGCGGTGGTCTGTGCGGGTATTTTTCCGCTCTTCCACGTCGGTCGTGTATGGTTCGGCTGGTGGCTCTTCCCGATTCCTAATTCCAATGGTATCTGGCCTCAGTTCCGTTCGCCACTGGAGTGGGACGTGTTTGCGGTCTCCACCTACGGCACCGTCTCTGTGCTCTTCTGGTATATGGGAATGATTCCTGACCTGAGCGTGCTGCGTGACCGTGCGGTGCAACGCCTCAAAAAGAACGCCTACGAAGGTGCGGGGGCATTGGCCAAGGGCATGGATATTTTCCGTAAAAACTTCTATGCGATCTTCGCCATGGGCTGGCGCAATGCGGGTAATCACTGGCGCAACTATGAAATGGCCTACCTGATTCTGGCCGGTATCTCCACGCCACTGGTTCTTTCCGTGCACACGATCGTTTCGTTCGACTTTGCCTTGGCGGTCTTGCCTGGTTGGCACACGACCATCTTCCCACCATATTTCGTGGCAGGTGCGATTTTCTCCGGTTTCGGTATGGTGCTGACGCTGATGCTCCCATTGCGTGCACTTTATGGCATGCACGATCTGATCACACAGCGTCACATCGACAATATGTGTAAGATCTGCTTGGGCACTGGCTCGATCGTCGGTTACGCTTATATCATGGAGTTCTTCATCGCTTGGTATGGCGCCAACCCATATGAAAGCTTCGCCTTCATCAATCGTGCCTTTGGTCAATACTGGTGGGCTTATGTGATGATGTTTAGCTGCAACGTATTCACGCCACAGTTGTTCTGGTTTAAGAAAGTTCGCGAGAACTGGGCTTTGGTTTGGGTCATGTCGATCTTCATTAACGTGGGGATGTGGTTCGAGCGTTTCGTGATCACCGTCACATCGCTGGCCAATGACTTCCTGCCTTCCAGCTGGGGTTACTACTCGCCAACAATGGTCGATATCCTGACATTCTTTGGCACCTTCGGCCTCTTCAGCGTCCTTTTCCTTCTTTTCCTACGCTTCCTCCCACTCATGCCGATTGCGGAAGTTAAATTCGTAATGCCAGCCGCCGACCCACATGGTCACCACGGTGACGCGAAAGGAGACCATCACTAATGTCTGAATCATACGGAATCATCGCGAGCTTTCCCGATACACCAGCTTTCTTCCACGCGGCAGAAAAGGTGCGGGATGCCGGTTACAAAAAGTGGGACACGTATTCATCGTTCCCTGTTCACGGTATGCCTGCTGCACAAGGCCAGCCACGCTCTAAAGTGCCTGTCTTCACCTTTTGTGGTGGCGTCAGTGGTTTCACTTTGGGCATGACGATTGTGTGGTTTATGAATGCATTTAACTATCCACTCATCGTGGGGGGGCAGCCATTCTTCAGTCCCGTCTTCCCGTTCCCGATTATGTATGAGCTGACTATTCTGCTCTCTGCATTCGGCACTCTGGGCGGCATGTTTATCACCAATTTGCTCCCGCAGCACTACAACCCACTCTTTAACAGTGACAAGTTTCTGGAAGTCTCCGGAGACCGTCTCGTCATCGCGATCGAAGCTCGCGATGGTCAATACGATC
Organism: Coraliomargarita algicola; assembly: GCF_033878955.1. Lineage (NCBI taxonomy): Bacteria > Pseudomonadati > Verrucomicrobiota > Opitutia > Puniceicoccales > Coraliomargaritaceae > Coraliomargarita > Coraliomargarita algicola. Next base: position 4,905,092 of record NZ_CP138858.1, read on the forward strand.
CTGTCGCCACACGCCGATTTCTCGAAGAGATTGGTGGAACCGACATTGAGGAGGTCTCAGCCTAGGACATCATCATGCGTATCTTCTTAACCATTTATGTTTTTGCGATCATCGCAGCGGTATCGATTCTCGGTTTTCGCGGCTCGATCAGCACCAAGCCGCCACTGGAGGTCTTTCCTGATATGGATCGCCAGGCGCGTTATAAGCCACAGGCAGAAAATGAATTTTTCGCCGATGGCCGCAACGATCGCTCTGTGCCCGCAGGCACAGTCGCTCGTGGTAATTACTTCAACCAAGTCGAAGTGTTCTCCGAAGACTTCGAAGACACTCGCCTCGGTGATACTGCCTTCAACCAAGGTAAGAATGCCGATGGTTCGCTTGTTAAAAAGATCCCCGTCGAAGTTAGCTACGAGCTGATCCAGCAGGGTAAAGAAAAGTATGACATCTTTTGTTCCGCATGTCACGGCGCTGCCGGTGATGGTAATGGAGTGACCAAGCCATACGGAGTGCTCGCAGCCAGCTATCATGATGCTCGTCTGCGCTCCGTCGAGGATGGTCACATTTTCGATGTCATCACTAATGGTAAAGGGCTGATGCTCCCTTTCAATGATCGTATTTCACCAGAAGAACGTTGGGCCATTGTCCTTTATGTTCGCGCTCTACAACTTTCGCAAAACGCGAATGTCGAAGAGCTGACCTCCGTACAACGCACAGAGTTGGGATTTTAATTATATGAGTTCGGATACAACTAACTCCAAAGGTAGTAACGTAGGGCTAATCGCTCTGGTTGTCGGCATCGTCGGCATCGTTATTGCACTCTTCGGTTTCAAGCAGGGGTGGGACGACGGTGACGTGCGTCCTATCATGAGCTGGCTCATCGGCATCGGCTTTTGGCTCTCGATCGCCATCGGGATGCTTTTCTTGACGCAAATCTGGTATGTCTTCCATGCCCGCTGGCCGACGATCATCCGTCGCCAATGTGAGCATGGTATGGCGGCCTTTCCTTACTTGCTGGTCCTGTTCTTGCCACTCTTGGCGATTCCATTCCTGCACGAGAATCCAGGTTTGCTCTGGAAGTGGATGGATGGTCACAACGCCTTGCCAGGCCACGGCACGGTCGGTGAAGATCCGCTTTATCAGTGGAAGTCGCCATTCCTGAACATTCCTTTCTTCGCGATTCGTGCGATTGGTATTTTCGGCGTCTTTATTCTAGTTTCGGGGCTCTTGCGCCGCTGGTCTTTCGACACGGATACGACCGGGGATATTAATAATACCCACAAAGCACGTCGTCTGTCGTCTTTGGGACTGTTCTTGACCTCGATTGCGATGACTCTTGGTGCGATCGACTGGTTTAAGTCACTCGAATACCACTGGTTCTCCACCATGTATGGTGTCTGGTTCTTCGCTGCGAGCATGCGTGCCGCGATCAGCACATTGTTGATTCTCTGTGTGATCTTGTCTTGGAAGGGATACCTGAAGGGCATCCTCAAGCAATCGCACCGTTACGACCTCGGTTGCTTGATGCTGACCTTTACCATTTTCTGGACCTATATTAGCTTCTCACAGTATTTCCTCATCTACAGTGCGAATATTCCGGAAGAAACCTTCTGGTATAATATCCGTGAAATGAACTTCGACGGCACTCGCAACAGCTGGTGGTGGGTGAGCATGGGCTTGATTTTCGGCCACTTCCTGACTCCATTCCTATTGCTACTTTGGTATAAGACCAAGGTGGTCGTCTGGCGCACAGTCATTGTGGCGGGTTGGATTCTAACCTTCCATGTACTCGATCTCTACTGGAACATCGTTCCCGGCAAGATGGTGACACCGGATCATGGACCCGGCTATCTCGTCCGCCAGTTTTCGATCTCACCATACGATATCGCCGCACTGATCGGTGTCGGAGGCATCTTCATCTTCGCAATGTGCCGTAGCATGGGGAAGGCCGAGCCGATTCCTGTTCGCGACCCTAACATCCTTAAATCTCTTAACTACAGCGAGTAATCACGATGTCAGCAACTCAAGTATCCAAGAGCAATTCATTGCTTTCCTTCCTCGGAGGTCTGGGCGCAATCCTGATTTTCGGCCTTATTCTCTTCGTCGCTTATTTGCCGAATCGTCCGGAGCCGGTCAATGCACAGGCCGGAATCGATCGTCAGGCTAAGGCCGATGAGGCGCGCGCCGCGGGCTTGGAAAAGCTCAGCAGCTATAAAGTCATCAATGCAGAAGCGGGCACTGTGGCAATTCCTATCGCGGATGCGATGGAATTGACCGTGGCTGCTTACACCCAAGCGGCACAGGAGGCGGACGGCGCCGAATAATTGACTGGTATGGACGTCGATAGCTATACCAGCATACTGCCACTGATCACTCTAGGAGTTCTTTTCTTCATTGTGGCAGTGAGTATGCTGTATTGGTCGGCTAAAAAAGGCCAACTGCGCAATTTCGATTCCCAAGCCAAAGTTATATTTACTGATGAGGAGCCGGAAGGCCAAGTTTCCGACTCTTTTCCAACCAAGAATAAGAAGAAAAATAAGAACAGAGATAATTAGGAATTAAGAATTACGAATTAGGTTGTTGTTTAATTTAATTCGTTAATTCGAGCATTCTTAATTTCCGAATTCTTAATTCCCAATTTTTAATTCACCTAATGTCCAACTCATCCAACGAAAGTCCGTATTCATCAAACAGCTTAGCTGTGCGGGCGGAATTGAGCGCAATCGATGCTTCGATTCGTTCAGCTTCTTTATTCTTTGTCATATCAGCAGTCTCCTGGTTGCTGATTGGCACTGTGTTTGCCTTACTCGCAGCCTTTAAAGCGCACGAGCCAGATTTTGCCAGCACCTACGAGTTTTTGACCTTTGGTCGCGTGCGCTCGGCTCACTTAAACGCGATGGCACTCGGGTGGGGGAATAATATTATTTTCGCGGTAGGTTTGTGGATCATGGCGCGTCTTTGTCGTGCGCCGATCAATCACAAGGGGATTCTGCTGATCGCTGGTATCTTTTGGAATATCGGCCTGACTGTCGGTATCTTTGGCATTCTGAAGGGAGATATCACTTCTGTTGAATGGCTGGAGATCCCTCATTACGCGACACCCTTGCTGGCGATTTCATACGCATTGATCGGTGTCTGGGGGGTATTGGCCTTTCGCTTCCGTAAAGGCGAGCACGTCTACGTGTCGCAGTGGTATATCCTGGCCGCATTGTTTTGGTTCCCGTGGCTCTATGTCATCGCTCAAACCATGATCATCTGGTTCCCCGCACGTGGTGTCGTGCAATCGGTGACTAATTGGTGGTTCGCGCACAATGTGCTGGGGCTTTGGCTCACACCCATGGCGCTTGGCACCGCTTATTATTTGATTCCGAAAGTGCTGGGCCGGCCGATCTATTCTTACTACTTGTCCGTGCTCGGCTTCTGGGCCTTGGCCATTTTTTACAATTGGGCTGGGGTGCACCACTTGATTGGGGGTCCGATTCCGGTTTGGTTGATTTCTGCAGGTATCGTAGCTTCGGTGATGATGGTGATTCCAGTCATCGTGGTCGGGATTAACCACCACATGTCGGTGGTCGGCCTGCACAAAGAAGTTTGGCGCAGCCCGACGCTACGTTTCATCGTCTTTGGTGCGATTTCCTATACATTGGTCAGTCTGACCGGCTCGGCCATGGCCTTGCGCTCCGTCAATGAAGTGACACACTTTACACATTTCACGGTCGGGCACTCTCACCACGGCGTCTACGCCTTCTTCACCATGATTATGTTCGGCGGCGTCTACTATATGATGCCCCGCTTACTCAAGCGTGAGTGGCCCTCCGCTTCCTTGATCAAGATCCATTTCTGGGCCTCTGCGATCGGTATCACTGTCATGGTGGTCGCCCTGCAAACAGGTGGCTGGATTCAAGGCCTTGAAATGAACAATGCGGAGATTCCTTTTCTCGAAACTGTTCAAAATACCATCCCGTGGTTAAAAGCGCGTTCCATTTCCGGAGTCATGCTCACCATCGGGCACATCGCTTTTGCTATTAATATCGCTTGGATGCTGTTTGCTGCCGGTGCTGTTCGCGCCAAGCAAGGTCCGACCCTCCTCGATGATTCTAAGGAAGGAGGCATCGTTTAATGAAAAACTTACCATTACTTTTTTGCGGCATCTTCTTTGCATTGGCCTTTTCGTTTACCGGGCTGATCTTGAGTAGTCACATTCAACTCGGCAGTCTGACTCGCACGACTGAAACATTAGTGCCTTCGGACGAGGATCCGACTGTTCTGGTCATGCCAGAAGGAGAGACTCTTTTCCCCGCCATGCCAGGCGGCATCGAGCAACAAGGCAAAGACGTCTACATCTCGATGGGCTGTATCTATTGCCATACTCAACAAATTCGTCGTTCTGGATTCGGTGCAGATATCGACCGTGGTTGGGGCTCGCGTCAAACTGTAGCCCGTGATTACATCACCCAGGATCGTGTTTTACTAGGCACGATGCGTGCCGGGCCTGATTTGGCCAATGTGGGGGGGCGTATCTTCCAACAAGGTGGCCGCGACTGGCACCATTTACACCTCTACAATCCACAAATCACATCCGAAGGTTCTACGATGCCTCCATTTGCATTTTTGTATGAACTGCGTGAAATCGATGGCACCGCTTCCGCGGATGCACTCAAGTTTCCACCGGATTCCAAGTATGCACCAGAGGCAGGTTACGAGGTCGTGCCAACACGTCGCGCCAAAGCCTTAGTTGAATATCTACTGAGCCTCAAAATTAATTACAGTCTCCCAGAGGCACCGATCAGCGAATAATGAGCGACCACGAACACAATTCCGGTTCCAATTCTAACAGCCGCGAGGCTCTGGAAAAGGCTGCTATGCAGGATGAGCACATGCAGGATGTGCATGCGCAGCTCATGCGTGAAAAAGAAGAGCCGCATGAAGGCTTTTCACCTGTGCCGATCTTCCTCATGTTCGTATTTGCCGCGCTTTGCTTTTGGGGTGGGGTGTATCTAGTCGAGTATTCAGGGAATTTTCAGGCCAACGCCTTTTCACCACACTTCAACCCGGCCGCTGGAGCGCCTAAGGCGGTTGAAATTTCGCTATATGACCGCGGTGCCAAAGTGTTTCGTAGTCAATGTGTCGCTTGTCACCAAGCCGAAGGTAATGGGGTGCCTGGGGTCTATCCACCATTGGCCGGCTCGACTTGGGTGACTGAACACCCAGAGGTCACCGCACGTATCTTGATCAACGGTCTGAACGGTAAGATTGAGGTGAAGGGTAATACCTATAACGGTAACATGCCTGCTTTTGGACCGGGTGGTCTGGCGCTCAGCGACAAAGACATTGCCGGTGTCATTACCTACATCCGTCAATCTTGGGGTAACGATGCATCTGAGGTCACTGTTCAAATGGTAGCCGATTATACTGCGACCTACAGTGCACGTTCCACTCCATGGACCGCAGATGAATTGAAAGAAGGTCTCGGCCCAATTCCAGCAGCCGCGGCTCCCGCAGCTGAAGCCGCCGCACCCGCTGCAGAAGAGAGCAGTGCTGCAGCGCACTAAAAAAAAAACGGTAGCGGGGCTTAACAGCCTCGCTACCGTGCGTGTGGATTTTGTTACTTGTGGGGATGACGTTTGCCATCCCGTTTCTTGCTGAAGAGCCAATCCTCAGCAGTTTGCTGACAGGTTAAGACATGATTGCTTCGTTTCACCTTATCGGCAGTTTAAATCTACATAATTTCTTAAACCGTTAATCGAGCTGCCCTAGGGCTCTAACTAGTGGGAAAGATATAACCTTGGGCGAGTTGGGTGTAGCTTTTAATTTGTTCGCTTTCCCATGCTGCATCGCGGCCGAGTTCCTTGGCTAAGATTTTGGCGACTACAGGGGCGGCTTCGATGGAGGCGCGGGCGTTGAGTAGGAGCGCGCGTGTGCGGCGTGCGAGCACGTCCTCGACGCTGCGGGCCATTTCTTCTCTGGCATGCCAGACGACTTCGCCTTGTTGATAGGGTAGCTTCGGATGGATTCTTTCGCTGAGTTCGGGATGTTCTTTGATCAAATCTTGTATACGTAGTGCGTCGGATCCGTAGCTAGCTAGATTGCTGGAGGGGGCCGCGGCACGTGTCCATCCATGGATTTGCATCTCCTCGGTTTGACAACGCTTGTGGTCGAGTCCACCCAAGGTTTCGGCTTGCTCGATCACATCTTCGGCCATCTTGCGGTAAGTGGTCCATTTACCACCTGTCAAGGTGATGAGGCCGCTGCCGCTGACGATGATGCTGTGATCGCGTGAGAGGGCTGCGGTGTCGGATCCGTCGCCAGCTTTCACCAGCGGGCGTAGTCCGGCGAAGATGCTCAACACGTCTTCAGGTTTCGGATCTTTGGCCAAGTATTTGCAGGCGTGGGTGAGCACGAAGTCGCGCTCTTCTTCGAGTGCGCGGGGTTCGAGGCTGTGAGTGTCGAGCGGTGTGTCGGTCGTGCCTACGATGACATGGTCATGCCATGGCACGGCGAAGAGCACGCGGCCATCGGCTGTTTTGGGAATCATGATCGCGGCATTGCCGGGGAGGAAGCTTTTAGGCAGCACGATGTGAATGCCTTGGCTGACAGAGATAATGCCCTTGGATTGCGGCTCATCCATTTTACGCAGGTCGTCGACAAAGACACCCGTTGCATTGATCACGGCCTTGCCGCGCACGGTGAACTTTGTGTCGTTTTCGATATCGTGTATTTCAACTCCGGATACAACGTCGTTCTCTTTGACCAATCCGACGCAGCGGCAGTAATTGAGCATGGCAGCACCGAGTTCTTCCGCGGTTTGTGCCAGATTGACGGCTAGTCGTGAATCATCGAACTGGCCGTCGTGATACACGACGCCGCCGACGAGTTTTTTTTGCTCCACAGTGGGGATTAGGTCGACAGTCTCTTTCTTACTGAGGTGGCGCGAAGGCGAGAGCCCCAGTTTGCCGGCGAGTTGATCATACACCTTCATACCGATGCCGTAGAAGGGGCCTTCCCACCAAGAGTAATTCGGGATGACGAAGGACTGCGAGTGCACCAGGTGTGGCGCGTTTTGAGTGAGACGGCCACGTTCGCGCAGTGCTTCTAGCACGAGGGAGACATTGCCTTGTTGCAAGTAACGGACGCCACCATGGACGAGTTTGGTGGAGCGACTGGAAGTGCCTTTGGCGAAGTCGGCCTGTTCGAAGAGGGCGACGCTGTGCCCGCGGGCGGCGGCGTCGACGGCGGCGCCGAGTCCGGAGGCACCGCCGCCGATCACGACGACGTCGAAGACTTTGTCGGGGGCTTGTGCGCGATCGAGTGAGATAGATCTTTTCATGATGTTCTTTCGTTGGAGATTTTGTTTTCTGTGGCGGACGAATGCTTTTGCAGCGGCCTATTCGTCGACTTCGTCTTCCCAGTTTTTGGAGCGTTCCAGGGCTTTGTTCCAGCCTGCGGTCAGTGGAGCCATGTCTTCGGCTTGACGTTTGGGGGTGAAGGAGTGGTCCTTTTCCCAACGCTTGGTGATGGCGTCGCGACTCTTCCAGAACCCGACCGCGAGACCGGCGAGATAAGCGGCGCCGAGTGCCGTGGTTTCGATACATTTCGGACGGATGACTTCGGACTGTAAGAGGTCGGCTTGAAATTGAAGCAGTGGATCGCTCTTACAGGCACCGCCATCGACGCGTAGTTCTTTGAGTGAAATGCCGCTGTCTTTTTCCATTGCGGTGATGAGGTCGGCGCTTTGGAAGGCGATCGACTCCAGTGCTGCGCGGCAGAAGTGTGCGCGGTTGGTGCCACGTGTGATGCCGACTGCGGCGCCACGCGCGTAGGGGTCCCAGTGCGGGGCGCCTAGCCCGGCGAATGCGGGAACCAGAAAGAGACCGCCTGCATCTTCGACGGTGGCGGCTAGTTCATCCAGTTCTTGTGCGGTGCGGACCAGTTGGAGCTCGTCGCGAATCCATTGCACCACGGCGCCGCCGATAAAGATGGAGCCTTCGAGGGCGTATTCCGTCTTGTCGCCGATGCGCCAAGCCACGGTGGTGAGTAGGTTATTTTTCGAACGGATCGGTTGCTCGCCCATGTTCATGAGTAAGAAGCAACCTGTGCCGTAAGTGTTTTTCGCCATGCCAGGGTCGAAGCAGGCTTGCCCGAAGAGTGCGGCATGTTGATCGCCCGCGATGCCGGCGATGGGCGCGCCTCCGGGGTAGAGGTTCTTCTCAACGTGGCCATAGACTTCCGAGCACGATTTGATTTCGGGCAACATGCAGCGCGGGACGTTGAAAAGTTCAAGCAGTTCGTCGTCCCAGCCGTCTTGGTCGATGTTGTAGAAGAGGGTGCGGCTGGCGTTGGTGATGTCGGTGACGTGTACCTTGTGACCAGTCAGTTGCCACACCAACCACGAGTCGACCGTGCCGAAGAGCAGATCGCCCGCTTCGGCTTTTGCGCGGGCCCCTTTGACGTTTTCTAAAATCCAACGCACCTTGGTTCCCGCGAAATAGGGGTCGAGGCGTAGGCCGGTCTTTTCGGAGACCATGGCTTCGATGCCATCTTCTTTTAGCTTGCGGCAGTAGTCTGCGGTGCGACGGTCTTGCCATACGATGGCGTTGTAAACGGGTTTGCCAGTGTGCTTATCCCAGACGATGGTGGTCTCGCGTTGGTTGGTGACACCGACCGCGGCGATGGAGTCGGAGGAGAGATCGGCGCGGGAAATGGCTTCGGCCGCGGTGGCGCTTTGGCTGGACCAGATCTCCATCGGGTCGTGCTCGACCCAGCCTGGCTTGGGATAAATCTGTTGAAATTCTTTCTGAGCGACGGCGACGACTTTGCCGTCGTGGTCGAAGATGATGGAGCGCGAGCTAGTGGTGCCTTGGTCGAATGCGAGGATGTATTTTTCTTGAGACATGGTATGGTATTTGGGTTGAGCTTGGGTTGAATTATAGAGCGGAAAAGACGAAGAGCTGTGCGCCGGCGATGCCGCCGAGGATGGGCGCGACAATGGGCACCCAGGCGTAGGCCCAGTCGGAGCTGCCCTTGCCTTTGATCGGGAGCAGGGCATGTGCGATACGTGGTCCCAAGTCGCGGGCCGGGTTAATGGCATAGCCAGTCGGGCCGCCTAAGGAGAGGCCGATGGCCAGAACCAGCACGCCGACGAGTAGGGGGCCGAACCAGGTGCCCATTGTGCTTGCCCATGCCAGTTGCGTGCTGTCGGCTCCCATGGCGACTTTGCCGAGAGCGAGCACACAGAAGACCAATATGATCGTCCCGATAAATTCGGTGATAAAGGCGGGCACCATTTTACGAATGGCAGGCGAGGTGCTGTGACAAGCGAGGATCAGTGCGGGGTCTTCGGTTTCTTCCCAGTGAGCGTAGAAGGTGAGATAGACCAGTGTCGAACCGATGAAAGCGCCTACAATTTGAGAGAGCACGTAGCCTGGGACGAGGGCCCATTCAAAGGCGCCGATGGATGCCAGGCCGATCGTGACGGCTGGGTTGATATGTGCGCCGGATACGCGACCCACGATATACACGGCGAGTGCCACGGCGAGGCCCCATCCGAGTGCGATGACGATCCATCCGCCATTATTAGCTTTGGATTTGGAGAGGACAACATTGGCGACCACTCCGTTTCCGAAGAGAATCAAGAGAGCAGTTCCGAGGGCTTCGGCAATATAAGGATGCATTGGGGTATTTTGGTTTTTGGGTTTTTATTAAAGAGGTAGGTGGTTTATTGAAAATGAAACTAAATATTATGCAAGTCATTTATTTATAGTGATTTATGTTATGATTTGAGTTGCGATTTATACTGTTGTCTCCATTTTATCTAGTTTGAAATTGGTCTTAGTTGCTACAAAACAGAAAAAAATCTTTGAATTCCAAGGTTTTACAGGTAATTTGCTTGGGATTTCCAATATCATTTTCGATTATTTATCTCAAACATCTGCGAAAAAATGTTACCTGCACAGCGCCAAGAATTCATATTACGCCGGATAGAGGCGGAAGGATCAGTGAAGAGTATTGAGTTGGCACGAGAGTTTGAAGTGACCAACGAGACCATTCGTAAGGACTTGGAGGCCTTGGCGGCGGAAGCACGTGTGATTCGGATACATGGAGGGGCGACACGTATCACCGATGCGCGTCACGATATGCCTCTACCGGCGCGTCAATCGATGAATCGTTTCGAGAAATCGATTGTAGCTCGTGCGGCAGTGCAAGTGATTGAGCCCAATGACACGATTTTTCTAGATGCCAGTTCCACCGTTCTGACGATGACGGATTACCTGCCCGCCGTGCCACTGACAGTTTTGACGAATGCGCACCATGTGATTGTGGCTCTGGGGGGGCGGGCGAACTATGACTTAATTTGCACGGGTGGTGCATACGAAGAGCGTTCTCGTTCCTATGTCGGTGCAATGGCTGAGGATGCCCTGAAGCGCTTTGTGATTAAATGGCTTTTTGTCGGTGTGGATGGTTTTCACCATCTACTGGGAGCTTCGGAGGTCAACCCCGGGCAGGCGGTCTTGAAGGAACGGCTGATTCCTCGCGCAGAGAACGTATGCGTGGTGTGTGATTCCACCAAATTGGAAAAGAAGAGTCCCTTTATTTTCGGCGAAATTAACCAATTTTCGGTTTTGGTTACTGATGATCGGGCGGATCCTGGAATACTGAAATTATATGAGGGTGCCGGTATGCGTGTGATTGTGGCGGAGTTGCCGCGTGACAAATGAGCATTAAAACGTGATCGAATACGAGTTGCTCACTTCGGCGGTCTGATCGATAATTTGCAATTCAACTGCGGGCTTTGAGCCGCTCCAGTCAATTCGCACCAGTCCAAATCCAAGTCCGGTTGCAACGTCGCCATTACGGTATTGGTTGGGTTCGCCTGGGAAGGTATCCCAAATATGAGTGAGTCCGCTGGACGTGATGTCGACCAGTGGGAAATCGAAAGCGTCGTCTTCCAATACGGAGATTTCGTGAATGTGTCGGTCGCCGCTAATGAGCACGGTGGGTTTGTGGCTTTGAGCGATCTGCTGGAGTAGCCATTCGCGGTCGGCGGGATAATCGGCCCATTTCTCGTATTTATGCTCAGATGAGATGATTTGCGTGCCGCTCACGAAAATGTGCAAATCTGCAGTGCTTTGCGCGAGAGCTCTTTCAATCCATTGGCGCTGCGTGTCGCCCAGTAAATCGGGCTGGTCGGATTTTCTGCTGGTGGCGAAGTAGCGATTGTCGAGCAGCAGTATTTTGGTGCGTTTGCCCTCGGGGCCAAAGTCGTAAGCGCCATAAATGCCTTCGCGCTGCCAGCGAGGATCATTGATCGGTACCTCCATGAAGCTGAGCGCGAGGTCCCTTGTGATTGCCTTTAGCGGGTAGGTGCTGACTGCGTTGTTCTTTCCGTAGTCGTGATCGTCCCAAGTGCCAATGATTGGAGTGTTCGCGCGAAACGCGGCGTAAGCGGGATGGGTATACTGGCTGGCATAGCGCTTGGTGATCCATTCACGGTTAACACTATATTTTTCCCTATGGCCGTCTGGACGCTCATACCAGTCTGCATAAATGTTGTCGCCACCCCAGATCCAGAGGTCGGGCTGCTGGTCGGCAATGATGGGCCACAGCGGCTGTGGCAACTCGTCTCGATTGCAGGAGCCAAAGGCGATGACTTCCAACGGGCTGTCGAAGTTATCGGGGAATTTTGCTGAGGCTGAAGAGAGCGCGAGGGCAAAAGTGGCGATGAGCAGAGTGTACATGGAGGAGCGCATGTCGCGAATCTGAATAATCTCGGATAGGTGGCAAGTTCGGAGATGTCGACACGCGATACAGTCGGCCGACGACGCTAAGTTGATTTGCGAAGAGACTCATTCATTTTACGGAAGAAGTTGGATTGACAAGCAGCCCGCCGCTGCCGTCAATCGCATGTCTATGAGCGAAGCAAAGCCAGTCATTCTCACCTGTGCCCAACCCACTGGGCAACTGACTCTCGGTAACTACCTTGGAGCCATTAAGAATTGGGCGACGATGCTCGACGACTACGAGTGCTATTTCGGTGTCGTTAATATGCATTCCATCACGGTGCCCTATACGCCGACAGATTTGCGTAAAAATACACTGTCGTGTGTCGCCCAATACATCGCATGCGGCTTAGATCCTGAGCGCTCAAATATCTTCGTTCAGTCGCACGTGATCGGACACACCGAGTTGGCTTGGTTGCTCAGCTGTATCACACCCATCGGCGACTTGCAGCGCATGACGCAGTTTAAGGAAAAAGCCGCTAAGCTCGGCTTCAATGTGGGGGAGGGGAACGACCTGAAATTTACCCACGAAGGCGCACGCGCCGGCGCTTCGGTCAACTCTGGGCTGCTGATGTATCCCGTGCTGATGGCGGCTGACATCCTTCTCTACAATGCCGACGCTGTGCCCGTGGGGAACGACCAGCGCCAGCACTTGGAGCTCTGCCGCGATCTAGCGCAGCGTTTTAATCACAAATACTCTGACACCTTTACCATTCCCGAGGCGTTCATCCCCAAAGAGGGCGCGCGTATCATGTCGCTACAAGACCCTGAGCGCAAAATGTCGAAGAGTGACGACAATCAAAACGCTACGCTTTACCTCCTCGACGAGCCGTCCAAGCTTAAGAAGAAGATCATGAGCGCGGTGACGGACTCTGGTAGTGAGATTGTCGCCGGCGACGACAAGCCCGGCGTTTCCAATCTGCTACAGATCTACTCCGCTATGAGCGGACGCACCGTTGCCGACATTGAAGAGTCGCTGAAGGGAGAGGGCTATGGCACCTTGAAAAAGGAAGTCGCCGACGCGGTGATCAGCGTGCTCGAACCCGTGCAAGCAAAGTATCACGACTTGATCCAAGATAAAGCGTATCTCGAAGGCGTGCTCAAATCTGGTGCCGAAGCCGCGCAAAAACGCGCCTACAAGGTGCTGGGTAAAGCCTATCGTAAGGCCGGCTTTGTGGAACGTCCGCGATAAAATTTATGTTTTCTATTCTGTTGATGCGCCTCCGAAGTCGACGACTTCTGGGTAGATCTGGCCAGTCGCTCCGATCTTAAATAGGTAAACTTTGCCTGTTTCCATGCGTGTGTAGATCGCATTGCCGAAGACCGCGGTGATGCCATATTGGCTGAGGCGCTCGGGATCGTTGGCGAGGCTCCAAATGGCCTCCCAAAACACTGTGCGATCTTTCACTTTCAACGATCTGCTGATCGCATGATAGCGCTCGGGCGCGTTGCCAGGTATCTGGATGGGCTCGCCTTGATCGGGTGCGGTTTGCTCTCCGTAGATACGCCGCCAAAGGTAGAGCGCTCGCTCTTTGCCAGCGCGCACATTGGCATCGCTAAATTTCACGATCAGGGCGTCGAAATGCACCACATTGCCCTGGATTGTATAAATGTGCTCATCGACGATCTCTTTGGGGTTGCCAGCAGCAGTTTGGACAAACTTCAGCACCGTGGTCAGCTGCCCCAGGGCATTTGTTTCCTGTGAAATCACAGTGGCAAAGCCGATCTGCTCCTCTTGGCTTAGGTTGGTGAGTGCCTTATTTAATTCATGATTCTCAGTGAGCAGGCTATGAATACTGGAACTAGAGAGATAAAATGAAAGGCCTAGTATCGCTGCGACTAGTAGGGCTGTGAGCCCCACTAGCATAGCCAGTATCTTTCCTCCATTGCGGTTGATCATCGTATAAGTCATGCGGATTCGTCTAAAAACGCCAACTCTATCTGAGCTGGTCTTATTATTTTGGTGTATCCGGATTGCAGGCTGTGACTTCTTTTACCTTTTCAGTTGAGATTCTTTCGCGACAAGCGACAGTTCTTTGCGTGATGACTGCATCAACATTTGATTACACCCGCGTGCGCGCGGATTTTCCAATTCTCTTTTCTGAGGTTCGGGGCAAGCCTTTGACTTATTTGGACAACGGAGCCACTTCGCAAAAGCCTGCCTCTGTGATTGAGGCGATCGATCGCTACTACCGAGCGGAGAATTCCAATATTCACCGAGGGGTCCACTATCTTAGTGAGAAGGCGACCGATGCTTACGAATCTGCACGCGCGAAGGTGGCTCAGTTTATTGCTGCGCCAGATCCCGACGAAATTATTTTTGTACGCGGAGCGACCGAGGGCATCAATCTAGTGGCGCATGGTTTTATAGAGACTCAACTTTCGGAGGGAGATGAGATTCTCATCACCCACATGGAGCATCACGCCAATATTGTGCCATGGCAAATCGCTGCCGAAAAGACCGGCGCCATACTCAAGGTAGTGCCGGTGAACGATACCGGAGAGCTCGATTTGGAAGCGTTCACGGACTTGCTTAGCGAGCGCACTAAACTGGTCGCAATGGTGCATGTTTCCAATGCCTTGGGCACTATCAATCCCGCGAAGGCTTTGATTCAAGAAGCGCACGCGCGCGGAGTGCCCGTGCTGCTGGATGGCTGCCAATCGGTGCCGCATATGCCGGTGGACGTGGCTGAGCTGGGCTGCGACTTTTTTGTCTTTTCAGGGCATAAAGTCTTTGGTCCCACGGGAGTCGGCGTCCTCTGGGGGAAGCGTGAATGGTTAGAGCGCTTTCCGCCTTATCAAAGCGGGGGCGATATGATTGAGCGGGTGGACTTCGATGGCACGACTTATAAGGGGATTCCTGGTAAATTTGAGGCCGGCACGCCTCACATCGAAGGAGTCATCGGTCTCGCGGCAGCGATCGATTATGTCAATCGCATCGATCGTGCGGGAGCACTTGCGCATGAGCAGGCCTTGCTGATCGATGCCACTGAAAAGCTTTCCGCTGTGGATGGTTTGCGTATTATAGGAACCGCGCAGCAAAAGGCCTCTATTCTTTCGTTTGTGATTAATGAGATCCATCCGCACGATATCGGGACTTTCCTGGACGCCGATGGCGTTGCGGTCAGAGCCGGGCACCATTGCACGCAACCACTGTTGAAGCGTTATGGCGTGCCAGCTACGGCCCGGGCCTCTTTTTCGTTTTACAATAACTTTGAAGATGTTGATCGTTTAGTCTCAGCTGTCACCAAAATGCAGCGTTTCTTCGGATAATTAATCGTATCGTTTGCTATGTCCTCTCATGAAGAACTTAAATCGTATGCCGCTCGTCTAGGGGAGGCTGAGTTTTCGGCGCGTATGGCTGCGGAAAAACACATGCGTGAACGCCGGGGAGAGGGGCAGGGCAAGGGCATTTTTCGTTTCGAGCACAAGTTTAATACGTATGCGGTGATACGTTTCTGCTTGAAGATGAGCGGCTTTTGGAACCGAGCTGTTCGTAACTATTTTGATATTCAAGTTGTGCGCCGCGAGGTGCATCTCGCCAAGCTTCCGCCTGAGTTCGATGGCTATACGATACTTCAGCTCACCGATTTGCATGCGGATTTACATGCCGATTTTCCTGCGAAGCTGAAGCAAGTGATCGCTCCTTTGGCCTATGATTGCCTGGTCATGACTGGTGACTTCCGAACCTGTATTTTGGGGATCATTCAGGTGCGACAGCGGCGACGATTGAGATCGTTTCCGATGTCAAGGCGCCTAAATATGCGATCTTAGGCAATCACGATAGTTTGGCGAAAGTTCCTGCGATGGAGGCAGCGGGCATACGCTTTCTATTGAATGAAAACGTCGTGCTCCGACGAGGTGATGCGGAGCTATATTTGATCGGTATCGACGATCCTAATTTTTATAAAACGCACAGCTTCGAGCGCGCGCTCAGAGGCGTGCCCGTGCAGGCGACTAAAGTATTACTATCGCACTCTCCGCAAACTCACGCCCTCGCGGCCGAGCATGGCATTGATTTTCTTATGGCCGGTCACACGCATGGTGGCCAAATCTGTATGCCTGGAGGGCATATTCTGATGCATGACGGCAGTTCGCCGCGTCATTTGCTCGCTGGGGCCTGGACCGAAGGTACGCTTCAGGGATATACCAGCCGTGGCACGGGGGCCAGTGGTCTACCGGCTCGGATTAATTGTCCCTCGGAGGTGACTTTACACACGCTGCGTTGCGGCTAAGTCTGCTTGAACTGACAGATGGCAGTCGCTTAATCTGCAACTTTTTCAGTATTTCCCAGTAATTCGGTCGATCCTGCCCGACGAAACATGAAAGGTTTGCGAATCCAGCCAACGATGCCGGATTCTTCTTGTTTGATTTCAGCTTCCGCTTCGTTGATTGCGCTCTCCCATGCCGAGCTGAACCCCGGAGCCCTGGCGTTCATCACGCGAATCGCTTTTTCATATAGGTGCAGGGTGCGAATTTCCACTCGTCCGGGCTTTTGCTTTAAGGCACCAATGGTTTGACTCAAGTTTTGGTTGGTTTGCTGCAAAGCTACCAGTTCCTCCTTGAGGGATTCATTACCCTTGGCGGTAATCTCCATTTGAGTGTGGAGATGTCCCTTTAATGTCGCAATTTCTCGATTTAATTGGGCCGCTTGCGCCGCAGTGGTCGAACGTTCTGCACGTAGCTTTCCGAGTGATCGCAACCAGATGATTAAGGCTGCGATCAGTCCTATACAAAGGCCGATGACCAAGGGATGGGTGAAAATGTTGATGAGCATTTCTTTCATACGATGAGAAAATACTGAAATTATGAGTTTTGGCGAATTAAACTATACACAGCTAGGTTGTATTCTTGTAAAAACCGCTTTTAGTTGGACGTGAAGGCGAATTTGATTGACCAATTTTGGATATAGGGGTAATTACCTATTTATATTTCGTTTAAATTACGTATTTTACTTGGGCATGAAACTTATAAATCGAGCGCTTACAACCACGACATTAGCACTTGCAGCGTGCAGCAGTGTTGAGGCCGCATTTGAAATGAATATTGTTGGTGTACTGCCTCCGACGGTGGGCACGGTGGAGCCCGGTGGCACTGTAGTGACGCCAGTCAATGGTGCGCAAGCTCAGTTTGAACTCAGTTTGTTGGATACGGATACAATGGCGACATCTACGGGCTATTTGCAGGTGACACTCGATAGCTTTACTTCGGATTTAACAAAACACAGTATCACCACTGGACAAGGGCATTCCGATCGTGTCGGCATTTTGATTGAAGGCGGAAGTAATCGTTCAGCGACCTACACTTTCAGTTTTTACCAAGACTCCGATTTTTTGGTTCCACTTGAGTTGGATTTTGTGATGCAGGTGGCTGACATTGATAGTTCAGAGCAATTTTCTGTGAGTGATGCTGCTTTTAGCGGATATACACTTAGCTCTGGTACGCAATTAGTAGAGTTGTATCCGGTCGCACCTGGTTTCATCGGCTTGACTAATTCTGCAGGGGAGAACCCAGATAAGGCAAATCCACAGGCTGCTGCAAATTTTCAGAGTATTGCAAATGTCAGTAGCTTTCAGGTGATCGTAGCGGGTTCGGCTACAGGCTACGGAAGCGAATTTCAATTCGACTTCACGCCCGACATTGTGGTGCCGGAGCCATCCACTTACGCATGCTTATTGGGTATTGTTGCGTTTTCGACTGTGGCGCTACGCCGACGTAGGTTCTAGTCGTATTTCAGATATTACAGCTCTTTTATAATCGAAGGCCACGGGGATCAATTATCTCCGTGGCTTTTTTTTGTATCTATGATACCCGTCGGTTGAAGAGCAGTATACTTTTATATGGATTAGCTTAAGCGTAGCGATACTTTAGAGCCTGATTCGTGGATAGAGGCAGGGGCTAGCCACGAATTATTATCTGATGAGGGAGAGACTGAAATCTGGCGGGCACATATTCCAATGCTGTCTGATTGGACGAAGGAGTTCTTTCAGATAGAAGTCGATAAGAAATAGTCTACTGACACCTTCACCTTGGATGCATGAAAAAGCCCCGTCGCTTTGTCGCGACGGGGCTTACCCTAATAACCCTATATGAAAAAGTCTTTAAGACTTTGAACTGTTTTCTACTGTTAGCTGCGGCGTCGAATCATGATGGAAGTCAGTGCTAGCAGGCCTGCGATGGCTGCAAAAGTAGATGGCTCGGGGATTTGTGTGAGTGTGACATTATCCACATAGACTGCGTTGCCCGCATCACGGCCAAACTTATCAACTCCGCCACTGTTATAGGTGTAAAACTTTAGCGATAGGCTGCTGTTGATATTCGCAGCTGTTAGTGTGGTAAATCCGATCGTTGCGAGGTTGAGTGATACGTGGGTGAATCCCGTGTCAGTTATGTTGAGATTGCTCACAGTTTGATTGACACTGTTTCCGTCAAATCTGACATCCAACAAAAGTGTTTGGGGTGAAGAGGTTAGACCCAGAGCCGATATATCAAATTCGAGGTTGTAGTCTGCTGCATTTTCGCTGGTTGCCAAGGTGCCCGTTGCTTGTTGGTTGGTGAACATGTTGAGTGCATATTGTTCAGGATCTGTCACTGCACTGGCATCAAACTCCAAGCTCAAGGCTGCGCCTGTGAGTCCATTGGTGTTGCCACTATCAGAGAAGGTGTAGGTGACTCCGGTCGCAGTAGTTGAATCATTCTGGCTGTAGGGGGAGAAGGTGTCGTAGTCGGTGCTGTAGATGGTTTGCGCCGACAAGTATGATACGCTGCCGATGAGCGCAATGGCTGTGAGTAGTGTGGATGTAGTTTTCATTATGTAGTTTATGTTGATTTTAGGGGATATATTGAAGTGAGATTCATGCACAGGTTGTGACTATTAATGAATCTAGACAGATGTGATTCGCGGTCAATCGCTCGACTGTTGCGAATAGATTGCCCATTGAGAGCGAGTTACTTACGGGATTTTACTCGCCTATCAATTGTGAGCACGAATCCGCTGTACTGCATCGCGATTTTGCGGGCTTGGAGGTGTCGACCTTAGCTTCCGTATTGCCAACGAATCTATTGTATAAGCATTTGGAAGTTGTTCTTTTTTGCGACTAATCGTCTTCCTGTTGCGTCACTAAGCGCGGAGCCATTTGTTTGAGTGCTGTGCCGTGTAATATACTGGAGGCCGCGGAGCGGCCGAGACGGCGATAGTCGTAGCGTAAACGTGTGTGCGGTGCTGTCACGATACCTGTGCCTTGGATGGCAACCATCTCTACGGTTTTTCGATCGGCCTCTCGGATGCGGGAAGCGAGGCCGAGGGCGGTGTTGTCCTCCGTACATATAAAGCAGCTATGCGGTGGAATTTGACGAACCAACTCGTTCACAGCTTTTTCGTCGTAATACGAGAGGCTATGAGTGGATAGAGTCGCTAGTGTCTCTTGCATTTGAGCCACACTGCGATGCAAGAGCGGTTCCTCGGGAGTGCTTTCAACGAGATAGACTTGATTGAATGCGCGCGATTGTACGTAGTCGGCTATGAGTTGTGCGCCAGCGGAGTAATTGGGTGTGATGACTTTGGCATGTGTTTCGGAGCCACTTAGCAGTTGTATGCATTGATTGCGTGGAAAGGGGATCTGTTCGAGCGCGGCATCGCACCATAGGTGGTCAAAGATAAACCCAGCACAGCCTTTGGGAATTGTTCTAAGCAATTTTTGCAGTTCGGATTTTTGTTCCGCTTCGGTTGCAATAATAGCTGGTTCCAGCTCAACGGGCACCTGCACAAGTGTGGGGGAGGAGTGTAAAATGAGGGGGCTGCCATTCGTCGTGCAAATTTCAGTGACACCTTCGAAGATTTCTTGATAGAGCTGGCTCCAGTCCTGAATTTGTCGACCGATAAAGCAAATCGGCTTACCTTGCAGTGTATGACTCTGTGCACTGGCGGGATAAAATCGACGGTTGGGACCTTGCCATACATAGCCCTCAGCTTCGAGATCGTGGAGGAGGCGAAAGATGGTGGTCGAGTGTAAATCGAATTGATCGGCCAACTGCCTTAAGGAGGGCAGAGGTGCATTTTCTGCCAGATTTTTTACTAGATCGAGTATGCCAGCTCGGGCGGCTTTGGTGTACGTTGTGAGATTGCGTGGCATATCTAGATTGATTTTTGCTAGTCTTTATATGCAACTAAACTGGTTTGTTGCATTTAGCAATTAGCGGCAAAATATAATCATTATCAATTAGGATCGTTTATTCAGTCAGCCACAGAATATTAGTGACAATGCGTGGGTAGTAGAGGCTGGCCATGGCCTTCCCACTGCTGAATTGATCGGAGCATGCATTGAAGGTGGAGCCGAAAATTTGCCAGTCCATGTGAGCTTGGTCGTGGGCAGCTTGCTCTTGACCAAAGTCGATGCCAAGCACGCTGCGCGCTACATATTGGCTGAGACAGATTTTGCTCATCCATGAGTTGTCGGCGGTGCTAGAGAGCTTCCATCCCTGATCGGGATAGAGGCATATGCCGGGTTTAAATATCGCGAGAAAGTGACGTTTGAGGGTGGCAATGAATGCTCCGTGGGGTCCTTCCAAGGCGATGGCATCCTTTAGGCCCATTACTTGGGGAAGACCAAACCCTCGATGGCTGGAATGATTGCGCTCTGATTGTCGTCTTCGAATACTGCGGGGATATAGCCTAAAACATCGTCCCATTTGCTCATGACGGTGGCGGCACACAGTTTGGCGGAGGCTGTGGCTTGTTGTGCGAGCACGGTTTCGTCGGTTTGTCGGAAGAGCTCGGCGAGCGCGAGATAGGCCGCCCATGATTTGACTGCGAGATAGAGATTGTTACGTGCCTGGCCGAGCGAGCTGTCGAGTGAATCGTAAGTGGTGATTTCGCCGCCTCCGTTACAACGGCTGGATTCGCAGCCCATCACGCCTGTGCGTTGTGTGGGGTCTGGGTGGTCGCGGTTGAGCATGGAAGTGTAGCTGTCTTTGACTGTCTTTAAATGACGCGTCAGAAACGCACGGTCCTGACTCTGACAGACATAGACGCCCGTGCAGCAGATCCAGTTGACGAGCTGCTCATGTGTCATGTAAGAGAAACAGCGACGGTCGATGCCACTGATTTCATAGCTAGAGTAACCTTCGGGGGAGAAGTTGTTGTGATTGCCTTGGTCGTGGGTAAAGCTAATGCCGCCAGGGTAGGTCGTGTCGCTGTTGGGGAGTCGAACTTCATCGTAGTACGAGTAGCGCTGTATGAAGGTTTCCAATACATTTTTCACTGTCCATGGAGAATAGCGCATCTCGTAGAAGAGCATGTCGACGGTTAGGTCGAAAGTGTTATGCATGCGGTATTCTCCTTCATTTACATTCCAGAAGGGTTTGCCGGAATCGTCAAACCACTGGGTGGAGCCGTAGTAAGAGTGAGAGGCATGCGCGATTAGAAATTTCTGTGCATCGCTGAGTGTGGCGGCCTCCAGTTCGGTATCACGTTGAGCGGCTTGTTGGTAATACCAATCTTTATGTTCGAGTGCGTATTCCAGCACATCGCGTAAATTGGTAAAGAAGCGTGTGTACCAGTAGGGCATTTCGAGACCTAGTGTGGCGGTGCCGGAACGAAAGGTGCCGAGACTGATATGCATCTCGCGGCACTCACCAGGAGCTACAGCCATCATGAATCCGTAACTGCCTCCGAAGCGTGGTACGAGTTGCGTGCCATCGGGCTTTTTAGCCTTAGATAAGTCAAATGTCTGTAGTGGTTCCACGAGGGCATCGGTGGCGAAGCCGAGATTTCCATTGCCGAAGAGGAAACCAGTGAACTTGCCGGGTTCGTGGATGGGCATCGGACAGCCGTGTTCGCCCAGTGCGAAGAGTGCCGTTTTAGTTTGCTTCCCTTGGCGGTTGTCGACTGTGAGTTTGGCAAAGACGACAGGGCAGGCCGCACGCTTATTTGTGGCTTGATCGGCTGTACTAGGGTCGGGTAAGTCCCCAAAGGGAGAGATGACTTCGAAGTGAATGTCGTCGGTGATGAAGTGATCGCTAGCAAAGCGATAATCGCGGGTGATGTCTTTAGCCTCTAGCACTGTCAATGCATCATGGCAGGTCTCGGGCTGGTTTTGGTGATCGAAGCGTGCGATTTCCGAATTGTTCATGTGCTCAAAAAAAGGTAGCACAGTGATTTGATCATTCACGATGGTGCCCACGTAGACTGCGCCGTCCGCGGGTTGCCCCTTTTCCAGAGCCAGGCCGCCAGGGGCTCCATGCATGCCTAGGGTGAACGAACTGTGTGCGCCCACAGCGGAGTGTTGGGCATGGAAGGAATTTTTCTCGGTGGGGAGTCTCATAGGAAAGCTATTGGGTTAGCACGATGCGGTGCCAGTCTGCTGGGATGTGAAAAGTAATAATTTCGCTCTGTACATGAGGAGAGCTGGCCGAGAGCGTCGCTTCACGTCCCGGTGCACCGTCGTAGCGAGCGAATGCGATTCGGAGTGAGGTGCCTGGCTGAAAGCTTGTGAGACCTAGCACACTGGGAGGGATTTGTAGGGCGGCTTGCCAGCCGTCTTCGCTGGAGTTAGCTTGTGCATCGAAGCCGACTGGGGTGACTAGCCAGTGATCGATGGATTTCCATTCGCCCGTAATTGGATCGTTGCCGGGCACGTTGGGTTTATGTGCATGGAAGCGAGTGTTGGCGGGTGTTATGTGCAGCTCAAAATAGTCTTCATGTCCTTCGATTTGTAGGAATACCTCAAACACATCGCCGAGCTCCCACATGTGTTGGTTATCGGCGGCGGAGGTGGTGTAGATGTCATCATCGTTGAGCATGGCATTGATGATGAGTGCTTGAGGTGTCCAATGAAGCTCGATTGCGCCCTCGCGGAAATCGTCTTGCAAGGAGTCAAACCATGGTTGTGAAAGTTTAAACGTTTCCACTTCGTTCGCTGGCAGTAAGAAGGTGTTTGTAGTGGGTGTATTGTTCATCGTAGTACAAGCGGTGAATAAGAACAGGCAGATGAGCGTTAAAAACGCGCTGTATATGCAGTGAGTGCGTGTCATGAGTGTTTGTCTGTCAGGTGTTTTTCCACTGTGCCGTCATCGTTCTCATCACGTTGAATTGTTTTTAGGCGCAGGAACATTCGTTTGAGATCGAATGTGCCGCAAATTAGGAACCAGACGGTGGTGATCGCACCCGCGATACCGGTAAACAGCAGATTGAAATACCACCAATTCGCCCACCAATCTTCCGACCATTTTTGAAAGATTTGCCATACGCAAATGGTGACGAAAGAGAAGAAAAAGAACGCCACCCAGGCGAGTTGTAGCACGTAGACGAACTTGTCGCTCTTGGTGAATTCTTTAGTAAAGCCCAAGGCCGCCAAGCCAGTGCTGGGAGGCACGATATGGTCCGGGCCTTCGGGATCGACACCTGAGTATTTGCCTCGATGTAGTAATTCGTCCATTTCGATCTCGGGATTCGGTGCCATTAAAGATACGATGATGTATGCCGCGATGGCAGTGAGTGAGGCGAGGAAACCCAGCTGCATGCCATTTAGCCAGAAGGTTTCCGGCAGCTTGGTCAGCCATTCATTTGTGGCATAATTTTCTTTAATTACAGGCAGCAGCTTGGGCCATAGCACGTTATTAATCAGCACGCCACTGACTGCCAGTGAAGAGCCTGTGATCATTGCGGCCCATGCGCCCGAAGTGGTGCCGCGTTTCCAGTATAGTGCGCCGATTAAAACAGCACCACCGCCACCGAGGAAAATGGCACCAGTAACCTGGAAATACATTAGAATGAACTCTTTTAGCGGAAACAGCATACTGAAGCACCAGCCAAAGATGGCGACGCCAATGATGGAGCGTTTTAGCCAGCGTAGGTGTTTTTCCGGAGTCAGCCGATCCTGATGTCCTCGTAAGCGGCGCCATGGCATGAGCACATCTTGAATAAAAATACTCCCCCAAGAGTGCAGGTAGGTGGTGTCTGTACTGACCGCGGCCATGATCATGACGGAGGCAAACAAGCCCATGATCCCGACTGGTAATACGTTTGAGAGCGCCACAGTGGTCGTTAGTTGCTTCGCGAGTTGTGCATCTCCCAGGCCGTCGAGCGTTGCTTGTGTGGCCAGCGTGGCGGCTTGGTGGATGGGTGCATTCATGAGCACGTAGGCGCAGATGGCTGCCAGTGGGATGAGTAGATAGGTCACTCCCGATCGAAATTGGGCCAGAATTCCGGCCATCTTCGCTTCGTGAGGATTGATTGCCGAGCTGTTGTAGCCCTGTGTGCCTTGCCATACCATGAAGTTATAAATCGTGATGAAGAGCATCATCATGAAGAAGCCGATGTTAAAGTCTGGTAGACGTCCGATATCGAAAGGGTTGAGCTTGGATTGGCCTTCGGGCGCTTGTTTTAGAGTTTCTACGATGACATCCCAAGGGAACAGCAGCAACATGGTGACGAGTAAGGCTAGGAAAATAATATTACTCAGTTGCCCTTGGATGAAGTCGGTCACCATTACAGAGATTTGCCCGCCGCTCAGTGCGATCATGACTGCGAAAACGAGCTCAATGGCCATGACGATACCAAGTGTCAGGTTTAATGTCAGGCCCAGTCCAGGGACTTCGAATGTGTGTACTGGGAGATCGAGGAAATAGATGAAGAAGCGGGCGGTAACGGCAGGGAAAATGCCGAAATTCAGAATGCCACTAATCCAGCACAGCGAGCCTGAGAAGACTCGAAATTTTCGGCTGTAGCGCTTTTCCATTAATTGTGCCAGCGTCATTGAGCGCGTTTCACGGTAGCGATAAATGATCCAGCCTGAGAGTGCGAGAATCAGGCCCAGAGGGGCCATCATTTGCCCCCAAAAGCCAGCAGAGAAGCCTGCTTGGTAGACTTGTTCCCATTGTGCAACGATTGTGATTGCGCCCAGTCCCGACATTCCAGAGGCCAGTGTGAGTAAATAGCGACCTGCGCAACGATTGGCTGATAGGAAGTCGGCGACACTACGGGTATAACGGCGGGTATAGATCGCGGCTCCGACCACGATCGCTAAGATCACGCCTACGATAGTCAGGTCAATGGCGCTCAGGTTGGTAAGGGCTAAAGGAAACATTGCACACATGTTGCCGTTTAGACCCCTAGGTGATCAAATCTTATACTGTTGCAAATAGGGCGCTCCGTGCTGTGTATTTGATTGATGCGGCGAATTGAGTCTACGTAGGGGGCTTACTGGTGAAGTCCGCCCCGTATATGCGGTCTGCATCAGTTGGCAAATTGACTGCGGGCGTGATTAATCCCGCCGCTTACGATTTTAACATACCATGAATCAGCTTAGCTTACCTCGTCACCAAAGGCCTTCGACATTTGACCAGTTTCTTTTTGGAGCCTGTTATTATCCCGAGCATTGGGATCGCTCTTGGATCGAAACCGATGCGGCCCTCATGGCTCAGGCGAATGTCAATGTCGTGCGCATGGCGGAGTTTGCCTGGACTTTGATGGAGCCTAAGCGAGGTGCGTTTGATTTCAGTCTGTTTAAAGCGGCGGTGCAGGCTTTGAAGGCTCAAGGCATCGACACTATCCTGTGCACGCCGACAGCGACGCCTCCGCGTTGGTTGACCCGGGATCATCCCGAATGGATGCGTGTG
Organism: Coraliomargarita algicola; assembly: GCF_033878955.1. Taxonomy (NCBI): domain Bacteria; kingdom Pseudomonadati; phylum Verrucomicrobiota; class Opitutia; order Puniceicoccales; family Coraliomargaritaceae; genus Coraliomargarita; species Coraliomargarita algicola. The sequence goes on from NZ_CP138858.1 coordinate 4,930,483, forward strand.
GATCGCAATGGCGTTCCTTTTTCACATGGCACCCGTCAGCATTGTTGCACCAATCATCCGGAGTTTCGCGCGGAGTCGCGCCGTATCACACGTGCTATGGCCGAGGCTTTTAAGGATGATGCGGCGGTAATCGGCTGGCAGACCGATAATGAATTCTACTGTCACGTGGACGAATGTTACTGTGAGAGTTGTCAAATTGCTTTCCGTGATTGGCTTCGTGCGCGATACAATCAATCCATTAAAGAGTTAAACCACGCTTGGGGCACTCTCTTCTGGAGTCAGCAATACGACGACTTTACAGAAATTGAAATTCCTAAGAAGTGGCGTCAGCCCGCTCCTTGCAACCCGAGCGCATTACTGGACTATCGTCGTTTTCTGAGCGATTCGATTACCTCCTTTCAACGTGAACAAGTCGAGATACTACGTGAGGTAAATCCCAGTTGGTGGATCACCCATAATGGTGTGTTTTATAATATAGATTATTATACCTTCGCCGAAGATTTGGACTTCTTGTCGGTGGATGTGTATCCCGCTTTTTGGGGCACTAAGCCTGAGTGTTTCATCGGGGCAAGTCAGCTCAACGAGCGTTGCCGTCAGGCGACCGGTACCTTTCTGGTGCCGGAGCAATGCGGTGGGCCTGGCGGGCAGCTTGATTTTTTGCAGCCCACACCCGAACCTGGGCGCATGCGTTTGTGGGCTTATCAATCCATCGCACATGGTGCCGATGGTATGTTACATTTTCGCTGGCGCACGTGCCGTTACGGTGCTGAGCTGCATTGGCATGGTATTTTGGATCACGACAACGTGCCACGCCGTCGTTTTGAAGAATTTACTCAGGAGGGGGCAGAGCTTAAAAGGATCGGTAGTGAGATCCTGGGTACTACCAAGCGCGTGGATGTCGGTATCAGTTTTGGCTATGAGCAAGATCATGCGCATGCCGTTATGAACTTTTCGAGGCCACAGCCCGATGCTCAGCGCGAATTAATATTGGCAGAATTGATGCGGCGTAAGATCGCAGTCGGTTATGTGAATGAAGCCGACAGTTATGCGGGCTTAAAAGTGCTAATCGTGCCATCAGCTATCATTCTTGATACAGTGCGTGCCAAGAAAATCGAAGCCTTCGTCGCCGCGGGTGGGGTGCTCTTAGTCACTGCGACAACGGGGCAACGTGATGTGAATAATCATGCTATAGAGCAAACGCTGCCCGGGTTGTTAAGTGAGGTGCTTGGAATCACTGTGGAAGAATTTGGCAAAACCGAGCATCGCAAAATGTGCCTGAAAGGGGCTGGTATCGAGCTGCCGGCCGATTATTATGAGATCATAAAATGTGTGACTGCTGAGCCGCTGGCGCATTGGCGTTTTGAAGCCAACCCTGGCTCTGAAGCCGCTGAGGGAACAGTGGGGCTTTCTTGCAATGAATTTGGCAAGGGCAAAGCCTTCTATTTCGGCAGCTTTTTGAATGCGAGCAGCGCCTCCGTTTTGTTGCAGATGCTTTGTGAACAGGCTGGTATCGAAACCCTGGGCATGACGGATACCAATGTCTGCATCATTGAGCGTCGTGCAGCAGATCGACGCTTAACCTTTGTTTTAAACAATTATCCTGAAGCTAAACTCGTTCAAGCGTTGCCTGTGGGGGATGAGTTGATTACGCAAAAATTTTGTAATGGTAGTTTGACTGTGCCTGCGTTTGGAGTCGCAATTGTGCGTTCTTAACTTTCAGTTATACTAGGAAGAGTGCTCCGACGCCAGCTAGGCTCATGCCACCAAATGCGAGTAGGATTTGCTTACGCAATGCCGGAGTGCCAAGCGCGATGACTAGGCCAGCCTTCAATAGGGTATTGGCGATGGCGGCAATTAAGATTGCTTGGGTGGCCAAGTTTAAGGCAACGGTGCCCTCTTTGAGGTTTTGCGTGATGGAGAGTGCGATGGCGTCCATATCGGTCAGGCCGGAAATAAAGCTGAGTGCCAGCAGTCCGTCGCTGAGGTCAGACGCGCTGAACATTTTTACCAAGAATGAGATCGCTCCATAAATGAGGGCGAATTTGATGGCAATGGAGAGGCCTAATGGATTTTTCAGATTGGGCACCTCCATTGACCGGGGGAAGCTTTTTTGAATAGTTGGGCAGTTAGGGCATAGAGCACTCCTGGCAGTGCCATCAAAGTGAAAGGTAACCAGAGCGCGTTGAGTAGGTCAGGATAGATTAAAACGAGTAGTACGAGCACCCGCGCGAGCATAATGGTGCAAGCCATGACAATGGCCAGGGCGAAGCTGCTGGAGAGTTCGGGGTAGGTCTTGGACTCCCGACTGAAGGCGAGGGTCGTGGCTGTGCTGGAGGCTAGACCGCCGACGAGGCCAGTTAATATTACACCGGCGTTGGCGCCGAGCCAACGCATTAAAATGTAACCTGCAAATCCTAAGCCAGAAATTAATACGACCATCCACCAAAGTGAATAAGGGTTGATCGCGGCATAAGGGCCATAGCCTTGATTAGGTACTAGAGGAAGGATCACGCCTGTGACGGCGACAAAGCGCAAGGTGGAATGTATGTCCTCTTTCGTGAAACCACGTGTCCAGCTATGACTGAATTGTTTGAGCCCGATTACCAGCATCGTGAGGGCGGCTAGCATGACGGCAAAGAGTAAGTGCTGCCAATAAACGAGCGCACCTAGAAACAAGGTAATTAAAGCCGCGGCACCAGTCGTTAGCCCGATGCCAGCATTTTGTTTGTCTCGTAGACCTTGCAGGAAGATATGGCCGCCCACCAGAGCGATCGCTAGCAAAAATGTGGCGCTCTGATGAAGGGCCGAAATATATGCGGAGGTATAGCCAATCAGTGCCCAAAGCATAAAGGTGCGCAGGCCTGCGTAGTTTGGCTCAGATTCAGGAGAATCCTGTTGTTCGGCCCATTGCCGGATGAGGCCAATTAGGGCCCCTAGGCTTGCGCTGACGATTAAAGACTGAAGCACGTTATCCATTGAAAATAATGACCCTCCATTCGGTAATTTTCAAGTTAGTGCTTCGCGGTGTTAGCGTCAATGTTTGTCGTGCTTACATCTCTAGCATTTGTTGTACTTCGGATAGGCTCTCTTGGAGGATTTTGACCGCTTCGATGGTGGATATGATGCTGAGCCATGTCAGTAAGACTAAGCCGATGGTCAGGCCGATTTTCCATCGTCGATGTAGGTTGGGATGCCACCAAATGAGTGGAAGTCCTAGAGGGCCGATGCAGGCTAAAATGAGGATTAGATAGCTTTTCCGAAAATACCATTTATGCGCTGGCTGTGTGGGCGCAGCATCATGCATTATTGGTGGACGGACTGAGGCATCTAAAAACTCGCCACAATGTTTACACTTAATCGCAGCATCTTGTATTTCTTCCGCACAAAAGGGGCATGATTTCATTGCAGGCAATGTCAGCGACTTTGCTGCCCGTAGCAACTTATAAAAAATTGCAGGGAAGGTCCCGCTTCGAAGAACCGAGAATGAGTGTAGCCTTAAGACTCAGCTTGGGGTAGCGCGGCTTCAGCTTGAAGTGCCGCGAGTGCTTCAGAAGTATGCGCTCACTTGCTTTTGCACATCCTGTTTAAATGCTTCTATGAAGCTTAGTATGTAGGCTTCGGGGGAAAGGCTGTCGTCGACGATCAGTGGTGTGAGGTCGACCCCGAAGGCGACGCTTTGAGCATTGTCCACGGAGTGACTGTCGAAGAAGGTCGCGTTGGCTCGGCGGCGACCTTCCACTGCGAGGTCGTAGCGTTTGCCTCCACTGATTTGTGAGACGAACAGGCCGTTTAGTTTTGTCGCGAGTTCGGTGCGCGCGCTGAGGTCCATGATGATTTTTTGGCTATCGGCCAACCAATCGAGATTGCGCCAGACTTCGCAGCCGATCAATTGCTTTGGACGCTGGTCTTGAGGGAGGCGACGAATGGCTTTGATTAAAGAAGCCGCCACGGCGATGTGAGTGCTGTGCTTATCGGCCAGGTTGTGGGTGTAGACGACTTCGGGCTGCGTGGCGCTGAGGATTTTGACTAAATCGTTTTCGATATCATGGTTGTCAGGATCTTTGATGCCAGAGCTCGACAGGTGGAGTTGAGCCATGAAGCTATAGTGCCCGACTCGTGCCGCCTCGCGCTGTTCCTCGGCACGGATGGCTTGCATCTCTTCGTCGGTCACGTGGGCAAATTCGCCGGTGCGAGCACTCCCGGCGCCATTGGTGCAGGTCACGCCGCCAAACCATTGGTTCTTGTTATCATAGCATTTAAGAATGCCGTGCATCGCCATAAACTCCAGATCGTCTTGGTGGGCGCCGACACCGAGGTGGGTCGTGCGGGCCAGTGCCTCCGTGCTGGAGTCTGGAATGTAGAGATCGGAGCCTTGTTGAGAGAACTGTAAGTGCATGCTTATGATTTGAGTTGTGTGAGGGATACTTAGTTGATTTTGGGCAGTGTCGCGGCGGCGATTGCTTGCCCGTGGCGTTTCGTTTTTTCGTCGGGTGTTTGAAATTGAATTGTTTTGGACAATTCTGGAAACTCTAGGTCGAGCACGCGGCGTGCGACTTCCATGATCACGTCGCCGCCCTGACCTGAGCTGACGCGCCCGAGAAACAGTAGATGGCGAAACTCATAGAACTCTGCAAAATGAGCGATCGTATAGCCAAAGTAGGTGCCGATGCTCTGATAAATTGTGAGTGCGCGCTCGTCGCCTTCGGCCATCTTAGTCTGTACGACTTCGAGTTGTTCCGGTAGGCCGAGCCCTTCGCTGACTGTTATGCCTGATCGCGGAAGTAAGCGGCCGAGCGCCTGTTGTGAAAAATACTGCACGCCACAACCATCGTCGCCGCTCCATTCGTCGGTGGCTACGCCATCGCGGTAGTCGACTGGTACGAAGGCGAGTTCGTTAATCCACCCCGTGACGGAGCCCTGCGGGTTGATATAGCCCGCAGCGAGACTGGTTCCCATAGAAATGCCTAGCACTGCACTGTCGTTAATTGCCATGGCACCTGCCATCGCTGTTACGTCGCCGTCGTTGGCTAACTCGAATGGGATGTCATTCCATTCGGCCTTGAGCTCGTAAAAGAGGGGACGAATGAAGTCTTTAAAATCCTGTGGGCTGATGCCGCGATACAGCGAGCCGACTCTAGGTACGTTGTTGATATAGATACCTGCAGCGCTGCCACCAATTGCATCGACTGAGGGCAGGTGTGCGGCGGCTCGTTGGAGACTGTCTTGGATCCCCGCACGGTGATAGGCGGGATCGCTCTCAAAATATGGGCTCCACTTTATTTCTTCGGAGAAGACAACCTCCCCGTCAATCATGGCAGCGCACTTGCGATCGCTACCTCCGAGGTCGAAGCCGAGGCGATTGCCCTTGAGCGAGCCTACGCCTCCAGTCGCGGGTGGAAGCACTTCTTTTAAATCGGAGTGGTCCGCGTTTTGAATTGTAAATTTTTGATCGAAGCATGTCTGGCCCATGAATTCGTAATCAAATTGGCGAGCGCCTTGGGCTGAATAAATAGACTGCAGTTGCTCCACGACTTCGGGGGCATTGCTGATGCGCACCTTGGAGCCGCCCCATGCCCAGAGTAGGAATTTTACAGTGCGTTCGCAGTATTTGAGTGTGTCGGCAGCGTTGTTTGGCGAGACTGGTAGTAGCGTGGTGTCATAGATCCAGGTGGTGCCTTCCGGCCGGTCGATGGCGATTCGGATCTTGCGGCTATTCGGTGCGGCCAGGGCCGCCTTTAAATAGGCGCGATTCCATAGCACAGCTGGCACGAATTCCGAGTCGAGTGGTGGCTTACAAAGTGGTGTGATTTCAATCATCGGATGTGGTATTTATTTGCTATAGCGTTTGAAGCATTCGATGGCTTCGTATTCTGCCAGTCCGAGTGCGTCGTAGATTTCAGCGGTGCCGCAATTGATTTCGCGCGCTAGATCCCAGCTGTTACTACTCTTTTTACTCGCTCTGCCTGGGCTTTGGCTGCGCTGTGTTTGATGCTGGTAGATGCCTTGGATCTTATTTTCGAACTCATCTGGTGAGAGTGGCACCGCCATGTCGATTTCGTGTGCCTCCCACTCATCGGCCGGGCCTTTATATAGCCAGATGTTACAATCTTTGAACCACTCTGAACCCGCACATTGCTCGAGTGCCGCGCTTAGGATTTCAAAGCTTAAGGCAGGCACCGAGAGTGGGTCGTGTCCGTACCCGGTGGCAAAGATTTGGTGTGGTTTGACTGTTTCTAACAGTTCACACATTTTCGCGATGTCCGCCTGAGTCACGATAAAGCGGCGGTAGCGACCTTCTTCGTAGAAGGGTAGATCCATGAAGTGTAAACTCTCTGTGTCGATGCCCAGGGTGCGTGCCGATGAGCGTGCTTCACTGCGACGGATGAGACCTTTGAGTTGGCGTATTTCACTGGTATCTGCGCCGAAACTGCCTTTTTCGTTGAGTTGTGTTTCGACCGTGGTGGCGTAACTTAGATCGGCTTCGCCGATACGGTCAGTGCCGAGTTCAATCATGAGTTCGATCGCGCGACGTACTTCTGTGTCGGGCACAGCCAGATTACCAGAAGTTTGGTACGCGATGGTGACCTGATTGCCGTGCTGTTTTAGACGATTGATGGTGCCTCCCAGGCAATACACATCATCGAGTGGTTCCGGACTTAAGATCAAGGAACGCTTAGGATATGGAGTCGCGCGTTCCGGGCGGTGACTATCGTCTGCGTTTGGTTTACCACCTGGCCAACCGGTAATGGTGTGTTGAGTGACGTTGAACAGTCGTATATTTAGATCGTATGCTGGACCTTGTTCGACCAGCAGGTCGGACATGCCATTCTCAGTATAGTCTTCGTCGACCAGTTTGAGTAGTGATTTGCCTGTCTTTTGGGCCAGCCAGAGCACCGCCTTGCGAGTGGTTTCTTCCGTCCATTCGATGCGGCCGACCAGCCAAGGGTGGCATTGACGCGTGAGTTGGCTCGCGGCGGCCTGGTCGATGCAAAAGGTGCAATTGTTATGCTGTTGCAGGAAGGTGGCGGGAATCGTTTCAGTCTGCTTGCCTTCGACTGTTTGTGCCATGATAGACGCTTTACCCTCACCCCATGCCAATAGGAAGAGTTGGTGAGCGGCCAGGATGGTGCCGACGCCCATGGTGATGGCGTGGCGCGGCACGTTTTCCTCGCCGAGGAAGTCACGTGCGGCGTCGCGACGGGTTAAATTGTCAAGCGTGACCAAGCGGGTCAAAGTTTCAGGTCCCGAGCCTGGCTCGTTGAAGCCGATATGTCCCGTGCGTCCGATGCCGAGGATCTGGATGTCGATACCACCTGCGTCGGCGATGGCTGCTTCATAATCTTTGCATGACTGGAATACCGCGTCGCGGTCGACGAGACCGTCAGGCACATACGTATTCTCCGGCTTGAGGTCGACATGGTCGAAGAGTTGGTCTTGCATGAACTTGCGGTAGCTCTCCGGGTGGTCTCCTGCGAGCCCGTAGTATTCGTCCAAATTGAAGGTAATTACATTGGCAAAGGAGAGCCCTTCTTGCTGGTGCCGGCGAATGAGTTCGCGGTAGAGGCGCACTGGAGTCGAACCCGTTGCGAGCCCGAGAACCGTAGCCTTGCCCGCCGCGTTTCGCTGCTGGATTAAATCGGTGATCGCATCGGCGACCGTCAGGCAGGCTGCATCGGCGCTTTCGTAGATTTGAGTGGGTATGCGTTCGAGTTGGGTGAGTTCAGATACCAGATGTGTCATGCCTGTGATGATATGATTTTTGTTGTGTTAATTACTTGCTTAAATCGGAGTATTTTTTGATGATTTCGGCGATGGATCGCACGCTACAGGTATCAGAGGTATTTCCGTCTCAGATTAGTGATCCGAAAAGTTACTATGAAGGGGCGGATCAGCCTAATCGTATCATCTGTAGTAATGTGATTGTCTTCGAGCGCTTGAGTTGGAAGTCCTTACAGCAGCCGCATGTGGGCAATCGGATGCACCACCGCTACGTGTTGATGCGGGTGTTGAGGAGTGCGGGCGTGGTCAGTGTCGATGGTCAAAATTATCAACTTGATGTAGGCGATGCCTTGTTGGTCACGCCGTACCAGTTTCACCACTATATTGAGATCGAGTCGGATACGTTGCGCTGGTTATTCATTACCTTTGAGTTGGAACAGGGGCAACCCGCCTTGGCCGATTTGAGTTACCGTCGTTTGCGGCCCGATTTACTAACGCATCAGCTGTGGGGCGAAGTTGCGCATTTATGGTCAAGTGATACAGCAGCAAGCAGGCTTGAATTAATTCCTACCTTGGATCGCTTATTGGCCCGTTTACATGCGACCACTCTTCGTTTGCCACAGGTGGAAACGGTGGGCGCGACGACTGGCAACGGCTGGATTGCGCAGGTCGAAACTCTGATCATACGTTCTGTAAGAGAAGGGTGGACCTTTGAAGAAGTTGCGCAGCGAGCCGGCTTTTCGGAACGTCATTTGCGTGAACGATTCGAGAAGCAGATGGGGCTTTCACTGCGTGATTATCGTAGCAACTATCAGTTCCATACCGCGATCTCACTGATGCGTGATGCGAAATGTAGCTTGGCAGATGTGGCTGAGTTGAGTGGTTTTAATTCGCAGTCGGTGTTTACACGTTTTATTCGACGCATGGCGGGCTGCACGCCCCGTGAACTGTGTCGGCAAGTCCGCGAAGGTCGCTATGAACAGAGCTCAGAGTGAGCTCAGAAATGCGCATCACTCTTCTGGATTGGCACCGTAGAGGCCTACGCCCAATTCGCCGGCGATGAAGCGGATCGCCTTCATCGCTTTGATTGAATTGCCTGCTTGATTGACGCGTGGCGAAAAGGCAGCAATTGCAAATTGTCCGGGCACGATGGCCACGATGCCTCCGCCGACTCCTGTCTTGGCGGGCAGGCCAGCACTGTACATCCATGCGCCGGACTCGTCGTAAAAGCCTGCGGTTGCCATAAGTGCCAACAGTTCGGGCACATGCCTACTATTGAGGACGAGCTTCCCAGTCAATGGATTGGTGCCTGCATTGGCTAAAGTTGCGCCCATGATGGCGAGGTCCTTGGTGTTGACCCCCAGAGAGCATTGTTGAGTGTAGACGCGCAATGCTTGCTCGGGATCCGAGTAGAGGCGATTGTAGTTATAGAGTAGGTTGGCGATGGCGCGATTACTCCATGCGGTCTCATATTCGGATTGGTAGACTTCGTCTAGTAAGGGCAATTCAGTGCCTGCGAAATTTTCGAGATTCTCTTTGATTTGTGCCCAACGGTCGCTTTCGGACTCAGCCTGAATGAGGCTAACCGCTGCGATCGCGCCGGCATTTACGAGAGGGTTGGCTGAACGTTGCTCATAGAGCTCTAGAGCCATTTTGGAATTGAAGGGGAGGCCCGTGGGTTCGACGCCGATCTTATCCAGCAATGCTTGTGGGCCCATTTGCTGCATGACTAGGGCCGCCGTAAATGGCTTGGATACGGATTGGATGGAAAATTTGTAATCGATGTCTCCTGCGGTAAATAGCTGGCCGTCCTTGGTGGCGATGACGACGCCAAATAGATCACTGGGTACTGTCGCTAGAATGGGAATATAATCTGCGTTGGCACCATCCTGTAAGTCTTTGTATTTGGAGTAGGCGACATCGACCACGTTTTGTAGGTCGAGTTTGTCGGTGCCCACCTGCCTTGATTCCGCGAGTTGTGTGGCGCCGGCGATTAGCTTGGCCGCGTGGCAAGTCTGCGCACTCAGTAGGGCCAGTAAAATGAGGGCGTTCAATTGTTTCCAGTAGGATTTCCAGTTGAGTGGCTGGCGGGGCGGCGTATTTGAAGGTAATTTCATCCCCGCACTAAAACAATCTTGGTTCTAGAGGCGAAGAGAAAATTGGAGCTAGATCAACCTTGCAAGAGCAGTTAGAAGACAGATGTCAGCACTTAGGGGTATTATTATTTTAAAACCAACTGGCAGGATCTAGTTGATAGAAAGTTTCCAGTTCTTGATAGAGCTCGGGCTGCTTCTTTTTAAGTTGTCGCGGCTTTTCGAAGAAGGTCTCCGTGGCGACAGCAAAGTATTCGGCGGGATTGGTGGCACCGTAGGGATCGAGCAGGGTCTTCTGGCGGTGTCGGACTCGGTCGATGAATCTATTACAATGTTCGCCCAGGACCTTGGCCCAGGTCTGGTAGGCCTCTTGACTTGGCAACAAGGGCACGCCGTCGGTATCGCCATCGCGTGAGTCGAGTTGATGGGCAAATTCGTGGAAGGTCACGTTATGTCCATCATAGATGTTCTCTGCGCCCCGTCGGACCGAATCCCAGGCGAGTATGACCGTGCCATTGGCCCACGATTCACCTAGGCATTTGACTTCGCGGCTAATGATGGTGCCGCCAGGGCCGATTGTTTCGGAAGTGGTGGTGAATGCGCTCGGGTAGAGTAGCACGGTATTGAGTTCCGGATAGGGGCGCTCTGTGTGGTTGAGCACGAGAAGGCACGCTTGCGCGGATACGGTGAGGATCATCTCATCGTCCAGTTCCAGGCCATTGCAGCCCTCGAAAAAGGTGCTGGCTACGAATTGCCCAATCTTTTGATGCAGTCGCTCGCGTAATTCCAGTGGGAGCAGAGGGTAGAGCGGTAGATTTGTTTGTAGGTAGCGGACCCATTCGTCCTTAAAAACGATCTCGGCAGGGGCATCGGTGAAGAAGTCTTGGAGTTTTTCTAGTAGGCTCATTGGGGCGGTAATGAAGTCAATTTTCGCGTAGAGGGCGAATGAAAAAGCCCCGCTCGTTGGAGCGGGGCTTGGAGATGATTCGTGATGGTGATTACCAGCTGTAGTTCGCGGTCACGCCGAAGGTTCGGGGATCGGCCAAACTTTCGTAGCGTTTGATTCCACCGTCCAAATTGTTAAAATAGAATATGCGCTTGGTATACTCTTCATCGAATAAGTTTTTAGCCCAGAGGGTGACAGTCCAATTATCCCATCGGTAACCTAGGGCTGCATTGACGACGGCAAATGAGTCGCGTTTTTCGTTATGGCTATTGGATTCGTAATAATCATCTTTGGCGACTATCTGGGCGTTGCCAAAGAAGCCATCGCCGCGATCATAGGCAAGTCCAACGCTATAGGAATAGCTGGGGGCATTCGCCAAATCGCGCGAGTCTACGGTAATAGTTATTGGATCGTCATCACTGTCCACATCTAATGTCTCATCCACCTCTTCATCGGACTCGAGTGTGTCGTATGCATCACGATCGCTTCCTAAGAGACCTAAAGTCGCATAGAGTGTCCAGGCTTCATCTATATACCATGTAATTTCAGATTCGAGACCATAGTGAGCGGCATTGTCTCCGTTGACCGTGAGATAACGGAAGAATCCGCCTGAGCCCTGAGAGTCACGTAATTGTGCATCCTGGCGTTGGAGATAAAACCCGGTGAGACTAGAAATTATCCGACCGTCGAACCAATGACTGCGTAGTCCGAGCTCGAAGTTATATAGGGTTTCATCTTCATATGTTTCAGGATCGAAATCTAATCGAAACGCACCGGAATTGGCACCACCCGATTTATATCCACGAGCAGCACTGGCAAATGCGGTATGATTGTCGTTTAGATCATGTTCAAGTGTTAGCTTGCCACCGAATAGGGTGTTGGACTCTTCAAAACTGTTTTTGCCGTCAATTAATTCGGTATAATAGTTATTGATTGTATTTGTAGTGAAATCCACTTGGTGATGCTCCAATCGCAGGCCTATACTTAGGCGTGTTGAGTCCGAAAAATTGTGTGCGAATTGCGTGAATATCGCAATCGTTTCGCTGTCGTATTCAGACTCGATATAAGCATCATCGGCCCAGCCAGCGTAAATTTCGTCATAATAGATGCCGGAGTTTTCATTCATTGCGTGGTAGTAAAGCCCGATGGTCCAGCGATCGATCCAGCCCAAGGCATTTTCCTGCTCATTGGAATCGAGTCGCAGTTCTTGAGAAAATACATCACGGTCACGCTCAGTTGCTAAATAAGCTTTATAAGTGGCTGGCAGTGTGGGGTCTTTATCTATGATGTTTGACCAATCCGAATCAAAACTGTAAAGCGAATCCGAAGTCGTATAGCTGGTGATGCTAGTCAAGGTCGCATTTTCTAGACCAGCCCAAGTAATGCGAAAGCTACTACCGAAGGTCTCCTGCTCGTCATGGCCTGGTTCATCTGAATCGGTTTCTGACGGGTGATTCGATAGGTTGAACTCATCGAAGCCATTATCGACATCAGCATAGAATAGGGTTGCATCGAATTGCCAGTCATCGTTGGCGAGCCAGCGAACTTTTAAACGCGTCGTGAGTTCGTCGCGGGCATTCGTGTCGTCCTGATCGAGAAACTGGTTCTCGCGGAATCCATCCTGCTCCAGTTGATGCACGGATAGGCGGAAAGTCAGTTGCTCCGGGTCTGATTCGATGAGGGGACCACCGACTGCGATGCCGCCTGCGCGAAGGTTGTCATTGCCGACGGTGGCTTCGATTTGGCCAGTCCAGTAGGGAGTGGGCTCGTTGCTTACAATGCGAACGACACCACCCGCAGCGTTGGCACCGAAGGCGCCGGCTTGAGGGCCACGCAGCACTTCCACTTGTTCTACATCGAAGAGATTACCCACGGTGCCGACTCCGGTTAAGTCGAGGTCGTCGATCAAGAAGCGCACCGATGAATCCGGGGTCTCGCCTTCATACTGTGAATTTTCTCCGATGCCACGAATTTGGATGTAGCGTGGGCGAGACGAACCGCCGGTCCAGGTCAGATTGGGGATCGAGTTGACCACATCCTCGAAATGCTGGACTCCATTGTTTTCGAGCGCGGCCTGCTCGATTACAGTGACACTGGCGGTGGTTTGCTGAATGTCAGACTCCCATAACTCGCCGGTCACGACGGTGGTGGGCAGTATTTGAACATCCGCTTCTTGGGCGAAGGCGGCGCTGCTGATACTTAGTAGCGTGATGGCGCTGATGTATTGTTTCATTTTGGATCTCAATATTAGTGTTGTTGAGATCCGGCCTTGGGCGATTGAAGGTGAATCGCTCAAAAAAGGACGATCCATTCCTTTTCCTACGCCGGTGTCAACCGGATCAGGTTCAAAGGGATCGCTTCGGCACTATTCGAAGACATCTCAGACCCATGACAGGTCACCCCTAAGGAAGACCGCTAGACAAACGGGGCGGGCGTATCTTTGTCAAGTGCTAGTATTTAAGTGCAGTGTTGTGCCATGCGATTTTCAATGCTTGCCTAGGCTCCGGTGATGGGGTCAGCTAGTGCAATGTCTGAATTACCAAACTGTCCTAAATGTGACTCTGAATATACCTACGAAGATGGTAGCTTGATCGTGTGTCCCGATTGCGGGCATGAGTTTACGCTCGAATCTTTGCAGGAATCTAAGCAGGACGTGGTTGAATTCCGCGACGCTTTCGGTACGCCGCTGGCAGATGGCGACACCGTGACCGTGATTAAAGATCTCAAGGTGGGGGGCACTTCGTCCACGCTCAAGATCGGAACTAAGGTTAAGAATATCCGATTAGTCGGCGGAGATCATGATATCGATTGTAAAATTAAAGGCTTTGGCGGCATGAAGTTGAAGTCTGAATTTGTAAAGAAGGCCTGAGGCGCCCAGTTCAGATGGTTTCAGTTTCGAACAGTTTATGATGCACGTTTCTCTAGCACAATTTGAAGTTGCTCGTGCCGATGCGGCCGCCAACTTGGCGCGCATTGCTGAGCTGGCTGCAGAGGCCAGCGCGGCTGGTTCCGACCTGTTGTGCTTACCTGAAATGTGCACGACTGGTTTTGACTGGGCCTACAATCGAGCTCATCTGAGTTTCGCGGCCGAGGATGCGGCAAATGTGGCAGGATTCGCACAACAACATGGGATCGCGATTTGTGGCTCCATGTTGGAACAGACTGAGTCGGGAAATGCGGCAAATTGTTTTCATTACTTTGACGCTCGAGGGACTGTGTGCGCCCGTTACCGCAAACTGCATCTTTTTACGCTATTTCATGAGGAGCGTCATGTCGAAGCAGGCCATGAATGTGTCTGTTTCGATAGCGATTTTGGTCCGCTAGGCGCTGGCATCTGTTACGACTTACGCTTCCCCGAACTATTTCGGAGAAATACCGAAGCTGGCGCGCGGTTGCATCTCTTACCGGCTGCCTTTCCGCATCCACGTTTGGAACACTGGCGCACGCTAGTGCGTGCGCGTGCGATCGAGAATCAAACTTACTTCATCGCGATCAACCAGTGTGGGGTCGAAGGTCATGATCGCAGCGTGGGCGAAACACAGTATTTCGGACACTCCATGGTCGTCGACCCGTGGGGGGAGATCGTGGCGGAGGCCGGAGAGGATGCCTGTCTCCTGCAAGTGGAGATCGATCCATCTCTGGTGAGCCAGGTTCGCTCCAAGCTGAGCGCTTGGGAGGATCGCCGGGCGGATTTGTTTAGCTTCTAGTTAGTCGTGCATTGTTAGCTTTTAAGCTGTTTGGTGATCGCTTCTGCGAGTTGCTCCAGTCGTTTTTCAGAGACTTTTTGAGCGGTGCCAAGTTCTTGCGCGTAGATCGACACGCGAAATTCTTCGAGCAAGATTCGGTAGGGCTTGACTAGGGGGGCTTGGGCTTTCTTGGCGAGCGTTTCCAATGTGGTCAGTTTATTTTCAAAGGGGGCAATGCGTTGCGATTTTTCGATGTCACGTTGGATGCTTTCTTTGGCACGTTGGGCGCGCCGCATCATTGCTTTTAGGTAGCGGGCGATATGCTGGAGTTCGTCGAACTCGTAGTGATCGAGTAAGTTTGCGGGCGCGATTTGCTCCAGGTGGGCGCGCATACCGGGGTAGATAATGGCTTGGCTGGTCTTCTTTTGTTCTAGCAGTAATTGCACAGCCTCGCGTGCTTCCAAGATGGCGCGCAGGTGATCGGTGAGCTTGAGTGTGATGCCTTTGGATGTGTGGTTGGCATGTTGCAAGGTCTTTTGAAAGTTGGCTTCTCGGAGGGGTAATAAGTTTTCGGTTTTAAATAAGTGGCGTCGTAGATGTGCCCACGCGGGGTCTTTGATACGATCATAGCCGCCGAGTTGAATGAGTAAAATGCCGAGCTTCTTTAGCTCTTTCAGGTCGCGGCGTATCCACGCGATCTCGCGGCCCATACTTTGTTCGGCGAGTTCGGGCCATGCTTTTGCGGTGTGCTGCCGTGCTTGATCCCGGTCGGGACAGAGCCTGAGATGTATCTGGTTGCGCTCGCTGACGAGGGCTGGATATGCTTTGAGTGGTAAGCCAGACTCGCCGCTGAGATCAATGCATTCGGGGGGATTTCCGAAGTTCCATGTGTTCAGATTCTCGCGTTCGTGCTGTGCTGCGGCGGCTTGCCATGCGGGGATTGCGTCCAGACCATTACCGGCGGCGGTCTGTTGGCTCTTGGATTTGAGTTGCTGGCGTAGGTTGTCGAGATCGCGGCTTTGCGCTAAGGCGTCGCCTTTAGTATTCTCAATTTGGATACGTGGCTTGAGGTGTTGGGGGAGTTGAGCTTTGCTCCATTGGTCTTTGTAGGTTTCGATGCCGTAGGCACTGCGCAGTAATTCGCTGAGTTGCTCGGTGAGTGGCCGCTCACTGGGCTTCAATTTCGACTTGAGCTCGCTGGCGCGCTCCTTGAGTGGGTGTAAGCGAATACGAATTTGCTTGGGCAGTGCGCGTAGTAAACATTCGATTTTTTCTTCCAAGTGTCCGGGTACTGCCCAGTCGAGTGTGCCTTGTTGAATGGCATCGACTTGCGCCAGTGGTAAGCGCAGGGTGACGCCATCCTCTTCACTGCCGGGTTCGTTGCGGTATTGGAGTGGGATTTCGCTGCCACCAAGTCGAAGTGCACGTGGAAAGTCTTCGGTTGCGATGTCGCTCTCATCGGGCGGCAAAAGATCGTCTTCGTGAGCTTTGAGGAAATCGAGTGAGCCGCCATGGTGTTTCTTTGCGTAGCTACGCAGTTCGGCGAAAGAGCCGACTGCGTCGAGTCGCTGACGATAGAACTGGAAGAGCTGATCCTCGATCCACAAGGTGGAACCGCTGCGACGACGTGCGAGTTCTGATTCGGCCGCTTGCTGGACTTGAGCGTTCTCTTGGAAGAATTTGGGGCGCTCTTTTATGCCACCTTCAATCAGGCCGTTGCGGATGAAAATATCGGTGGCTTCCTCGGGGTTGATCCGGCTGTAGCTGACCTGATTGCGTTGGATCTCCAGCCCGAAGAGTATGCGGCGCTCTTTGCAGAGCACGGCGGCCCCTTTACTACTCCAGAAGGGCTCGGAGTGTCGTATTGAGAGGAGGTCGCCAGCGAGTTCTTCGATCCAATCGACTTCAATTTTGGCTGCGGTGCGGGCAAACAAGCGGCTGGTTTCCATCCATTCGCCGCAGACGATCCATTCGGGCGCTTTGGTCTTGGCGGGCTTGGGCTTTGTCTTTTTTGCGTAAGCGGCTTTACGCTGCTTCTTGGCGGTGTCGTGATCGAATAGTGCGGAGCCAGGGAAGAGCAAGGCCTTGCGATTGCGGGGACCACGATAAGTGTGCTCTTCTTCTTTGTGGGCAATATTACTGAGCAGGCCCGTCAGAATGGAGCGGTGGATGGCCGCGTACTCGCTTGGAGAAAACGTCGAAGGTAGAACGCTTAGTTGTGAATTTTGAGTGCTTGCCTGCTGCTTCTTCGGGCTGGACCGTTTGGCCTTGGAGCTTGGACGTTCCTTTAGAATTCGTTCCAGTTGGTGGTGGATGTCGCGCCACTCACGCATGCGTTGGTACGCGAGGAAGTGGCTTTTGCAGAATTTGCGGAGTTTGTTCTGCGATAGGCTGTCTAACTTTTCGTGGTAGCTGTTCCAAATGTTGAGTAGGGTGAGAAAGTCGGACTCAGGGTGGGTGAATTGCTTGTGCATCTCGTCCGCCTCCTTTGCGAGTTCCGCGGGGCGCTCGCGCGGGTCTTGTATTGAGAGGCCGGAGGCTATGACGAGCACTTCGGGCAGTGCTCCCTCACGCTGGGCTTGGAGTAGCATGCGTGCAACGGTGGGGTCGACCGGGAGTTGCGCCAGGCGGCGCCCGAGTTTAGTCAGGCGGTAGGCGGCTGGATCGGGATTGCGTTCGTCTGCTTGAACCGCGCCGAGTTCGGCGAGTAAGCGGTAGCCACCGACAATGGCATTCTCGGCAGGTGGATCGATAAAGGGAAAGGTACGAATGTCGCCTAGTTTAAATGCCATCATGCGCAGGATGACAGAGGCCAAGTTGGATCGATGGATCTCGGGAGTGGTGTAGCGTGGGCGCGCTAAAAAGTCCTGTTCATCGTAGAGGCGGTAGCAGACACCGTTGCTGACACGGCCACAGCGACCTTGGCGTTGATTGGCGCTGGATTGTGCGATGGGCTCAATGGGGAGTCGCTGAGTGCGCGAGTGGGGACTGTAGCGACTAACGCGCGCCAGACCTGTATCGACGACATAGCGAATGCCGGGGACCGTGAGTGAGGTTTCCGCAATATTGGTTGAGAGGATGATGCGGCGCCGCCCGCCGGGGTGGAAAATGCGCTGTTGGTCGGCATTGGCGAGGCGGCCGAAGAGGGGGAGTAAATCACACTGGCGCGCGGGACTGTCTTCAAGTTGGCGGCGGAGTTCGTGGATGTCGCGTTCACCGGGTAGGAAGACAAGAATGTCGCCTGGGCGGTTGTGCTCGATGATTTCGGTGATTACATCGGTGGCTGCATCGATGTAATCGCCTTCGTCGTTATCGGCTGGTGGGCGATAAAATGTATCCACTGGATACATACGCCCGGAGACTTCAATGATGGGTGCATCGTCAAATGCCTTAGCAAAGCTGGCCGTGTCGATGGTGGCGGAGGTGATGATGATCTTGAGATCTTTACGCGTGTGGGTGAGCTGGCGCAGGCAGCCGAGGATAAAGTCGATATTGAGGCTACGCTCGTGTGCTTCGTCGATGACGATGGCTTCGTAAGCACGGAGCATGGGGTCGTCCTGCAGTTCGTTGAGCAGGATGCCATCGGTCATCACCTTGATCACGGTGTTGGCCTGAGTCTGATCAGTGAAACGAATTTTGGCACCGACTTCATTGCCATATTGGACGCCCAGCTCTTCGGCGATCCGTTGTGCGACTGAGAGTGCTGCCACGCGGCGTGGTTGGGTGCAACCGAGATAGCCCTTTTTGCCGAGGCCACATTCTAATAGAAATTTCGGGATTTGCGTGGTTTTGCCCGAGCCTGTTTCACCAGCGATGACGACGACTTGATTCTCGCGGATGGTACGCACGATTTCTTCCCGTCGCAGATGGATGGGAAGCTCTTCGGAATAGCTTGGAACGGGGAGTGTCGCTTCGATCATTGAATGTATTTATTGAGCAAACCAGCGTAGCAGGCGGGCATGAGTGGCGGCGTTGTCGTGCTCGTTGCCGGATAATTCGAAGTGCGCAGCTTGACGTATAAAAAGCTCTTTGGGGCCTGATAGGCTATTGTAAACGGCGAATTGGCCCGGGGGGGCACAGCGGGGTCGAAGGTCGCTGCTGCGACAAATACTGGTATTTGAATGTGCTTGGCTGCGATGGCGGCATCGAAGTAGCGGAGCACTTCAAGCACTTCGGGGTGCCCCTCTTTGACGTGCTTTTGCACGGATTCTCCACTGCCGACACAGGGCAGTTCGACGCGCAAGGGGTGATTCCCGAAACTGGGAATGTCTAAAAAGGCTTTTTTGAAACGTGAATCCCACGGCAGCATGAGTGCGCCGATACCGCCTCCGAAGCTACCTCCTAGATAGTAGAGTTTATCTGCGGTCTGGGGGTAAAGGCTTTCCAGCACGGAGGCCGCCAACCAATAGTCGACCACACTGCCCAAGTGAGAGTAGGAGTCTTTAGATTCGATGCCGACCATGACGTGTCTATGGCCATCGCCGGGGTAGGTCTGATGCGGCGAAAGTTGAAAGCCGCGTACGCAAGGGTAGATGCAAACCGTATTTTTGATAGGCTCTTCAAAGCCCGGTGCGTCGCGTCCGCCATAGCCGTGCCCGACGACCGTGGCGCGCTCGATTGGCTCTGATTGGGGCACGGTTATCCATGCGCCGATACGCACGCCATCCCAAGAGTCGTAGCTCACTCGATAGAGCTGAAAGGCCGCATCCGGGCTCTCGATTTCTTTGCGATCAATGTTGAGCGGTATTTGGCGTGCTTTCGCATACTTGTCTTGCCAGAAACTTTTAAAGTCGGCGGGCTCGGCGGGCGCGGTGACGGCGAGTAAATCATCGAGTGTATAGCCGTAAGTGGGATCGAATGGGAAATCGTGTGCGATCATGGGTCTTATTTGAAACTTATATTTGATTGAGTGCGTTAAAAAGGATTTCGGCCGGATGAAGTGCCGTGCGTTGGGTGCCGTCGTGAATTTGGTGGCGGCAGGAGGTGCCTGTCGCGGCGATGAGGACATCCTGGGCTTGTTCTCTGATGGTGGGGAAGAGCACCAGTTCGCCGATTTTCATCGAGAGTTCGTAGTGTTCTTTTTCGTAGCCGAAGGAGCCCGCCATACCACAGCAACCGCTGGGGATCATGTGGACTTTATAGCCGGTTGGGATTTGCAGTGCGCGCACGGTGGGCACCACGGAGGCCAAAGACTTTTGAAAGCAGTGGCCGTGGAATTTGATTAATTGCGGTTTGCCTTGGAATTGATCGCTGCGAATGCGTTCTGCTTCAAATTCGCGCACGATAAACTCTTCAAACATTAGGCAATTGCTGGCAAGTGTGCGAGCCGTTGTTTTGAGTTCGCCTTCAGCTAGATCTATATATTCATCGCGAAAGGAAAGAATGGCTGAGGGCTCGATGCCAATCAGAGGACTGTCTTCTGAGATCAGAGGCGCGAGTTTTTGTACGTTGGTATTGGCGATTTCTTTAGCTTTGCGCACCAGTCCCTTGGATAGCCAAGTGCGGCCACTTTCCAAGTGCTCTGGTATACGCACCGTATAGCCTAGACGTTCTAGTAGCTGAATTGCTTTTTGTCCCAAGGGCACATCGTTGTAATTGGTAAACTCGTCGCAGAATAGATAGACTACTTTATCGGTGTTGGATTTGTCGCTTTTCTGTTTTTTGTTATGCCACTTTTTTAGTGTCGTGCTGTGTAGTTTAGGAATGGTGCGGTCTGGGTGGAACCCGACGATACGATTGAGAGTTTTACGAATGCCGGTGGTGCCGAAAGCGGCATTCCACGCCCATGGTGCCAGCGATGCCAGGCGACTGGACTGGCTGTAGTTTGCAATCATTTTGGTGCGCAGTGGCACGCCATGGGCATCGTAGTAATGCTGTGAGAATTCGGCTTTGAGCTTTGCAATATCGACATTGGAGGGGCACTCCGACTTACAGCCTTTGCACGAAAGGCAGAGATCGAGCACCTCTTTGGCGGCGGCATTATCAAATGGTTTGAGCGGGTTGTCCGGATGTGTCAGTGCATGTCGCAGTATATTGGCACGGGCGCGGGTGGTTTCTTTTTCGTTGCCGGTGGCCATGTAGCTGGGGCACATCGTGCCACCAGCGAGAAAGCCTTTACGGCAGTCTCCGGAGCCATTGCAGTTTTCGGCTGCGCGCAAGACGCCCTGACTACTGGAAAAATCGAATATGGTTTCGTACTCCGGATTTGGCTTGTCCGGGCCATAGCGCAGGTCGACATCCATTGGCTTGGCATCGACGATTTTGCCAGGATTGAAGATATTATCAGGGTCGAAGGTGGCCTTGATCTCCTTCATCATCGCGTAGCATTCTTGGCCAACCATGAAGGGGATAAATTCGCCGCGCAGGCGCCCGTCACCGTGCTCACCGCTGAGTGAGCCCTGATACTTCTTGACCAGTGCGGCGACGTCTTCGGCGACGCTGCGGAAGGTTTTCAAGCCCTCGGTCGTTTTTAAATTGAAGAGTGGGCGTGTGTGTAATTCGCCCGAACCCGCGTGCGCGTAGTAAACGCAGTCGCGGCCATGCTTCGTTTTCATCAATGTGTCGAACTCTGCGATGTAATCTGCCAGTTGAGATACATCGACGGCGGTATCTTCGCAAACTTCGCGCGGTTTGGCATCGCCGGGGATGTTACTGACGAGGCCCTGACCTGCCCGGCGCAGCTCCCAGACCTTGGCCTCATCGGCACCAGTGAGCACCGGAAATGCATAGCCCTTGCCTGTGGCTTTAATGTCGGCGATGACCTGTGCGACCACCAGATCCAGTTCGGCGGCGCTTTCACGGCGGAGGTCGACGACCAAAATCGCCCCCGGGTCTCCTTCTACGAAGAAGCGGTTTTTGAGCTGTTCTCGATTGCGCTTGGTGGCTTCGAGGATGTGACGATCGATTAATTCGACGCCGAAAGGTGTGTGGTTGAGCGCGGGCATGACGGAGCGCAGCGCTTGGTCGACATTCTCAAAATGAGCGCAAATGAGCGCACTGTGTGCGGGGGGCAGGGGATTGCAGTCGATTAAAAATTCGGTTCCGAAGAAGAGTGTGCCTTCCGAACCGGCGATTAGTTTGCAGAGGTTGAAAGGCTTGTCGGAACTTGGATCGAAGACATCGGCGTCCATTAGCAAGTCCAGTGCGTAGCCAGTGTTGCGACGTGGGATGCTGCGTTTGGGGAAATTTTCCGTAATTTGCGCACGGTGTTGCGGGGCGCCTAGCAGGTCACGGCATTTGCGGTAAATAGAGGCTTCCAAGCTATCGCCTTGGCATTTGCTTTCAAATGTAGCGCGGTCAACAGCTTCGAAGCTCACCCAGGAGCCATCGCTCAGATAGCCACTGGCGGCGAGCAAGTGTTCACGCGTCGAACCGTAAGCCAGCGAGTTCGAGCCGCAGGAATTATTGCCCACCATGCCACCGATCATGGCACGATTGGCGGTGGAGGTTTCTGGTCCGAATAGCAGGCCGTGTGGCAGTAAGGCGTGGTTGAGCTCATTGCGCACAACGCCTGGTTGCACCCGTGCGGTGCGGGCAACCGGGTCGATTTCAAGGATTGCGTTTAGGTGTTTGCCTGCATCTACGACAATGCCGGAGCCGACTACTTGGCCTGCCAGCGAGGTGCCTGCCGTGCGCGGGATAAGGTTTAGTTTTTTCTCACGCGCATATTGAATGAGCTGACGTATGTGTTCGCCTGTTTCAGGGAAGGCGACCGCATGGGGCAATTCTTGATATTCCGATGCATCGGTTGCGTACAGCGTGCGCAGGGTAGTGTCGGTGTGGTAATCGAACTCAAAGTCTTCAACGGTTTTCATAATCGAAGTGAACTGTTACACATGAGAGTTGAGTAAATATCCACCTTGAATAATAAAAAAATACAAACTTCGCTACTGTTGCGAATAGGAGTTTGCGTAAAAAAAAGCGCAACCCTGAGGTTGCGCTTAGTTTTAGATAAACGAAGGTTTTTTGTGACCTACTGTGCCTGCTTACGCTTGCTCAATTGGCGATAGAAGTTAGCTCCATGGATTTCGCGCATTTTATTGCGACGATGCTCGACGGCTAGTTTGAAAGCTTTTTTCTCGCCGTACTTCTTGATCGAAAAAGAGGTGCATTTTTGTACGCCTGGTTCTGGGCGCCAGCTAACTGAGTAACACTCGTGTTTTGTGCCGTTAGGTCCGATCTTAGTGGTGCGTGAAACGCCCAATTCCCCAGTTGTGTTACGTGAATCAGAGACGACAATGCGGCGCTGGCGTGGCTTTTTGGGAATGGCTTCAAGCTCTGCATTCAGCTCATCGCGATACGCTTTAGCTAGCTTTTGGGCCTTTCCTTTTCCGCCGCATTTGCGATCACTGAATAATTTTGAGTAGGTCTTGCCGTTGCGGTAACCGCGAACGAACCAACCATGTGTCGAACCTGAGTCGATCCGACTAATACCTTTGTTTGCTTTTGAACGTGCCATGTGTGTGTGTGTGTGTGTGTGTGTGTGTGTGTCGAAAACAAAACCAGTTCTTACTGGTTCCGTTTCCAACGGTTTAATTTGGTAGTGCGATTAGTAATTACAAACAAAATCACATTTTGCAAATCGTTGACCAGTGTTTTAATTAGTAGCGTGTAATTCAACAGTTAAATTGTTGCTTTTTGACTAATTTTTATGCTTCCAACCATAATGATAGCGCTTCGTCATTATGTAGTTGATACTCGCTTTGATATTCAGGAGCGAGTTCGTGCAGATAGGCGTTTTCGGCAAAGCGCCTGCAGTGTAGGAGCACTCGGGCAGATTGTCCCGGGGCTCGTACGATACGACCGAGTGCTTGATGGATACGTCGCATAGCTGGGCGTATATATATGTCTTGAAAGGCATCCTCACGTGAGAACCCCGCGTGATTTTCGATGCGTGTTTTTTGTATTAAGTTCACTTCGGGTAAGGCTGGGCCGACGATCATGATGTGATCCACTGCACCTCCGAGTTGATCAATACCTTCGGCAAAGCTACTTCCTAAGATTAAAAAAATAACGTCCACGGTTAGTAAGCATTCAGCGATGAATGATGATTGTTCTGCTAGATCGACGCCACGTGGTTGACGCTGGACACGTAGTTCGGGAGCTAAGGCTGCGAGGTAAGTTTGTATATTTTCTGCGTATTGATAGGATGCAAAAAACACAACAATTGGTACGCCGGGACTATGATAGCTAAACTCTGCGACCGTGCGTGCAGTTGTTTCGTAATAGCGTTCGCGTGTACGTAAGCGCGTATCTACGCGACAATCGATGGCTACATTGTAGGCTTCGTCGCGCCAAGGTGCCTGTGCTTGAGCGACCGTTACGGCGTCTTTTGCGAGTCCGCAACTTTCACGGAAGCAATCGAAGGGAGCGAGTGTGGCCGACATCATGACGCAGCCACCAAAGGGTTTTAGGCACTCTGCGATCCATTCGCTGGCGTCGAGACAGGTGGCACGCAGGAGTCCAGCGCGTGGTGCCCAGTGGAGAAACTGATGTGCGGGCGCTGCGAAGCTCTCGGCTAGTTGCGGAATAGACCATATTAATTGGATCGCAAAGGGAGCGGTCGCTTCGTAGTCGAAAGCTGCCGATGTGAGTTGGTTGGCAAAGTCTTCGCAAAGATCCTGGCCCATGTAGAGCTGGTTTCCTGTCAACGCTTGTTCCGGGGACAGGCTGTCAATCCAACGGCAGAGTTCGTTTGCGGTGGCTAACAAGTTGCGAGGTGCGCCATGGTCGCGCAGTTCTTCAATCGCAAAGAGTAAGTCTGGGCTGGAGAGTTCAATACTTAGACTGTCGGCCGTGCGTTCGGGCAGGTTATGCGCTTCATCGACGATCAGTAGCGTACGTTCGGCATCGAAACTAAGCGCGTCTAAAAATACCGATCGGCTGTCGGGGGAGAAAATGTAGTTGCTGTCGCCAATCCATATTTCGGCAAAGGGCAGGCAGGCTTTGGTTATGCTATACGGACAGATCCCTGTTTCGGCTCCGATCTCTTTGGCACGGGGCAGATCCAGGGTACCGTTTTGGAAGAGTTCATCGATTTGCAGTTCCGCAGCCTGCCAGTGTGGGTCGATTTCAAGATCGCAACGCCCGTCGCCCGTACAGCTATGACGCTCGCTATCGATTCGATGCTCATTGCGGTTACGCATTTGAATATAGCGCATTTCGTGACCGATCATTTGCTGGAGTTGGCGAATGGTCTCAAGTTGCCCCGTGGATTTACTACTTAGATAAATGCATCGATCATAGAGACCATCCTGCATATGTTTGAGTGCATGTTCGAGGATGATCCCCGTCTTACCAAAGCCAGTGGGGGCTTGCGTGAGTACGACACGCGCCTGTAGGGCAGACTGGTGTAAAGTTTGGAAGAGTTGTGCCTGACCTGGGCGTAATGTTTGAAATGCAGCTTGGATCTGCGCATTGCGTAGACGGTTGAGGCTGCTGCGCCGCTCATCCAGAAAAGGGCGCAGTTGCTCTAGTTGATATTCGAACAGGGCATGTTCGGATGACTGCAACAATACGGATTGCTTAGCTCCGTTTTCGATATTGATGAACTGTCCTTCCGCAGTAATCGTTTGGTCGCTAAATTCGGGGAGCAGTTCTAGCATCGACCGATATGTGGCGGCTTGTGCAAAATAGTCCGAGTAGTCTGCGATTAATGTTTCATCAGGTGCGGGGAGAGGACTGCGGATGGTTTTGACCTCTCTGATTAGAAAACCATGGGTGGTCGGCAATAGCTGATCGATGCGACCGCTGATTTTAAATAACCAGTCGCGATGTTGCCAGTTGGCATTTACGCTGACTTCGAAGCGAGCATCGCTGTGCTCTGCGTGGCTCATCGCCTCTGCACTCTTGTGCCATTGTTGGCCGACTGCAGCTCGCCAGGGGCTATGGCCATGGCCACGGGCGCTTGGTTGGTTGCGAAATATCGCCAGTTCGCGCACGCTCAACCGCACGCAGCGTTGCATCGGATCGATCTGCATTAATCTTTGACGGTCGGGCGTTGGCGCAAGGTTGGGCTGTGCAACTGCGGCATGTAAAAAGAAAAGTCGTTCAGATCTTGGTTGATGCTGATTTGTTCCAATTTAATACGACCGTAGATCGCATTTTCTGCCAATAGTTCGATTTGCGAGGGTAATAGGATCCCATCCACGGGTTTAAATTGTGTGGCTTGATAATCTAACTCTACTTGCGTGCCCGCGAGTTCTCCGAGTCCGCCCCAGCGTGTAAGCAGAGATTTATCTTTATCAAAATAGAACCAGCTCGGGCTGTTGTTCTTGCCGTAAGCTTTAATCGCATGGGCGGGCCGTCCGCCAACTTTGGCGTTGCCTTTGTATTGAAATACATAGTCGGCGCTTGTTGGTAAAGTGAAGGGTTGCATTAACCAACGGTAACTAGCGAAGTGTTTGCTGTTGATTCCACTATAGGCTTGGGCTTCTTGTTGTTGAGGTGCTAGCACTTGTGTCCATGTTTGTAGGCCATCGTAAGCAAAAACTACACGGTGATCACGTCCTAGATGTGTCCAGTGGTAGGTCAGGTGGCGCTTGCCATCTGCCGTCTCAATTAAAATGAAATTTCGCAGTAAGGTGGACTCCTTGATGGTGCCTCGGGCGACTAGATTGAGGAGCGGCGACTGTGCTTTTTGCAAGCCAGTCACAGTTAAATAGTTCTGAATCAGTTGTTCGCTGGCGCGATCACTTTGAAGAGGGCGCGCTTCAGTCGCTGCAAGTCCTGTTGTATGTGTGGCCCCGAGTAGGGTTAAAACAAACAAGGGAGCCATGACTCGCCAGACTAGATTACAGGTGGCTTGGCAGAGGATTGACTTTTTAGTTCTCATATCGTGACTTCGCATACTCACTTCATTTTTATAAATCACAACTCGTTAATTTTTATGCGTATTCTCATCACCGGTGGTGCCGGATTTCTTGGCAGTCATCTGTCCAAACGATTGCTCCATGAAGGGCACGAAGTCATTTGTATGGATAATTTCTTTACGGGGCGTAAACGCAACATTTTGCCTTTATTGGAGAATCCTGCATTTGAGCTGATGCGGCACGATGTAATTGATCCATTTAAAATTGAGTGTGATCAAATCTATAATTTGGCCTGTCCGGCTTCGCCTGTGCATTACCAGTATAACGCAATTAAGACGATTAAGACTTCGGTCATGGGAGCGATTAATTGCTTAGGCCTAGCCAAGCGCGTCGGTGCGCGTGTCTTTCAGGCGTCGACTTCTGAGGTCTATGGCGATCCTTCAGTACATCCTCAGCCTGAAGCCTATTGGGGCAATGTAAACCCGATCGGCATCCGCTCTTGTTATGATGAGGGCAAGCGTTGTGCCGAAACACTTTTTATGGACTATCATCGTCAGAATGGAGTGGATGTACGCATCGTGCGTATATTTAACACCTATGGCCCTAATATGTGTCCAGATGACGGTCGTGTCGTGTCTAATTTTATTGTGCAAGCTTTACAGGGGCGCGATATCACCGTTTACGGGGAAGGCCAGCAGACGCGTTCTTTCTGTTATTGTGACGATCTGATTGAAGGCTTCGTGCGTTTAATGGATCAGAGTGAAACGGTCGGCCCGATGAATATTGGAAATCCCGGGGAATTTACGATTCTGGAACTGGCGGAGAAAGTCATTCAGATGACGGGAAGTTCGTCCAAAATTATTCATGAAGCGTTGCCAGCGGACGATCCGAAACAGCGCCAGCCTGACATCACTCAGGCTCGTGAAGTGCTTGGTTGGGAGCCTCAGTATTCTTTGGATGAGGGGCTACAGCCGACTATCGCGTATTTTGATCAGCTACTCTCGGAAGGTTCGTGAAGTTGAGGTCGGGTGAAATAGCTGGAAAAAAGGGTTGCTTCGTGGAGGGAAGCACCTACTTTCCGCTGCTTTTTCCAAAACCATCAACAAAAGTTTAGTCATGCCCAGAGAGCACATCATCTTAGAATGCACCGAAGCCCGCGCTGAGGGGAAACCTGTATCACGCTACATGTCCACACGTGACAAGAAGCAACAGCCCGATCGTGTCGAGAAGAAGAAGTATAACAAGTTTCTTCGTCGCCACACGCTGCACCGCGAAATCAAGGGATAATTCCCTATCATTGCGATTGGCTTCATGAACGCCAATTTTTCTAAACCCGCCTTAATGGCGGGTTTTTTGTTGGCTGAATAGTATTGTCAAGCGGGATTCGATCAGAACGCTGGTGAGTCTACTTCCTAACCATGAATAAGACGAATTTTTTTCAATGCTTACTCTCGACGCTTCGCGAAGAAGCGCTCAATGCCGTGAATGCATCCAAGGATGCCGCGGCGTATGCGACCAATGAGGAGTCGCGTGCCGAGTCTCAGTGGGATACGCAAGGGCTGGAGGCTTCCTATCTCGCTGCGGGACAAGCGGGGCAGGCCAGGCAGTGGGCCGAGGCGATTGAAGAGTTGCAATCTGAGCGCGAGGAGCTCTTGAAGCGGAAGACTCAGGTCTCTTTCGGTGCGCTATTTTGCTGTGATTTTGGAGATTCGGTCGAGCATTTCTTTTTTGCAGGCACCGCTGGGGGGCAAATTATTTTTATGGAAGGCTATGATGTGACTGTGATTACTGCCCAGTCCCCCCTGGCAGGACGGCTATTGGGGCGTAAAGCCGGGGATTCTTTTCGCTTGGCCAATGGTTCTATCGGGCAGGTCTTGACGGTTGAGTGATTCTACATCCATCTGTTGGGTGGTATGAAGATTTACACTTATAAAAATTGTGGTACATGTAAGAAAGCGACGAAATGGCTCGATGCACATGGCATCGCCTACGAGGAGTTGCCGATTCGCGAAACCCCACCGACACCGGCGGAGCTTGAGCAGATGCTGAGTTATCAGGCGGGCGACTTACGCAAATTGTTTAACACCGCAGGGGGCGATTATCGTGAGTTGAATATGAAGGAGAAACTGCCCACAATGTCGCAGAGCGAAGCGATCGAGTTGCTTGCCGGGCGTGGTAATTTGGTAAAGCGTCCCTTCGTGTTGGGGGATGGATTTGGATTGCTTGGGTTTAAGGAAGGGCTGTGGGCAGAGACATTCGCCTAAGATGCGCATGTGTAAAGTAAAGCGATTGACCGAAAAAATATTATGAGTGCGATAGAAGATTTAATACAAACCGTAGCCGCTTTAAGGGAACCTGAAACCGGATGTCCTTGGGATATTGAGCAAGATCACCAATCCATTGCGGAGTGTCTGGTCGATGAGTGCTGCGAACTGCTGCAGACGATTGACCGTCTGGATATGGATCACATGGAAGAGGAGTTGGGCGATGTCTTGCTTCAAGTAGTGATGCACGCACAGATGGCGCAAGAAGCGGGGCACTTCGACTTCGAGAGTGTGTGTCGTGAGGTGAATGAGAAGCTCATCCGTCGTCATCCACATGTCTTCGGTCAGGGAAATCTCGATTCCTCGGAGGCCGTTCTGGTTCAATGGGATCAGATCAAAGCCGCCGAGCGTAAGCGAGGGCCTGTGCAATCGGGTAAATTTAAGGACCTGCCCAATCAACTGCCTGCTTTGATGTATGCCAAAGATGTCTATCAGCAGATCCAGAAACAGGAACTGCCAGCGGAGGACGTGATCGATCAGGCGGCGATCGATGCCAAGGCAGCAAGCATCGAAGAGGCGAGCTTGGGCAAGCAGCTCTTTGAAATCGCGGCCGCATGCCGTGCTAAGGGGATCGACCCGGAGTCGGCACTACGTCGCTATGCACAACACGTCGTCGATACTTTGGAGCAGCGTTAGCGCGAGCTCGTGACATGGAGTTTTTAAGCGCCAGTGGACGCCGTGTGCCTGTGGAGGTGTGTCGGCGCAAAGGCACCCGCCATTTGCGCTTGCGACTGGGCCATCAGAATCAAGTGGTGGCTTCCGTGCCGTGGCACATCAGTGACCGTGGCGTTGCCAAATTTATTGCTACGCAACGAGATTGGATCGATGCACAACTGGCAAAGGTGCCCAAAGTCTCTACGCTGAGTGATTGGCTTGAACGGCACCCACAGATGAGCGCCAGTGGTGATGTTTTTCAAATCCGGATTGAGTCGAGCACGCGCGCAAAAGCTGATTATTGCTTCGATGGTGGAGCTTCGGTGCTGGTTTTGAGACTACCTGTGGCCGAAGAGTGCGCATTGCTTGCTTTAACACGCCGCTTTGCCAAAGATGCGCTTGTTTGTCGCGTAGCGTACCAGGCTAAACGCTTGGATCTCGAATATAGTGGGCTGTCAGTGCGTGATCAATCGAGTCGTTGGGGGTCTTGTTCCAGCCGTCGTGGCATTTCACTCAATTGGCGGCTTGTACTGCTGCGCCCGGAACTGCAGGACTATGTGATATTGCATGAACTCGCACATCTGAGTGAAATGAATCATGGTCCACGCTTCTGGGCTTTATTGGACAGTTACGATCCACAGCGAGTCACCCATGAGGCTGCTCTGGATGCGATCGGCTCGGAGCTCATGAGGGTGGGGCGCTGTTGCAAGTGAGGAATATGTTCTTTTACTGCTTTTTTATAGATTCTGTCACTTAACCTTGCACCCTAGGGGATAGACTCTACTAATTCGAACAATTGTATACATTGACATTTAGCATCATCTCATGAATTCGACTGATCATCAATGCTTGTCGCTGAGTGCGTTAATTCTCGCATTCACTACAGGTGTATTTTCCTGTATCGCGATTGCGACGGTGTTGATCGTCTTGGGCGTCACTGACTTGGAAGCTTACGTCTTTGCTGGGCTGGGAGGCTTCACGGTGGCGTGCTTTGTGTGGATTGAGCGTAGTTTGACTTCACAGTTAAAAGAAAAGGAACGTCAGCTGGCACTAGCACTCGCGTCGAGCCAGGATAATCAGAATAAACTGTATTCCCGCTCATTGGCTTGCTTTGTTCGTTTTGATGCGGGCACCTTGATCATTGATCAAGCCAGTCCAGGATTTATAAAAATGCTCCGCATGCCGACAGATTCCGTACTTCGCGGGCAACGTCTGGAAGAGGTTCTAGGAGTGAATCCACTTAAGTTGGAATCAGTGGTGGATTCTATCAAGCAGGGCGAGTCCTCGGTCAAGCAACCGAAGGTCGAAATTTTGAGTGCCGATGGATTCTCAACTCATGCTTTAATTAGCGGACAGTATTTTCCTAAAGAGCATATCGTGGAAGCCGCTTTTTTTGTGCCTCCTGTTAAAAATGCCGAACGGGTGGCCGATTTAGAGGCCGCGCAAAAAGACTTGGACCGTTTTCGCAAGGGGATGTTTCGACGTGAGACGCGCATTCTCGAATTAAAAGAAGAGGTCAACAATGTTTGCCGCGAGGCGGGTTTTCCTATGCGCTATCAAACGGATAATTCTTCGGATGATAGCAAGCTTGAATTGCCGGCTGCGCAGTTCAGCCAATCTGTTGCAAGAAGGGGGCGTGCCACTTGAGTAAACGCACACGCAGCATCGCACGTATGGTCTATCTCTATGCCGCACTGCCGATCATGGCGGTCGTCATAGTGATTGTTGGCTGGATGGTTTCCGTCCGTTTTACTGATTATGTTGAAGAGCGGGCTCTATTGATGGAACAGCTCAATACCATGGTCTCAAATGTTGAATTTAATCCAATCGAGCACATCGACGAGATTGAGTTTATGCGGGAAGAAAGAAGTAAAACGCATCAGCAAGAGTTCTTCCGCAGTATGGCGCTGGCCTTTGCGATATTGTTATTTGGAGTTGCTGTGCCATTTATGGCTACACGTTATTTTGTACAACGCTTACAGGCTAACCTTGATTTGCTAAATGATCGTTTGGATAGCATTGGCACTGGAGCTTCGGCGCTGATGCCGCAAACTTTCGACTTCGAAGAGTTCGACCGCCTCTCGGAAACACTTCGTAAAATTACACGTAATCATGGCGAGACGGAACAACGTTGGAAACATGCTGAAAAAGAACTGATCTCCGCTAATTTAGATTTGATCGAGCAGGCTAATGAACTGAAGAAGGGGCGTAAAGTCGCGCTCAGTATGATGGAGGATGCGGACAGCGCCAGAGATGAACTGGAACTCGTTAATCAGCGCTTGAATCAAGTGTTGGAGCAAGCGAAACAATCCGCCCATGAAGCAGATAGTGCCAACCGTGCTAAGAGTGATTTTCTGGCTACCATGAGTCATGAGATTCGCACACCTCTCAATGGGATCATCGGTTTCGTTGAAATGCTTAGCGATACCGAACTCGATGAAGAACAAGAGGACTATCTGGCCACCGTTAAGACGAGTAGTGAGGCTCTGATGTCTTTGATCAATGATGTGCTCGACTTCTCCAAAGTCGAATCGGGCAATCTAAACTTAGAAGCACGGGATTTTTCACTCCTACCAGTGATTCGGGAATTGAGTTCGATGTTTTTCACCCAAGCTACAGAGAAGGGCTTGAGCCTGAATATCAATGTGGACGAAGATGTTCCGCGTAAGATTCGAGGCGATGAAACACGCTTACGTCAAATTTTAACCAACCTGCTTTCTAACGCAATCAAGTTTACGGAGAAGGGTGAGGTCTCGCTCAGCATCTGCACGCACTATATCGATTTTGAGAGTAATCAGGTCGACCTTGAATTTGAGGTCAGGGACACTGGCATCGGAATGACCCGTGAGCAACTTGGCCAACTCTTTAGACCATTTTCGCAAGGAGATAGCTCGACCACTCGTAAATACGGAGGAACCGGGCTCGGCCTAGCCATTTGTAAACGTCTGAGTGAGGCGATGGGAGGTAAAGCATGGGCTACCAGTCTGCCTGGCGAGGGCTCTTGTTTTTTTAGTCGTGTGCGATTCGAAATCGTCTCCTTGAAGGACTCGCGGCCACCAATTCCGATACCAGCCAAAGCTAAAAAAATGCCAAATTTAGATAAGACAAAGCAATCTTTAGTGGCCGAGCAATTGCCACTAAAGATTGCAGTCGCGGAAGATAACTTAGCTAACCAACGAGTGATTATGATCATGCTGCGTCGTTTGGGATGGGCTGCTGATTTTGCGGCGAATGGTGAAGAATTATTAGAATTAGTGCGTAAGCAAGATTATGATCTAATCTTTATGGATCTACAAATGCCTTTGATGGACGGTCTTGAAGCAACGCGTCAACTCCGCCAGGGGGCCGCTGGTGAAACTGCCAAAGATGTCAAGATTGTGGCATTGACGGCTAATGCGCTTGCTGGAGACGAGGCCCGTTGCCTGGAAAATGGTATGGACGCCTATCTTAGCAAACCACTGCGACTAAACCTATTGAAGCAAACTATTTTGCGTCTATACGAAAAGCAGGAGGTGTAGACGCCTCTATTGAATTTAGCTATTACAGCGAGCAGCCACGCGAGGTTTCGCAGTTTGGGCGAGCGACCAGTCCTTTAATCGGTTCATCTGGGAAAGGTAGGTCGGCGCGGCCCTCATTGATCAAATGCTGATCGCAAATCGCGTCTAATTCAGATTTACTTCGTGCGCGGCGCATGTCGTGCAAGAACTGGCCGTCTGTGTCGACTCCGAGTCCGACGAAGTTCAGAAATTTCTTCATGTGGTTGATGTGGTATTGCCCGTCCACATTCGGGCGACTTGTCGCTACGATCAGGTCTTCAATATATGCACGTACATCGCCCAGTGTCGGTTGAAAGATAGGCTGTCCCGCAAAGTGCTCGCGGTGCTGGCGGAAGATCCAAGGATTGCGGATGCACGAGCGGCCGATCATCAGTCCTGCGCTGCCTGTGTGGTCGAGCACCCATTGCCCTTTAGCCACAGAGGTGACGTTGCCATTGGCCAGCACCGGGCAGGCGAGCCGCTCGACTGCCCGTTTGATATATTCGTAGTGCACTTCACTGCGATAAGCCTCTTTCACTGTGCGCGCGTGTAGACTCAGTAGATCTACTTTATGCTTTTCGATCAGATCGAGGATGCGTTCAAAATGCTGGTCACTGTCGAAGCCGATCCGCATTTTTACGGTGAAACGCCCTTTGATGGCTCCGCGCAGGCAGTTGAGCACTTCGTCCACTTTTGAGGGCTCGCGTAAGAGCCCACCGCCCACGTTTTTCTTGTAAACTTTGGGCGCGGGGCAGCCCATATTCAGGTCGATACCGGCGACTGGAAGCTGAGCAGATTCGATTGCTTCGACCGTACGTCTTAGGTCTGGTAAACTTTCTCCAATAAGTTGGGCGAAGACTGGACGACCGGTATTATGCTGGCACACCGCGTCGACGATGTGTTGTTCCAGTGTTGAGTGGCCATGCACGCGAAAATACTCCGTAAAAAGCAGGTCCGGAGCGCCATACTTGCCCAATAGACGCATAAAGGGCAGGGTGGTCACATCCTGCATGGGGGCTAGAGCCGTCCATGGTTGACCAGCAATCAGAGGTGCAGGGAGTGGACTCATGCGATCGGGGCTAGGAGCCTTGGTCCAGAATTTTTGCTAAGATTTCAGTCATGTCATCAACAGAATCGATGACAGTTTGAGCGACATAGATCGGTTTTCCGGAGGCGAGGGCGATGACCATGGAATCACTGGGTCGGGCGTCCAATTCGATAATCTTGTGGCCGAGTTCGTTTTCCATCGAGAGGATCAGGCGCGCATAGAATGTGCCCTGGTCCGCATGGTTGATCACCACGCGCTCCACTTCAGCTCCGAGGCCATCCAGCATTGTTAGCATGAGGTCGTGCGTTAGCGGGCGTTCGGCTTGAACCCCATCGATCGCACGTTGAATGGCTTCGCCGATGCCTTGATCGACATAGATGACGAAGGTTTTTTCATCGTTACCAAGGAAGATGGCACAACCGCTGGAGGTCGGCATCACCCCTTTAACGAGAACTGGGACGACTTGTTTATCCATTTGAAATTACATTCCCGGTAGGTTGGTGGGCAGGCCGCTTGAATCGTTGCCCATTTGCGCCTTCATCGCCTTCATCATTTTTCGACCTTTACCCCCACGCATCATCTTCATCATCTTTTGCATTTGAGTAAATTGTTTGAGCAGCGCGTTGACATCACGCACTTGCACGCCCGAGCCGTTGGCGATGCGTTTTAGGCGGCTGCCGCGAAGTAGGCGAGGTTGGCGGCGCTCCTGCACGGTCATCGAGAGAATGATCGCTTCTGTGCGTGCCATCTTCTTTTCCTCCTCATCTCCGATTTCGACACCACTCATACCGGGCATCATGCCCACCAGAGAGCCCAGAGAGCCCATTTTTTTGACCTGCTGCATCTGGGATAAAAAGTCTTCGAGATTAAAATCCGCCTTACGCATCTTTTCGGCCATGCGTTCCGCTTCATCCTGATCGATCGTTTCCTGTGCTTTTTCCACCAGCGATACCACATCGCCCATACCAAGAATACGGGAGGCCATGCGGTCGGGGTGAAACAGGTCAAACTCGTCTGACTTTTCCCCCGTGCCCATAAACTTGATCGGCACATTAGAGATCGACTTCATCGAAAGCGCTGCACCGCCACGGGCGTCGCCGTCGAGCTTGGTCAGAATGATTCCCGTGCATCCCACTGCCTCGTGGAAATGCTTGGCGACATTGACCGCCTCCTGGCCCAGCGCCGCGTCAGCGACCAACAGAATTTCATCCGGTTGCACTTCAGCCTTCAAGCGCTTGATCTCTTCGATCAAGTTTTCGTCGATTTGTAGCCGACCAGCGGTGTCAAAAATAATGAGATTTGCGTCGGCTTCCTTGGCTGCTTGTAAGCCGCGCTTGCCGATCTGGACTACGTCTTTCTCTTCGCGGTCACCGTAAAAGGTGCAGCCTTCGTTCTTGGCCAGCATTTCGAGTTGGTCGATTGCCGCTGGACGATACACATCACAGGCGACCAAAGCCGGACGATAATCACGCTTCTTGGCCATGTAGCGTGCCAGTTTGCCACTGCTGGTGGTTTTACCCGAGCCATGCAAGCCCACCATCATAATGCGCAGAGGCTTTTTATCTTCGAGTTCTGTGGCGCCTTCCCCGAGCAGTTTGACCAGTTCGTCGTGAATGATCTTAATCACCTGTTGGCCGGGCGTGACTGATTTGAGCACTTCTTGCCCCACACACTGCTCTTTTACCGTGGCGACAAATTCGCGCGCTACTTTAAAGTGTACATCCGCAGAGAGCAGCGCTTGGCGCACCTCTTTGAGCGCTTCGGCCATATTCTCTTCGCTCAGTTTGCCGACACCCCGTAAATTACGAAGTGCACTGCCTAGTTTATCTGTTAAATTTTCTAACATAATCTTTCTGCCTGTATTGCCTAAGTCTACGCTTCAGTGCTGGCAACGGGAAAGTTTGCGAGAATTTCCAGCCTATTGTGGACGTATTATGGGCTAGTTCAGATTTGGATCCTCACCGAGCAAACAAAAAGCTCGGCGTATGTCTCATATGCTGCCAGAGAGTCAGCTTTTCTTAGATATGCAGTCCTCAAATCCATCCACGCACAGTCTGGTGCGGCTCATTGCTTTGCACGTCCTCTTCATCGCGGCCAGTAATTATTTGGTGCAGTTTCCGATTCAAATTTTCGGTCTCCATACCACTTGGGGGGCATTCAGTTTCCCATTAATTTTTCTGACGACTGACTTAACTGTGCGCATCTGTGGGGCTGAATTGGCGCGTAAGGTGATCTTTATCGCCATGTTTCCAGCCTTATTGCTTTCGTACCTCATATCTGTGCTGTTTCTGGACGGGGCCTATCAGGGGGCGGGGCAGTTGCTCGTATGGAATGCTTTTGTGGCACGGATCGCAGTGGCGAGTTTTGCGGCCTATGCGATTGGGCAACTGTGCGATGTCTTGGTTTTTAATCGACTCCGCCAGCGTCGGCAGTGGTGGTTGGCTCCTGCGGCATCGAGTGTGTTTGGGAATGCGGTGGATACCGTTGCTTTTTTTGCGATCGCATTCTATGCGTCCAGCGATGCGTTTATGGCTGCGAACTGGACGGAAATCGCCGCAGTCGATTACGCTTTTAAATTACTCATTAATATTCTGTTGTTTCTCCCCGCATACAAGGTGGTCTTACGTCGCTTGCAGCGGCGATTGGAGTCGCCAGCTTAAGGGGGCCTTCCGTTATCGTCATAATCTATCTGAGACTCCACTTTTTGAGTCAGACAAAGGACGATATTCACTATCGTATTTTATCATACTATAAGAATAACGGAATGAGCCGAATGGCACGAACTTAAGGGTTTTGACGCTAAAATTGTAGGGGCTTCACTTGGATATTGTCTCAATAAAGCGACATCTTCGAATTCTTAGACAGCAAGAGGCCTAAGTCTTACAACTTCGGCTACAATATTTACTTTATGTAGCCGAAATCGTGAGATTTTGAACCATTTTGATCGCAAATCTGAGTTATAATTTATTATTGAGACAGTTCACTAGTGAAGACCGCGTCTGAAAAGTCGCTCGGCAGCTAGATTCTATGCGGCGTGCCACAAGTGGCAGCCCTACGTTTTACATGCATCTGGAGTGCGACGCAGCATGGTAGGGGTTGATCACAAAAGAACGATAATGATGGGCGATCATTATCATTTGTGTATTGA
Organism: Coraliomargarita algicola; assembly: GCF_033878955.1. Lineage (NCBI taxonomy): Bacteria > Pseudomonadati > Verrucomicrobiota > Opitutia > Puniceicoccales > Coraliomargaritaceae > Coraliomargarita > Coraliomargarita algicola. The sequence goes on from NZ_CP138858.1 coordinate 4,967,447, forward strand.
GACACCTGAACCGAATTTGGTGGACAGGGATGTGCTGGGACCGGTCTACCGCTATATTCATCTACACTATGCGCTAGGGGAGTGGGGGCCCGTCTTTAGCGTCTGATTGTATGCTGCTTTCCTGTGTTGGGGACCTGCCGCTGTGTGTGGCGCGATAGAGTGTCGCGCGGGTTGATTTACCCGTTCGACGCAGCATTTCATACGGGAACGCTGTCATCCGGCGCATGCCCATATTGAGGCCCGAGGTGCGTTGGAGTGTATTGCGGACGGAGGCAAACACTTGGTCGCGGATTTCGGCCTCGCTGACGGTTCCAGCTTCATCGATAAGTGAGAGTCGGTGCCATGCATAGAGCCCGGTAAGTGCTGCGATACAGAAGACGAAATCAATGCCTCGTAGGTTGAGCGCTGGGATCGCGACCGCACCGCCTGGCAGTGCGGTGTCTGCGCTATAGAAGATTTTGATACTGATCTCTTTGATGGCAAAAAAGCTGCCGATCAAACCGCCCACGATTGGAGCGATGGTGGCGGCCAATCCCGCGAAAAAAGCATTGGTTCCGAGGTAGGCGGTGGCCTTCCCGTGTGGTGCTAAGCGCAGGGCTATGTTGGCCGCGCACAGGTTAAAGCCCGCCGTTGAAATGCCGCCCACGATATGGATCACAATTAACAGTGGAATCGTGAGGCTATGTCGCTCGGGAAGTGTGGTGAAGGGGTAGAGCAGTAAGATGAAAATGAAAAGTGGCACCGACACCGCGAGCACACTTTTATTGCTGTACCGGTCGGCGATCGCGCCCCATACTTTGAAGAAGTAAATGTTCGTTATTTGACTGAGCACCGCGAGCATGATGATGCCACTCATCGGTATGCCGATACGGTTCAACATATAGACGGTAAAGAAGGCTCCTGACATAATGACTGTGAAGCTCCATGCACTGGAGAAGAACAACAAACGGCGGAAGTTGTGATCTTTGATCGGAGCCATTAGGGAGCGGAAGAAGTTCGAGCCAGCTTCTGGCTTGGGCATCTGTGGCTCTGGCACGTGGGTGAGCAGTCTAGCGCCATAGAGTCCGAACATTGCGGCCCCCATGAAGATCATGGCGTAGGCATAGGACGCTTCGCCGATGAGCGTAGTCAAACCATCGACACTGAAGCCAGCGATCAGGCTCAGCACCGCGCCTAGGGCAGTCGCGGCAGCCAGCCTTGAGGCTAGGTAGCGGCCCATTGATTGAGCGGGCACGATGTCCTTCATCCAAGAGTTCCACGAACAACCGGCAAATGCGCCACCCACGAAGAAGGCGATCATAAAGAAGGTGAATAAGAAGACGCGACTGCCCTCGGGGGCATATAATGGAGTGAGGGCAGCAGCCACCAGAGACAGTCGTGAGGCCACTGCAAAAATGACGGTCAGCAGTTTACGTTTTCCAATCTTCTCCACGGCGAGGATCGCGGGAATCTGAGCCATTTGTGCCATCGGTGCGAGACTCGCCAATAGGCCAATCACGAAGTTGTTCGCGCCCAAGGCAAGTGCCATACCGGGCAAAAAGGCTCCTGTCACCAGTAGGGCCATCGCATGCGAGCACAGTCCGTCGTAGAAGAGATATTTGAGTCCCTTTGCGCGTTCGGAGTCGGATAGATGATGTGTCGGTGTATACCAAGCCATTCTTAGGCATGTTGCACATAAGGGGCCAGATCGCAACGAGGCTTAAGTCTTAAAGGGCAATCGCGGGCATAAGGGAAAACCCACGAAAGAGTGGAGGGTTTTAGTAAAACAAGATAAATTGGACTGACCCTTTTTGTTGGCCCTTTTTGTTGGCCGGGACTGACCCTTTTTGTTGGCCGACCCTTTTTGTTGGCCTTTTTGTTGGCCGACCTACAAAAATTGGAGCTAAGAACTGGATGTTCATTGGACATCCAGACGCAGGACAGAAAAGCGCCGTCATTTACTCTCTACTACAAACCTGCACCATCCACAATATCAACCCATACGATTATCTCACTGATGTATTGGCAAAATTGATCCCTCACGATGGCGGTCCTCCTGAGACGATCTTAGAACAGCTGCTACCTCAGAACTGGAGCAACTAGCGCAAGCTAAAAGATGGAGGTCAATGTTCGGACGATGACTGATATTAAATTTCCTGTTCAATTCTTTGCTTCTTTAAATTTAATATTTTTTCAGGGGAGAACCCCATGAATTTGTATAGGATGAAGTCTGCAATTTCTAGTGCGTTAATTGGCAAATCAAGGTATTTATCTTTAATTTCAGAATGGTTAGATTTCCAGAAGTCGACAACAAGTAAGAATGCTACATGGATTCCAACTTTCGATCTGATTTTATATAGCTGTTTTGCTCCGAGTCTGAAGCTTTCTGATCGTTCATGCAGTGCATCGATCTCATTAACTCTTTGCTGTCGGAGTTTGATCTCCCTGATGAGGTCTTCTTTTTCTTTCTTTAACGTGTCGGCTCTTGCTGTGTCTTCTAGGGATTGATCATAAATTACATTAAAGGATTTGATGTAATCTTCTTTCTCGATTTCCGAAATAACCCACTTGTAGAATTTGATTTCATTTGTCTTTTTTTGGAACTCTGACGAATCGAATTCGAGTGTTCCGTTTGCCATTTCAATAAGTGGTCTGCGGAGATTTTCAATCATGCTTTCAACGTCACATTTTGGAGGAGCGAGCCGAATAAATTTTCCTTTAGAGGGTTGATTTAACTTTTCTCTGGTGTGTTTCCAAAGCTCCCATTCTTCGTGTTGCTCGAAGCTATCAAATATGTTGTCAAATTCGGAGATTTTCTGCGTCCAGTCAGAATTGATGAATTCGTAGGTGTCCATTTTTATTTTTTGTCGAACGTAGCTGTGGCACGGAGTGAGCGACGAAGGAGCGAACGAAGTTGACCACCAGCGACTGGTTCGAACTTATTTCGATAGGTTAAATTTCAGTAGAAGGTCTTCGATTTTTATGACCTGACCATCCAGCGAATGCTCGGTATTAGCGAAATCGATGGAAACATTGAATTTGTCGGTATTATTCCAAAACCTTTGCTTATCTTGGTCTTCCATTTGATCGTAACGATCTGAGGGCATAAACTCTTTTTTGATCACGATGGAATGCGAGTTATTAGTAGTAAGTATCCTTAGTTCGTTTTCAGTTGCAGCACCGAGTGTTCCCTTGAGCGCTCCGCTTTGCTCAGCTGCGATCAATTTCTCAAGCTCTTCTTTTGTTTGCGCACCTGTGCTTTGTTCTATTCCACGGAAGATTAGCGAACCTCCATTAACTTCGTGAACCATGAATGATTTAATGTTACCTGTGCTTATTTCTATTTTCATAATTTATTTTCGAACGTAGATGGGATGAGAAGGTTTGAGGCCGCGCCAGCGGTCTGGGATCTTGTTCGTCTATGAAAACTAAACAATACAGAACGATAATCGGCGTCGACCTCGGCGATAAAAAACATCATGTTTGCGTCACTGACAAGGACGGAAACATCCTTTGCGAGAAAACGGTAGCTAACAATAAGGAGCGCTTGTCCAAGTTCGCCCATGAACATCGCGGCGCTCTTTTCGCGATCGAGGTGGGCACGCATAGTCCGTAGATTAGCCGGTTGATCGAATCGAGCGGCTGCAGCTGTCTCGTTGCGAATGCGAGGAAGCTGCGTGCGATCTACCAGAACGATCGCAAATGCGATGAATATGACGCCCGTATGCTGGCAAAGCTGGCACGGGTGGACCCCGAACTGCTGAGCCCGATCCAGCATGGATCGGAGGCACGCCAGTTGCACCGCTTGAGCATTACCCTACGTGACTCCTTGGTTCGCCAGCGGGTAAACATCATCAGCACCATACGTTTCTCCCTCAAATCCCTAGGTGTGCGTATCTCTGGATGCTCGACGCCGTATTTTGCTGGCCGCTGTCGTGCGGAACTCGAGGGCATGCCCTTGCTGGAGACCTTGGAAGCGTCTCTTGATGCTATCGAAGGATTGAACTCGCAGATTAAAGCCCTGGACAAGCAAATCGCTAAGACCGCAGCAGAGCATTACCCAGAGACTAAGCTTCTAGAGCAGATTGGAGGCGTCGGTCCGATTACTTCTTTGAGCTTCGTGTTGGCGATCGGCCAACACGAGCGCTTTGAGGATCCTCGTAACGTGGGTGCTTACTTTGGATTAGTGCCCCGGCGTGATCAATCGGGACAGGGCGATAAGCAACTCCCGATCAGCAAAGCTGGCAATCGAGAGATGCGTCGATTGTTAGTGCAATGCGCCCAATATATTATGGGAAGCTTCGGACCAGACTGCGACCTGCGTAGCTATGGACTCAATCTGGCAGCTAAAGGAGGTAGGTCAGCGAAGCGAAAAGCGGTGATTGCGGTCGCCCGCAAACTGGCCGTGCTGATGCTCATGCTATGGAAAACTGGACAGCCTTACGATCCGCTACGAAATGCGCCCATTCCGTCGCCTCTGAGTAAAGAGACTGCATGAACTAAACATAATTTTTTTATGGATAAACCAAATCGAATTTTCCGGGGTCACTGCGGCCAGTTCTCAGCATCAACGAATGCGTAACGTAGATAGCAGCCCCCAATAACTTTTAAACAGAAAGCGGAATCAATCGTGCAGCGAGGCTCAAAGCCTTATAACTAGACTGCGAATGGAAGCGCGATTCCGTTTATCCAATATTACAAACAAAATTAGCGATAAACACTCAGCAAAAATGAATTTTTGATCTTTACTTAGAAAACCTTCTCATGGAAGAGATCAGCGGATGCGAGCCGACTGATTTTGATAAACACTGGCGGCGATACTCGCATTCGCTGGATCGACTGGATCTATGCTTTATTGGGTCTGTTGGCAATCAGTTGAATCAACTGAATCTTTAAGCTGCTGTTTGATTTCTTTTTGTATTCGCTGAAGTCGATAGGCAATCCATAGTGTAAGTAAGATACCAACCATTGGAATCGCTCTCACCCTGAGGCCATCCGAATTTGACAGTTCACTTGAGGCCCAGAGCCAAAGGGCAATTAGGCCATAACAAAGTAATTGTGTGAATTGAATTTTCATCTTTTCCTATAGATCGTAGAGATGTATCGATGTAGTGGAGGCGGAGCCGTAACGGAATTGATACGATCGACTGGTTAGGCCATTGCGGCTGATCCAGCGATTATTTGCTTAGCAATCTCTTCGACCAAAATGATCTCCGAGCGAAGCTTCTCGAGATTCGTTGAAGAAGCGACAAAGGGGATGGCCTTAGACTCATCAAAGTCCGGGTTAGAATGAACTATTGAACACCTGAGAGCATAGATTCTAGTTGTGAGCGTTTGGAAAAATCTGGAATCAGATTCGAATGAAATGCCTGATAGCTTAAGCTCCTTAGAACATTCAAGGACGCATTCTTGCTCGAAATGGTCGAGAACATCTAGTTCATCAAGAGCCGCTCTGATGTCTGCCTGTTCTACATATTGGGTGAGGACACGCTGAACCTTAATCTTATCGGAGGAATGCTTATCTGATTCCTTTCTTAGGACTTGAACACACTCTCGGATGTATTTGTCAGATTTCGCGTGAAAATCATGTTTAGCTAACATCCGTTTCACAGCTTCTGTAACCGATCGATATGCTGATCGATCTGCAAAGAACTCAAGAATGTGAAAATAGCACAGAAACTGAAATGGAAGATAGTCTGTCCGTTTGGCCAGTCGGTAGTATTGTAGAAGTTCAGGTGCGTATTCCTTGTAAATCAGATTAAGCGGTTCTTGCGGCAAGCTGGTTCGAGGGCGAATACGTCGACGCATCATGCGTCTCACAGCATCCACTCTTCTTGGAATTAGCCCGAATCCATATGTTAGATCTAGATCGTATAGGACTGAATCCAATATAGATTCAGTGTCCTGCTCTAGGGAATCCTTTAAGTATCGTCTTGCACCTAGACCAGTAATCGAAATCTGAAACCCTCTCATGATGTATGAACCTCTTCGGCGCGAGACAAGGTAAGCCACATCTCCAAGAAGCGTATCTTCTTCGATTGGTTCGATTTTTATAGATATCGGCTTACTTCCATATGAGAGCTTCAATTCGATAGGATTGCTATGCTCAGACCTGCTTGAATAGACGGGTGTCTCAGGACGAGCAAGAATATGGATTCCATCGTCGTTACGGTAGCCGAGAAGATCACTCATGAGAGTGCACTCGGATTCAACCACACGCTGTAAGTATTCGATGTCCTCTTCTTTTCGAATATGTATTTGGAGGTCAGGAATACCCTTAATACCCTTGATGTAGAAGTAGGTATAGACTTCTTCTCCTTCATCCGAGACGAACTTTCTTTCGACCTTTTCGAAGGAGAGACGCTGATGGGCTTCAGTGAATGCTTTTAGTTGCGTTTCCATTTATTCATTTTTGCCTAACTTAAAGTGTTATATCATTCACTCAGTGAATGATAACTCGGGTTGGTGTTTTGTTTGATTGTGAGGTGTTTTTCGATGGAACCGTTTGATTTGTATGACTGAGGCTTTAGTTCTGTCGGCGGATTGCGGTTGACTGAATAGTCAGTAGGTAAGTCAAAATTATGTGTAATATCAAGATTTTGTTTCCGGCGATTCGTGCACTCAGCGGTGGTTTTTGCTTGCCATTAAGTGAATATTTGAGCACCAATAGATTTGTTGTGAAAACCATACATTTTCCCCGTTGGGCTGAGGTATTGGCCGCGTAAAAAGGCTTCGCCTCACCACGTAAAGAGCAGAGCTCACGTGGCAGGCGGCGGTTATTCTTTTAGGGATGATCAGTTATGTTCTATGTTTACGTGCTGCAGTCTCAACTCGATCAGGGGCTTTACATCGGTTATACTGTCAATTTGCGTCGCCGTCTATTTGAGCATAATACTGGTGAAGCAACCGCGACTTCTTTTCGAAGACCTTGGAAGCTCATTTATTATGAGGCGTATTTGATTGAAGAGGACGCAATGGGGCGAGAGCGCTTTTTGAAGAGCGGAGCAGGCAGGCGTCATATTGACAAGCAATTGCGTCGCTATTTTGAGCGACATCCTCGAGCTTGAACCGCGTGAGGCGCAGCCTTTTACGCGGGAGACGACGCAGATTTACACGCATGTGATGCAGAAGCCTGGGGTGGGGGTGCGCAGTCCACTGGACAGTTTGTGAGTGTCAGCAGTTCAAGCGCCATCAGACGGCAATCTTGTAGTTGCTGTCTTCTAGGATTATGGTTTGCTCTGCGATCAAGTGCTATACGCTGGCTTCGCAGACTTGGGCGGTTTTTGGGTGACGCGGGTGAAGCTGAAGTGCTTGGCGATCTCTCTTGAAAAGTCTTCTGCGGGGAAGTTGATGTTTTTTTCTAAGGTATCGAGGTCGGTGTTGCTGAGTTTGAGCTGGGGGACGTCTCGCAGGCTTCAGTCGCTCGAACGGGAACTAGGTTAATCGCTGACTCTGTCACTTTTTGGCTAAATACTATATTTTGAGGCCGTTTGTGCTGGACTCGTATGAGGTGTTTCGGCTAGGTGGGGTAAATAAGTTTTATTTATTAAATGAATAAGACTCCTTACTCTTAGACCAGCTAGGCCGTCTCGGCGTTCCTAGTTATTTGCTATGAACGATTTAGTTATGTGCCGACTACGTCTCCTCTCTTTTTTATACCTTCTTTTTTCCATATCTGCACCGGGGTTATTCGGGCAGATCCAAAACACTTATACCTCTGGGACCATCGAACGGGTGGAGTTGAGTGCGGACACTGTGCTCTACGCATCGCGTTCATCTGACGATACGATCGAGGTCGAGGTGGACGTTTCCTTTAGTCGTCAGAGTGGTTTGGTCTTGGGCACCAATGTGTTTACAATGCGTTTGCAGTTGCTGGACGACGAGGGGGCCGTGCTCCAGTCTCAGGATGAGTCGATCGGCGAACGCACGACGGCTACAGTGACGCCGGTGACCTTTAGTTATAGCATCGAGCCGGAAGCGCAGTTGGATGTGAATAAGCGTTATTATATACGAGCACAGTTGTATCGAATGGGCACTGGGGCGTTTCCGCGCTTACAGGCTGTGAACTCGCCCATGAACAGTTCGTCTTCGCAGTTTTTTCATTTCGTGAATACGCAGAGCTCGGATGCGGCTTTAAATGTCTTGTTCGACTACGATGAGGTTGAATGGCAGCGTCTTTTCGCGATCCGCACCAGCGAGACGCAGCAGACTTTTCAAGTGGATGTCATCGGCAATATCTATCGCTACGATGGCTATTCTGCATCGAATGGCTCAGACGATGTTGAGTTTGTGTTGAGTTATGAGCTCGTCAATGGAGTGACCGATGAGGTGGTGGCGACGGCATCTAATGAGAGTCGTCAGACAGTTTCTCTGGCTCGCTATTATATTCATTATGGCAGTGGACTGCTTTATCCCAGCACTGTGCAAAACCATGCCTTCACGATTGATATCGAACCGCTGGAGCAGCTGGATTCTGTGAACGATCATTTTTACGTGCGGGTGACTGCGGCGCATATTGAAGAGGCGGGTGAAGATCCTGTGATTGCGGGGCAGAAGCAGAGTATGTCGCATCGTTTGCTGCATTTTAGTGGCGATCTGGAATTTAATGGTTTGGCGACCACCTTTACGGAGGTTTCGAATACGCCCACCGCTTCCGTTGGTGGGATTAATTACGTCAATACTTGGCTGCAAGTGACTAATAACTCAGGCAGTGTCAGCTCTTGGGACATCTACCAGTTCGGGAACGATGAACAGCTGAGCGAGGTCCGTTTGATGTCGAATGGGCGTGCCTCGGTGCAAGTGGGAGAGGTGGCGCTGGGCACTGTTGCAGATGTCGAATTTGACGATGTGATTAAAGCAGCGGGCGATATTAAGTTTGGCTATCAGAGTCTAAAATTGACGCCTTCGGGGCCGGTTTCCGGTGAGCAGTTGGATGGTTCGCCGACTACGGCGATCACGTTATTTTTGCCGACAGGGCTGGGCTATACTAAAGATGATATCTTGCTCAATCAAAAGCGCTTGTTGGATTTGATCCCCATGCCTGGGCCGGTGGCGCTGGATAATTTATTTAATCCCATGGAGTCATTTCAGGCTACGCCCAGTGGTCGAACCTGGTTGCACCAAGAGGGGCGGCCTTATGGGATCGAATTTGATCAAATCTCCTTCGACCCGGCCTTGGGAGAAATTAGTGTGAACCCGGTGGATGTGGTCTACAATCAAGCGGATGCCTTGGGCGCATTGGAAGCGCACTCGGGAGATTTGGAAGCGGTCTCTATGGCGGTGAAGCCATCCAATGAGCAGTATTATCGTTATGCGACTTCGGTGGTGGGGCAGGTGCAGATTCGCGCTGATTTCAACGGATTGGCCTTGGTGAGCAGTCAGCTGAGTTTGAGTGCGGGGGAGTTTTCGCCTCACTTCCCGCTGTCGGGGCTCTTACGCTGGACGGGCACGGGCGATATTTTCCAAGTCGATAGTTTGATCGATCCCTCCCAGAGTTTCTTGCGAGGGGTGCAAGCCGTGCGTATGGACTACCATCAGAGTTGCCCGGATGCATTTTGTGGCTTGGGCCAGCCGCCTAGCGAGTTGCTGACTTGGATCGCTGATGGCAGTCAGTTGTCGTTCACTCCCGATGGTGGCTTGTCAGGCTCCGGGGACTTACTCAAAGAAGGCCTGGACTGGGGCTATTTGGAAACGAAGGGGAATGGCGAGGAACTCTATGCGCATCGCACGGGAGCTTTTGACCGCGGCCAGTTCTTGATCGCCGGGCACGCACTTATGGGCCTGTCTGATGTGTGGAATTCGTCTCCGGCGACTTCGAAATACGATTTTGATCACAGCCCCAGCGTGCTTTTGTTGGCGGGCTATGATCGCAACCTAATGCAACACGAGCGCTTCGGCACGAACGAGTATTTGTTGGGTGTGGGGGATTATCCCGGCCTGAATTTTCGTGTTTCAGATTTTTCTGATTTGGAGGGCTACAGTCGTATTGGCCGGCCGGATGCGTCGATTCCTGATTTTGCTTTTACCCCTGATGTAAATGCCAAATATTATGTGCGTCCTGCAGGGGTGAGTGGGGTGCATGAAGCGCAAGATGATAGCTTTGATTCTAGTCTCACGATTTATGGCTATCCATTTAAACTCGATAACTACGGGTTGTCTTTTCTGGATAGTGAAAACCACGAGAGCCAGACCAATGGTAGCTTGTCGGTGCCGGAACCTGCGAATTTCAGCCAATCGTTCTTAGAGCTTTCATTGTCCTGTGTGGGGGAACTAGAGGAGGCCGAGTTGGACCCTAGAGATCTTGGTGAGAAAACACTGGAGTATTGGAATGGTGCCTTTGAGCCGAAAACCATGCGCTTTTTAGCACCAGTGGGGGATGATGTTTGCCTGCGCACCGGTGATCCGATTCTTGCGATGGGGCTGACGACCGAGGTTGCCCATGTGGATGCTGTGTTATTTGGCGAGATGGGTTTCTTCCCGGATGGCGAAATCGCCGCTGCGGCGGACGGCTATCCAGTGGACTCGCGCTTCTTATTGCCCGCTCAATTGGAACTGGATGGGCCGAGCGGTGAGGCGAGCTACACCATGACACCGGTGAGCGCGCTTTATTTTAATGATCACGCCGAAGGTCCGGCCGAGCGGGGCTTTGCGACCTTTGCGGCGACTCAAGATGTGCCTTTCTTTGTCGATGTCTTGGTGCAAGTCATGACCAGTGCAGATGCGGATAGCAGCGTGCAATACGATGTGGTGGGAGGCTGGCCCACCCAGGGGTGGACAGAGGCGGGAGCCTCCTATTTTACGCATGCTGAGTTTGACGGTGGCAACATCGGCTGGCCGACTGCTTCCGCTGCGGACTTGAGCAGTTACGATGACTACCGCCGTCCTTCTTCAGCCGTTCCGAGTGCCTACACACCGCTGGCTTTACAGAGCTTCTTTGGCGTATTGGATTTTGAATACCCCTTGAAGTGGAACACTTCCTCGCGTTACTACCGCTCGTATAGCGCGCAGAATGACAATTTGATGGTGCTTAATATCGAGCACTCGGTGGACTACTTAAGTGCGGAGCACATCGAGGTATCCTTTGGTGTGCAATATGACGGGCTGCCGCAGTTGAATCTATCGAACATGCTGTTCTCTGGGCCGAGGATCAACTCGGTGCGGGCCAAGCCTTCGTCGAAGGTGCGCAGGAGGAGATCGTGAACTCGATCGCAGGGGGCATCGATGGCGTGGCTGAGATGTTAAACGATCGCATCGATACCTTTTATGCGGAGTTGTTTGATCGGATCGATGATCTAGTGCTGGACCCCTTGTATAATGAATTGGGGGCCGAATTTGAAGCGGCTCTAGCGATTGCGCAGAATAATGGGCCAGATTTGTTTAGTGATTATCGGACGACTTACGCCGACCCCTTACTGGATCAGTATGTCTATGATCCCGACAATCCGGATAGTGGCATATTATTCGCGCAGTTGGATCAACTGCGAGGGAAGCTGGACGCACCCTTTGGTATTGTGCAGGAAATCGATAAGCGGCTGGCCAAATTGGAGCAAACACTGGTTGCCATTACGGGGCAGCTGTATGTGACACAAAACGGTATCGAGATTGATTTGCCGGAGGTTGATATCGAGCGTATCGTGCCGGGCATCTTAAGTAAGAACGGTGACGGGAAGCGCGATGTGGTGGTCAATATTGTGACCGCGCTGATCGGTGAACTGGTCGAAGACCCACTCGGAGCGGCGATTGCCGAGCAATTGACCGAAGGCGAGACCGCGATCCAACAACAATTGGACGAGCTTTTAGCCGAAGCCGAACCGACCTTGGCTGAAATCGAAAAAATCGTGAATGACCTGCGTGAAGAAGTCACCATGATCCGAGGGAAACTCGCAGAGGCGGGGGAGATACACGATGCATTGACCGCGATCCTGGATGAAGCCGAAATGGAAATGAGAGCTGTGGCGATGGAAGTTCGCGCGACGGCAGACGAATTCCTCGATGAGTTGGAAGCAGAGTATGCGCGCCTCTACCCGACAGAGCAACTGGAGCAGATCCCGAACCCCTTTGAGGAGTATCCTCGCGAAGAGGTGACAGCTCTATTGCGGCAAAAGCTAGTCGATGAGGTCGGTGCAGCGCCCTTCGTGAAAAAGATTCAGTATACGCTGAAGCAGTATCTATACGATCTCAATGGCACGGTCGAAAACACCATCGACAATGTATTTGCCGAGGTGAATGTGATCATCCGTGAGTTAATTTCGGAGACGGTCGTCGAGTTGGAGAAGGAAATAAATCCGATGCTGAGCGATTTGAGCGATACCGTGGGCTCGGGGCAAATCGATGGGGTGGCTCACTTCCGTGGCGACGCACTCACACGTTTGCGCTTGGACGGTAGCTTTGAGTGGCAAGTGCCGGAGCCCTTGCAGTTCCGTGGATATATGGAGTATTTACAGCTCGATAGCGATGCGCCCGGCAGTTGTGGCGGCGATTCTGGTGATAAGTTGACCGAAGTCTCGATGGGAGCTTTGGATATTCCGTTGGAATGGATTTCGCCGGGCATGCGGGCCGATGTGGGGGCCAAGTTTAGTATGATCTACGCTGCTGAAGCGGATCTGCCAGTCTATCCCGCGGGGCTCGCTGGGTCTTTTCAAATGACCGGCGGCGAGCTTGGCTTTGAGGCCTTTACTATATTCGATCTTAAAGCAGCGGTCGCTTTTGGCCTGCATGAAAATTACATCGCTGCAGGGGCCGGCATGATTATTAGTAGTTATGAGGCCTCCGGAGGGATCTTCCTCGGGAAGTCTTGCAGCGCGGACCCCATCTTACTGATTGACCCGCTCGCAGGTGAGGTGCTCGGCGATGGCGTATTCCTCGGCGCGTATGCCTATGGGGAGGCTTGGATTCCGATCAGTGAGGCTGCGTTGGGCATTCCGGCCAGTTGTATGTTCCGCGTTTCGGCAGGCATCGGAGCCGGTGTCTTTTACTTCGTCGATGGACCTGTCTTTGGCGGACGTATGCTAGTCGGAGCGAGTGGTGAAGCACTCTGTGCGGTCTCGATTCGGGGAGATGTCAGCCTGGTGGGCGTGAAGGATGGCGGTGAGTTCCGCTTCAATGGCCGCGGGCGCCTGCAGGGCAAAGCGGGGCCGTGTCCGCTCTGTCTCAAGTTCTCAAAGACTGCCAAGGTCAAATACGATAGCAAGTGGAGCGTCGATCTGTAGCTCACATCCGAATTTTTAATTTTAAAATCAAATTTCTTATGTTCGCAATTATACTACGCCGCTTAGTTTGTTCTCTGCTACTGGCTACTGTGTCTGCCTGGCCGCTGGCTTCCTTTGCCCAAGATCTGGAGCAGCTGACCTTCACGCTCGGAACGACTGGCCGTGATGCCAACGGGGCTGACTTTGGCTATATGGTCTTGCAGTCTCAAGAAGCTGAAGCGGTGATTGGCCGCCCGTATGCAATTTATGAAAAAGCGGCGGACTTCGCGACCGCTGCGCCGTTTCAACTGCGTGCGGTGATCCAACTGCAGACCGACCCTAGAACCATTCGTTCAATTTTGAAGGCATCTGAAAAGGTGGATGAAGATTTCGCGATGCTGGAACAGCGGGTGGATGGCTATTTCGAAGATGTCGACATCTCGACTTTAGGGGCGACTGGCGGCGAGCCCGACCTGGCGGAAAAGGTATCGATTGCGGTGCGGAGTGCACAGGCCAATCCATCGCTATTTGAAGGCCTATACTTTCTCGGACGCTTACACCCAGGTATCAATTGTGTGTTGGGTCTCGCTTACTTCGGTGAATTGAACCAGCCGCTAGTCACATGGGAGCTGCGCGAGTGGAACCCAAGCTCGCGTGAGCCGGAGGATGTGGTGGGCCGTGTCTTAATGGACTTGAGCGCCGCGAGTCCGAGCTTGGGCTACCCGCCGCTACCTGCGCCTGGCAAACCGGTGGATGTGCCTTTTCCTATTTCAGAAACGACTTACGAGAACGATCCACGCGGACACTTAAATGTGCGATTGCGCTGGCACACTCCCGAGGACTTGCGTCAGCAGTCACTATTGGCGATTGGATATAATGTGTATCGTCTCGCTAAGGCGGATGCGATTGGTCTTGGCTGGGTGCGTGAGGGGGACGCTGTATGCCCGGCCCCGTCGGTCGCGGATGCGCGCATGCTGTTGGAGGCAGGTATGCTGGTGCAAACAAATGTGTATCCAATCATGCCGGTGACGGATTTAAGCGAGGCCGAGTCTGAAGATCGCAGCGATAGCGAGACCTTCTTCACCGCCGATGACGATGACCGCTTCGAGCCCGGCGCTGAAGATACCTTCGGCGATGGGGACGAGTTCTACTATTTTGCCGGAGCGCAAGATCTCTTGCGTCGTCCCGGTGAGTTGTCCGATGGGCACTATGTTAAAATTTGTGATCAAAAACCACCGCTGCCAATTGATGAAGTTAAAGTGCGCAATCATTTCGTGGCATCGACCAATCCTGCCGAAATTCAAGCTTATAGTGGGGAGCAACATCTTGAAGTGCAGTGGCGCCAGCTCGAGTTCGACGGTGAGGAGCCTCTCGACAATTATAAATATTACATCTACCGCTGGGACAGCCCACAGGAGATTCTGGAAAAGTCAGCCAACCCACTGGCCAACTTAGTGGCGGGCCCGATCGATCACGATACCAGCAAAGAGTGGAGGAGCTGGATCGATACTTCTTCGCCACTAAATCCGGACGCACCGAACATGGCTGATGATGCGGGGCGCACCTATTTCTACACCGTGCGGGTGGAAGATAACAGTGCTTGTGGCGGTAACATGAGCGCCAATAGCGCTTCAGCTTACGGTGTCTTGCGAGACCGTCGTCCTTTGGCAGATCCGAGTGGTCGCATCACCACGCGTTGCTTAAGCTTAGAGATCGCAGGAAAGGGCACAGAGTTATTTCAGCGAAATCCGGATGACCTGAGCGCCAAGCCCATCATTCGCATCGCGGTCACTCGTTCGAATCCGGACATTGAATGGGCGAGTGTAAATATCAATTTCGGCAAGAATACCGAGTTAGACCCCATCGATCTTGAGAGACGTTATTTCGCCGAAGGTGAGAATCTCGTGATTTTCGATTATCAACCCGCAGCAGTGCGCAACGAGGTGCGAGTCAACGTTCACGGTGGGGATCGCTTTGGCAATATTAGCAATACAGCCTTGTTAATCCTCGGCGATGTGAACCCCAACAGTGCCTACTATGGCGTGGAGTATCTGTATGAGTTGAGTCATATCGAAATTTTGACCGATGACCGAAACTGTGGCCCACACATCGTGGTAGACACTAGCGCGCCCGGAGGGCTACTGGCCAAGCCAACGCTCGAATTATTCATGCCAGAGCGCGCGCGTGAGTATAAGTTGTATCGTCGCATCAATAACGGGGACCTGTCTTTGATACAACAAGGGCAGACCGAGGACTTGTTTACTGATTTGGCTGATTTCGAATATGCCGACTATGCCTTGCCCAATGCGCCGATGTATACGATCTGCTATTTCCTGCAGGTCTTTGACGAACATGGCAACGCCAGTGCTTTAGTGCCGGTGGATGAGTGTATCGAATTTATTCGCGAATATCCCGCGCCGCTGCTAGCGCAACCAGAGCTCTATTCCGGATCGAACGGGCAATCGATGGCACGGCTGACCTGGTATTGCCCACCAGAAGCCGTGGATAAATTTGAACTGTGGATTGCGAGTGACGATGCCGTCAGTCCCGGTGATGTGGGGGATGCGCTCAGTGAGCTGACCGAATTCGGAGCACGTCATATTCAAAATGATGCCCGCACATATTATATTTACCAAACACGTCGTTTGGCGACTGTGTTTGGGCAGACTGCGCCAGAGTTTAGCGTCGATTTGGAATTAGATCCAAACAAGGTTTACAGCTTTCTGGTGCGTGCCGTTTCCGCCGAGGGCTTGGATTCACGCTTAACCGGTCCATTCAGTAATCTACAGACGATCGCATGGACGCAGGGCGGCTCGGAGAATGGGCCAAATGTTGCCTGGCCCGATCGGGATCTGCCCGGACTGCTGGAGGAGAATTTGGAAGCCATGTTTACCAGCGAATTTGGAATGGAAATCCTACGAGACGACGTGAATGGGCCAATGCCGGCACTGCGGATCGGAGCGTATCGCTTGGTGGATGAAGAACTGGATGAAGTGATTCAATACGACAAAGAAGCCAATATAGACGCGGATTTTCCGACATTTCTGACACCGCCTGGAGATCCGGTGGCTTACACCGCGCATCGGATCATTGAGCGCAGGACTGGTCAGAGCGATGTGACAAAGTCGATTTTCCCCTTTGCATTGTATCGCTATCGAGTCGATGCACCTCTCGTGCGGGAGCCGAGCAAAAATGTAGAGCAAGTGTCACCAATGATGCGGGAGATCGCCTACGAAGGCGGCGTCATTTATGATATCGGAAAGACCGGGGGCGATGTGATCGAAGTCTCACGAATTCGGGACCCCTATCTATTTGCTGAAGTCGTCGATACGTATAGTGGCAACGGCCCGACGCATCATCTCTACATGCGTGATTTTACACCGGTGCAATTTGGCGGGACTTACCAATACCTGATGGTCTTTTTCACTGAGCGTGGCGAGATCGAAACAGTGCTACCACTCAATACCATTACGATTCAATAGAGTCATTTTAAGATAAGGAATATTGTTATGTTTAAACGTGTTTTAGCGCTCACAAGTTTAGCCTGGATCTCTGCGACAACATTGATGGGGCAGGGCTTGGTGCCCTTAGTCTATGAGACGAAGGACGAATGGTTGGTCGACCTACCCGCAGGGGATTTTGGCTATAGCGCTCAAATGATAATTGTCGATAAAGCCACCGGTTTGGTGCGCTCTTACGAGACTTATGATTCTGCCAGTGACGGCTTTATCAGCGAACCGTATTGGCAGACCGGAGAGCGCATGGATGCACCTGTCTCGACACTCTCCTTGTTGTTGGAATCGTATTCCACCCAGTTGATGCTACCCAAAGCGCTCAGCAATCGAATCAAAACTTACTATAGTGGCGGTTATGAGGGGGAGTTTAATTTCAAAATTGTGGGCGTCGGTCCCGAGGCTGCATTGAGCTTCCCCGCGGCACCGGACCAGGAGCAATACGAGCCGATGGTGCTGGTTCAATCAGGGCTCAATAGTCCGCCGGCTACCATTCAGCATGAGCTGTTGGTAACTGGTATGGAGGCCGCCTATGAAGTCTCGCTTCCGATTGCTATGCCTGCCTTTGAGCGTTCGCTCACCTTTCCAGTCGATCCGAACCTGGTATTTGATGGAGGCAATGCGCTGGTCGCGATGATCTCCGAGGGGCAAGTCTCCTTACGAGAGCCGATTAAAAATGGGCTAAAACTGCTAAACTCAGAAAATTTCCCAGCAGCTGGGCAATTAATCTATGGGGACTTTTTACAAGGCGGTGATGCTAATCAACTGCTCTGCTATGCTCTCAACGATACCAATTTATACCTCTACGTGATCAAGGAAGTGGCAGGGGAATGGCAACTAACGCCACCACTGGCTTACGATCTAGGATCGCCGATACAAATGGCGACGCGCCTCGTGTTGGATGGACAGCTACTGGTGGCTGTGCAATATGTGGGCAGCAATCAAATCGATCTGCTGGACTTAGCTGATGAGCGCATCGTCGATCAATTGACCATGAGCAACCTCAATGGCGCGCTCACCGGAGTCGTCTCGATGGGGGGCGATCGCCTGCTGATTTTCAGCGGAAAGGGCGGGGTGACCGATCAATATGAACTCTTCGGCTCTGATGGCAGCGGCGGCCTCAAATCGCTCTTTACCGGTCAAGTGCCCATAGATGGCTTCAGCGTTGATGCGAGCAAGCAGAAGCGCCCAAATCTATTTTTCTTTGATGCGTCTCCACTCGGTTCTTCAAACGCACGTTTGCTCGGGTGGCTCTCTGCTTGGGGAGATATTGCCTGGGCCTCAGAGCCCATCTTATACCCGGGAAGTGTGACCTATGACACTTGGGTCGATTGGGGCGCGGAGGACGGCTTGCAGAAAAGTTATCAATCCAGTTCCTATGCCGGCGATGAAACCAACAGCGTTTTAACCAATCAAATCAACTCCAGTGCCAGCGTATATGCGCTCAATCTCAGTGGAGAAGAATTTTCAGCCTTGTTCGCAAGCTGGAGTCCCAAGCCCGGCACTTACGATCAGTTGGCACTCATTGAGGCCAGCTTCCCTGAAAATACAGAATTGTATTATCGCGGCAGTGAGGACGAAGCCTGGCAGAGCTATAGCAGCCCCTTCTACCCGAGCGGGGAACAAGTCAGCCTCTCCTATTACATTCAGACTGCGAGTGGAGATAAAAGTCCGATTAAAACGGTTAACTACAATTTCACGCTCTCCGCATTCAACCGGGATAGCAATGGCGATGGCATCCCCGATTATGTGCAAATGGCATTGGGAGGCGATCCATTTGGCACCGGAGATTCCGATGGCGATGCTGCCAGCGATTTAGATGAACTACTGGCCAATACTTCGATAACAGATCCCACCGAAATGCCCGCCGAGGATTCTGAACTCAATCGGGGCTATTACGAAACTTTGCAAGTGGTCAGTCGCAACCTAGCCAAGGAGCCTTGGTTTACCGGATCGACCGGCTACGTAGATCGCTTGACGGGTGCGCGCCTTGGCCAGGCATCCGTTGCGGAAGGCAGCCGCTTTGCCGTCTTTGATCAAGTGCCGCTGGTATTTCCTGAAGGCGTTATCGCAGTCTCCACAGAAGCGCGCTATTTAATTCTCTCCGAGGGAGTGGCCGAGCCCACTGGCTTTGAGCAGCTGAAGCTCTTGCCTCTGGATAGCAGCGAGCTATTTGAGATCGATGTCAGCTATACCGGAGGATCGCTCTCCGACGCGGCCAGCGAGTGGCTGGATGAACTGGGCGAATACTCGGCAGGTGAGCAGACGATTCGTGAACTCAGTTTGAAGGTCGATGATACCGCTTTTGCGATCGCGATGGAGTATGCACTCGAGCAATACTTTAAGTTGCAGGCTTATCTACCATCCGATGCGCAGTTGACACTCTTTCCCAATCGCACCGGCGATGACCGTTGGACCTCACTGTCCGAGATCGCCACTCTAATGGACGAAAGCAATGGCGAGCCCGAGTTCTCAGTAGATGAACTCTGGGACGGTCTGCAGATTGAAGCCAGCTACAGCGCAGCGGCAGCTGTCGCGATTAACTGGGTGGAGTGGACTTATTTCTGCCGCGAAGTCTATCAGGGCTATACCGATGCACAAGTGGCCCACATCACCGGGCAGGGCCCCGTAGACCTACTGCGCGCAGTCTTACGCGAGCAAGCAGTCTCCGCTGAACTGTTAGACACACTCGGCCTCCAGTTGGACGCGATCGGACCCGCGCTAGCCGAAGGGCAAGGCCTCGCAGCGAGCTTTGTTTACGACGACGTGCAGCTCTACGAGTTGACCGTCGAAGAGGCCAACGCCGACGGTTGCTTCCTTGCCCGCAACGCATTTGCGCAGCAATACGCACTCTTCGATGCCTACGGGGAACGCTACATCTCCAGTAAAAGTATCGATCTATTACCAGAGACCCAGATTCGCGTATACGGCGTGCTCCGCGACGACTTTACAGCTTGCGCAGGCACCGCCTTGGAAGTGCGGAGCTTTCAAATCGTTGAAATGCCCGAACTCGTCGCCAACGATAGCGACGGGAACCTCTTGGATGATAACTGGGAGCTCTTTTGGCTCGGCGAGGGCGGACACGATCCTTTTGCAAGTGTCGATGGCAGCGGCTACAGTCTATTGCAAAAATTCCTCGGCGGCCACAATCCGGCCGACTCCAGTGATGTGCCTGCCGCGGCAATCGAAGACCTCAGCGCGCCAGACATCCGCATCCACATGAGCGCTACGAACGAAGTGACACTTACATGGGAATGGCCCGGCGCGTATAGCGACTCCATTCAGTTCAAGCTCATTCAGTCTGACGAGCTCGGCAACCTCAGATCCGTCACGCCCACATCGGTTAACTACAACCGCGTCGGTGACGCCCACACACTGGTGCTAGGCGTGCCCGCCGGCGATGCCCGCTTCTTTAAATTAGTGATGTCATTGTAGTCAGACGCTGCCCGCAAGCGTTGGGCAGCGTCCGCTCCGTGGGCGAGGGCTGTTATTATGGACAAGCCGCCGCATGATTCGCATTGCGGCGCCAAATTAGTGCACACAGCCAAAAGGCAAAAACAATCGTTTCAGGATCTGGATAACTGCCGGAGATTTGAACGCGGCGCGTGAACGCGTGGGCCGGCTTGATACGCGCTTGGCAGCCCATTCCGCTTAACAGCATGGTGCGACCAAAGGCCGATTTTGCTGAAAGCTCCATGGCCCCTGACTCAAGTTTGATGTCAAATCCGCGCCGGAGCATGCTGATTCTTGATGCCTCGGCACAAACCTTGTCCTCCTTGATTAATTCCCATGTCGGTGTAACGAAGCCCGATTTCTTGATCGTATAGAGCTGACCATTTAGCTCGAAGCGGCCCGATTCGCCCGCCCAGTTAAAGCGGAGCCCCGCATCAATGCCGCCACCCTGCATTGTATAGTTCCAAGATAAGACATTTGGTTGGCATTCAATCATCGCGTTATTAAAGTATATCTAACGCATGATAGGCAAGTTTTTATTCTAGCTGGTTATCTTGAGGTCTTCTGACTGCTCTTTCTGGAATGGTCGATGCGTCGGGGGTGTTTTTATACCAAGCAGGGGCTGAAATCGGGAGCAGGGCTTTGGGGATCTATGCGCAGTTCGATCGCAGGTGCGCGAACGTCAAACGTTCAATCTTGTATGTGAGTTTCACGCGTGGGGCGAATTTTCGTTAGCTGCCTTGCGCTGCGTTGGAAATATTTCGTTCTTCGATGAAGTCTTGTAAAATGAGGGCCGCGGCTCGGGAGTCGATCTCACCGCTTTGGCGGCTGGGCTTTTTCTTTTGGCCTTTGAGCCCTTGTTCTACGGAGTGACTGGAGAGGCGTTCGTCTACCCGGTGAATGGGCAGCCGAAAGCGCTTTTCGAGCTCTACGATAAATTCGTCCACTTCTCTGGCTTTAAAGCCGACCGAGCCGTCCATGTTGAGCGGGTAGCCGACCACGAGCTCTTGGGCGCGGCGTTGCGTGATCATCGTCTCGATCTGGCGCATGCGCTCCTTCTTGGAAGGCGCGACGGCCGCCGGTAGTGGCATTGCAATACCGATCTCGTCCGCGAAAGCGAGTCCGATACGCTTCTCGCCCCAGTCTATGCCGAGATAGTTCACTGTTTCGGAATGAAGAATTAGAACTTACTAAAAGCTACATCAGGCGCTTGTAGGCCTCTTGGACGCCGATTTTATTGACGAGAGCTTTGATTTCCTGGGCTTTGTCTTTGTGACAGACCAAAGTGGCGTCGTCGGTTTTGACAACGATGAGATCTTTGACGCCGAGTAGGGCAACGAGGTGTGTGTCGTCGCGGCAATAGACAATGTTGTCCTGAGCGTCGGAAAGTTCGGCTTGGCCGCGTACGACATTGCCGTCGGGGTCAGCGGGGTAGTGGCGTGCGACAGCGGGCCATTCGCCGACATCGTCCCAATCAAAGCCGGACTCGACCATGACGACGTTGTTAGCCTTCTCAATGATGGCATAGTCGACCGAGATTTTCTCGAGACTTGGGTAGTGTTCTGCGAGTAGTGAGTCGATGTCTGTGCCAGCAGCGAGGCCTTGGTCGATGTTTTGAAGTGCTTGCCAGAGGCTGGGGGTGCTTTTTTCGAGTTCGGCAACAATGGAAGGCACGGACCAGATGAACATGCCGGCATTCCAGAAGTAGTTGCCTGCCTGCAGGTAGTTTTGTGCTGTTTGGAAATCGGGCTTTTCGACAAAGCGTTGTACTTGGTAGACGGGACGCTCGGCATAGTCGCCCATGGCAGCGCCTTGTTGGATGTAGCCGTAACCAGTCGCCGGGAAGCTGGCAGTGATGCCGATGGTGGCGAGCACGGGCTGGGCTTCGGCGGCCGCAAAGGCGCTTTCCAATGTGTCGCGCAGACCGGCTGCATTATGTATGACGGCGTCGGCTGGAAGCATGGCAAAGCTGGCCTGAGGATCTTCGCGTCGCACGAGTATGGTGGCCAGTCCGACAGCAGCGGCAGTGTCGCGGCCAATGGGTTCGCCGATTACTTTGTTGGGATCGAGCTCGGGGCAGACTTCCAATACCGCATCGCGTTGCTCGGCGTTCGTGATGACGAAGACGTCCTTGGCGGACACTAGCCCGGCGAGGCGGTCGATGGTCTGTGCCAACATCGCCTTGTCGCCGACGATGGGTAAGAGTTGTTTCGGGCGTGCGATGCGGCTTTCCGGCCAAAAGCGTTCGCCTCGGCCACCCGCCATGATAACTACAAATCGTTTAGACATAGCTGCAGATTTCATTCGATCCGAAGAATGGCAAGAATCGAGTTGTTCGATTTTTACATTTGAGGACATCGAATATTTGGACGAAGATTATTTGTCAGAGTGAGTGCCTGCTAGCTCATGAGTCTTTCAGATCCTGTCTTGATCTCCGTGGCGCAATCCTATGATTTAGCGCATTCTCCTATTATCTATATGCCGAAGAAAAAATCCAAATCGATCGAAGACGAAGGTCCAAAGAAGAAGATGATGTATACCATCAAGCTCGATGATGAGAAGATGGATCAACTTGCGGACTTGCTGGAAAAGCAGACGGGGGGCGCATGGTTCCCGTATGATGTCGCCTATTCGTTATTTGCGTTCAAGGGGGAGAAGGTGAATGTAGTGGGGTATCAGAGTGGTAAGCTGGTGGTATCCGGGAAGAATACTGAGGACTTTGTTCGCGACATTCTCGAAGCGCAAATTACGGGAGATCCACGTCTGGGATACGACGAGGTGCATAATCCCGAGTGGTTTACCTTACATGCTGGTTGCGATGAGAGCGGAAAGGGGGATTTATTTGGACCGCTGGTGACTGCATGCGTGGTGGCTGATGGGGATATGGTGCGGCATTGGTTGGAGCTGGGGGTGGCTGATAGTAAAAAACTGACCGATGGCAGTATTTTGAAGTTGGATAAGGAGATTCGTAAGACTGAGGGGGTGGTGATCCAGACTGCATTCGCACGGATGCCCAAGTATAATGAGCTCTATAACAAATTTGACCGCAATTTGAATAAACTACTGGCATGGTATCATGGGAAATCCTTGAACCAAGCTTTGGACGCACGGCCTGCGCCTTGGGGCTTGCTGGACCAGTTTACCAAACAGAAGCTGGTAGATGCATATGTAAAAGATCGCAAAGACTTTAATTTGATCAGTCGTACCAAAGCCGAGTCGGACCCTGTGGTCGCCGCCGCATCGATTGTGGCTCGTGCAGTCTATGTGCGCGAAATGAAGCGGCTCTCGGATGAAGTGGGAGAGCCTTTAGTGAAGGGAGCCAGTGGCCAAGTGCTGGCACAGGCTAAAAAGATTGTCGCTGAAAAGGGGGCCGATGCCCTGCGGAATTTTGCGAAAATGCACTTTAAGACGGCCTATGAAGCGCAAGGTTTGGAGCCCCCCGCCAAGCCGAGTTGGTATAAGTATTAATCGTGCTGATTGACAGGCTGGGGGAAGATGCTTTGCGTAGGTAATATGATTACTTTAACTGACAATGCCGTTTCGCAAATTCGTAAATTAGCCGCCGAGAAAGCTGGTGAGGGGCAGTTGCTCCGTATCTTTGTCGAAGCTGGGGGTGCTCCGGTTTTGAGTATGGGATGTCCTTTGAGGCGAAAAAAGAGGAGGATCAGGTGCTGGAGAGTAATGGCATCTCTTTTTTAGTGGATCCGACTAGTCTCGATTATCTGGACGGCAGTGTGGTGGACTTCGATGATGGCCTGAGTGGAAAGGGCTTCGATATCCGGAATCCCAATGCGACGAGCACCTGTGGTTGTGGTCGTTCATTTAATTAAGTGGAAAACATAAAAAACACGGCCTTTACACTTGCCTTGCGCAGTGCGATTGGTATCCCTCTGCGCTTCTCATTCTAGAATTGAGTGTGAAACGGGGCATTTCGTCCCATTAACCAAACATATAACTAAAAGAAACATCGTTTCTCCCAGAGTGGTTATCTGGGCTTTGAAAACAGTATGAATATTACACCAAAAGACCTTCTCGACGCAGGCGTACACTTCGGGCACCAGCTCCGCCGCTGGAATCCAAAGTCGAAGCCCTACGTCTACGACAATCGTAACGGCATCTCTATCATCGACTTGGCGCAAACTCATGCGCTGCTTGAAAAAGCTTATGCCAAGGTCGAAGAAGTCGTCGCTTCCGGTAAAGATGTGCTTTTCATCGGCACCAAGAAGCAAGCGCAGGAAATCATGCGTGAAGCCGCGACAGCCTGCCAAATGCCTTTCTGCGTGAATCGCTGGATGGGTGGAGGTCTCACCAATTTCACGACCATCAAGACTTCGCTGGCGAAATACCGCAAGTTCTTGAAAATGGACCAAGACGGCGAACTTGAGAAGCTTCCTGGTAAGGAAGAAGCTGCGATCCGTCGTCAAATGAGCCGCATGAATCGTAACTTCGAAGGTATGCTCGAAGTTTCTGAATTGCCAGCAGCGGTCTTTATCGTAGACACCAAGAATGAAGAAATCGCAGTCGCTGAGGCGAATCGCCTTGGAATTCCTGTGATCGGTCTGGTGGACACCAATTCGGACCCCACAGTGCTCGATTTCCCCATCCCTGGTAATGATGACGCAGTCAAGTCGATCCGCATCATCGTGGAAACCATCTTGGAAGCGGCTCAAAGTGGTCTTGCGCAACGCGAAGCTAAGAAGGTTCAGAAGAGCGCAGGCCCTATTATCCGTGAGCAAGTCTTCGAGCAAGAGGGCGACGTAGAAGTCACGCTCCCCGCCGGATATGGTGAGGATGACAAGCCAGCTGCTGAAGCTGTAGCGACACCTGTTGCTGAAGAAGCACCTGCAGCTGAAGCCGCTCCAGAAGCGACTGAAGAAAGCAAGTAATTCTCCAAATCTGAAACTTATAAGATTTAAATAATATGAGCGTACAAATTAATGCAAAAATGGTTGGCGAACTGCGTGAAAGCACAGGCGCTGGACTGATGGATTGTAAGAAAGCTTTGGTTGAGTCCGAAGGTAATTTCGAAGCAGCTGTTGAACTCCTTCGCAAGAAGGGCATGGCCACTGCCGCTAAAAAAGCAGGTCGTGACGCCAGCGATGGTTTGATTGACACTTACATCCACCTCGGTGGTAAGGTCGGTGTGATGGTTGAAGTTAGCTGCGAAAGTGATTTCGTTGCCAAGACTGATGACTTTAAGCAATTCGTGAAAGATATCGCGATGCACATCGCAGCCGCGAGCCCCGTTTGCGTTTCTCGTGACGATATCGATCCAGCAATTGTGGCTGCAGAGCGTAAAGTTGCTGAAGGCCAAGCTGAAGGTAAGCCTGCACAAGCGATCGAGAAGATCGTTGAAGGCAAGCTGAACAAGTTTTTGAGCGAGTCTTGCCTATTGGAGCAAGCTTTCGTGAAGAATCCTGATCAAACGGTTCAAGAGCTATTGACTGCAATGATCGCCAAGATGGGCGAAAATATGCAAGTGAAACGTTTCGCTCGTTTCCAAGTCGGCGCGTAAACAGTTTAGGTTTTTTATTTTCAAGCCCCGCATCTTAACGGATGCGGGGCTTTTTTATTTAGAAGTGAGACAAAAAAAACGCATCCTTACGGATGCGGTTTTTGTTTTGAGAAAACTGACTTTTGCAGAGCGTGGATCTTAGACCAGCTTGGCCTTGAGATCGTCTTTTGAAGTGAGGCCGACTACGGTTTCTGCGACGGAACCACCCTTGAAGATCAGGATGGTTGGAATTGCGCGGATCTCGTATTTGCTGGCGATTTCGCTGTTGTTATCCACATTGACCTTGCAGATTTTAACGGCGTCGCCGAGTTCTGTAGCGAGTTCTTCGAGGATAGGAGCGATCGCCTTGCAGGGACCACACCATGGAGCCCAAAAGTCGACAACGACTGGGGCAGAGCCGCCGGCCACTGTGGAATCAAAATTAGAGCTATCGAGTTCTGTGATGTTATCGGACATAATGTCTTTGTTTATTGACGTGTTTATTTTAGGAAAGGGAGTGTGTCTTGTAAGAGCAAGACTGCAAATGCGATCGCCACGGCTGCCGCGACGGCATCGATGATGAGGCCGACGACGCTGGTGCCTTTGTCTTCATCGATGGTGATGGACGGCTTACTTGCGGTGGACTGGGGGGCCGCGGCCTTAGGCGTCGCCGGTTTGGGGGCGACAGGCTTTGCAGCGGCGGGTGCAGGCTTCGCAGCGGCTGAAGGCGCGGTCGCAGGCTTGGCTGGAGCGGCCGGAGCGATGGGTTTGGCTGGAGCGGCCGGAGCGACGGGTTTGGCTGGAGTGGCCGGTGTGGGCTTACTCTCAGCGAGTTCCTCAAATGAGAGTGTGGGTTTGGCCGGTTTTTTCGGGGGCGTTGGTTTGGCGGGGGCGGCTGGCATCGCTGGTGTTGCGGATACTTTGCGCTCAGCAAGTTCTTCGAAGGAGGGCACTGGAGCTGTTTTGGGGGCAGCCGGTGCAGCTGGAGTGACTGGAGCAGCTGGCTTTCTCGGGGCCGCAGGCTGTGAGTGGGCTGCCGTTCCGTTGACTGTCTTGCCGGCTTCGTTGTTAGCTGGGGTGTTGGCTGAATTTTCGTTGTTGGGGTCTGTCATAGTGGGAGTAGGCTATGTGAGCTTTGCTGCCTGTCAAGTGGACCTTAATCAGGTGTGTTATCTTTAATGATGTCGCTGAGTTCTTTTTTGTCCACGGTCTCGAGGGTCTTGCCCTTGCGGTCGAGGGTTTCAAAGGTTTTCACCACAGTCTCGGTCATGCGCTCATGTGTTTCTTGAGAGCCGCCCACGATGGCGAAGCGCTCTGCTTGTGTGATACGCTTGTGGCCGTCCTTGTTGTCCAGGCCGACTCCGATTAGGTGAGCAGCGGGCTTTTTGGAAGGTGAGTTGTGATTGTTACCGAGACGATTCATTGGAAATTAATCAAACTTGGGTGCGGTGAGGTCCGGGTGTTCGACACGCATACAGCAGATGTCGCCGAAGGCCTGGTCTTGTTGAATTGAAATCTTATTTAAACGGGTTAATTCGAGCACGGCAAGGAAGGTTGCAACAATTGTGGTGATCGTTGTGGTGGACTCGAAGAGTTCTGAAAATAGAAAGCGGGGCTGATGCCGTATACGCAGGAGCACGATTTCCATTCGGTCGGAGACAGTGACTTGCTCGGCATTGATTTGGCCTTCGTCGATACGTTCGGCTAGGCGGCGTAGAACTTGGTTGAATGTGTTCCACAAGTCGACCCGATCGACGGGTTTGAGGGGGCGCTCAATCGCCTCGACGGCATCTTTGGGGCCAATGCGGGCGATGAGGTCGTTACTATTAAGGATTAGCTTACGGATATCTTCGGCAGCCTCTTTGAATTTGCGGTATTCGAGCAATTGCTGAACCAGTTCCCAGCGGGGATCGATATCTTCTTCCTCGACGTCTTCATTGGCGCCTTGATCCTTTTTGGGGAGCAGCATACGGCTCTTGATGTACATCAAGGTGGAAGCCATCACGAAGAATTCGCCCGCGACTTCGAGGTCGAGTTTTTCCATCGAGCCGAGAATTTCAATATATTGCTCGGTAACGCGTGCGATCGGTATGTCGTAAATGTCGACTTCACTGCGTCGGATGAGGTAAAGCAATAAGTCCAGTGGCCCTTCAAATGCGGGCAGACGAATGGAAAAATCGTGATCCGGGATGAGTGCTTCTTCCATGTCTGGGGGGCGAGTGTATTATTCGCCGCTGGCGAGGCGCAGTTGGAGTTGAAATTCAACATCGCTCTCGCGACTGGCATCTTCGCGGAAGGTGATGGCGTAGACCAGCTCCCAAGTGCTGCCGATACGTGTGCGTAAGCCTAGCTTAATCTTGGTGAATTCACCTGTGTCAGCGTCAAAATTGACATCGGAGAGGAAGGCATAGCGTTCGTTGATGCGGTAAATGAAATCCAATCGATATTGATCGATCCGTTGATTGAGTAAGTCGGTGGATAGGCCGAGTTCCCAAACCTCGCCACTCTGAATGGTGGTGCGGGTGCGTAGTTCTTCGAGCATTAAGCTCTCGGTTTTAAAGCGGCTCGCTAGGTCAAATTTGAGCCATGGTGCAGGGTTGAGCACCAGTTCTACCCAGGTGGCATTGAAGGTGTCTTCTTGGTCGCCGTCGTAGCGAAGGCTCTTTTCAAAGAGAATGTCTTGATAGAAGTTCAGTGCTGCTAGGGTGCGGGAGCCGTAGCCTTGGGCGCGTGTTTGGAATAGATTTTCGACTCCGAGTCGAACCAAGTGTGTGTCGGCTATTTGGTCGACGTTACGCAAGTCGCTGAGATCCAGTAGGGGCCGCTGCAAGTCGAATACCTCGCGGTCGATGGTGGCGATTTCGTTGATGTCATCCGGGTCAGAGAAGTAGCGATAGCGCAGCACGGGACGTACGAAATGGCGCAGGCCGTCGATGCCCCAGGTCTTGTTGACTGTGGGGTAGCTGGCGTAGGCACGGGCTTCCAGGTCGAAGCCGAGCTCGTAGATGTCGCGACTGAAGCTGTCTGCGTTTAAAGTGGCAGGCGGTGTGAAAAATCCAGGATCGAGTTGTTGGTTCTCATATTGTGTGAACCATGCGCCGGCCAGAGGCTTGAGTGTGAGCCAGTCGGTGAGCAGAAAGGGGCGTTCGATGCGGTAAGTCAGGTCGAAGCGGTCGGATTCTCCCTCAACGGTGAGTAAAGGGGCACTGTCGCCAAAGTCTTCGCTTAGGTGCACGTAACTCGCCGAGGCGCGGTGGTATGCGCCTGTATTGAAAATGGGAATTGGCAACAGGTCGAAACGGATTTCAGGGCTGCGTTCTTGTACGGTCTGAAATTGATTGGGATCGAAGCGTCCGAAGGCCGAGATTAGGTAATTATCACCGGCGTAGACGGCTTCTGCGAAGGAGTCGGGGCGTTCATTATCGCTATATATGTCGTCGCGGAAATCACGCGTGACTTCTGAGTCGGACCAATAGCTGATGGAGGCAGTGCCAGTGAACCGTTCGCCGATGTGGTGTTTGTGGCGCCATTCGGCAAATCCGCGTTCGGCGTCAATTGGGTTGTCGAAGGCATCCAGCCCCCGCTCGGACTGGCTTCCATTGTCGTGGATGGCCCCAGTGCTGAGGGCACCGACTATGCGTTGGCTGGAAGTGTTATAGGTGTATTGTGCGGTGGGGCCGGCTAAGACGCCCCGTTGGCTATAAACATCCAGATTGGCCCCTGCGCGTAGCCACGAGTTCACTGGAAATAAGGTTGTCGTTTGTAAGTAGTAGCCCAGTTCGCTGTCGGAGCCTGCGTTGAGGTCGACCATGTAGGGGGAGCCGGCTAAATAGTGTCGGTAGCTCGGGATATAGAAAAAGGGCACAGTTCCGAGACGAAAGGTGGCACCATCCATGGAGACATATTGCTCCGTTTCGTTGCTGATATAGCGTACTTCGTTGGAGCTAGCGCTGAGTCCGAATTGGCTGGGGGCTCCGTAATAGAGTGTCGCGCCGTTGATTGTGGTGTCTTCGGTGGTGCCTCCGGCGCTGACGCCTGTCACGTAATAAGGCCATTGCCCTGTGCGTAGTAGATCGACTGAAAAAACGTTCTGTTGGCCATCGTAGCTGAGTCGATCGGCTAGCAGACGTCCGCCGTCGCGTGAAATGACCACGTTGCCATCGGCATCTGCCAACGAATATTCCTGGTAATAGGTGATTCGATCCGCTCGAATCCGGGTATGATCGAAGTCGAGACGGGCATCGCCGCGGGCGACCAAGCGTTGCGAAGCTTCATCGAACTCTAGGGGTTCCAGAGAGCTGAGTTCAGGTAGAGCCGCATTCAACGAAATTGAAAGCGTCAGAGAAAAGAAAAGTGAGGTATTCCGAGCGTTAACTAGCACGGGGCGGGACTATGAGCCGCGTGTTTTGAGTGGACAAGTCTTTTATACCTCATGTGTGCACTATACTGATTGCTTGCGGAGGCCTGGTTCAATGGCGGCGAGGCGTTGTTGTGATTTTCGTAAGCGCTCGCCATCGAATTTATTCGACGGATTCAATGACGATGCGGTGCTGGACAGGCACGACTTTTTGAGCGGTTGCTTCGACACGTTCGGCGGCGCGTTCGATGATCTTCGTTTTTTGCCAGGCAAAGAGTTCAGGCTTTTCATTGAAGGCTTCCGGGAAACCTTGTTCCCAATCCAAGAGCATCTTCAAGTGCGGACGAATGGTGCGAGATTCGTAGCCTTGTTGTGCATGGAGGGCGGTGACGACTTTTCTGAAGGCGGGATAGAAGGGGCTGTTCAGAAACTCGTCGGCGAGGTTGATGCCTTGCGCTAGTTCGGCAGCGGAGAAGACCTTGCTGTCCTCGCCCCAGGTCACTTTCATTTGTTGCGCGGGCGCATGCTTCACTACCAGCATGTATCGGTTGAGTTCTTGGTTGAATGGGATAAACTCCAACATGCCGATGCTTGAGTTGGGACTGCTGGGATCGCCGGCAAAGCAGAAGGGGTAGCGCGTGGATTCCAGATCAATCGCCCCGAGTTGAGCAGACAGAATGGTGTGGCCGGATGTGGCGGTGGCGGTGTCAGTTTCGGCATCGTACGTGATGGTGCCGATCTGGCCATCGCAACCGAGCGCTTTCAAAAATGCGTAGGACATGATGAACTGACCATTATCACTGGCGTGTATGCCATCGCTGCCAGCCACGTAGTATTCGGGGCCATATTTGGCTTCGGCTTGATGAATGACTTCGAGCATGGGGGTGTGAATGTCGACAAAGATCAGGTTGTTGTGGGCTGCGATTTCGCGGGCAATGTCTGATAAGCTGCTCAGCGTTTGGTTGTAGATCTCGGCCGTCGTTGGCCGCCCTGAACGTGAAAACGTTTGCGGATCGACCGCGCCGGGACCGCCGAGCACGATGCGCCGCACTCCAGCAGCACGGAGTTCGTCGATGTATTTTTGAGTGGATTCACGAAAACGAAGAGCACGATCATCATTCAAAGCTTGATAGCCACCATCGTTCATTCCGTAGCAAGTCGTTACCACGTCCGGTTGAAAGGGCAGTACTTCGGAAATTAAGCGTTTCGAGAAGATGCTGGCGTTTTCACCACCTTGGCCGAGTTGCATGCTGCGCAGACCGCTTTCTGGTTGGCACATTAAAAAATACGCTGCCATGTTGACGGAGTATTTGCGTTGCTCGGTGATCGAGTCGCCGCAGATCGCGATCAAATCGTTCTCTTGTAAGGCGGGTGCAGCGCTAGTGATTGAGGGGAGTGATAAGGAGATGCTCAGTTGTAAACAGAGCAGGTTAAAGCAGGTTTTGTAGTGGATCATTTCGAATGAAAGGGTGGGGCGTGCTGGTGGGGACAGGAATCAAATTGACGACATAATACGACGTCGAATTAATGGTTTGTCAATTTTGTATTAGAGGGAAATAGTTGGCCGAGCATAGCAAAGCTAGGTGGGCCTCAGAATTATTCGCCCGCTTGGATGTCGTTAACCATCGGGACTGGTTCGACGATTTGATTGACTTGGCGTAGGCGAGATTTGAGCTTGGTATAGGAGACCGCTTGCACATCGACACGGTTTTTAATCGCAATTGTGGCTGCTTCAACAGCGGACTGTGCCAAGATCATAAAGACAGGTTCCATCCGGATGGAACCAAAAGCTATGTGCGATGCCGAGAGGCAGTAAGGAACGAACAGGTTGGTGCATTCTCCACGTTTGGGTACGATACACTGGTAGGAGATAGGATAGGGCGGGCCGGAGTGGATTTGTACATCGCCTTCGTTGCGAACTTTGCCGTCGACGACGATGCGGCGGCAATTGTGGGAGTCCATTACGTATGCGGCGAGTCCGATGGCATCTGAAATAATTTCGTAACCGGTGCAGTGATGTTCGGTCATGACCACATCGCTAACCATTCGTCGTGCCTCGCGGACATAGAGAGCGGGAGGGAAGTGATCACTCTCCTTGAAAGCCTCTGCGTTCCATCCGAAGGTGCGGAAGCGATTTTGAAAGCTCTTGTCGACCGATGGGTCAGTGAGCCAGAACCATAGCAGCCCTTTGGTCCAGGTGACGTGTGCTTGAAAGATTTTTTCCCGTTCGGCGTAAGAGGCTTCAGGGTAGTCGTGATTCATACCGATGTAGTCGGAGGAAATCGCACCCCAATTGTTCATGTCGTATACGTCGTTGACCAGGCGGTCAAATTTATCGAATTCCGGGATGTAGCCGGCTTGGCAATAGCGACGTAATAGCTCGTAATCAGCTGGATTGTAATTTTCCGGCTGGGTGAATGGCACGCGTTTAGTGGCGTCGTCGGTCAGGCACAGCCGGAAGTTGTAAGCTTGCACACGGTGGTCGCCTTTACCCTGTTGGTAGGGGCCATCGTCGATGCCTGGCAGCAGACCACTGGCGGGATCGCCGGGGACTATGTATGGATCGACATCAAAGTTGAACTGATGCTTGTCCAGCATTTGCTGGCCATTGTAGGTTTCTCCATAGACATCATTATCTTCACGTCCAACGGTATAGCTGACCCCAGCTTTCGCCATTAGGTCTCCTTCGTAGCTTGTGTCGATAAACTGTTTTGCCTGAACGGTGATTCCGTTTAGAGTCGTGATCTGTTTTATGCGGCCCTGGTGCATTTGCACGGTGTCCAAAAAACTGCCGAAATGGCATACGATGTTCATCTCATCGAGCCATTCTTCGAAAACACTGCGGGCCACTTGAGGTTCGAAGAGCCATGCTTCGTCCTGCCCATACTTCTTACCCATGCGTTCATAAAACTGGCGTGCGAGCCCACCAATGGCAAATTTGTTGCCGATGTCGCTGTATCCCAGGCCGCCCGAGGTGAGTCCTCCTAGATGATTGCTTGGCTCCAGTAGAGTGACCGTTTGCCCATTTTTACGCGCAGTGAGTGCGGCAATGACTCCGCCAGAGTTGCCACCATAGACACAGATGTCGGTCTTAAAGGTGCGCGCGGCTGAGCGCTTGGGAGCTTGGTCGTCGTTTGGCTGAAAGGATTCGGCTTGAATCATGTAGTGAGTCTCTAGGGTGTTTCTGATTTTATCAATCAAAGATACTTGGTAATCTTAAGCATTCATTTAACAAATTTATGCATTTTGTTAGAATGTCGTGAAGTTTAGAAAGATGTCTTGCAAGCTTTTCCAAATGCGGCGGGCGTTTGATTATGATGTTTTTTGAATAGTAATTCCAGTGAGCGTGTGGTTGAGAAGCCGCAGGCCTGGGTGATGTCTGCCACCGTTCGGTTCGTGTTGGCGAGTAAGTGTTCGGCTTCTTCCAGCCGACGTAGATCGATTAACTCACGTAGTGATAGGTTGGACTCTTCGCGTATTTTACGCTCTAGTGTCCGGCGTGAGATCGGGCAGTGTCGGAGCCATGTTTGCACATTTAGTTGAGCGATGGGGATCGCGTGGAAGGCCTTGATCATCGGCTCCAGTTCGGAGTTGGTTGTTATTTGGAGGAGAGTTGAACGGCGGCGGTTCACGCCTACTGGGGAAAAGGGGCGCGGCAGTTGGGGCGGTTTGCCCAGTTCCAAGGCTTCAACCCACTGTGCCGCTGCTTTGCCGATCTCTTTAAATCTCAGCACCACGCTATCTAGATTAGGCCAAGCGGCCATGCATATGTCAGATTCGTTATTGGTGCCGACGATCCCGAGCTTGCCTGGGATTTTTATGTTCTTACGAAAGCACGCTTCAGTAATCCAGAGTGCAATGAAGTCGGACCATGCGTAGATGCCAGTGGAGGGGGGCAGGTTATCCAGCCACTTTTCCAGAGCGGGATCTTCTGCGGCATAGAGGCGTGAGCGTGAGCCACCTTGGGGGCTGTCTGTGTAGAGGATGACTTTGATACCGGCTGCTTGCATGGATTGGCAAAATCCTTGCATGCGGCGCACCGAGCCAGTGTGATTCGATTGGTAGATACACGCGGCATTCCGATATCCGGCTTTGCGTAAGTGGGCGGCAGCCGTGGCGCCTACGGCATATTCATCCATCCCGATCCAAGGGAGCTGGCCGGTATTGGAGAGCGACATCGTGTAGAGTATGTTGATGTTTGTGTGGGCGCATCGCTCGATTGTTTGCGACTCAGAGGTTAGAATCATGGCATCGGGTTGCCATTTTATGGCCGCTTCCAGTCCTTCTGGGCTGCTGTCTGCCTGCATGACTAGCCAATCTTTGGTCGGACGGATCGTGTGGTAGAACCCTGCTAGGAAATCTCGGGCAACTGAGTATTGGGTGTTTAAAGATAGGACGACTCGGAAGTGTTTCTTTTTGGGGTAAGGATGCATTTTTCTTCGGTCGGGGTGACGTGATTGTATGCGAAATGGATAAAAAGTATCTTGCTCTAAATATCGTTCGAGGCAACTTTTATCCTGTCTATACCTACTTAATAAACCCAGCAAGATAAGCAAACCGGCGAGCGATAACCGGAGGCCGTGTGATTGCCCGTAAGCACGAATACTTTGCGAGCAAATACCTATGAAGCAAATTGAAGAACATTATGATGTCGTCGTATGTGGTGGCGGTTTAGCTGGCTTGAGTGCTGCGGTCGCGGCGGCGCGTGAAGGTGTGCGAACTTGCTTGATCCAGGATCGCCCGGTGTTGGGAGGGAATTCGTCGAGTGAAATTCGGGTGACACCGCATGGTGCGGCCGCCTGTCATGCGTATGCTCGTGAGACGGGTATTCTTTCTGAATTGTTGATCGAGGAGCGCGCAAGGAACCATCAGGAAACGATGGAGACTGGCGGAATGAACAGCGTGTGGGATATGGTGCTCTATGATCTGGCGGTGAGTACGCCTAATCTTAGCTTACATCTGAACACGAGTATTTTGAATGTCGTTATGCATGGGGCTCAAAATGGTTCGGCGCCTGTTGGTGCATCGGAGCCGGCACACATACAGCATGGCTACTATCATCGTCCAGCTTGTAATACATCGAATCGTATCGCAGCGGTACGTTGTCAGGTCAATCATGCGGAGCTGGACTTGCTGATCGGAGCTAAGATCTTTATCGACGCCAGTGGTGATGGAATTGTGGCTGATTTAGCGGGGTGTGAGTGGCGCATGGGTGCTGAGAGTCGTGATGAGTTTAATGAGCCCCATGGCTTGGATCAGGCATCGACGGGAGTGATGGGGAATTCGATCCATTTTCGCACCCGTGATACCGGGCGCCCGTGCGCATATCGACCACCGTCTTGGGCGGTCGAGCATCGGGATGCGAAGTATTTCCAATGTCATAAACGCTCGTATCAGGATGCTCGTGGTGGATTTTGGTGGTTTGAAATCAGTGCGCCCTGGCATACGATTTACGACAGTGAGAAAATTCGACATGAATTAACGCGACACGTCCTAGGCATTTGGGATTGGATGAAGAATCGTGATCCTGAAATGAAGGAAAAATTGGTGAACCACGCGATCGACTGGATTGGCCAGGTGCCTGGAAAGCGGGAGAGTCGCCGGATTATGGGACGCTATTTGTTGACCGAGAATGATGCACTGGAGAAACGTGCATTTGAGGATGAGATCGCCTATGGTGGCTGGTATGTGGATTTGCACCATCCTGGGGGATTATTATTGGATGGAAGCGAAGGTGAAGTGCCGGAAGAGCATTATAATCCTAGAGTGAATTGCGGCCCCTATCGTATTCCGTTGCGAATGTTGATCTCCAAGGATCTTGATAACTTATTAATGGCCGGGCGAAATATCAGTGCGACGCACGTCGGTCTGGGGACGGTACGTGTGATGGGCACGACTGCTTTGACCGGGCAGGCAGCAGGCGTGACAGCCGCCGTGGCTGTAGGCCAAGAATGTGAAGTGCCGGCGGTCGCTCAGCAATATATGCAGCAGGTGCAGCAAACTCTGTTGCGTGCAGGTTGCTTTTTACTTTCGGCTAAAAACGAGGATGTTAAAGATCTCGCATTGCAGGCTCAGGCACGCGCGTCCAGTGAGGCCAGTTTTGAACTCGTAGAACCTTGCTATAGTCAGGATTCGGCGCTTCAGCAGTATTGGATGTCTGCTGATCGAATTAGGCAGTTGCGCTCACAATGGATTGCTATTTCCACGCCGCAACTTGAGTCTGTGGGGCTGTATTTGACGAATCAAGAGGCGTCATCGCAGAAACTACGATTGCGATTGGTGCAGGCCGAGCATATTTGGGATTATCCTTTTGACGGTGATCTAAACATACTTGCCGAAGTTCATTTGAATGTGCCTGCGAATCATCACGGTTGGCTGGATTGGCCTTGTCATGTGCAGACGACAGGATCTTGCGCTTATGTGCGTTTGGACGTTATGTCAAATGATGCTCTGGTTTGGCATACCGCGGCTCATACCATACCTGGTTTTCCTGCCGCTTTTGAATTCCAGCCAGGTCAAATGCAGCGTTGGCGGGAGGCATGTACCAATGCCATACGAGTGGTGCCGGCGCAATCTGTCTGGCCTGCTGCGAGCGTCTTGAGTGGGGTGACGCGTCCATATCGTGCGACAAACGTCTGGCGTTCTGATGCGGCAGAAACCCTGCCGCAGAGCTTGGAACTTGTTTGGGATGACGAAATTTGCTGCTCCAGAGTCGAGCTCACGTTTCCAGGTAACATTTTACTGGAACATCATAAATATCCGCCATTTTGGTGTGATCCTCAGTTGCCCACGGAATATGAATTGCAGTGTTGGGATGGAGGCGCTTGGCGATGCGTGTTGCAGGTGACCGGCAACTACCAGCGGCAGCGTATTCATCGTTTCGATGCGACGATTACAACACGGCGTCTAAGGGTTGTTGTGACGCGGACAGGAGGAGATCCTTCCGCTGCTATCACAGAGATTCGTTGCTATGCCTGAGGGCGTGTCGAATCGATTTATTGAAGTTTTTTATTATGCTAGTTGTTAAACAAAATCAAATGCGCCAAGCGCATGAACTTTCCGGATTTTTTCGTTTTAAAGCAGACCGCAATGCGTGCTCTGGATCAGAGGCTTGGGAGAATGGTCTGGTGGGTGATGTGCATGAGCTGGCAGTGCCTGGGAGTTGGAATGAGCAAGCTCGTGATTTACACGATTTCTTTGGTGAGGGCTGGTATGAGCGTGAGTTTACTGTGCCTGATGGCTGGCAGGGGCAACGCGTTTGGTTACGTATCGGCAGCACTGCTGGCAACGCGCGCGTGTGGCTGGATGGGCATTTGCTGGGGCAGCACCGTGGGCCGCATTTGCCATTTGAATTTGAACTGACTGCATATGTGCGCTATGGCGAGACGCAGCGACTCAGTATTGCGGTTGATAATACCTTGGTGCATTATGATTTACCTCCAGGTCAGGCGCGTAGCGATGAAGATCGAGCGGCTGGGCAGTGTAGTGCCAAGCCCGATGTGGCTTATGATTTTTTTCCGTCGGGTGGTATTCATCGTCCAGTTTGGTTATACACGACCGGGGCGGCCAAAATCGAATCCCTGCAAGTCGCGACAAATTTTCAAGGGACGCAAGGGCATTTGCACCTGCGGACCACGGTTTGCGGTGAGGGGGCAGCTGAGTTGCAAGCGGTGGTGGATGGAAAACGTTATGTATTTCCCGTGGATCAGTGCTCGGTGTTCGGGGAATGTGTGATCGAGAATGTTCGCTTGTGGTCGCCGGAGGATCCGCACCTCTACCAGTTGGAATTACAATTGGTATCATCGAAATGTGAGCTGCTCGATTACTATACTCAGGCTGTCGGGGTGCGCACCATACGAGTTGAGGGACATTCGCTACTCCTAAACGATCAGCCTATTTTCTTGCGTGGAGTGGGCAAACATGAGGATTTCCCAGTAATTGGGAAGGGGTGGATGCCGAGCTGTGTGGTGCGGGATTTTGATTTAATGCGCTGGATGGGGGCAAATTCTTTTCGA
The DNA here is from genome assembly GCF_033878955.1 of Coraliomargarita algicola. Lineage (NCBI taxonomy): Bacteria > Pseudomonadati > Verrucomicrobiota > Opitutia > Puniceicoccales > Coraliomargaritaceae > Coraliomargarita > Coraliomargarita algicola. The sequence goes on from NZ_CP138858.1 coordinate 5,005,444, forward strand.
ACAACTCACTATCCATATGCGGAGGAGATGTTGGACTATGCCGATCGACACGGGATGCTGGTGATTGCAGAAACTCCATTTGTTGGCTTAAAAGAGCATCTATATACTGATGATATGCTGGCGCGTGCCCAGGATACGATTGAGGAGATGATTGTGCGCGATTATAATCATCCAAGTGTGATTTTGTGGTCAATGGCGAACGAGCCTAATGTGCGTAGTGAAGCTGGGCGTACATTCTTCAAAGGCATGGCGGATAAAGCACGTAGTATGGATGCGACGCGGCCCATTATGTTTGTCGCGCATCAGTGGCCGGACAATAACCTAGGAGCTGAGTTTTATGATATGATCGGGGTCAACAAATACTATGGTTGGTATAGCGATCCGGGGGATATTGACGGTTCTTTGCAGAAGTTGATAGATAATTTGGAGGCCTTTAACAAAGAATTTGATTGTCCGGTTATGCTGGCCGAATTTGGTGCGGATGCAGTCGCCGGTATTCATAGTGATCCGCCAGCAATGTTCACTGAAGAGTATCAGGCGCAAACGATTGAGAAGCAGTATAATGCGGTCAAGGATTTACCCTGGATGGTTGGTACACATGTCTGGGCGTTTGCTGATTTTAAAACTCAGCAGTCTTACACGCGAGTGAATGGTAATCGCAAGGGGCTCTTTACTCGTAATCGGCATCCTAAGATGGCAGCGCATACGGTGCGTCGCTTGTGGACAGGCCAATGATGCGTGTGCGATTGACTTGGTGCTCTGGGTGGATGCTGCCCGGCAGATTTATTTTGCGCATTCGGAAATATTTACCGATTATGTAATTTGCGCTGTATTAATTGCAGTTCGATCTTGAATTTAGATGTAGGCGAGTCGTGGGATTAATTTTTTAGAATTTTATTTGATGTTTTAAATTGATTCTTAAGTGTCTTTAAAGCAACTTCTTATGTTTTTATATGGCACGGTGTTTTTGTGTTTTAATTGGCGTTATTTTTGATTGGGTATACTTGTTGCTTTGTCTATTGCAAAGTAGCAGATAGTGGCTACGTTAAACTCATTATTTTTAATCTTTAATTATAGAATCATCATGAAAAGGGCACTCACATTTTCCTTATTTAGTCTCATTGCCGGCGCATCGTCAGTCATGGCAGCTTACCAATATGGCGACTATGTAAATTATGACTACAGCAGCCTGACTGTTGTGGAAGATAGCAGCTTAAGTTTGGACTTCTTTATCGAGTCTTCCGCTGATGGTTATGACATTCTGGACTGGGATACTTTGACGGTCGAAATTACTAGCAGTAGTAACGAAGTCACGTTGAGGGATGTGAGCGTGACTGGCACGTCCATCGATATTGGAAATTTTGTAGCTGGCGATAGCTTGTTTTTCTTCGTTAGTGGTGATCAAGGCACGACGAGCACTTCCTACACTCGGGACTTGGGGCACCGTGGTTGGGAATATAGTAGCACGTTCAATGGTCCGGATTCTTTATTTTTTGGTGGGAACTATGGCCAAAATGGAAGCGATTATGCGCAACTTTCGTTTCGCGTTAGTGGGGGAGCACCTCAATCCGCCAGCGGTCAACCACTACCAGGTGTCGCAGTGTCGATGTTGATGGGGAGTGCTGGGCTCTACTGGGTCAAGCGTAAGAAAGCTGACTGCGTCGCTGCTTAATGATAACGGTCCATATCTGAAACACGAAAGTTAATCTACTGAAAGCACTTCGTCCCTGTTGGGATGAAGTGCTTTTTTTTGTGTGTGTGTTGCGAATCTTTTATCTAAAGTCGTTCATTGTGGTGTGATTCAAATGCGAGGCAATGAATTCGGCGTTCGTTGTTTAGATACACCCGCTTTAATCGTATTAGATCGGTGGAAATATGTCGCCATTTGCTAGTTAGTTGATCATTATCTATCTAGGAATCGGGGGTTATTATGCTTCATCAAAAATTACGTATATCTTGCCATCGCATATTGGATGCAGGTGTGAAGCAGTTGGACGTACCGATTGGTATTGTTAGTCACATATACAACGGGCTGTATCGGGTGATTGCGATTAATAGCGAGATGGGGGAGCTGGTTGAGAATGCAGTTTTTCCACTGGAAAAAACTTACTGTCGGGACGTATACCAGTCGGGGAAAGCTATGGCTCTAACGGATATCGATCATGTTCCTGGCTTGCGCTTGCATCCCTTGTACTTGAGTTTGCCTCTGGAAGCTTATATCGGTGCACCCATTATCCGTAAGGATAGTGTTTGGGGGACCGTGAATTTTAGCTCTTCCAAATTGCACGATGCTTTTACGGAGCAGGACCTTGCTTATGTCGAGAGCTGTGCGCGGCAAGTCAGCGAATTATTGGCAGATATGGATGCCCCAATGGTGGGTGATGTCGGCACTTTTGCTCCCTTTGGGCCGGATGCACACCGAGGCTAGCTGCAGTTTTAGATTTTACCGCCAGCGCCTTCGATTCCTAGCGGAAAACTTAGATACGGCCTAAACACGGCGTTTCATGGCGACCATGATGAGTGCAGAGAATCCAAAGATGAGGGCGTAGGTGGTGGGTTCGGGGACGGCTGCAACTAGCTTTTCTGTGAAGTTGGTGTCCAGCGCGGGGAGGTGGAGCTCTTGGCCGCCAGTTTCGATATTGTTGGCCACTACAACACCTTCGATAATGTTGCCTACACTGTTAATGTTGGCTTCAGGTGCCAGAATGCTGCCCCAGAATTTTCCATTGCCTCCGATGGTGATGGTATCGGCGGCAGTTGCGTCGACGAAGTTGAAGAGCATTTTCGAAGCGAATGTATCGTTCCAGCCGTCATTTTTAAATGCGCCAGTGGGAGTGCCGGTGATATTGACGACGACGCCATCCACAGCTGCCAGTTGACTTAGGAGCGATTTATCGTTGTTGTTGCTAATCTGGGTCAGCTGATCGAAGGCCATATTGACGACGACGAGGCCATCGGCGTTGGAATCGACTAGGTTGCCAACTAAATCACCCTGATTGTTGACGTAAAGAGAGGCGCCACTGTCGTTGATGAGCTTGCCCACATTTACCGCGAATGCCTTCATTTCCTGGGCACTAGAGCTTATGTCCATATCGGGATCCAGGATGACTTTGCCACCGGAGTTGACTTGAATTCTTTTGCCATTGCTGAAGGTCGCCATGCTACCTTGGTTGGTGAGGATGACCCCAGCGTTGACGCCATTTGTGCTGATGCGCACATTTCCTGAATTGATCGTCATATTTCCATTTACAGAGCCTGCGACTATGACTGATTCGTCTGGTGGTGTGACTGTCAAGGTGTTGGGGGCCCCCGAAACACTGCCATAGGTCGAGCCATATACGATGAAACGTCCTTCAGTGTGTGCCGTTGTCGTATAGTCGCCCAAGGCTACCATGTTATACTTAGTGAGCAGGTCCGCCACTGGCAAGTCGAGGGTGCTGGCATTGCCGCTGATGACTGCTGCGAGGCTGCTGGCCAGTGCGATGTATGTGAGCTTACCGTATTTGCGAAGGAAATATGAGTATTTTGTAGTCATGGTGATTTACGCAGATTGTTTGCGGAAATCACGTATTAGTCAAGGGGGTAATGCCCCTAATTTGCTCATCTTGGGATGCGCTTTATCGGGTGCTCGCTTTTTTTAGGGAAAAGGATTTTTTTAAATTGATATACTAGAATCTGATGTTCATTTTGATGTTTTAAGCGCCATACATCGGCACTGCTTTCACTCAAATGCCCTGAAAATGTTAGATACCCTGTGTAGTCGATTGTGTGCGAAAGGAGCGACTCCCATTGAGTGGGAAGGTTTTAATGGTTATGCTTTAAATTTTAAGGAACGTGTCTTGCGAGTCGTTCTGCCTCGAATGATGGCATCCGGGAGTCCTTGGTTTTGGCGACCGGAGTTTTTTGGTGCGTTTGCTCAGACAGATCAGATGCTTTTGGAGCGTGGATGGGTGCTGGTTTTCTTGGACCTGCCAGATCATTATGGCTGCCCGCATGCGGTTGAGCTTTTTGCTGCGATGCACCTGTTTGTCACACAAAGCTTAGGTCTGAGTGAGCGAATGGCGGTGGTGGCACTGAGTCGAGCAGGGCTTTCTGCTTATAATTTTGCATCGCGCTATCCGGAGAAGGTTTGCGCGCTCTATGCCGATAATCCTGTATGTGACTTTCGTAGCTGGCCAGGTGGTATCGGTGTGGGGCCTGGGAGTGAGAACGATTGGCGGAACTTACTCAAAGTATATGATTTGAGTCATGCGGAAGCTTTGGCTTATGCAGACCAGCCACTCAGTTTGGAGGTCTTGAGGCCCATCGTGGATGCGAAAATCCCAATTTTACATGTCTGTGGTGATCGCGATGAGATTGTTCCTTATCAGGAGAATTCACTAGGCCTCGGACAGAATGTTCAACAACTAGGCGGCGACTACCAGGTCATCATGATTCCTGGTGGCAAGCACCATCCCCATGGTTTGCCTGACCCCACGCCGATTGTCGCATTTTTGGAAGCTTCTATTCCCTGCCACTGATATCATTTTTCTATATGAAACATCTAATATTTTTTACTATTTTTGTTATGATTTCGACACAAGTAACGACCGCGCAGTCATCCCTGCACTTTTCAGAATTCGATCAACGTGCCGCTGGTGGCAGTTCACTCACTGTGGCCTTTCTTGGTGGCAGCTTGACTTGGGGCGCGCAGGCTACGGATCCACTTAAGACTTCATATCGGGCGTTAGTGTCTAATCACCTGCGTGAGCGTTATCCACAGGCTAAGTTCACTTTTGTAGATGCGGCGATTGGGGGCACTGGTTCACAACTAGGGGTCTTCCGCTTGCAGCGTGATGTTCTGGATTATCAACCGGATCTCGTTTTTCTTGATTTTACAGTTAACGATGGCGCGTATGCCTTGCCGACAGATGACCGTCTTTCCTCGTATGAGGCCATTATACGTCAATTGTTGCGATCTGGTACTCCGGTGATTCAAGTCATATTGGCGATGAAGGCGGATGTTCAGCTCGAGCCTTCGTCGCGCCCTCTGGATGCATTGCACAAGGAGATTGGGGCTGCCTATCAATTGCCTCTGGCAGATGTTCTGGCACAGATGCGGCAAGCTGTCGTAGTGGAAGGACGTGCTACACCGGATGAACTGTGGGATCTTCCTTATGATCAAACGCATCCTGGTGATGCGGGCTATGCTCTATATGCGGAGTGTGTCTGGGCCACTTATCTGGAGGCGGTGCAAGAGGAGTTAGTATGTCATTTACCAGAGACAATGTTGCACCCAGATCACTACATGCAATTGGATCGCTTCCGTTTATGTGGCTTAGACATTTTGCCTGCAGGGTGGTCGCGCGGGGTGCCGCATCGTAATGCGATTGCCTTTGATTTTGTATGCTCGCGTTGGATGGACGATGTCGCGATTGCGCGTGCAGTTGAGGGCGTTGTGCCAGAGGCTTTGAAGCTAGAGTTTCAGGGGCAATCCGTGCTGCTTTTCGGAGAGGGGACTCAGAAGTCAGGTCGCTACATTGTGCGAATCGATGGTGGTGAAGCCAAGGAGTACAATATGTATTGCAAGGACGGTAATATGCGGCACGTGCAGATAATTGCACAGGGGCTAAAACCCGGAATTACACATACTCTCGAAATTACCCCCAAACTCGCTGATGGGGAAGAGTTGCGTCTGGAAAGTGTTTGTGTGGCAGGTGGTGCGGTGCTCGCGCTGGCGGAGTAACACGCTGCTGGCGCGAGCATTTTACTGAGCTCGATTTAGTGTGACGATAAATTCACTGCCGTTGTTTTTCTGACTCTTTACTTGGATCGTGCCGCCCAGTTGAGTTACAAATCTTTGGACGATGGCCAAGCCCAAGCCAGCGCCACCAAAACGGCGTGTGTTGCTGGCGTCTTCTTGCACAAAAGCTTCAAAGATTCCATCGATTCGACTGGCGTCAATTCCGATGCCAGTATCGCGGATATGGAATGAAATTTGATCCGATGAATGTGGCATTACGGTCAGTGACACCTCACCCGTATGCGTGAATTTGACTGCATTTGACAAGAGGTTCCAGAGTATCTGTCGCAACATTGGCGGGTCGCAGGTAATTGTAGCGCAGTCTGTCGGGATCGGCTGGACTTGAAAAGCGACTCCCTTCGACTCGGCTTGGTGGATCAATGGGGGCACCAGTTCTCGTAAAAATGAGTCAAGTTCGATCTCCCGGTAATGATATAAATGTAGTTGCTTGGATTGGCTCAGGACTAGGACGTCGTCCAGTAGGCGGGTCAATGTCTGGGCCGATTGAAGTATGACGGAGGCGTTGTCGACAATTTCCTTATCATCCGCTGACATTTTGATGAGTTCAGACATGCCGCAAATTCCATTGAGTGGTGTCCGTAACTCATGACTCATGTTTGCATAAAATCGCTCCTTGATGGATGCGACATCGCGCTCCATATTCTGACTGTGTTGGACGCGTCGTATAAAGAGGTAGTAAAGGAAAATGACCACTAACACCAATACCGTCACTATCACTGTGATCGTTCGAATATAGAATGCATTCGGGGAGACCTGTAGCCAGCCAGCTTTAGGCACCGCAGCCATCTCCCAACTTCCTGAGAGCAATTTGATCGGGGAGCGCACCGGGTCGGCCTGATCGATTGCAGGCGAGCCATAGAATATTTCTCCCTTGGCGCCGCTTGCATCCTGCCCTCGTATATTCACCTGTATCGGTAGGGATGGGTCGTATAGCCCCGCTTCTTCATACAAGACGCCAGTATCAAATGGGGTAGAAAGAATGCCCCAGAATTCCAGCTGCTGGTTCTCTTTTGAACGAATATAGACTGGAAAGCGGCCGATCACGGCTTCTCCGCCTTGAACTAGTGTAAATGGTCCTGCAATGATAGGTTTGCCAGTCTCTTTAACCTTAAATGCACCCTCTCTTTGGGTGGGGTGTTTGGCATAGTCGAGTCCGAGTGCAGCCTCATTACCCTCCAGCGGATATACATGGCGAACGACCATATCCGGTGCTGCGGCAATGTTACGAAGTCCTGAGCGTGAACTTACTAAGCGAGAGCAAATTTCCTGAAACTCCTCATCGGTAATACCGCCGTTGATTTCAATCATACGAGCCAATCCGACGACGAGATAGAAAGTCGAAATGGTTTCCGCTTGAATGCGCGAGGCTAGGATCGAGGCTTCTGATAAAGTTTCTTCGCGCTGGTCATTGAGCGCTCGCTCCAAATCGACACGCTCTAAGTGAGTATCGATGACAACTGCACCTCCAATGATGCCACTGGCTACCAGCAACAACCATAGCAGCGGACTGGCAGCAAAATAGCCTGCTCTGGGCTGTTTGAATAATAGAGTTGGCATGGCGGGTCAGTATCGATTGCTAGGGTTTTCCAATTGTATCTAAAATTTTTAGTATTTGTCGACGCATAGGATCCGACGAGAATTGTTTAATTCAAAAACAAGGAACCGTGTCTATCCTAATGGTGTTTTCATCATGTTTTTAGTGTGACATGTCCGGACTCCTGCTTCAGTCAATGTAGATCATGCATTTTAAAGAAAACCCGCGCTTTATTGAAACTATTGCCGCATTTGATGCGCTCAACGCTCAGGACCCCAATAGGGTCGAGTTTGAGGGAAAGCCCATGCCGAAGGAGTTGCACGACGCCTACGCAATGACCCGCTGGGTGGAGGCTCTCGATCCAGAAGCCAGTGAAGCCGTGCATTTAGCGGCGCGTTGCCAGCATCTATGTCGTTGGGAAGTGCCTCGTAGTAGTTACCCTGAGGGGCGAGGGGGCTATCTGAAATGGCGCAGCGATTTGAAAAAATGGCATGCTCAGAAAAGTGCCGAGATCTTAGGTGCACATGCTTACGATTCCACCATGATCGAGGCAGTGAGTACCATTAATCTGAAGGAGGGGCTGAAGTCTAATTATGAGGTGCAATTGATTGAGGATGCGCTCTGCCTGGTTTTCCTGGAAACCCAGTTTGAGTCCTATCTGGACCAGTGGGACGAGGCCAAGGTCATCCGTATATTGCAGAAGACTTGGGCTAAAATGAGTGCGCGTGGGCATGCGGCTGCGCTCAAACTGAAACTCTCAGATCGCGCCAGTCGATTGGTACAGCAAGCTTTGTCCTGATGCTCGGGGGAGCGCGCCATGGCAGGATTTGAGGTTTCTGTGGCATAGCGCGTGGTCGATTTTATGATAAAATGGTGCTTCCTAACCCATTATATCATGAAATTAATTAACGTGACCGCTTCGCTCATTCTTTCATTTTGCATGCTCATTGGCATGACAGCTTGCTCTACCAGTAGTGCCATACGCACCAGCGTTTATAATTATGAGGCCACTCTCGCGAGTGAGGTTCAAATTTTGACGAGTTATCCGCAAGCTTATGAGACTTTGGGGCTGGTTGAGGCTTCTGCACCTAAAGGCTACCTATGTAAGGCCGAGCGCGCGACGGATGCGGCTTTACGCGCATTAAAGCAGCGAGCGGCCGAACTTGGGGCGGAAGCTATTGTTCTAAAAGACTACGCTGCATCTTCAGTGCCGGACTTTAGTCTCGGCGGCAGTGATTTGGGTGTTCTGCTTTCCTCTGAAAGAAAGCATATTACCGGTGAGGCCATCCGTTTTAAGTTGATAACTGCTTCTACACGATGAGTTTGTTGGTGGTTGACGTGCCTGGGGCTCGTCGCTAGCAGTCCACCTTTTTTCATAATATTTATCAGTTTCGTTGCCTATCAAAGTTAGATTCTTTATTTTCCCCGGCATACAGATGCTCGATCTCGCTGGGCCCTTGGCCGCATTTGAGATTGCGCAAAGGCATCATGGTGCGTGCAGCTACGAACTTGAGACAGTTTCTCTGATGGGGGGCCCCATCCTTTGTTCCAATGGCTTGCAGTTGGATTCCCAGCGATTATCGAACGATTATTGTGACAGCTTGATCGTGATTGGTAGCGATGAAATGGCTAGCGTATGTGAGTGTACGCGTACCTTGGATGCCCTGCGTTATGCTGCTGAGCGAACGAATCGCATAGTGAGTGTGTGCACCGGAGCTTTTTTACTGGCATCTACAGGTTTGCTCTCTGGGGTAAAGGTGACGACTCACTGGCGTTTTGCGGAGTTATTTCGCCAGCAATACCCGGAAGTCCAGCTGGAGCCAGACCGAATCTTTCTTAAAGATGGCAATGTATGGAGCTCTGCGGGGATTACCAGCGGCATCGATTTGGCACTGGCACTGATCGAAGAAGATTTCGGTGAGAGCGTGGCGCGGTCGGTCGCTCAGGATTTAGTGGTTTATTTGCGGAGGCCAGGCGGCCAATCTCAATATTCGGAGTTGCTTCAGGTTCAGGCACGTTCGGAACGTATGAGTCTAGTGCTTAGCTATGCGCGGGCTCACTTAGGCGAAGACCTAAGCGTGGATGTCCTGGCGGAGGTCGCATGTTTGAGCCCTCGCCAGTTTGCTCGTGTTTTTCGTGAGGAAACGGGGCAAACGCCCGCTAAGGCTGTAGAATTATTACGCGTGAGGGACGCTCAAGTCAGGATCGAAGCGCACACTTCACAGTCGTTGGAAGAAATTGCTCTAAAAACAGGCTTTCTGGATATGGAGAGAATGCGTCGTTCTTTTTTACGCTTGCTGGGACGTCCTCCGCAGACCGTGCGACGTGAGGCTAAGGAGCGTATGCGGCGCAGTCGGTAATTAGTTCAGTGGGGCTGCATAGATGGGGAGCAGGTCGCTCAATGTGAAATACATAAAATGCTGATTGCTCGGAATAAAGACGGTGTTGGGCTATCCTATGGCCATGATCTCGAAAACCATACCATCTCTCTCATCTGCATTATTTCTCACAATAATCGCTATTTTCAGCACGGCACAGGCGGAGCCTGCAAATGTGTCGAAATTGTCATCGGTCGTGTCAGCGACGCAAGAGGCGCACGGATTACGTGCATGGTGGGGGAAAGAAGTGGTCGTTGCCGATGTGGAAATTATCTTTGGCGGAAATCCGATTGTGCAGGGCACATTTAGCTTCGAAGCACATGGGCCACGTGCTCGCTATGACCGTCAAGATGGTGTATCTGTTATTTTTGATGGCAACACTGCATGGGTGACGCCGGCGGATGCGGCGGCACCCAAAGGACGTTTCCATGTGCTCACATGGCCATGGTTTATTATGGCACCCTTTAAAATGCAGGGCGACGGGATTCATTTGAGTGATCTCAACAGCGCTGAAGTCGAGGGCAAAGTATATGACACGGTCTTGCAAACCTTTGGCCAAGATATGGGCGATACACCTGATGATTGGTACCGCTTCTATCTCGATCCCAAAACACAACTGGTGGATGCCATGGCTTACATTGTAACTTTTGGCAAAGACGTGGAGACCGCCAATCAGTCGCCATCAATTCTTAAGTATTTTGATTATGTCGATGCCGATGGACCGATGATTGCCACACGCTATGAGTTTTGGTATTGGAATCCAGAGCAGCATACAGTCGTTGGTGATGCACCGAAAGGTGTTGGCACTGTTTCTAATATTCGTTACACGACGAAACAAGCGGCCGACTTCTCGGTGCCGACTGGTGCGCGTGAATTGCCGCTTAAATAGTGCTTTAAGCCTACGAAATATGAAATATTTTTCGCTACTGTGGGGCTTTTGCCTCGTTCTTAATATTGCTGAGTCCAAGGTCGGTGATTCCGTTTATGCGGTTCTATTACAGAAGTATGTGCAGGCTGACGGTGTGAGCTATCAAGCCTGGGCGGATAATGCTAAGGATGTCAAAGCGCTGGATCTTGTTCTGTCGAATTGGTCGCAGGTGAATGTGGCGCAACTTGCGCCTGAGGAGCAAAAAGCATTTTACATTAACCTGTATAATGCGGCGATGCTTCAAGCAGTGCTGCAGCGCTATCCGATTGACTCTGTGAAAGATATCGGGCTGATTCCATTTAGTATCTTTAGGAAAAATTACATTAAGCAAGGAGACCGAAACTTGAGTCTGGATGATATCGAGAAGGGGATCTTGTTGCAGCAGTTCCCCGATCCACGGATTCATTTTGCTGTCAATTGCGCCAGTGTGAGTTGTCCGCCCTTGCGACAGGAGCCCTATCGGGCTGAACTGCTCAACGCACAGCTTGAAGAGCAGGCACGCTTGTTTGCCGCCAGCGACCGGGCCGCGCGTGTGGATTCTCGGAAGCAGCGCACGGCATATTCTGAATTGTTTAATTGGTATGCATCTGATTTTGGTGTGGATAATCCCGCTCTCTTTTTAAACCGTTATCGTTCGGACGCATTGCCGCCTCAATATGAGGTGACTTGGATCGATTATGACTGGTCGCTCAATTCTGCGGAATAATGCTTATGCAAAACTTAATTACACGTTATACGCATTGGCTGCATACACGTTGGCCTGCTGGCGGAGTTGAAAAGGGACCGAGTGTCAATGCCGACGGCACGACTCGCTTGAAGGGAGTCCGTGTTGTGGGAGATCTCACTGGGGTGCCTTTACTTAAGTTTTCCGCAGATACGGGGGCTAAGGCTGTTTTAAGTATTTTGGAAGAGCCCGACTTTAAACCAGGCGCGGGTAATGATGCCCGCATCCATGATCTGGTGATTGTCGGGGCAGGGGTTTCAGGTTTAGCCGCCGCGATTGAAGCCAAAAAAGCGGGTCTTAGCTATATGCTATTTGAGGCCGACGAGAGCTTTTCCACCATTCAGAATTTTCCACGTAAAAAGCCGATTTACACCTATCCCAGCGAAATGACGCCTGTCGGCGAATTACGGTTTGAATCCAAGGTAAAAGAAGACCTTTTACTGGAGCTGCAGGCACAACAAGAGGCGCATGGCATCGAAACTACCTCAGCTAAGGTTGAGCACATCGAACGTGATGGAGGCGTGCTACGCGTGAAATTAGCGCAAGGCGCGCCCGTGCGTGCGCAGCGCGTAATCGTCGCGATTGGCCGCACGGGAAACTATCGCAAACTCAATGTGCCAGGCGAGAATTTGGACAAAGTATCGAACCGCTTGATCGATGCGGGGGAACATGCGGGACAACAGGTGTTGGTCGTCGGTGGGGGAGATTCTGCACTAGAAGCCGCAATTGCATTGGCAGAAGCGGATGCCAGCGTGACTTTAAGCTATCGCAAAACAGAGTTTTCACGCGCTAAGCCCGAGAATGTTGAGCGTGTTCAGGAACTGGCCTCCAATGGACAGTTGCAGATGCTGCTGGGAACTCAGCTACAGGAAATTAATGAGGACCATGTAGTCCTCTGTGGTGAGGATTCAGAAGATTGTAAAATTGCTAACGACTACGTATTCACATTGATTGGCCGCGAACCGCCGCTGGATTTCTTTCGCAAGTCCAGTATTCCAGTTACGGGCGATTGGACGCCGAAGATTTGGGGCGGGCTGATCGCATTTATGCTGCTGATGACCTTTTTATATCATCTGAAGGCATATAAGACTTTTCTGGGAATTCCCAACACAAACCTTTGGCAGATTTTTGCTAGTAAGCAATGGTTCCCCTTTAATATTCCCGTAGTCGGCGGGGAGGGCAGCTTGCTGTATACCTTCCTGAATGCGGCGCGCAATGATCCGGGATTTACCTTTGCGCTGATTTACACGACCGTGATCCTGGTGTTTGGTGTCCGCCGCATGCGTCGCCGTCAGACGCCCTATGTGAAGTTGCAGACCAGCACTTTAATGGCTGTTCAGGTGATTCCGTTATTCATTCTGCCGTATTTGCTATTTCCCTACCTTTATCACCATGGAGTATTTACCAATGGTGGCTTCGGAGAATGGTTTGGCAGAACCTTTTTGTCAGACGGTCAAGGTGGTGATCCCAATCAGTTTTGGCGCTCCTTTGGTTTTATTCTAGCTTGGCCACTTTTTATTTATAACATCTTCACTGCAGCTCCCATTTGGGGGTGGATCGTTTTTGGCTTTGTTCAAACCTTTGTAGTGATCCCACTGATTGTATGGCGTTGGGGAAAGGGAGCCTATTGCGGGTGGATATGCTCTTGCGGGGCGATGGCGGAAACGCTGGGGGACCAACATCGGCATAAAATGCCACATGGAGCTAAATGGAATAAGCTCAATATGATTGGGCAGTGGGTTTTGGCCATCGCATTTGTTTTATTAGCGCTGCGTATTATCGGCTGGGTGACGCCATGGGAGGGATTCGATCAAGCCATTGCGGGCTTTATTGATAAGAACGAATTATTCAGCTATAAAGTGTTGATTGACCTCTGGCTCGCGGGGGCGATTGGTTACGGCTTATACTTTCATCTGTCCGGGCGTGTTTGGTGTCGTTTTGCATGCCCATTGGCGGCACTGATGCACATTTATGCCCGTTTTTCGCAATTCCGCATTTTCGCTGAAAAGAAAAAATGTATCTCCTGCAATGTGTGCACTTCGGTGTGTCATCAGGGGATCGACATTATGAACTTTGCCAATAAGGGCCTCCCCATGGAAGATCCGGAGTGTGTGCGTTGTTCCGCATGTGTCCAATCGTGCCCCACTGGTGTCTTAAGCTTCGGTCGCATGAGCCGTTCGGGGGGAGTGGTCTTAGATAAGCTGGCAGCTTCGCCTATTCAGATGCAGGAGTTACAAGACTTGACGCCAGTGGATCAATTCTTATCGAACGCACGTAAGCGGGGCGAGACATTCTAAGTTCGATTCGCGCCATGATGTTGGCACAATGACCTTTTTATCTATGAATTTGCTCAGTCTATTCGTTTTCGCCCTCTATACATCCTGTAGTATTCTATTGTTACTCTATGGGATGAATACCTACCTAGTGCTCTTTCTCTATTGGCGGAAGCGCAATGCCAACTTGCACAGCGATGCCACGACTGAATCGCAATTTGAGCAGAATTTTGCTGGACGAGAAGATTTGCCTGTCGTGACGACTCAGATTCCACTTTATAATGAGATCAATGTGGCCGAGCGTGTGATACGAGCTGTGGCGGCGATCGATTATCCTCACGCATGTCATGAGATTCAAGTGCTGGATGATTCAGATGACGAAACCTGTGCTTTAGTTGACCAAGTGGCGGCAGATTTACGCGCTCAAGGACATTGGATAGAAGTTTTTCGAAGAGCAGATCGGATCGGGTATAAGGCTGGCGCACTAGAGGAGGGGATGGCGGTCTGTCATGGTGAGTTTATCGCGATTTTTGACAGCGATTTCATCCCTCCTGCTGACTTTCTACGTCGTACACTCGCTCACTTGTGGGCAGATGAAAAATGTGCTCTGGTGCAGGCGCGCTGGGATCATGTAAATCAGGACCAATCTTGGCTTACGCGGGTGCAAGCCATGGGAATTGATGGGCACTTTGTCATCGAACAGACGGCTCGAAATCGCAACGGATTGTTTATGAATTTTTGCGGCACGGCCGGGGTCTGGCGCCGTGAAGCGATTGATGATTCAGGCGGCTGGCAACACGATACCGTGACTGAAGATTTGGATTTGTCCTATCGTGCACAGATGCGCGGCTGGCGCTTTCACTATTTACCGTCATTACGCGTACCCGCGGAGCTGCCGCCGACATACAGCGCTTTCAAAAGTCAACAATACCGCTGGGCCAAGGGAACCTTGCAAACCGCGCGTAAACTCCTGCCCACCGTATGGCGTTCTCCGATGCCTTTGTTTAAAAAATTACAAGCGACGGTCCACTTGACCCGCTATGGCTTAAACTTGCAGATGGCATTGATTGCGCTTCTGGTGCTTCCACTCATTGTTTCGCTCGGCGAGAGTGGCGTTTGGTTTTATCGTTCCGTCTTATTCATTAGTTTATTAGTGCCTGCTGCGATCGGGCCTAGTTTGGGCTATGTTGTTTGCCAATACAGCGAACATCCAGATACCTGGAAGCAACGTATCGCCGTCCTCCCATTTTTACTTATTGTTGGCTTTGGGATTTGTTTGTCCAATGGTAAAGCTGTGCTCGCTGGCTTGTTTGGTAACGATAGCACCTTTGTGCGCACGCCCAAAGCGGGCGAGACCAGTCTTAAAGATTACTGGGTCCAGCGAGATTGGATGCCGCGCATTGAGATTATTTTTGCCGCTTATTGTGCGCTGACAATTGGCGTGTTGGGATACCTGGGGCAATATGCCTTAATGCCATTTATTGCCGTGTATACACTTGGTTTCGGCGTGGTCGGCTCTAAAGGCTTGGTAGAGGCTCGAGTCTAGGACGGCAAATGTATGCACGTAATCTAGCTTGGATGCTCTGCCTGTTGCTCGCAGGCGTGGGGGCGGGGGGCTATGCCTGGGTGACGCCTGATTTTGATGCCTCGGGATTGCCTCGTGTGCTGTGCTATCTTTTGCTGGGGGGGGCAGGTATGCTAAGCGTTTTTTTGTTTCCCCGCTTTCAGCGTCGGCGCTCTGTTGTATTCGCAATTTGGATACCAGCGATTTTGTTGCGGGTCGTGCTTTTGCCGACTGCGCCTTCAGATGATGTGAGTCGATATCTGTGGGAGGGGCATCTAGTGAGTGAAGGGATCAGTCCATATGCACAAACTGCTGATGCGGAATCCCTTCGTCAGTATCGTGATGCACAATGGGTGCAGATGAATCACAAAGACCAAGCGACTGCCTATCCGCCATTGTCGGAGTTAGCTTTTGCTGCGGTGGTGTCCGTTGCGTATCATCCGCTTGCATTTAAGCTATTTTTTGTGATCGCGGATCTATTAACTTTGGCGGCAGTGTTACGCCTGTTGCAAGTGCGCGGGCTGTCACTCCAGTATTCTGGATTTTATGCACTTTCACCGGTTGTATTAATCGCCTATGCGGGGGAAGGGCATTTTGATGCACTGATGGTGGCCGCTTTGATGTGGGGCTTTTGGGCGGCGGCTGTGGGCCGCGATAAGTGGGCGGTGTGTTTCGTCTCCTTGGCCACTGGAGTAAAGTGGATTACTCTGCCCTTGCTACCATTCTTTATTTGGGGACAGAGGAAGCATTCCGGCGAATCTACATTCTTAAATCGGGTGTACCGACGAAGCCCATATCTCTTACTTTCTTTAGTGATCTTGCTTTTGCCGACGATTTATTTTGTGCCATCCTTGCCCGCTTTGTTCGCAGGCCTGTTTAAGTTCGGGGGCACGCGTAGTTTTAATGGTCCTATTTACGATTTATTGCTGTTGGGCATCGGATTACCACGAAGCTTGTGCTCGGCGCTTGTGATGTTTCTTTTCGCATCTGTTTGCCTCTGGCGATGGCATGAGCGGGAGCAGTCCACCTTGGATGCGCATGGCCGCTGGATTCTGGGAGCTTTAATCGTTTTGTCGCCGACAGTACATTTCTGGTATCTTGCTTGGATTTTACCTCTAGTATGTCTGCGGCCAAGTTTGCCTTGGATTTTGCTGTCTTTGAGTAGCGCTGTCTATTTCATGGTCTGGTCAAATGATGTGTGGGGACTCAGCTTGCTACAGCGTTTTGTGTTCTGGTTGCCCTTTTTTACTGCTTTGTGTTACGAGTGGTGGAGCACGCGCGGGCGTGTTGTATTGCCCTGTCAGCGTCCCAGGGATGAAGTGGTCACAGTCTCGATTGTAATACCGACTTTGAACGTTGCGGATCAATTGTTGGGAGCTTTGCAAAGTGTGAGCGCGCAAAGTCTCATGCCTTGCGAAGTCATCTGTGTCGATGCTGGCTCCAGAGATGCCACGTTGAAACTGGCCCGGCAGAGTGAACTTGGTGTACGCGTCATTCAATCAGAGCAGGGGCGAGGGCAGCAGATCGCTACGGGCGTTGCCGCGGCCACCGGGACATGGGTATGTATCTTGCATGCCGATGCGGCACTAGCGCCCACGGCCATTGAGCAGTTGAGCCGAAGTGTGCGCGCGGATCCATCGGTTTGCGGGGGTGCCATGGGGCAGCGTTTTGAGCAGGCACAAGCGGAACTGCTGCCGATTGAACTGTTGAACGATGCGCGTGCATTGTTTACGCGCACCGCATTCGGAGATCAGGTTCAGTTTTTTCATCGTGATACAGCCTTACGGTATCAATTGATGCCGCGACAACCACTGATGGAGGATGTGGAATCGAGCTGGCGTTTGCGAGAGACTGGCGGTTTTCTATTTTTGAATCTTCCCTGTGAGGTGTGTCATCGTAGCTGGAAAGCTTCGGAGTGGTTGACGCGATTCAGATTGGTTATGCGTCTGGTTGCTCGCTACCGGTTCGTACGTTTGTCTAGTCGAGCTCAAGCAGAAGCTTTAAGCTATAGGCTGTACGATGAATATTATAATCAGCGCAAATAAAGTCGAGGGGTTTCATTGCTGCTTCTCAGGGATGACTCTGGAGGTGAAATATGCTAGCGGAGAGTCTCAGTTACTATTTTCCATGTCATGGTACGATCTTTGATCGAAAAAGGTTTAATATCGTTTGATGCATGTAAAAAAATAGTATAGCATGCCTTGGTTTCGTTCCTATCAATACTTTTCCCCTAACCTGTTAATGCATGCCTGAACTCAGTGAGCAGATGATTCATTCGCTTCAAGACTTGGATGAGGCGAAGCGTCAATTACAGCAGTTGAGCAAAGAGTTAAGAGATTTGCGAGCGAGTGAGATGTATCATCGCACAACCTTTAACTCTATTGGTGATGCTGTGATGACCACAGATGCGAGTGGGCGTATTTTGAAAATGAACCGAGTGGCTGAAGAGTTGACTGGTTGGACGACTGGCGAGGCCTATGGTCGAGATTCCCGTGAGGTCTTTCGAATCATCAATACCATCTCACGTGAAATAGCAGAAAGCCCCGTGGAGCGTGTTTTACGTGAGGGGGTAGTCGTTGGTTTAGCGAATCATACTTCTTTGCTTTCCAAGGATGGAAAAGAATACCCGATCGCGGATAGTGGTGCACCGATTAAAGATGATTCAAATGTCATGATGGGGGTGGTGCTCGTATTTCACGATGTATCTCTGCATTATGAGAACGAAGCCAAAATTCGTCGTAATGAACAGTTTCTTGCTTCTCTTTTGGAAAACAGTCCATTGCCGACATGGATTGCTGGAGCGGATGGTTATGTGATTCGCACGAATCCTGTCTTGTGTCAGAAACTAAATCTTTCGTCGGATGCAATTATCGGGCATTATAATCCTTTGAAAGATCCTAACTTGGAGCAGGCGGGGGTCATGCATAAGGTTCATCAGGTTTTTTATGAGAACAAAGTCGCAGTTTTCGAGTTATTATGGCAGCCTCATTTATTTTCTGAAGGGTATAATGAAGGCCATGCGCGTCATGTGAACGTCATTTTATATCCTATCACGAATGATGCGGGAGTCTTAAACAATGTGGTTTGTCAATGGGCAGATGTCACGGAAGCTAAAGAGGCCGAATTGGCCCTAGAGCATACAAAGACGCTTTTCCGTATGTCACGAGATCTGGCCGCAGTGGGAGCTTGGAGTCTAGATATACAAACTGGAGTGTTTGAGTGGTCTAAAGAGACCTTCCAGATCATGGGGCGTGATCCTGAAAAATTCTTTCCTACGCTGGAAACTGTGGATGTGGTTTTCTACGAGAATGACCAGCAAATCTGGGAAGAGCATATCAAGAAGTCTTTAGAGGAGGCGCGACCCCATCATTTTGAACTCCGAATTGTGCAGCCGGGGGGCAACGTACGCCAAATATCTGTAACAGGGAAGATGCGTTGGGATGCTCAGGGCGAGCCCACTGTCTTGTCCGGAGTGATGCGTGATGTGACTGATGAGCGGAAAAAAGAGGCTCGCCTAAAGATGATTTCAGAGGCCACTGAGAATGCATACAGTGGTTTCGATATCGTCGACCAAGATGGTAAATTTGTGTATGCAAACAAATCTTACTTGGATATGTGGGGCTATGATCGCTTGGAAGAAATCGTCGGCACTTCACCTGCGGGCCATTGTGTCGATCCAGAGATGCCCGCGCGCATCATCGCGACGGTTAAAAAGCATGGTCGCTTTGAGCAGATTTTTGAAGCCAAGCGTAAGGATGGTACTCACTTCACTGTGTTAATGAATGGTGGCATCAGTCACGATGAATATGGTCGTGAACTTTATTTTTCCTATTCTTTGGATATCACAGAGCGTGAATTGAATAATGCTAGACTGCAGCACCTAACGACAGTGCTTCGCTCTGTGCGTAAGGTGAACCAATTGATTACACGTAAGCAACCCGATGCGAATACCCTGTTGCGCGAGGTCACACGTATACTTGTGCGTGATCGTGGATACAGTTATGTTAGTTGTGCTTTGGTGGATCGGCACGGCAATGTTTCTGACTTTTTGGAATCGGCCGATCAGAGTGAGCATTGCGCTTTATCGATAAACTGTGAAATTGGGCAACCACTCACGTGTTATAATTTATTCTGTGCAAAAGATCACTGCATGCATTATAAAGACAGCTGCGATCTTTCTGCGATTCAGGCTTCTGAGGTCGAATCAAGTGATATCCAGGAGAGTCATCGCTTTTGCGGTTTGCTTGAATATGAGCAAATCGTCTACGGAGTCCTCACGATTTGCACTGCCCAAGGTGTTCAAGCCACCGAAGAGGAATTGGCTCTCTTCAAAGAAATGTGCAACGACATAGCCTTTGCACTGCACAGTATCGAACTCGAAGCGCAGAAGCAGGAAGCCTTTCAGCATATGGCGCTCGCCAAATCAGAGGCAGAGGTCGCTAATCGCGCTAAAGATGAATTTTTGGCTGTGATGAGCCATGAATTAAGAACACCTCTCAATCCTATTTTGGGTTTTACAGATTTATTGAGAAAGGGGGCGACTCCAGAAGATTTGGAGCTATTGGATATTATTTATCGCTCCGGTGAGCGACAATTGAAATTAATTGAAGCCATTCTTGATTATACACGATTGGATCAAGGTAAGCTCAATCAGAACAATACGACTTTCAATTTGTTAGAAATCTGTCGTTTGGCCTTCGATGGCATTCGTCCAATGAGCGACGGTTTAGCATACGAATTCGTCAACGGTCAGGGGGACTTGATGGCTATTAGTGAGACGCTTAAGGTCGTCCACGATTCAGAAATACTGTTACGTATTTTGAGTAACTTATTACAGAATGCATGTAAATATACCGACGAAGGCTATGTACGTTTAACGGTCGGTCAGGTGCACTCGTCCAGTTCGGATTTGCCGGAGTTTTGTTTCATCATTGAAGATAGTGGCATCGGGATTTCAACGGAATCCAAGGAGAAAATTTTTAACGCCTTTACACAGGTGGATAGCTCATGCTCCCGTGCACACGGAGGCCTCGGGTTGGGACTCGCCATTTGTAGTAAGTTGATTGCTTTTTCTAACGGTAGAATTGAGGTGTCCAGCCAGGCGGGCAAAGGCAGCACCTTTACCGTTACGCTTCCACTTGAAATTCAAGAGCCTGAGTTGCCACACTCGACTCAGCCCGAGGCTGGTGAAGGGCAAGCCGGCGGTTCTGCTGCGCTTCGCAGCTTACGTTTATTACTAGTCGAAGACGATGGCTTCAACCGTCTCTACTTTGAATCGCTGATGAAAAAAATCGGGCTCGATTATACGCTCGCCGATGGCGGTCATACTGCTATCGAGGCTTGCCGTCAAAAAAAGTTTGATGTGATTTTGATGGATTTACACATGCCTGAGCTCAGCGGTTTTGAAACCATGGATCTTATACGTAGCGAGGGGGCCAATAGAGCCACTCCCATTTATGCATTAACGGCTGACAACTCAGTCGGTATGCATGAGCAATGTTTATCGACTGGCATGGTTGATGTTTTAACCAAGCCAATCTCTCCAAATCAGTTGGAAGAGATCCTCGAAGCAATCGCTCAAAAATGATGCTAGAACTCTTGGTTACGTGAGGCTTGCTGTATCTCTTGTGAAGCTAAATGGAATCCGGCTACAAGCGCTCCGGAAGATCTCCCGCTTGCCACAGTTCGAGTAACGAGTCGATTTGTGCAAAGCTAGGTGATTCGCCCGTTCGCACAAAATAGCCGCTACAGCAGACTCCGGCTAGTAGTATGCCTAGATCGTCCAACTCGAGCAAAGCGCCACTCAGGCAACCCGCCCCAAAATGATCGCCGGCCCCGGTAGATATCAGGGGCGTTTTGACCACTGGCCCCGGAACATAGACCGTACCTTGGGCACTCGCGCAGGCGGCTCCGTCGTTCGGGTGGATCACGATGCGGTCCACTTCGATGCGTTCTTTTAAAAAGGTAGCCAAAGCCGCCACCGATTCCGGAGCTTTTTGACCATTAAAATCGCCCCCCAAATAGGCTCCCATTTGCCAAGCCTCTTTTAGGTTGAAGCTCAGCAGGGTATGACACTGAGCAGTGATCGCTGGCAGGTCTAAAAGCAGGCGCTCCAGATCTTCCCGGGGGCGTTGTTCAAATTCCGCGAGGTCCATAAAAAACGGAAGTTTCTTTTTTTTGACCCCTAATTTACTGAGTCGGCTGGCAATTTGATTCCAAATCTCGCCGACATTTGGCAGTTTGCCCCAATTCACAGCCGCGATAAAGTCGCTGTCCTTCAGTAACTGGTCCAACTCATCGGCACCGACAGTCAGTAGCAGCCGTTCCCATGTGATTTCAGAGCAGCTACGCATATCACAGAGCATGACTTTGCCATCCTCAAATTCCAGACAATCGCTATGGGCCGGTTCTGCGAGCGAGAAAAGGCGTGTCGTTTTGCTTGCCAAGGCATCTTCGAAGATTGGGAGTATCGCGTCGCGCCCCATGGCACCGATGTAGGTCAGGTCGATCTGTGAGTCATGTATTCCATGCAGCGCTGCAGTGAGCAGTGGGCCATTACCTCCAAATTTATCACCATTATGATGAACCGAGTAGGAAGCCGCGATGCCAGCCGCTGCAGCGATCTTGGGCCCTAATTCAGCCATCGTTGCCGGTTGCTCCATACGAATAAAAGTATCGATGAAGCCGTCGAAGCCCGCGATGCCTTGAGGTTTATGGCTGGAGCCCGTCTTGAGACGATCACGAATGCCGGGCAGTTCGGACGACAGTTCACTAATTGTAGAATAAATTCGGGTCTCTGAGCTCATAAGCATCTAATTAACAAAGTTTTGGAGTTATACCAAATATATTTTTAATCTTTGTAATTCTGACCGGGCACACTGGGCAGCTCCGAGGGGCCAATAAAATGCACTTTTTTCTTAATTCCTGACTTGACCCATGGGTAAGAGCTTCGCCATCTTCCCAACCTTCAATCACGCGGGTATAGTTTAGAGGTAAAACATCTGCCTTCCACGCAGAGGTCGTCGGTTCGATTCCGTCTACCCGCACCATGTATCGAGTGCCTCCTCGCTGGATTGCGAGAATTTTGGGGAATGAATTGGGGATTAGGCGCCGATGGCGACGATCACATCATCGATGGATTCGGCACTCTTGATTTGTTTGCGCAGGCGTTCAGTGCGGCAGGTCTTGGCGATGTCTGCTAGTGTGGCTAAGTGGCCTTCACTGTCGCCTTTGGGGCTGATGATGAAGAAGACGTAGTCAATGGCTTCACTCTGGCCAGGTATAGTTAGGCCTTCGCTGAGTTGAGCGACAAAGCAAATGCGGTAATCGAGGTCTTCGCAATAGACGTGAGGGATCGCGATGCCATGGCCCAGGAAAGCTGGGAAGACGCGGCCTTGTTCAGCCAAATCGGTGAGCACTTGCTCTCGCGAGATGGTGGGGACGTGTTCGTTCGCGACCTGCGCGAGTTGTTGGTAGAGGCTTTCGATGCTGTTGCACTCTAGTTTTAGGAATCCGCCACTATGGAGCGCTCGTAGTAAAAAGCCCTCTGCGCGGCGCAGGCATATAACTTCGTCTTCTGTTTTCACAATTTCTTTTAGGCTGGCGTCGTGGGGCACGGCTTTGAGTTGTTTACCACGACGGATAAAGAGCGGGTGCCAGTCGCCGGAGGCGAGGCTTTTGCCCTCTTCCCACAGCACTGTTTCGAAATTACTTTCGCCCTGTAGCAGTTCACTGCCAATTACGGCGGGGCGTGATAGGTCGCCAAATACTGACTGTCCGGTCAGTTGATCTTCGGTGGTGGGGCTGTCCAATGGGATCCAGCCAAAGACTTTTTCGTTATCCAGCACTTCACCCCAGCGTTGCATTAAGATTTGGTTTAATTCGATGTTATCGGTCAATGCGAGCACATATCCTGCGCCAAAGAGCGCCTGTTCTTCTTCGTAGAGTTTCTCGGCTTCCATGCCATCGCGCAGTAGGGCGGGCAGGCCTTCTTTTTTGGCGAGTGCAATATTGCGGGCATTGGTATCGAGTAGCAATACGTGTTGCTCATCCTGGCGCATCAGTTTACGCGCCAGTTCGCGTCCAAAATGGTGGGCGCCGATGATCACCCAGTCATTGGGAGCGGGGCGCTGGAGGCCCAGCATCTTAGCAAATAATCCTGCAGACAAGCCTTGGATCAATACTGTGGCGCAGATCACTGAGTAGACGAATGATTCCAATAGCGCCGGATCACCGACCGGATTGTCATTGTGGCTGAGGCTCAAGGCGAAGAGTGAGGCCATCGAGGCGGCGACCACGCCCCGGGGAGCCACCCAACTGAGCAGCGCTTTTTCCCGGATATTGAGCGGTGTGCCCCATGCCGAGGCTGCGATACTGATCGGGCGGATGATCAGGATCACCGAAAAGAGGACCCAGCCGCCTCCCATGGTAAAGAAGTCGATGAATTGTTGGAGCTCCAGGCGCGCAACTAATAGTAGAAACAGCATGCCGATCAGTAGGTCGACGATTTCCGCTTTGAAGGCTTTTATCTCACGTAACTGGCGCGGTTTTTTGATGCCGACAATCATGCCCGCAATCGTGACCGATAGTAGGCCGGCCTCTGGCTTAATGAGTTCGGTGGCCCCAAAGATCAGCATGGCGCTGGCGAGTGCGAAGGCATTGGCGATGTTATCCGGCACCCAGTGCTTTTTCATCATCCAGTAGATGGAGTAGCCGCCAATAAAGCCGATCGCGGCACCACTGGCCACGCGTAATAGGAAGCTCGGAATGGCGACTGCGCCGCCGCCTTCCACGACCCATTCAAAACAGAGAATCGCGGTGAATACTCCGATCGTATCAATTAACACACCTTCCCAGTGGAGGATGCTACCCAGTTTCTGTTGCACCCGAATCCGGCGCAGCAGGGGGACGATCACTGTGGGCCCGGTCACGATAATCAAGCTGCCCATCAGCAGGGCAAAGGCCGGTGAGGTATCAAAGACCAGATAGGCGGTCAAACCAGAGCCGAGCCAGGTAATGAGCACCCCCACGGTGAGCAGGCGCTTGATGACGGTTGAAGTTTCTTTAAACTCTTTTAAGTCCAGCGTGAGCGCGCCTTCGAACAGGATCAATCCCACTGCCAGTGAGACGATCATCGGCAGTAAGTCGCCCAAGGCATTGGGGTCCAGTAGCTCCAGACCTTCCGGGCCTAGAGCAAAGCCCCCCAGTAGTAGTAGGACGATGGTGGGCAATTGTAAGCGGCGCGAGAGCACCGTAAGCAAGCAACCGGCGCCGACCGCGAAACAGAGGGCCCAGAGTGCATCCTGGGAGCTGCCCATTGCGAGCTGTGTCAATGAATTCATTGGTTGTGTGTTTATATCGGGTTCACCGTTTGTCTAGCTTTGTCTAGATTAGTCCAGTTTGTGGCACATTCCGAGTGCCGGGCAGACTTCGGAGGCCTGGCCGATGACTTGTGCCGGCACGCCGGCGACGCTGGTGTGTGGGGGCACATCTTTAAGCACGACGCTGCCTGCACCGACCTTGGCGCCTTCGCCAATTTCCACATTGCCTAGAATTTTGGCCCCGGCCCCGAGTAGCACACCAGTGCGCACCTTGGGGTGACGATCGCCGCGTTCTTTGCCGGTGCCCCCGAGTGTGACCTCGTGCAGGATGGATACATTGCTTTCGATGACAGTGGTTTCGCCAGCCACAAAGCTGGTGGCGTGGTCCAGTAAAATGCCGCAGCCGATCTTGGCTGCGGGGTGGATGTCGACTGCGAAAGTCTCCGAAATCAGGCTTTGGAGGTAGAGCGCAAATTCAGTGCGCTTTTGATTCCACAAGTAGTGAGCGACTCGGTAGCAGATCAGAGCTTGCAAGCCTTTGAAGTAGAGCAGGGGGGTGAGCACGTTGGGGCAGGCTGGGTCGCGCTCGTTGACTGCAATCATATCGCAGGCCACATGTTGTAAAATGGCCGGCTGATGCAGGAAAGCTTCCATGAAGGTATCATGCAGCACCTCAATCGACGCCGAATGGTTTACCAGCTTGCGCGTCAGGCGGAAGGTCAGGCATTCCGCAAAAGATCCGCGGTGGAGCACCGTTTCGTTGAGTAAAGTCGTGAGCGCAGGTTCGCGCTCCACGATGTCATGGGCGTGACGTCGTATTTCGTTCCAGTGGGCGTCTAAGTCGATAGCTTGCATAAATTCGCAAATAGTTAGAGAGAAGTCGTCCATATGCCACGCTAAAAAAGCAGGAATCTACACAAATTACAGTGTGTGACGGGGCATATCTGTGGCAGCGGCATCATTGGACGCTTGCCAGCTCGTGAATCCGGTCATTGCAGGCGGGAATCCGGGGCATCAACTGATTTGAGTGATTTGTTACATTTCATTTACGATGAGTCGAACGGCTCTGGAATCATGCATGATTCATCTTTTAAGGCCTATTTTGCCTAATTTATGTCCTGCTTTGATTGTATCTTTCCTTAATAAAAATCTACTGAATATTTTGTTATGCAACTGCCGGTCGTTATTGACGTTAGATCGGATGCCTCCTGATACGAGCGATATTAAGGCGTTGGAAAATCTTATGTGAAAGCTGCGTCTGCAATGTGAAGAAAACCGGTCAAATGTCGCGATTTGTGACCTTGGTTAAGCTTATGTCCCAGTGTTTGACTTGTAGATTCTCCACTTCATTGATCCGCAGCTTTGATGTTTGCGGGCAGCTTCCGTGGGCATCCAACAATTTTGTGAAGAACATTTCATTCGGGATATATAAGATGAATTTCAAAAAACTATTTTTAATTGGCAGCTTCTGTACTGCGCTTGCGAGCGCCAGCACTGCGGGGCTGGTGGCGCATTGGAAACTGGACGAAACATCGGGCACTGTGGCAGCCGATGCCAGCGGCGCAGGGATCGATGGTGAGTTGACCGGTTCGATTGCTTGGGGGGCCGGCAAGGCCGGTAATGCGGCCGTTTTCCCCGGCGTATCGGGTGACTACATTGAATTTGATTCAGATGCATTGAACCTGCAGGGCTCGTTGACGCTTTCGGTGTGGGCGAAATACAATGACATCACCAATTATGGTATCTTTGCCGGTATTGATAGCTCGGGCGGCACTGCGAATGATCAGTTTGTTTTGAAAACCGCTTCTTCGGGCGATGGTCGTATCATTTTTCAGGTGACGGGGGAGGGCGGCAGTTCGGCCACCTTACACTCGACCGATACTTTTAAAAACCTGTCTGAAGCATCGGCCGACGGCTGGATCCACTTGGTTGGGGTGTATCAAGCGGGCGAGTTTGCGCGTTTATATGTGGATGGCTCATTGATGACTGAAAGCACTAATGTGCCGGCACAATTGCAGTCAAAAATCGATGTCGCGCCTTTTAAAATCGGAGCGATGACGACGACGGCGACTTCCTATTATTTGGACGGTGCTGTCGATGATGTGCAGCTTTACGATTACGCGATCAGCAGCACTGCGGTGGCTGAGTTGCATGCCGCGCCCGGCACGGCTCTGGAAGACCCCGTGAGCGGAGCGTCCGGCCGTGTCGCTTATTGGGACTTTGATGAGGGCACGGGCACGACTGCGACTGATTCGGAAAATGATTTGATCGGCACGCTTACGGGCAGTGCGAGTTGGGTGGATGGTGTCGAGGGCAGTGCGCTACAGATCGTCAATGACGATGATAGCCAGTTGCTACTTGGAGCTCCGGATGCCTTGAATATCACAGGCGCTGTAACGGTTGCCGCTTGGGTGCATCCCGATGGCATGAGCAGTTATGGAGTGATTGCCGGCATTGATCAGTCCGGTGGTGCGAGTAATGACCAATACGTATTGAAAACGACGGGGGCGACTAGCAGTTATCTCAGCTTTCAAGTGACCGGTGGCGGGGGCAGCGCGGTATCGGTGAGTGATACCCAATCAATCGTCGATCGTGCCTCTGCCAGTGAGGATGGTTGGATTCATGTGGCTGGCGTGTTCCTGCCGGGTGAAAAACTGCTGCTCTATATCGATGGTGTCGAAGTCGCTCAGAAAGCGACATCCTTGGAGAGCATGCAAAGCACCCTGAGTGAGGCGGTGCCGTTTCGCATTGGTAACATGACAGAAAGCTCAGGCTATGGTTTTAATGGAGCCATCGATCAAGTTGCGATTTATAATGTCGGGCTCGATGCCAGCGAACTTATCCAGCTTGCAGATCGCGATGGAACGTCGCCTGCAGAGGGCACATATCTCTTTTCTTTTGGTGCTGTGGCGGACCCGCAATATAAAGATTCGGATCCAGCCGGTTCGCGCTATTATCGCAACAGCCTGACGAAGTTGCCGGTGATGGTGGAGGACTTCAATACGCGCGATCTGGAGTTCGTCATTTGCCTGGGAGATTTTATTGATAACTACTTTGAGAGTTTCGAGCCGATGATGGAAATCTGGGATGACCTGGTTCACCCCAGCTATCAAGTCGTCGGTAATCACGACTTAGCGGTTGGCAGTCACACCTTGGAGGATGTCGTGGAGGCCCTTAAGATTCCCTCCAATTACTATACCTTCGTCGTCGAGGGCTGGCGTTTCTTCGTGCTCGATGGTAACGATGCGGGCTACGGTATCCACAGCGCAGAGCAATTGGCCTGGTTGCGCGACGGACTCGATGCCGCGCTGGAAAATTCAGAGCCGGTCATCATTTTTGATCACTATCCGGTCTATCCTCCCGGCACGGCCCACATCAGTCCTCAGGCCAGTGAATTGCTGACACTCTTGGCGGACTATTCCAATATCCGTGCATGGATGAATGGGCATAACCATTCGGGTGCTTACGGGCAGAGTGGGGATATACACTTTATTAATTTGGAAGGTATGGTGGAAACCGCTGACACCACTGCCTATGCCGAAATTGAGATTTGGACGGACCGCATCGAGGTTAAGGGGGAGGGCCGCGAGCCAAATCGCACACTCTACTTCCCACAATTGGCCAATGCAGATTTGGAAGTGCCGGCAGACTTTAGTGCCGGTGATGGCGGTGCCGGTGTGAGCCTGACATGGTCGGCGCTGACAGACGCTGAGGTGGAGAGTTTGGAGATCCAGCGTCGTGCGTCCGGTGAGAATGCCGGCTACGCGACAGTCGCAATACTTGCGGCGGATAGTATCAGCTATTTAGATACAGAAGTTGTTAGCGGAGTGACTTACAGTTATCGTATTCGGTCTTTGACCATTGCCGATGCCTTTTCCGAATGGTCCGATTTGGCAAGTGTCGAGTTGGGATACTTAAGCGGTTCGATTCTCGACCTAGCTGCGAATGCTGAAGATACATCCAGTATTTCGCTCACTTGGGATCTGGATTCCGCCAGCTATGATGATTTGATCCTGGAGCGTCGAGTCGGCTCAGGTGACTACCTCGTGGTGAGCAGCGCACTCGCAGGAGATGCCACGAGTTACAATGACAGCGGACTGGCTCCCAATACCAGTTACAGCTATCGTATTTCCGGTGTGAGCGGAGGGCGTCAAACAGAATGGTCCGCGGAGGCGAGTGCCCAGACCGAAGCCGCTGAGCCGATCGAAGGTGAAGCTGCGGGATTAGTCGCCTACTGGCCCTTCGATGAAGGTTCCGGAACCAATGCTGGAGATTTTTCCGGTAATGGGATTTCAGGCACCTTGCAGGCGTCTGCCGCATGGGAGAGTGTGGGGCACCGCAACGGTGCGATCCGCTTTTCCGGTAATAGTGAGGATCAAGTGCTGGTGGGCACTCCCGAGGCGCTTAACTTGACCGGTGCGGTCAGTGTGTCCGCTTGGGTGAAACCGGAAGGTGTCAGCAGCTATGGTGTGATTGCCGGTATCGATCAATCAGGCGGCGCGGCCAATGATCAGTATGTCTTGAAGACGACGCATTCGAACACCCAGCAATTAAGCTTTCAGGTGACTGCCGCCGGAGTGGGCTATACCGCCACCGATACAGTGAACCTATCCGTGCGCTCCAGTGAAGGCACCGATGGTTGGGTGCATGTCGCGGGGGTTTTTGTTCCCGGTGAATCCGTGTTGCTGTATGTCAACGGGCAACTGGTGGCCGAGCGCGCGGTGACGATTGATACGTTGCAAAGCACGCTGTCTGCAGAACGTCCCTTCCGCATCGGCAACATGTCGGTCAGTAGTGACTATGGCTTTAATGGTTTGATCGATGAGCTGCGTGTTTTCTCCGCCAGCCTGAGTGCCGAAGAGGTGAGCGCGTATGCCAACGACGAAACCGTCCCGTCAGAATTAGCCCCTTTTGTTGAAAAAGATGCGCAGTGGTTGTATCTCGATGACGGATCCGATCAGGGCACTGACTGGACAGCGACCGACTTTGACGACAGTGCATGGTCCACCGGCACGGCTGAGTTCGGCTATGGAGACGGTGACGAGGCCACAGTTCTCAGCTATGGCACAGATGCTGCCAACAAGCATCCGACCACCTACTTCCGAAAGGCCTTCGAGCTCGACTCGCTCGCTGGGATCGAAGGGATCTTAATCGAAGTGCTGCGGGATGATGGTGTGATCATTTATCTCAATGGGCAGGAGCTGTTGCGCGATAATATGCCTAGCGGCGCTGTTAATTATCAGACCTATGCTTCCTCTGCACTGGGTGGGGATGATGAAAGCACATACTTCGAGTTCAGTGTTGCCGCAGATGCGCTGGTGACAGGGCAAAATGTATTGGCCGTCGAACTACATAATAGCGACGCCAGCAGTTCCGACTTAAGCTTCAACCTGCAAGCGACTGCCATCCTGGAATCGGACAATACTCCAAAGGTGAGTGAAGCCATTATCACCGCCGGTGCCGACTGGGCCTATCTTGATGATGGGAGCGATGCCGGCACAGCATGGCGCGCCGCTGCTTTCGACGACAGCACCTGGGCGCAAGGACCCGCAAAGTTCGGCTATGGCGACTCCAACGAAGTCACCACGCTCAGCTACGGCTCCGATAGCAACGATAAGCACATTACCTACTACTTCCGCAAAGCCTTCGTGTTGGAAGATCTGGAAGGCGTTCGTGAGCTAGAGTTCGGCGTATTGCGCGATGACGGCGTGATCGTCTATCTCAATGGGATCGAAATCATTCGCGATAACATGCCCGCCGGTGAGATCAGCTCGGAGACCTTCTCCAGTAGCATCACCGACGGAGCGGCCGAGGGCACCTTCTATGAATTTAGTGTGGCGACCGATGCCCTGGTAGAGGGTGAAAATTTGCTCGCAGTAGAGATTCATAACCGCGACGGCTTTAGCTCCGACATCGGTTTCGACTTGTGGATGAACTTGCTCTCTGACCTGCATCCCGATGCGCCTATTTTCGAGAGTGAACACATCGAAACGGCCCATGCGCTTGCTGGCAGCGATTACGCCGCCAGCGTGGCCGAATACGCCAGTGATGCCGATGGCGATACCATGTATTTTGCCAAAGTCAGCGGACCGGATTGGTTGATCGTGCATGCCGACGGCAGCCTGAGTGGCACGCCTAGTGCCAGCCATTTTGGTCTCAATACCTTTGTGATTTCTGTCACCGACAATGACGAAGGCACCACTACCGTGATTCTAGAAATCATGGTGGAAGAGCCGGCTGAGTTGGCTCGCGCCGCCATGCCCGGCAGTGAGCTGGCACTGCGCTTTGCAGTGATTCCCGACACCCAGGGCAGCACGCTGGGAGTGCCGACCGATGAGGCTTCCGCCATCGCACGTGAGTTGATTGCGCAAGCGCCCGAATTTGCGATTCACGTTGGCGATGTGACCGATGGTTACTCCGGCGGTGATGCCAAGTTGACCGAGTTGGAGTATTTAAAAGAAGTGCTGGCCACTCCCTTACTGGAGAATGGGATCGGCTTCTATCCCGTGCGTGGCAACCACGATGCCAACGCATACTTGCCCACCTCCGAGGGAGAAGCCGCGTGGCAGGCCGCGTTCCCATATCTGTTCGAAGGTGAGGGTGCTGTGGTCGATCCGAGCGATGTGCCCGGCGGCAGTGAGGCATCGCCCAATCCAAATAACTTCAGTTATGTTTTGGATGCAGGGCAGGACACTTACTTCGTCTCGCTGGACCTCTGGAACGGGGGCAGCTCGGACAATTACTCCGATTGGGTGGCTGAGAAATTTGCTGAAATACGCGCGGCGAATCCCGATGCGCACATCTTCGGCTATTCTCACCCGGGCTTGTTCTCTGTGGCATCGCACCCCGCGATGACGGAATACGTTGATAGCCCGCAACCGTATTTGGAAGCTGGCAAAGCCTCACAAGTTGATGGTTGGTTTAGTGGCCACAACCATATCTACGACCGCTCGGTCGCGGTTAGCCTGGATGATGGTAATAAGCCCTACATGTTTGATTTCACCTGTGGCTCTGCTTCGGAGAAATTTTACTCGATCAGCCGTAGTCCGGCCGAGGATCAACACTTGAACTGCCTGATCGATAGCACGACGATCGCCGGGCGGCCGATTGCCTACCTACTGGTCGAGATCAACGGACCCTTTGTTTGGGTGCAGACTTATATGACGCCCGACACGGATGGCCATGGCACCTTTGATGACTGGTCGGTCTGGGATGCGTATACCTATTCCCGAAATGGATTGCAGTTCACCGTCGCTTCCGGGGAGAGCTACAATGACCGTAATATTCAAGACCGTGCGCCACTGGATGATGGCTTTATCGGAACCAGTGTCGAAGTGGTCGATGGTGTTAATAGCGATGAAACCGTGCACATCTATGGAAGCACCAGTTTTGGACAATATCGCAATATCACTACCGGTTGGTGGTCACGCGATGACTGGTATGATGCGGGCGAGAGCAAAGTCGTTTCCGATATCGTGAGTCTAAATGGCATGCGTGAGGCCCCTGGCCGCAATCGTTGCGACGCCTACACCATCAAGCTGAGCTACGATGCCAGTCGCTTATCCGCACTGGAGATTCAGTCGCTACGTATCGCCGCCTTTCTGGATGCCGATACCGCAGACAGCGATGCCGGTGATTGGCTACCCGCCGTTTCGACCACTCTCGAACTCGCAGCAGAGACGCCCCTCATGCGAGCTCCCACCGCTGAAGACAGCGTGGGCAGCTGGGGGATCGATTTGGACAATCAACAAGTCTGGGCGCGCCTTGATTACCAAGGCGACTTTGCCCTGATCACAGATGTCATAGATAGCGATGACGATGGCTTGGTGGATGCTTGGGAAATGGAGCAATTTGGCAGCCTCGCTTACACCGCGAGCCAGGATCTGGACGGCGATGGACTCGACAATGCGGCGGAGCAAATACTAGGCACGAACGCGCTGATGACGGATACCGACGGCGACCTCTTCAACGATGGAGCCGAGCTCGCGGCTGGCCTCGATCCATTGATTGCCGATACCGAGCTAAGTGACAGTGTGCTCGACTTGATTCGCACGCACAGCGAACTCCAAGCCGCAGCCGGGCTGTATCCACTCAGTGCACTGGGAGGTTTGAACTATGAGCAGACATTGATCGCACCCGATGCCGAGGGCGACTTACACTTCCGCATTCAACTCTGGAGCAACGATGACCTGTCATCCGACGACTGGATCGAACTCGGAGATGCCTTTGAGCGCACGATACAAATGAACTCCGATAAGCAGTTCTACAAGTGGGCGCTAGAGGTCGACTAGGCAGTGTGCCTATGCGATCTGGATGCCGTCGCGGCCTTCGTCGACCTCCATGTAGTCAAACATCGTATGTATGTCTTCACGGTGACGAATGCCGCTGTCCGACTTGTAGTCTGCCAGCGCCTGACTGCGGGCGTCGTTCCAGCCGATTTTGCGCGCATATTCATTCCAAATCAGTAGATCAACTTCGTCTAAGCCGCGGCCATTCTCTTGGCACCAGTCAAAGATCGCTTCGTCGCTGTCGCCATTCAAAGTGCGTTTCACCAAGTCGGGGTAGGCGACACGTAGATAGGCACAGCAGCGTCCATCTAAGGCCACGCCCAAGCTCTTGTGGAAATCATCGTGCAGTTGCGAGGCCGCGTGCTTGCGAATTTTATCCAGCATGCGCGGAAAATAGAGCATGCCAAGCGTTTCTGTGTAGGGAGAGATCGGCTTCAGTGTCGCTTGAGTCATGCGGGCATGTTCGAGCTAATTGCAAATAAAAGCAAATCTCGTCTGGAACAAGTTCCAGACGAAGCAACTGGCTTGCCCAGGCGTAGTCTCCTTGGAGCTTAGTGGTCCGGCTACACTTCGTTACGCCGCGACATGCTTCGTTTGCTGGAACAAGTTTCAGACGAAGCTAACTGGCTTGCCCGGGCGTAGTCTTCATGGGGCTTCGTGGTCCGGCTACACTTCGTTACGCCGCGACAGGCTTCGTTTGCTGGAACAAGTTCCAGACGAAGCTAACTGGCTTGCCCGGGCGTAGTCTTCATGGGGCTTCGTGGTCCGGCTACACTTCGTTACGCCGCGACAGGCTTCGTTTGCTGGAACAAGTTCCAGACGAAGCTAACTGGCTTGCCCGGGCGTAGTCTTCATGGGGCTTCGTGGTCCGGCTACACTTCGTTACGCCGCGACAGGCTTCGTTTGCTGGAACAAGTTCCAGACGAAGCCTGGTGGTCGAGGAGGGACTTGAACCCTCACGCCTCGCGGCACATGACCCTTAATCATGCGTGTCTGCCAATTCCACCACTCGACCGATGGACTACGTTTCCGTAGCGAAGTTCGAAGGTGATAGGTGTGTTTCTGGATTGATCAACAACAAACCGTACTAATTCGATATTTTATTATAAAAAAGTGAGTCGACCCCATATATACTGACTAAATTTTTGGAGCCGCAATTCTTAGACTCTGGGAGTCTGCGCTTCACTTCGTAATGCTGTGACAGGCTTCATTTGTTGGAATAAGTTCCAGACGAAGCCTGGCGGAGAAGGAGGGAGTGGAATACGAACTGAAATAGAATGATTCTGACAAGGGGCAACCAGTCTGAATGGCCATTTGAGACTAGAATTCGCTTGGATCAATCCCTAAACGTGAAATTTTACGTTGAAACGATTCTCCAGTTTATGACCGAAACTTGGTTCCAGCCCATGCTCCTTTTCCGTTTACTAGTCTGCAGAAATCGTTCCAATCGTTCCACTTTTCCAGATGTGATCTGCTTGATGGCTGGCTTTTGGTTCGATCCCAGATTGACCAGCCACCCAATTTTTTGCATCGTAGTTGGGGACCAATGGAACCTTTCGATGCCTCGATGCCTCAAATTTTGAAAGAGAACGGTGTCTATACACATTTAGTTACTGACCATTATCATTATTTTGAAGATGGAGGCACCAATTACCACACAAAATACTCGAGTTATGAAGCTTTTCGTGGGCAAGAAGGCGATTCTTGGGTGGGGCAGGTACGTGATCCTGAAATCCCAGCTGATGCTGCAGGGCGTCACGGACTGAAAGATTATAAGGCTGCTCGCCAGGATTGGATCAATCGCCAAGTGATGACCGAGGAAAGCCAACAGCCACAAAGTCGTGTTTTTCGCGCAGGCTTGGATTTTATTGAGCGTAATAAAGATGATGATGATGATGATGATGATGATGATGATGATGATGATGATGATGATGATGATGATGATGATGACTGGTTTCTCCAGATCGAGACCTTTGATCCGCATGAGCCTTTCTTTGCTAACCAGTGTTATAAAAGTCTATATTTTGAGCCGCATTACCGCGATTATAAGGGACCGCATTTCGACTGGCCCAATTATGAAATGGTGAATGGGCGTGTCGAATTGGCGGAGCATGCTCGATATGAATATGCATCTTTGGTCGCCATGTGTGACGCTAAATTGGGAGCCGTATTGGATGCGATGGATACTAACCACATGTGGGAAGATACCATGTTGGTGGTCTGCACTGATCATGGCTTCTTGCTCGGAGAGCATGACTGGTGGGCAAAAGTGATGATGCCATGGTGGGAGGAGACTGCTCGGACGCCTTTCTTTGTTTGGGATCCGCGGACGAAGAAAGCAGGAGAGTCACGTGAGTCACTGGTGCAACCTGCCATCGACCTTGCGCCGACAGTGCTTGGATGTTTCAACCAAGAGATTCCTACTAGTATGACGGGCCACGATTTGAGCCCAGTGATTGAGAAGGATGAAGCCGTGTGACAAAGTTGTATTTTTGGAAGTTTCGGTCAACAGGTCAATGTAACTGACGGACGCTATGTCTACATGCGTGCTCAAGGAGATCGTATGGCGAAAATTTCTGATTATACCTTGATGCCTGCACATATGCGTACGCCCTTTGGAACTGATTCGTTTTCAGAGAATCGTCTGTCGCTTGCTAAACCATTCAACTTTATGCAGGATTGTCAGGTAATGCAAATCGATTGTTCTGGTATGGGTTGGGCGAGTGCGGATTCGAAGGCTAGGGATGAATGGTCGTGGAAGACATTGCTTTATGATTTGGAGGCTGATCCGCAGCAAGCGTTGCCAATTTCGAATACTGACGTAGAAGCCTATATGACTGAGCTATTGTTAGCGAATATGGAAGCTAGCGATGCTCCACGAGAGCAGTATTTACGCTTAGATTTGAAAGCCCCGGCATCTGCGCACTAGTCTTACAACTATTGAACACGTGTGAGTTGTGCCCTGCATTTAAGCTGAGATATTGATCCGCAGCACAACATTCTCTTATTCGATGCCTAATGTCATCGGACTTTTGACTGACGCCTGTAGGTGCCAGGGGACATTTTAAATGCTTGTTGAAAGCAATAACTGAAGCGTTGCACGCTGGCGAATCCAGAGAGTTCGGCGATGACTTCCTGTTTGTCGTCGGTGGTGGATAGGAGCGTTTGGGCGCGTTGTAGGCGCACGCGTTGAATCTCGCTGAGGATGCCGCGTCCGAGCATTTTTAAGAAGCGGCTTTGCAATCCAGTTCGGGAGATGCCGACCGCTTGAACGACTTGTGTCACGCGAATGTTCGGGTGCTCTCTGATGAGTCGTACGGCTTTGGCAACCAGGGGATCATCGCAGTATTGCACATCGGTCGAGCGCCGGAGAGCAATGTCCTGCACTGGCAGTTGGATCGACTCTAGGTCGGCATGTGGATCGCTAAGTCGGCGATCGAGTAGTGCACCGGCTTCATAGCCGATCTTTCGGGCGGGCAAGCGAATACTGGAAAGTGGAATGGCTTCAAATTCTACTTGAAAGTCGTCATCGCCAGCACCGAGAATGGCGACGTCTTCGGGCACGCGTAAGTCGAGATTGCGGGCAGCCCGTTGCACGGCCAGTGCATAGCCGTCAAGAGCGGCAAAGATACCAGTCGGTTGGGCGAACTTTTTGAGCCAGTTCTCGGTCTGTTTAAATTCATCGGCGGTGAGGATGCCTTCAGCCACGGTTAGTTTGGAGAGCTTACTTTTTTTGGGAGCAGTTCTCTAAAGCCCACGTAGCGTTGATCTGAGTAGCTAGTTCGCGTTTGGCCTACAAAGCCGAAGCTGCGACAGCCACAATTCATCAAATGACGGGCGGCGATGCGTCCGACTTCAAAATCGTTCTGCGTAACAACGGGCACTCTTGGGACGCGAATAGAGTTCGAAACATTGACAACCGGGACTTGGGTGTGCCGTAAAGCAGTCTCTTGTTTTTTGCTGAAAAGGGTCGCGACAATCCCATCGACGTGGTCGCGCTTGGTGATGCCTTTGAGGTCTGCCAACTCATGTTGCAGCCAGCGATCTACGAACACGAGTCGACCAGTTTCAAAGCCATAGCGTCGGACGCCGAGTAGCACTTCTCGGAAATATTCCAAGTCCGAATCGATACTGATCTGAACGCGGTAGGGCGGACCTTTAGTAGGGGAATTCAATGTGTCAAAAACATTAAGTTATTTATCGTTTTCGACAAGGATATTGTCGACGGACTCTAGTATACTTACTGGCACGTTTAATTCTAATTCGATTGAATCGTCTGCTTATGAAAACAATTTTCTCCTTAAACTCCGCGAATTGGTTTTTTCGCGATTGCTCGAATCAAGAATGGTTACCGGCAACCGTGCCTGGCTGTGTGCATGCTGATCTGGTGGCTTGTGACAAGATTCCAGACCCTTACTATGGTAGTAATGAGTTGGATCTGCAGTGGATCGAAGAGCGCGATTGGGAGTATCAGACTGAGTTTGAGGTGTCGGGAGCTTTACTCGAATCGGATGTGATTGAATTGTTGGCCGATGGCTTGGATACCGTTGCGACGGTCTGGCTGAACGATGTGAAAATCGGTGCTTCAGATAACATGTATATCGCGCATTGTTGGAAGGTGCAGAAGTATCTTAAAGTAGGAGTGAATACACTCCGAATTCGTTTTGAGAGTGCGATGGACTATATTCGGAATCACCGCACCAGCTTCACGCCGCCTGTGGACCATTTGGATCCGGTGGGAAATTCCGTGCGGATTCGTAAGGAGCCGTGTCAGTTTGGTTGGGATTGGGGTCCACGTTTGGTCACTGCCGGTGTCTGGCGTGATATCCGTTTGGAGGCGTGGAGTGTGGCGACCTTGGATCGCTTTACGGTGGATCAAATTCATTCTGACAAAGGTTCGGTTTCACTCTCCGTTGCCGCTCAACTTTCCGGTCGAAAGTTCGGTGTTCGCTATGTGGTCGAGGTGAGTTTCGAGGGTGATGTGGTCGCCTCTGCGGAAGCCGATGCCGAGACAATGGCGGAACTGAGTATTCCGAAGCCACAGCTCTGGTGGCCAGCGGGGCAGGGCGCGCAACCGCTCTATACCGTGACTGTGACTGCCTTTACCAAGGATGGTTCTGAACTGGGACAGAAGTCCAAGCGTATCGGACTGCGTACAGTCAAGCTAGACCGATCCAAGGATGAATGGGGTGAGTCATTCCAGTTCGTGGTGAACGGTCGTCCTGTCTTTGCCAAGGGCGCGAACTGGATTCCTGCCGACTGCTTTGTGGCCGGACTCAAGCGTGAGGACTATGCGCGTGATCTGATTGCTGCGGTTCAGGCCAATATGAACTGTGTGCGTGTCTGGGGCGGTGGCATTTACGAGAGCGAAGATTTTTACGATCTCTGCGATGAGCTTGGGCTGATGGTGTGGCAGGACTTCATGTTCTCTTGCATTCTGGTGCCGGCAGATAAATCCTTCTTGAAAAGTGTGAAGGTGGAGGCGGTGCAACAAGTGGCGCGCTTACGAGACCGTGCCTGCCTTGCGCTCTGGTGTGGTAACAATGAGTTGCCTCAGTTGAACCAGAAATTCTTCGCGGCGAAACCCAAGTTGAAGCGCGATTACGTAAAGCTGTTTCATGAGCTGCTGCCATCGATTGTTGAAGCGGGCAGCGCCGGCACCGACTACTGGCCGAGTTCTGAGTGGCGCGGTGTGTTCGAGAGTGGTCATGAGTTGGGCGAGAAGTCGGGCGATACCCACTACTGGGATGTCTGGCACTCGCGTCATCCGGTGAAAGATTACGAAAAGTGGAATTTCCGCTTTTGCTCCGAATTCGGTATGCAGAGTTACTCCTCGCCGCAAACCAACGCGACTTTTGCACCCCAGGATTCCAATGTCTTCGGGCCGATCA
This sequence comes from Coraliomargarita algicola, assembly GCF_033878955.1. NCBI lineage: Bacteria > Pseudomonadati > Verrucomicrobiota > Opitutia > Puniceicoccales > Coraliomargaritaceae > Coraliomargarita > Coraliomargarita algicola. The sequence goes on from NZ_CP138858.1 coordinate 5,044,147, forward strand.
TGGAGAACCACCAGAAAAATACGGCGGGCAATCAGGTGATTCTCTATTACGTATCGCAGCGCTACCGTTTTCCCAAGTCGCAGGATGACTTGATTTGGCTGTCACAGTTGAACCAAGCCTATTGTATGCAAATCGGTGTCGAGCACTATCGACGCCTAATGCCGAGATGTATGGGGGCGATTTACTGGCAGCTCAATGATTGCTGGCCGGTGGCGTCTTGGTCCTCAATTGAATACACTGGGCGATGGAAGGCGCTGCACTATGCGGCGCGTCGTTTCAACGCCCCGGCCTTAGTGAGTGCACATGTCCGCGGTGATGAGATCGTAGGGAAGGGTAATTATCGCGAGACAAGCATTCGTGAGGTCGATCTCTATACGGTGTATGATGCGCCGAAATCGGCGAAGGGCACTTTGATCTGGGACCTGTATCATATGGACGGACGTCAGCTTCAGACTTCCAAAAAATCAGTGCGCCTACGTCATGGTCAAAGTGTGCTGCATAAGACCGTAGATCTGAGTCAGGCGATGGCGGAGCATGGTCGTGAGAACATCTACCTGAAAATCGCATTGCTCATCGGTGGAGACATCGTCAGCGAGCAAAGTGTTTTGCTCGCGCCACCGCGTTTCATCGATTTTCCCGAGGCAAAGACTCAAGCAGAGGTGAAGATCGAATCTGCGAAGGAAGCCGTCATCACATTCACTTCCACGGCGTATCAACACGCGTTCACCTTCGATTTTGACGACTCCAATTATAAAGTGCTCGATAATGGCTTTGATTTATATCCGAACGAGCCCAAGCAAGTCCGTGTGGAATTGAAGCAACGCGTTTCGAAAAAGAACTTGTTAAACGCGCTCTCCTATAAATCGCTCAAAGATAGTTATTGATAAGAGCGTATCGGACTCCGTCAGCGACTCGGAAACGAGTCGCTTAATCGATTTGATACTGTATGTATTCCTTTAGGTCGAAGAGCTGCCACTCTTCGGAACCTACTTCTCGATATTCCAATACTAAGCCGAGTTTTGTGGCCGGCCCTTGGTAGTAAACTAGCTGAAAGCGATGTAGGCCTTGGTCTAGTTTAAATGTGCCTGTTTCCGTGGCCATTGCATGGTTGCCATCGTTGTTCACCACGAGTTCTCGGTCAATGAACAGCACCGATCCATCATCGGATGCGAGGCGGAATTCATATTCGCCAGCAAGTTTCGCAGGCCAAAAAAGTTTGACTTCAAAATCGACGGCAAACCATTCGAATTGATCTGTGACACCAGGAAATCCTTCGCTGAAGTTCTGTGTAGGGAGGTTTAGGACGTGGTTATAGATTTTCGAGCTCTGACGTCTGCCATCTTTGAGTCCGCCGATTTTTTCTTTCTCGTCTAGGATTCGGTTAATTTTCTTGGGCTTGAATAAATAGACGGTGCCTTCCCATGCGTACGCCATTTTTTTAGTCGTTCCAAAACCTATAATGTCAGGGAATTGGTTGATGTTCATGCCGAGCCCTGCGCCCAAGTTTAAGCGTCCGCCCCCGGTGGAGCCAAGTGCTGCACTGACGGTGAAACTTTGATCCATTGATGGCAGGTCGACATCGATACTGGCTACGGAGATGTCTGTGACTGGGCGCATCTTTAGATGGTTCATCGGCTGAGCCTTGGGCGGATTTGGCACGATTGTCACCTTCTGCTCTTTGGGGATTTCAATTTCTTCGATGGCGGGAACCTCTTCAAATCGCGTGTCCTCTTTGATAACAACATTGGCCACGGTGATGATTCCAGCCACGAAGGCGGCAACAATATGCAATACTATACTAATGAAAATAACTTTCATCAGCATGACATTTTTTTTTTCTGTTTCGGGGGTGTTATCATCGTAAGGGTTGAGTATACAATATCACCATTATTTAGTTACCTATAGTAACATATTATGATACTATTTGTAAGTTTTGGATGAGACTTGCTCGTCTGAATCTTCCTTATTTTATAGATCGGTTCTTAGCGCACGTGTAGTGCGATTAGATGGCAGGCATCGAAGTCCAAGCGGATGCTACCTGTAGCAGAGCGGGTAAGTGCTTGGCCAGTGGTTGCATCGATGACCTCACCATTATCTGGGAGGTTGATCGAGACACCTTGGACTCCTTCGTAGCCTGGGTTGACCACTGCATAGTAGGCACCGTGTTCACCTGCATCGATTCGGCGCACAACAATTTGTGAGTTGGATGCGGCTCCGTCGACAACTTTGGATGGTAACGCTGGAAGTGCTAGGTAGGCCGCGTTGAAACGACGCACATAGGATGGAGAGAGACGATTGAAATTGTTTGATGCTAAATAGCCTATACTGGTTGGATTTCCGTTAGCCATGGCGTTGGCTTCTGGGAGCATTATATGTGGTCCGACACGTTCCATATCGGCTACAAAATAGCCCAGTGGATCGAGTGGCTTCTCGTTTTTACCTCGTTCGATACGGAGCATGTTTTCGTTTAGACCGTAGTGGCGTATCATGGCCATGCCGGAGGCTGTCTCGAATGCTTCGAGCGCCATCGGATCGGATACTGAGGATAGGCGATTGAAAGAGTAGGTTGGATAAATGTCTTCGACATTTTTGTACGCATGTGGGTCGTATACCGGTTTGGCGTGTTCGTGCTCCCATTTTCCCCAAGTCTTGCGGACGTTGGTGAGTGCTTTGTAAGACCAGTGATTGTCAATAGTGGTCTGCAATTGAACTGGTGGCTTTTTCAAGTCGATATCTCTCCAAGCGCTCTCATCTTCAACGACGAGGCCTGTGCCGACACCTTCAGGATGGATCCAGCCTGGCTCGGTTGTGTCAGCTGTGTAATAGATCGAGGCATCTTTGATACCTTCGCTTTGCAGGTAGTCCCTGAGTTTGGTCAAGAATTCCTTACGTTTGCCATACCACCAATCGAGGTAGGCCTTGTAAGTTTCACCACGCTTATTGAGTTCGCCCCGTGTCACTTCACTGCGGCCGCTTTCTTGTGCGAAGCGTTGAATGGTGGCATCGGCAAAACTAATGGCGAGCTGACTCGGGCGAGGGCGTATCCAAGCACCTATAATGTCTGCGTTGTCCTTTTCTTCAACAATTGTAATTTCCAGCATCTTGCGGAGGTCTTCGAAGGTGTCCGGATCTGTTAAGTCTGCACGTGCGGTTTCGGTCCACGTAGTATGGGTGTAGTTTTTACCGTTAAGCGGTTGGGCTCTGAGTTCAAAGCCGAGTCCATTTTTTCCTTTGCTGCCCGCGTATTCAAAGTATGGTAGGACGGATAGATCGTAGTTTGTGGCGACTTTAAGCAGATTACTCCAACGGTCCGGAGTTTTAGATTGGTAGACCCAACTGCTACCTCCGAATTTTGAAGAATCCCACCCTTGGTTGGCTCCGAATTCTAAGAGGTCCTTTGCCATGGTGTTCATCCCCAAAAAGTGCATCATCTCGGCTTTGCCGCGATAGTAATCCATGTGATCGTCCCAGCCATCTCCTGAATCGTGGCCGCCGATGACTCCATCCGCCATTTCTTCTCTGAAAAACAAGTGGCGCCGTGGGAGATCACTTGGTGGGTAGTTGATCTTCAATGCAAAATCTTCGAAGGCGGGTGCTTTGTAGAGGCGGATTTTAGAGATTGCCGCACCTTGTGATAGGGGGTCCTGTTCGGGTTCGAATTGGGTGATATAGACCCAGAATCCGTCTTTAGGTGTCATCGTCCGCTTGCTTTTCGATTCATCCGGCACGACGGCACCACGAAACCCTCCGGATTCCGCGATATGATCCTGAAGTCGCATCCACATGTGCACGGCTTGGTATTTGCCAGAAAGCGGAATTTCCAAAGACTCAGGGGCTTGGTAGACATAGCGAGGGTTTAGGCAGTCACCAAGTGTATTACCCGTGTAGAAGCCGCGTAGCGTTTCATTGCCCCGGTTAATTAGAATGGTTGAACGTGGTGTGTCTTCTGGGTAGACGACTTCAAGGACATAATTTGCATTGGCTTTCAAGCCTTTGTCTTTACCGATTAGGAAGCCGAAGTATTTGATGCCTGGCTTGTCATTCGGGATCACTCGTGCTGACTCACCTAATAGAGTGGTGACTTCAGTGATACCTTCAGGAAATTCTTTATACTGAGACTTGTCGGTGGGAAGTCGGCTGACGTCGATTTCCTGAATGAGTTCGAGGCTCCGATTAATCGGGACGCCGCCAAAGCTCGTCGCTAGGCCAGCGATGCAGCAGGTGAGGATTGTTGCAGTGATCGACTTCATAATTATATGATAATTTAGGGTGGTGGAAGGGCGAAAGCCTTCGGGCATCGCCTGTAAATAGTAATGAATGAATCTCTGATTCTAAAGGGAGTTTTGATTTTAATCAAGTATAACGTTATACTTTAGTGGTATGAGCTAGTGTGAAATCTATAGTTCAATTTTTCGTGCTCAATATGCTCATGCCATTAACAAGCACACTGGCTTCGCGGTGCTCTCCTCTCTTTGGGACTCTCGGTTGGCCATGCTCAAACAATTCGAGGTTCGAAACAAATTATTTCTCTAGCGGAACGGCTTTATCGGAAGCTGGAAAGGCGCCTGATACGATTTCAACAAAGTCGACTTTCAGGTGGCTATTAACGGTGCGGATTCCGAACCATCCGGATGCTAGGAATTCGGGGTCATCGAATTCAAATATAAGTGCACCGTCACGGAAAACTTGGACCTTTCCATTGTCGGCAGTGAGTTCTACGAGGATGGGCGTGTCTGGACGAATTCAACCAGTTTCTGTGCTTAAGTCATGTTCGGATCGAAGTGGACGGTTGGACGGTTGCCTAATCCATCGTAACGGCGAAAGCGGGTTGTGGTATTGTCGTTCCCTCCAATACTGGCGTAATAGGTTTCCAGTAAGTTATAGCTGGAAAAGCTGCCATCTCGACTGTGTGATGAATCGAAGAGGTTATTCGGAGATCGGGGATCCCGTGCCATCCAAAACATATTGATATCGGAAATGCGGCCAGGCGAAGCGACTTGAATTTGAAAGCAAATCTTTCAGGTGGCTATTAACGGTGCGGATTCCGAACCATCCGGATGCTAGGAATTCGGGGTCATCGAATTCAAATATAAGTGCACCGTCACGGAAAACTTGGACCTTTCCATTGTCGGCAGTGAGTTCTACGAGGATGGGCGTGTCTGGACGAATTCAACCAGTTTCTGTGCTTAAGTCATGTTCGGATCGAAGTGGACGGTTGGACGGTTGCCTAATCCATCGTAACGGCGAAAGCGGGTTGTGGTATTGTCGTTCCCTCCAATACTGGCGTAATAGGTTTCCAGTAAGTTATAGCTGGAAAAGCTGCCATCTCGACTGTGTGATGAATCGAAGAGGTTATTCGGAGATCGGGGATCCCGTGCCATCCAAAACATATTGATATCGGAAATGCGGCCAGGCGAAGCGACTTGAATTTGAAAGCAAATACGAGCGGGTGCATGCAGTAATTTACTAAACCAGATGGTAGCACCGGCCTTGTCTTGGATAACGAGTTGTCCGTCTTGGATTTCGACTGTGCCGCCGGGTTGTTGTTCGACGGTCCAGTGGGATAAATCCTGAGTGAATGGTTCTTTAAAATGTCCTATTGCTGGCACTGGGTCGTGTGCGTAAGTGAGCTGCAGGGGCAGCGTGATAAAAGTTAAGGCACAAATGGTTGGCAGAATGCGCTTCATGGTGTGAGTGATTTAAATAAAAAGCCGCCTTGGGCACTGTGGCTCCAAGGCGGCTTGCGTATGAAATGAGAATTAGTTTGAGCTTAGCTCAAACCAATCGAAGTTGTAGCCCGAGTTCAGTTCAAAACGTAGCACATGTTGCCCCTCGGTCAGGTAGATGCCGTTCGAGTTGAAGGTGGAGAAGCTGTTCCATCCCCCTGTGTATGTCGTGGTCACGGAAACAGGCGTGCCTCCATCTACTGACATGCTAATGGACTTGTCGGTATGTGAGTTTTGAGCGAGTCGAAGACTCAGGTCATAGTTGCCGGTCGTGGCGACATTCACTGTATATTCCAACCACTCGCCGTTGGCGATCCAACCTATCATATACTCACCATTGCTGATGCCTACATCCACATCGTCTGATCGATACTTGTTGGGTGTATTGCCGGTAGTCGTATCGTGGTAGGCGTCGCCTTCGCCTCCGATGTCATAGTCTTCAGCTTCGGTGCGTCCCGGGATGCTATGCACCGCACCACCATAAGGGGCTCGTGTGATCCCTGATGGAGCGATGCCATAACCGCTTTTTTCAGTGATGATGAGGCCGCTGATGTTGGGGGTTCCAATCGGATGCTCGGTTGTAAAAATGAGATCCATTAAGCCGGTAGAATCTGGCTTTGCGTTAGCGACTAATCCAACTTGATCGACATTCTCTTCAACGATAATGGTGTCACCTTCGCCTGTGATTGCATCCAGTAGCGTCGCATCGATGTTGTAGCCAATGTAATTTTCAATATAACCAGTATAGCTTACTTCGTAGTATTTATTAGGGTCCATACCTGTCATGCGAAAGACACATGGGTCATTATAGGGAGCGGTGATTTTGATGCCTTGGCGAGTAATTGCCGTGGGAAAATCACCAATCGTTAGTCCGGCGGAATTAGTATAGATCTTTGAGTGCTGAGAATAGCCTTGATAGATATTTTCAATCAACATGTGCCAACCAGTGGCGACTCCATTGACATCGTAGAGATCGGTATTGGTGGGTAAGCCGTTGTATTCTAATCCTGTGCCACCATTGCCTAAGTCTGTCCAATCCGGATAGAGGCTGTTGACGCCACTGTTCTTGTGCATGTTGACCTTGGATACGGTTCCGTAGGTGATATTTGTATCAGAAACATAGATTGTGCGAAAAGCGGTGTAAGCTTTATTGCCTGCAGCATCCATCACATCGTAGGTCATGGCATACTCACCAGTCTGGTTCATGTCGATGGGATCGGTAATCCATGTGGTGACGACGGATTCGCTGAGGTTTCCGTCTACGTTATCCACAGCGATATAGCCCGGATCGAAATATGAACTACCGACTTCGAAGCTTATTTTATTGCCGCCAAGGAGGGTGATTTCGGGTGCTTCCAGATCGTCTGCATTCAGATTCGCAGGATTATAGGTTAAGCCCAAGCCACGATAGTTGTAGAAGGTATCTGGCTGAATGCGAACGTCCACTGGGGGCATGTTATTGCCATTCCACGTGAGCTGCTGCCATTTAGTGGGGGATTGGTCCGGGTAGTAATAATTTGTGGCATCAGCGGTATGAGTAGAGATGCACTGATATAGCTTAGTCATGCCAGCTTCGCTTCCGGTCATTTCATAGTGAATAACGACATCACCAGTTTGGTAGGTGATATATTCACCATCTCGTCCTGCATAGCCATCAGTTTCGAATATTGGCGCCCAAATTGTGACTCTGCGCATGTCAAAATCATCCGCAAAGCCAGTATTCATGAATTTGATCTGAGGTATATTTCTCCATTCGTTGTTCACTTCTGTCACGCAGGTTCCACCGTTATAGGTGTAAGCCCATTGCTGAAGCAGCGGATCATATAGATTGCCTGAGATGAGGGTTGGATTCCCCGTGACGCCAATTTCCTGAAAAGCCGTTGCGTCGACTTCGTTAGTATAAGCATCATTCGAGTTGGGAACATCCAGTGGTCCCCAAATATTGTTGGTGAATTCGTAGGGGGTAATGTCATCTCCATTCCAAATGTAACTGGCGTGAGCGCGACCCATGCCTAAGTAGTTATTGTCATAGATGAATTTCTTACTCGCAGATGGAGATCCTTCGGAAGCATTGTCCGATTTGCGAATTGTCTGCATCATTCCCATGCCACCAACCATGATGTTATTTCTGACTTCGATATCGCCCTCAGAATAGGATAATTGCTGTAGGCCTTCTTGATAGCTGCTTTGGAAGGGAGTCCGGAAGTTGGAAGCCGAGCCGTAAATGATGTTATTCTCAATTCTTGAACCTTCGACCAAACCATCGGTTTGCATCGCTTCAGTGCCGGAAAAGAACATAATGTTGTTACGCAAGGTTAGTTTCGTTCTGTCATAATTTGCAGTGAACTTTCCGATATAGAATGATTCGCTCGTTGTGAATGCAGCAAAGCAGTCCTGTGCATCCACTTCGCAGACGCCATCCGGTGCGTATGGCTGATCGTTCTTTAGATTGAATGCGGCAAACCCGCCCCCAAAAGCGGCGACATAGTCGATTTTACAGTAATCGAAGTTTTGAATCCTAACTAGATTTCCAACACCAGTTGTGTTCAATGGGTCAGCTGAGGCACGATGGGCTGCCCAGAGGTTATCGACCCAGATGCCATAGTTACGATAGTATTCACCATCCCCCATATTTGCGCCTCCATTGTGGCCGAGATAATTAGGGTCCCCTGTTTGGGCTACTGGATCGTATTTGCCGGTTACGTGGACATTCATGAAGCCCGAGATGCTTAGTGACCTTAGCCAATCCGTAGTCCCAACCATTCGCACCTGTCCTCCAAGATTGGTAATGATGGTAGGTTGTGTCTGACTATTGACAGCATAGTCGCCTTTGAGGCTAATACGCGTGTAATCACCCGCATAGATGTGGACTTTTTTGCCGAGCCCTACGGGTGGACTGTCATAAAGGCCTCCATGGTTGTCATCAGGTGAGAAGTAGATGTAGTCATCGACGTTTACGTTGGGCCAATAATCCGCATCGGCTTGTGTGGCGAGGCGATTGGTTGTGGTGTTCGGCATTTGTGCAGATGTCGTGTGGACACTGGTTACCATTACTAAAACAGACACGATCGTCTGGATTGGAGTCTTCAACTGTGTTGATAGATGCCTCCAAAGATACTTTGGGATTGTATACATATATTAGGGGGGGGTGGGTTGATTCTCGGATGCCTTGGCCTTAGGCATCCGAGAATCGGTAGGGTATGTGAATGGATGACTTAAGGGTCTCCAGCTCACGAGAGTATAATAATTATAAGAGCTATAACGATATAGCTTGAAAGCTTCTGTTAGGTCAAACGTAAAATACTTAGTTGCTAGGAATTTATATTTAACTAACATGGAGTTCTTTGAAGTAGGTTATCGTCCCTATTTAATTGCCTGTTTTATCGCGCTTATAGCTCCTCGATTTAGTTTGAATTCAAAAAGTGGACCTTCAGCATGTAATTATAATTTTATTTGTTGATGTTGTATAACGTATTCCTAAAGTGCCATTATTATCCGATAATTGATTCTTATTAAGAACCCCGAACCTTTTGATTCACATGGCAAATGTTAATTCATCAAACCCCATTCTGGCTGGTATGCATCCGGACCCGACTGTATGCCGTGTTGGTAAATATTTCTATCTGGCAACGAGCAGTTTTGGTCAGTTTCCGGGAGTTCCGCTGTATCGCAGTGAGGATTTGAATCACTGGGAGTTCGTGCGTCATATCCTTTCCCGCCCCGAGCAATTGTCGTGCGTTCCCCATCAGAAACTGGGGAATGCCGGGATTTTTGCGCCTTCATTGCGCTATCACAATGGCACTTTTTATATGGTGACCACGCTGCTTGGGCATAAGGGGCATTTCTTCGTCACGGCTGAAGATCCTGCAGGCGAATGGTCGGACCCGTTCTGGATCGATGAGGCGCATCGTGGTGGTATCGATCCATCGCTCACTTTTTTGGAGGACGGGACTGTGCTCTTTCAGTCAACTGCCGATGGACGGCATAATGAGCCACAGGGGATCATTCAATTTGAGATCGATCCAAAGACTGGGGAGGGACTCACACCGCGGAAATATATTGCTGCTGGATATGGAGATAGGGCGGTGGAAGCACCCCATGTGTATCAGAAGGGTGACTATTGGTATTTGATGACTGCGGAAGGTGGCACTGAATCGAATCACCGTGTATCGATCGGTCGATCTAAGTCTGTTTGGGGACCATGGGATCACTGTCCACACAATCCAATACTGACACATTGCGGTGTGGAATCACCGATTCAGCATGTCGGTCATGGCGATCTCTTTGATGATGCAGACGGCAATTGGTGGATCGTTTTTCTCGCAGTGCGCCCACAGGGCTATCCCCCCGTGCATCTTTTGGGACGTGAAACCTTCATTGCTCCAGTGCGTTGGGATGAAGATGGCTGGCCTGTGGTGAATGAGAATCAACCGATTCAACTTTCCTTAGACGCTTCTAAAGCCTTGCATGCTTGGGAAGATAATTTCGACGACAAGACTGGATTGCATCACCGTTGGGTCACAATTGGCCGGGCATATCGCGAGGTCTATTCTCTCAAGGAGGGGGAGACCGGTCTCCAACTGATCGCGCAGACGAGCACTTTAGCGGTGTCGGAGAAAAAAGCATGGGTTGGCGCACGGATGACGCAGCCGCAGGCGACTTACCATTGTGAGATTCAGCTGGAGAGTTCCGACACGGAAGTGGGCCTTACTGCGTTCATGGAAGCATTTGGCTACTATAGCTTAGGAGTTCGTGAAGCTGCGGATGGTTCGGCGATTGTGCGATTGACGCAGCGTGTGCTTGATTTGGAAAAAGTGACTGAAGTGGTGCTCCCAAAGCAGGAAAGCTATCATTTACAGATGAAACTTCAGGATAGTCCGGACGAATGGACTGCGGGCGATGCGAGCCGATTCATCTTCTCGGTGCAAACAGCCGCCGGCGATTGGCAAGAAGTGGGGCGTGGTGCGTCACGTAATATTTCGACGGAGCTCATCGGAGGCTATGGCGGACTTTTTGCCGGGATCTACTGCATCGGAGAAACGGGTGCGACTGGGCGTGTTCTGCAGGTGGGCTGCAGTGAATGAGTTGACTCTAAATAATAAGGCTTATCGTCATTCATCGGGGTGACTCGCACGACGCTATTTCTCACACGGAGGCGCGGAGACACGAAGGCTCATCCACCGCACTGAACTGAACTTAGAATATTGGAAGAGTCAGGTTCATCTGTATTCCAAGGTAGGTCATTGGGACTGCACTCATCCCAAGCTCCGTGTCCTTGTGCCTCCGTGTGAAACCCTGTTCCTGTTTGCTACGTGCTTCAAGACTCGCACAACGCGATGTCTCTCACGTAGATGCGCAGATCCATCCGTCGCACAGAATAGAACCTGAGATTACTGGAATGTTTAGGCTCATCTGTGGCACGCTCACAATGGAATCCGATCGAGGCATGTGGCTAAATCAGTTGAGAAGCGCCATCTCCCCGTTATTGGCCATCATGCAGAGCTGGCCAATCTTCTCTTCCAGCGTCATGCGCGGAAGCAGGTCTTTCTGTCTTTCTTCAGTGGAGAGATTTGAATCTAAATAGGGATGCATATATTCGGTGTTTAAAAAGGTTAATGCTTCGGTAGTAATTCAAGTGTGCCCCAGTATTCCGGTTTGTGTCCGAACGGGTTGGGCCAGCTGTTGAGCGTCTTGGGAGAGAGGGGGATCGCGAGTTTGGCGTTGGCGGCAAAACGTATCGCGGACAGTCCTTTTAAGTGATCGCCTAGAACGGTGGTTGGTATCAGCACTTCAATGACAAGTGTGTTGCCCTGAACCGATGCGGCACGTTCGCAGCGGTCATCATCGTAAGTGATTTCAATCGCGGCTGCCTGATTCGCCCATTCTCCGGCATAGAGATCGATGTTGCCTGATGCATCTCTTGTCGGTGTGAACCAGAGCTGGTGTGAACCTTGTCCTGGTAGTTGGACAAAGCACTCTAAACCGGGAGCCTCCCAGAACTTGGTTGGACTCAAACTAAAGCGGAAATCGTCGCCCATATCCATCTGAAGGGCGAGATAGAGGCCTTGCTCCGACCAAGCGGCACGCAGGTTTTGCACGAACAAGCCTTTTGAGCCATTGACGAGAAAGTGGTCGGCATTCAACTGACCTTGAGTGCTCCAGTCTTCCAGTGAGCCGTCTATCTGTATCTCTGCGGCATATGGGATTTGAAGTTTTGCCGGGCGCAGAGTGTGTGTCAGCACTGCGCCGTTGGCGAGTTGGACTGTGAGCTCAAGTGGAGATGAGCTCTCGGACGCGGTGAACTGAATTTCTGCAGTTTGATTGGGGGCGAGTTGGATGGTCTGTTGACTCAATTTTCCGGACTCGGCTGTCAGCGACAGCTCGATGGGCTGGTTGAGCATGGAGAGCACCTGCACCCGTGCCGGTTCGTTGAGCATGAAAGCATCCGAGCGGATTTCCAATCCCTGACGGACGACTAAGGTGGCCCAAATGACTTTATCGCTGCTTTGTCCCTTTGAAGATAGGGATATTGGGTATCTGCCCTGAGCTATGGACTCGGGTAGTTGTAGTGTGGCGACGGTGTATCCCGCTTCGTTAAAAGTCCAAGCAGAGAATGTGACGCCTTCAGGTAATTGGTCCCACGCGAGAGTGTCAGCAACAGCACCGGTGATTTGGATTTCTACCTCACCTGCTTGGGATACGTTTAAAAGGGTCGGACTGATCCACTCAAAGTTCAAATGTTCGGTCCAAGCGCTTGGAAGTGATTCTAATTCGAAGTATGCCGGCTCGGCACTCAACTGCTGCATCGAGAGTGGGTTGCCGAACATACCGTAAGCAGCTTTTGCCGACTGTAGGGCTTCGGGGAGCGGGGCGCTATCGGACATTGTCCATGCGGCTATGGTGTAATCACCGTTTGGTTGCAGAAACACTAGACCCCAGTTGTCGTAGCCTAAGTCAATCGACCCCAAGTATTCGGCCCGTGCGGTCATTTTGGAGACCATGGCCATGGCGGCTCCAGAAGCTTGTGCCTGTCCATTTGAAAGGAGTCCATTGTCGCTAAAGCGTCCATCGCCAGGGAGATCACGATCCCAGAACCAGAAGACTTTTTCAGTGTTCGCCCAATGCGCCAGAAGGTAGATGCGTTGAAGATAGGCGCATTGTAAAAGTGTGCCGACGGCAGGGCCACGTTCTGCGGACCAGCCGATCTCGGTCAGCCAGGCTTCGTTGCCTCCTGCGTGCGCGACCGAGTTGATGCGGCGCATATTATCCAGAAAGGAAATGGTTTGAGGTCGTTTCTCGCCGCCGGTGTTGAAGTCTTTTTCGGCGATTTCAGGAGAGACGGGGCCGGTATAAAAGTGATAATTGACGACAGAGAAATCCTCATTGAGTAGATCGATGTATTGCTGGGCGCGGTCTGGCCAGATGCCGGCTTCGCCGTTCAGCGCCACCTTGGCATTGTGTCCTGCCGCTTTGAGTCCCTCGGCGGCAGCTTCAATGTAGTTTAGATAGCTTTCAAACCATCGCGCATACTCCGGCGTGGAGGTGTCCGGATGTTTTAAGTCGGCTTCATTATCCAATTCCCAATAAACAATTTCAGGAAAGCTGTTGCTCAAGTATGTGTAGTCGTCACGAATCCGGTCCACTTGATCGGTGAAATACATTAAATCCGGTCTGCGGTAGGTCTTTTGTATCACCGGCAGGATTTCGATGCCAAAGCTGTCTGCGTTTTGCTTGATGTATCTGTAAGATTGGCAGTCAGGTGCGATGTCACGTTCGGCAAAATGATACCAAGTGTAGTCACGGGCCCAGTGGATGCCCATTTTGGATAGAGTTTCCCAATGGACGGCCACGCCGACATTGATCCCGATGGGAGAGGACATTCGTTCCGCATCAGACAACTTAGGCAGCTTGACAGTATTGACCAAATCGACGGAGTCAGCTACGAGTTGCTCGCCACTTTCGGTATTCGAAAGTCGGATGTGATAGCGTTCTCTCCCGTAGTAGCTTGGGGCCCAATCGATGGATGTGGTCCATTCATCCTGTCCAGATTCAATGGTTAGAGTGATTGGCTCTAGTGCGTGCTGACTGCCGAACCGGTCGGTTCGTTCGCTAGTTATGGTGTAGTTGCCTGGATCGAGTTCACGCGTATCTAAATCGATATTCAGGCGTGTGCTTTTACCACCAACGACCAAGCCGTCATGGGCGTCCGTATGCACACGCAACAACTCTGCCTGCGCGGAAATAGGGGCGAGGAGTAGTGCCAGTCCACAACTGAGGCTGACGAAGCGTTTGAGTCGGTTCGGCATGAGGTGTATTTGAGCGGATTAGAGATAGTGGCGAAATAACGACGTAAGAGCCGCTTCGTGCTCGTATTTGGACTTAAGCCTTATAGGGAAACAGCAAACTGTCTTCAGTTTCCGCATCGAAGAGATGCGCCTCATCCATATTGAGAGTCAGATGGAGGTGTGCACCGATCTTGTAATTATAGTGACCCGCGACTTTTGCGATAAAGCTGTCATTACTTTTCGTAGAAAGGTAGAGCATGGTTTCGGCGCCCATCGGTTCTGCGTGTTCGACGAGTGCCTGAATGCTGGATTCTGAAATCGTATCCGAAACTTCCATCCCTTCCGGGCGAATTCCAAAAATGATTTCTTTACCGACACGTGGTTCAGCGAGTTCAGTGAGTCTTCCTCCAATTAGGACTTCCATTTTATGGCCTTCAGTTCCATGACTTGCGAAGCCTAGCTTGCCGTCATTTTTCGTGATGAGGCCGTTGAAGAAATTCATGGGAGGCGAACCGATGAAGCCTGCGGTGAACACATTCGCCGGCTTGTTATAAATATTCAGCGGCTCATCCACTTGCATGATGTTGCCGTCCTTCATGACGCAGATGCGATCGCCCATGGTCATGGCCTCGACTTGGTCGTGGGTGACATAGATCATCGTCGCATCCAAGCGGGTATGTAGCTTGCTGATTTCCGCGCGCATCTGCACACGCATTTTCGCGTCGAGATTAGAGAGCGGTTCGTCGAAGAGGAAGACATCCGGGTTACGGACAATGGCGCGGCCAACCGCGACACGCTGACGTTGTCCACCGGAGAGTGCCTTAGGCTTACGGTCGAGCATCGAAGTGAGGCCGAGGGTTTCTGCGGCGTCATCGACGCGCTTCTTGATCTCATCGCGCGGCACTTTCTTTAACTTTAGGCCGAAAGCCATGTTGTCGAAAAGAGTCATGTGCGGGTAGAGCGCGTAGTTCTGGAACACCATGGCGATGCCACGGTTCTTTGGCTCCACATCGTTCATGATTTGCTCACCGATCTTGAGCGTGCCGCCAGTGATCTCTTCCAGACCGGCGATCATGCGCAGAGTGGTGGACTTACCACAGCCGGACGGACCGACCAGCACCATGAATTCTTTGTCTCGGATTTCGAGGTCGATCCCCTTGACGGCACGGAATTGATCCTTCTTGCCGGGACTGTAAGTTTTATCGAGTTTGCTGATGGTTACGCTGGCCATAGGATGAGAAGTTTGAAGTTGGAAATAAGAAGTTTGAAGTGCGTTCGAGCCCCAGGCGACTAGCCTTTGACTGCGCCGGCGGAGAGGCCTTTGACGAAGAGGCGCATCGAAAAGATGAAGATGATTAGGAGAGGGATGGATGAAATCGAGTAGGCGGCCATCATTTCGCCGTATTGCTTGACGTATTCGCCATCCATTCGGAACAAGCCGACGGGAATGGTGAGCAATTGATCATCGCGCAAAATGAGTAGTGGGAAGATCACATTGTTCCAAGATGCGAGGAAATCCATGATGCAGGTTACCGAAATTATCGATGCGGAGAGAGGGACGATGATGTGACGGATCTGCTGGAGGTGTCCGGCGCCGTCGAGTTGTGCGGATTCGAAGAGTTCTTTCGGAATGTCCTCAATGAAGTTACGCAGAATGAAGACGCCGGCGACCTGACCGCCGACGGAGGCCATGAGCACGAGTGCCCAGAGGCTGTTCATTAAGTTCATTTTGCCGATTAGGTCAAAGAGAGTGACCAGTGCAGCAACGGTTCCCGGGAGGAACATGGTCGCCATGACCATGTAGAAGATAATATTCTTACCTGGGAAGTCGAAGCGCGCGATGGCATAACTACAGCAAAGCACGATGACCAGTGTGACGAAGGTGCCAGTGACCGAGACGAAGAGAGAATTCGCGATGTAGCCTTTTACCGTATCCCATGCGATGGCCCAGTTTTGCCAATTCCATGAGCTGGGTGCATCAAAGAACCATGGGTTGGCCATGTATTGGTCGTTTGACTTGAAGCTAACCACGAGCATGACGAACAAGGGCACGAATGCGAAGAAGAGAACGAAGCTCAGATAACTGATCTTCAAGCCTTCACCTAATTTTGTGACTTTTCTGGGCATAATGAAAATCCTTGGGGTATTACTTATCTACTTTGACGTAGCGTTGATAGATGATGGTCAGGATCAGGATGATCACAAAGAGAACCATGCCCAGTGCGCAGGCGTATCCGAATCGGCCTTCGGCAAAGGCGGAGCTGAACATATACAGCCCCGGCACCATGCCCTTATTGCCGGGGCCACCTTCCGGCCCGAGTAGAATGAGGAAAATTTCGTAGGCGGTGAGTGTGCCGATGGTCATAAAGATCAGATTGATTCGGACCTGAGTCATAATCAGTGGCAGCTCGATACGGAAGAGCATGTCAATCGGGCCAACGCCATCAAGCTCCGCTGCTTCGTAGACATCTTGAGAGATGCCTTGCAGCCCGGAGAGATAGATGAGCACGCCGACGGTGCCGACCCATGGGAAGCCCCAGAAAATTAAAGCAGGGACCACGAGTTCAGAACTACCCAGCCATGCTGGAGTGCCAGATTTGAATTGAAGGAGGGGCTCGGTCCAAAGAGCGCCGAAAACGACGAAGCCTATGCCGACACTTAAAACACCGAGTCCGATACGGCGAACAACTGGACCGCCGGTAAAGAAGTCCCATCGAGCACGGACGATTTCAAAGACCGTAAAAGCGACGATCAATGCGATTGAGTAGCGTAATAAAGCACCACTAAAGACGGCAGTGCCCGCGAGTAACAAGAGGGGCCAAGCGATCCAGGATTTACCCAATCGACGCGCTAGCAAAACCATCCAGACGATGTAGATGATCAATAGGCAGAGCAGCGTCATTGGAACGAGACTGATCGGCAGTGCCATGAAAATCGGAAGAATCAATGCACCTGCGATAATGTAGGCATAGTCACCCCAGCGTGCCGGCGAGCGATCCTTGCGGTAACCTGCGACCATTATGAGACCACCGAGCAGGATGAGACCTGCGATACCCCCGAATACGGGGTTGATGACTCCTTGGACTACCGGCTGCAATTTTAAGGCCAGTGCGGGCATCGCAGAGTCCATCCAGTCGAGGAGTTTCATGCCTCCCGTAAGATTGAGGAAGCGATTCAGCAAACCGAACTCGGGGTCATAAAAACTTTTCCAGATTAATAGCCAAACCATCATGGGCACGATCATCGGCACCACGAAGCACACTTGGAAAAAGTAGCGCATCTTGTCATTGAAAAGACGGTGGAGCGCGATGGCTGCGAAGATGCCGGGCCAGAGCTTGATTAAGTTGGCGACCAGAAGGATCCCGACCAGTTTGAAGGAGCTCCAGAACTGAGGATCGGCAAAGGCTTCGATAAAATTTTTAAAGCCGACGAATTCTTGGACCGTGGGCGGTTGCCAGCGAAAGAACGACATGATGAACACGTCGATTTTCGGATAGTAGCTGAAGATCGCCAGTGAAACCACTGTGGGCAAGCACAGTGCATACAGAGCAAGGTATAATTTGGCACGAGGGAGCCACCGTAAGAACGCCGCCTTTTTCGTGGGCGCCTGATTTGAATCGGACATATTCTGCATGGGAGGTCGGCTAAATTTTAATTAGAGGGGTAGGGCTCATCGGGATAAGTATTCTCCCACAGCCATTCTAGTTGCACACCTTCGTCATCATTGAGTGATTTGTAGAAGAGTGACTTCAACTTCTTCTGTGCTTTGGTGTCCTCTTTGAAGTAGGACCGGTATTCGAGACTGGATACCATCCGATCTAAGGCACGCGATTGGTCTTTAATGTCGGTTAATTTGCTAATCCAGTATCCGCGCATGCCACGGATGGGGTCACTCAAAATACCTTCCATGCGATTCTTGAAGTCATCATAAGAGATATCGCCAGACATCGCTAACAAGGACTGTGTGACCCACTCACGGCGCATCGCTGCGGTTGCGCCACCAAAGGAGATGGACATATTGCGGGGGATACCTTCCGATCTTGGAATAAAGGGTCGCATTTGCTCAACAGTTTCAGCGCCGACGGTGGCCGGTAGCCAGCCCGCCCGTTCATTCAGCTCTTCATTGATGGGCTGAGAGGTGACAAAGCGAAGGAAGTCGACCGCCCAATCAAAGTTGGGGGAGGTGTTGTTGACGCTAAGCGCAACCGCCGATTGGAAGTTGGCGGAAGAAACGCGATACGGCAAGAGGTCGTCCCAGCGCTCACCTTTTACTGGCATCGGTGCGATGCGGGTGATCGGGATGAAGCGTTCTGATTCCTCATCGCGGTTGCCTGCTCCCATAAAGATACTTGCCGCATCCCATCCCCCTGAGGAGATCATGGCTGCTTTGCCCAAGATGAATCGGCGCATAGTTTGTTCGCGGTCTAAGCCGAGAAAGCCTTCGGGGAAAAAGCTAGTGAGTTGTGTGGTGAATTTGAAATATTCTTTGAGCGGACGGTCATCAAAAGACCACGTTTTGTTGGACCAAGTGAAGGCAGTTTCAAAGCCATCAATACCGCTTCCAATAGGACCTTCGATTGTTGGATCAAAGTGGGAGAGGAAGATTGGTTCATAGGTAAAGGAGATGTTGTTACCACCGTATTTACCGACAGACATCGGGACGATGAGCGGGGCATACTTTTCCGCATAGACTTGAACTGCCCGGCAGTAGAACATGAGCTTTCCTAAAGATGTCGGCGGCTCATTCGCTTGTTTTAGCCAATCACGTAATCTTTGGTCATCCGGAAGGTAGCCGGTTTCTTCTTCGCCGGAGCGATCAATCCAGAGCTCTGTGAGCCACTCTGGCTGGGGGTCTTTGACGATTTCTTCCTGAATGAAGGCTTTAACCTTTCTTAGGATCTGATCGTTGTAAAAGAGGCAACCACCACCGAAGGTGCTCACAGGGATGCCGTAATAGCCATCGAGGATTTCGTCATACCCGCCGAACATACCATCCACCGCAGAACTGATCCAAGGGGACTCGCTGAGATATTCGACTAAGCTCGGCTCTAATTCTTCGGAGAGATATTCTGGGGCGTTATAGGGATTGGGTTGGCTGATGTAGGAGTCCATCGCCGAGTAGAAGCGAGCGGTGTTGCCACTTTTGATGACTTGATCGTTGCGTGCTGCGATGTCAGGAGCAGTGCCACTGATCAGGTGCACGTTCATAAACTGATTGTAGATGCCCTGATTGATAGGGACTTGCTCAACAGTGATACCCGCTTCTTTCACCTTGGGCAACTTCATGTATTGATCCATGGCCCACTGCATGGCCTCACGGTAGCCAGGCTCGAGCTGCCAGTGCGCGACTCGTATCACTTTACTGTCCGGGTTCTCTCCATCGCCTCCATTCATGGAGATGATTAAGAAACGGCCAGCGCTTAGGAAGTAGGCGACACCAAGAATCGCAAAGGCGATATAGTTAAGACGAAATTTCATTGTTCAGGAGCTCCTCGGAACGCATTTTGAATAGACGGAACAGCCATGGCATTTTCGGGGTGTGCCTCGTTATATTCCTTGATGGATTTGACCGCGACCCAGCCATATTGGCTGCGGGGGAAGTTTTCCACGAGCTGTTTGCAGTATTCTGCAGAGAGACGTTGATCGCCTGCGAGTCTGGCAAATCTAGACATGCGCCAGATGTAGATGTGAGCCTTTGTATCGTTGGCGAAACCGGCTGCTTCTGCGATTTGGTAGGCTTTGAGGGCAGCGGCTGGATCTGCTAGGCGTTCGAAATATAGGTCGCCAAGGTATTGAGCGGCAACGCTCTGCCAAGCCGAGTCAGGATTGTTTTTCAGGAAGTTTTCCAGGAGTGAAATGGCTCTTTGAACACCATCTTCTGTCAGTGATTGCACGTGTGTTTGTGCGAGACGCATGGTCGCTTCTGCTGCGATATCTGTGCCTTCGGCGGACGTCATGACCTCCTCATAGAGCGACTGTGCTTTGGCCAAGTCTACCGTGTCGTTGGGAAAGTCGGCGACCTCGGCGATGCGGGCTAAGTTGACTTTTGCCATCGCGACGACCTGAGCATCTTCGGATTTTTCAACTATCTCCTCGAAAAGTGACTGTGCATGGTCGATCGAAGTGCCGCTTGGTGGGCTACTGTGCCATGACGCGATCGCGGCAGAAAAAGTAATCTTTGTCCATTCCTGGTCGTCTGGTGATAAGTCGGACTGCGCTTGGTTGAACTTAGTCTCCGCTAAATTATAGTCGTAATATTTGAGTGCCTCAAAGCCCGCCTCGACCGTGTCCTCTTGTGATTGAGAGCTGTCGTTGCAGCCAGTCAGATGGCAAAGCGCCAAAATACTCGCGAAAACGGGCAGGGCTATTTTCGTATTTTGTAAGCGGGACGGGAGAACAATCAGTGGCATGGACGGTAAAATGTTTGGATGTGATACCAAGTGAGGGAGCCGTATAAGTGGCTAGAAGGTAATCTGAAGAAGATTCTCGGACTCCTTGAGCAAAGTATCATCTATAGGGATGTCGTCGATAGGTGTGCCATTTAGGCTACGTGAGACGAACCCTGTCTTGTTCCATTCGATGCGAATCTTTTTGCCTCGGAACCTGCGAACGAGGGATGCCTCCTCCCAGTTGTCTACCGGTAGTGTGCCTTGCACGGTCAGGCCTTCAAGAGTGGCGACGACCCCCATAACTCCTTCGACTGAACAGCGCAGTGCCCATCCAGCAGCACCTGTTCGCCACGAGAAGTAGGAGCGACCAGATGTTTCACCAGCTTCGGGTGATGCGTAGGAATTGGTCAACGAATACGGCTCTTGTCTTGAGACCGAGGGTGGATTTTTCGGGTTGGTCGGGAATGTGCTTTTGAGAGCATTCATCGCTTTACCTCGCTGGCCTGCCAAGCTTAGGGCGTAGGTCATAAACATGGACCCGTGGCAATAATTTCCGCCGTTTTCAAGGCGACCGGGTTGAGCGGCGCTTAGGTGACCTATACTTGGGTTGAAAGCTCGATAGGGCGGAGTGAGTAGACGGAAGCCGTGGACGATCTGGAGTTTGTTTTCGACTGCCTCGATCAGTTTCGGGTATTGATCCTCCGTTGCGATCCCCGCGATGATACTCCATGCCTGCGGAAGAAGGTAGATTGAACCTTCTGTGCACTTCGGTGCTCCGACGGGATCGCCAGCGTCGGTGAATGCTCTTGAATACCACTCACCATTCCAGGCCTCCTTGCGAAGTATTGCCGTGATGTTACGAGTTTTCTCAGCGAATTCTTTTTCGTCATCATGGTATTCGCACTGCTTCGCGATGAGCTCCATCTTACGTAGTGATTCGGCCATCGCCATGGTTGTCCAGACGCTTTGTCCTTTGCCATCCTTACCCGGGCCGGTGAGACGGTCATTCCAGTCGCCGTAGGGCATGAGGCAGAGCCCGCGGTCTCCACGCGTTTTCCACAGGTAGTCGACACAGCGGCGAAGATGTTCATAGAGTGTGCCGGTTTCTTCCGATTCGAAGAAAGCCGCTTCAATATCAAGTGCTGCCAAATCGCCGGTTTCGGCCAGATAGGCATGCGTCGCAAAAATTAACCAGGTGCCACCATCGTTGTAGGCGTCGCGATCAATCGGTGCCCATTTCCGCACAGTGCGTCCATCGCTGTATTGATATTCCAGGCAGTCTAGAATCATCTTCTTCGAATATTCTGGTTTGAGCAGAGTGAAGGCCCAGGCGTCTTGATTGCTGTCGCGGAAGCCTTTGGCCCAACCACGATTCCAGAAAGCACAATAGTGCAACTGGTGTTTGATCCACGTGTTCACAAACAAATCAAACTCATCATCTGGTGTAGAGACTTCCAGCGAATCATAAGTCGATTCGAAGCGAGCCTGTTGTTTTTTTCGCGAAATTTTGATGTCCTTCGCCGTGGTGAGCGGCATGGTCTGCATGTCCTGATTGGAGGTGTCAGAGAGCCCTAGGGTGAAGGATGTTTTGCAGGCTTCATTGGAGGGAATCGTGTAGTCGAGGTACCCCGAGAGGATGGGAGACTCGATTGAGTTTTGCGTGGATGGCCAGTCTTCAAGCACTGCATCCGGACGTGCGATGGAGCCGATCGTTCCAGTGAAGCACTCTTTGTCGAAGGCCCAACCTTGAAAGGGAGCACTGCATTCGAGATAGGCCACATGATCACCCTTTGTGTCGAGCAAGTTTCGGGTGATCAGGCGTCGCTTGTCGGCTGTGTGCGTGGCTTCAAAACGATCGGTAGATCCGAATTTGCCCTTGCCGACTGCTAGGTCGATGTCGGAGAAAAAGACCACTCGCCAGGTTTGCTCGCTGGCTCGTAGGTTTTTCAGTTCCAGTTCAAAGTATTCCCTGGGGCGCGTATGGTCGGTCGATTGCGTGACCGTGACTTCGAGTCCACACTGACGGATTTTTGTCAGGCTATAGGATAGACCGATCTTGTATTCAAAATGCTCAAACGACTTGTTACTAATCGGTGCGACGCTTGGGCTAAAGACTTCTCCGGTTTGAGTGTTTTTAAGGTAGAAGTATTTCTCCCCGGTCCAGTTCAGTAGAATGATGCTACCATCATGATCTCGCTTGTAACTCACACCGCCACTAGCTTGGGTCGGCTGAGTGTTGTATTGCTGATTCCAAAGAATGTTCTTCCACGGTCGCGGAGTGAAGGGGGTTTCCATTACGAACTCGTTAGTGGACAGATTAAAATGTCCCCATTGATCGACTTGGATTTTACTGCGTTCAGTTTTTGAACTGGGTGCTTCTGCTAGATGACTCATTGGATTTTAATATTTTTAATACTATTTATCAGTTAATGAACTGATTTGCGTATGAGGTCAGGGATCAGGCGTATGTCGATATTACCGCGTGTGCGGTCGTCGGTTGGGAGGATGAAGACCAGATACCTAAAGTTGTCGGAAAAAGTCCATGTCGAGGCATAGAGGCGCTTTGCCTTGCCTTGATCATTTTCTGCCAGTTGCACCGTGACTTCGAAGTTCTTAGGATTTGAGATTATGGCAAAGGCAGACGCCTTTGGAGCGAGTAAAAACCTTTGGTCATCGATCATGCCCGCTATTTGCTTCTGCGTAAAATTGAAGATTCGGTAACTGCCAGAAGGCGCATCGCTAACGTTGTCGCTGACTACACCGATGTTGTAGTTCATTTCTTCCGAATTTTTCCTAGAGAAAACAAGTAGTGGATCTTTGGGGGCATTAATTGCGTCAAAAGACGCAATCGGGATCCGTTCTGAAGCGCCATCGGCAGCGGATTTCTGTGCGTAAAAGGTAATTGGATTTGGACCGTTGTAATTAATCCACTCTGTTCGTGAGTTGGAGTAGATGCGGATCGGTTCGCCGCCGGTTGGTGTTAGGTAGACACCTGAAAGCAATGGGTAATTAACGGCAAGTGCTCGGAACTTGAGTTGTATGTCTTCTCCTTTTTGCTGTGCCCAAAGGGAGTTGCCGAACAAGACTAACAGGGGAATGCTGATTAGTTTTAATAATTTCATATTTCGTCTTTGCTGAGCCAGCGGGTTGAAACGACTACGAAGCGGCGGCCGAACTGCTTGTTGATTTCACTACTGAGTCGTGAGGGCTGAATATGTGCGGCGTCGGATTCACCTTCCACAAACTTCGGAACGCGGTATACGACGGCTTCGAGTACCGCTTCAGCGTCGACTTTTCCGTTGTTTTTGGCGCTTCCGTAGGAGCGAATCACAAAGGTATCCGAGCGAGCGCTCAAGTAAGGTGCTAAAGGAGTGAGCACATCAGCCTGGGTCAGGTATTGTGGGAGACCAACGCCTGTTTTTGCCGTGACGTTCTCTTTCTTGAAATAGTTGTTTTTCGCGTCCATGTAGGCCTCTTCATAGAGGAATGCATCATTGACATCGAGTGAGTCGATGGCCGCTTGAATCACTCCTTTCTTACCGTTTTCGGTCAATTCCAGCTTGCGGTTAACGAATTCAGCGAGTGATAAAAATGGGCCTCGCTCTTTGATTTCGTCGACAATGGCCTGTGCTAAGGCGCGGCGTTGCGTCACGTCGAGGCCTTTGGGGCCACGCCATGATTCAGAGCTCGAGCCATTTGGGAGTGTCGCGCGGGGGAAAATTGTTAAATCGTCGTTAATCTCGGTGGCATATCCGGTCAAGGGGTCGAGATAAGTGTAATCGATTCCCAACGTGGATGCGAGGAATGCATCCCAGGCATCGACCGAGAGGCTGTTGACGTTAAATCCACCTTTGACTCCGAAATAAGCAGCCGTTTTGCTAAAGCCGTCAATGTTGCTTAGATCCTGGACGAACTGCGTGGTAGATGCCGCATTAGGCGCGCTGTCAACTGCACTAGCCGGTCCAATGTAGCGAAAGCGCTCGTTGCTGAGTTCGGGCAGGCTCTGTGTATTGTTAGCAGTTTCGACGATGTTGGCGAGGGTTGTTGGCGGGTCGTCGATTTCAGTGACATCGCTGGTCAGATTCATATTTGGGGTGAGCGAGGAAAAGAAGTAATCATCAAAAATAGCTTCGTTTGCTAAATATGAGAGATCGTATTGTGTATAGCGTGCGCCGCTGACACCGACAGTTTTATTTAGTTGTATGGCTCCGTTCGGCCACGAGTTCCCGATGGCTTGACCTGGCATATACGCAGAGTCCGCAATGTGGACATGCTGCATGGATGCCAAAGAGCGCAAGGGGTAGGTGGGGATCTCCGAAACGACGATGTGTGATTCGGAAGCGGAGGAGTAACCTTCTCCGAAAAAGCCACGGTCGTTCAACCCCTGAATGTCGGTGTAGTTGCTCATTGGTCCCATTTGGTAAGAATACGGAGTCGAGTTGACGCCGTGAGAAAACTGAGCATCCACATTTCCGGAAAAAGGAGACATACTGCCGATAAACTCAGAGGGGGAAGGGACTAAATCTAGATTGGGTAAAACCGGATTTTGATAAGATCCGATATAGAGGAAGGGCATCTTTTTGTTCGGATACGAAGTGATGGCCGAAGGATTAACGAGTAATGGGAATGGTCCCGCTGTCCCATCTTCACCATAGAGGAGATGGTGCAAGGGTTGCACCGTGTTATTTTTCTTTGGTCCAGTGAGTCCAATGAAGATATTTTGAAGGGTAGTGTCTGTCTTTTTCAGGCTACCTCCCGAACTCAACTCGCTCTCCGGCACGTAGGCCATGGTAGTCGTGAAATTTGAACTTGTTCTCCATGTGAGGTCGCCCCAATTACTTTTCGAAAAGCCGGTCCAGGGTAAGAAATTGAGTTCCATTGGCGTGGCGTCATTCGTGGAAATTTGGTGGATGATGCTATTATTCGCCGGATCGTTAAAGTTATTGTTGCGACGTCCGAGGATGATGCCTCCTTTTTTGTTTAGACCTGACGTAAGTTGAATCGCTCCTGTGTTGTCATCCGGGACGTTTATTAAATTCGAGAAGGGGGTGGGGCTTGAATTCGGGTCTGTGAAGAAATGCACTTCACCGGGTTCCAGTTTAATTGTGCTGTTTTTATCACCAATAATCAGGTCGATAGAGCCGAAATATCCGTTTTGCATGACTCGCTTCATTGCTGCTAGCTCACAAGTTATTTGTGGCACCGAAAGGATATCTTTGTCTAGGTCGTTGAAGGCTGCTCCGTTCCCCCCACTGGCTTGATAGCTCGGCAAGTGTTTTCCTTGGCTCGTTAATGAAGTGGGAGCCAGTGAGAACAAATAGCCGAATGCGCCATCGGTTTGAATCTTGATTCCACCTTTGAATTCAATGGCTACGTTGTAGGGGTTCCAAAGGCAGACAATCGGTTCGATGACAAGTGAGATGGCATTGGTGGTTCCTCCGGTTGCCTCAAACTCGCCACCAGCGGGAGCGGTGTCCCCGCCAGAAAGCAGTTCGTCTTCAGCCACGTATTTATATTCAGGTACGTTGGAGTCGGCGTAAAGTGAGAACACATAGATCACCCGATTCATTACTGGCATGATTGCGTTCTCGGTGAGACGAGTGACTTTTTCGCCGGTGTGACCGGTTTTAGTTGTGACGGTCGTATTCACATAATTATCGTTGGGCTTTGCTTTTACATCGCCACCCATGTCGGCCTCCAGCGTCCAATAGTAGCCTTTCTCTCCGCCATTATTACCGAGATCTTTTGCCGATGGTCCGAAGGGGCGCATGGCCACTGTAGGTTGAGCATCATTCTCTGTAACACCTTTGTATGAACGGTAGAAGTCACGTAATTTGTGCCAAGTCGGGCCTCGAAGGAAGGCCGCAGCACCACGTTCTGGAACCGGCTCTTTAAATAGGTAGCTGACTTGATCATTCGTTACCGGGTCGATATAGTCTGTGCCATCTGTAGGTGGCAGTCGCTCCCAGTTACTGAACTCAGGTTCGCTGGTCTCACCACTGTATGGTGTGCGGGCAAAGTCGTCGTCCTTCATTTCGAAGAGTAGGCTGAGATCTTTTTTGAGCCCGCCCTCTCGTGTATTGGTCTGAAGGGTAACTGTATTGAAACTGATATTGTGGAAGTTCTGCTGGAGTGCATCGCGCCACAGGCTGTTGTTGCCGTTCAAACTTGGGTCGGTCAGTATCAGATTTCTCGCGTTACTGGTTAATTCCAAGTCGTTGGCCAAAGACTGATTATTCTCCAGATTGAATGTCTCAAGTCCTGCAAGGGCGCTGGCATTGTTGCGAGGTGGGGCGCTGAGTTCCAGCCGCGTTCGGACATCCTCGCTGACCCCAGGATATAGATTCTCGCCCCTTTCCGCGCGACTGGAGAGGTTGATGTCTGCTTTACGACCTTCGTCTGCTACCCAGTAGGCATATTCGCCCTTCTGGGCGACTGCGACTTTTTGAGCGGCTACGAAATCATCAACGTTGGCGGGGTCGACTGTGCCGCCGCCTACCAAGACCACGTGTGTGTCCGGATTCTGGGGCGTGCCATCTGCTTTCAATGGGTTGCTGATCGATGGCATGGTGTCCGCATAATCTATAGTGTCATATCCTGAGATTAACCAACCCAAGTTACTGCCATAATTTGGGTTGTTACTGCCATCGTCATTGAATTCTTTGGTGTCCCATACACCTGTCCAGTTGCTGGTTGGGGCATTGTCAGGTAGTGTTTTATCCAACATCTGGGCGGAGGCACTAATGCGTTGATCCGCTCCCAACTGTTTTTGTAAATTGCCCAATGCGACTTGGAGGCCGATGATTGCATTCTGGCGCGCTAGAGTGACTGTTTTGGTTTGAGCGGAATTCGCTTGTTCCACTTTGATAAATGTCACAATGCTAAGGAGTAGCAGTAACACGAAAGCCATCAGCGAGAGTGCCACTACCAGAGCGAAGCCATTCGGCGTGTGTGGATTTGTTCTGGGGACAAGCAGAGTTGTGTGCGAATTGAATTTCATTGGGGGGCTTTAGTTTACGTCAATGGTTTCACGGAAATGTAATTCTAGTTTGAATCCTATCATCGAAACGTAGGTTTACAGGTAATAGTGGAAAGTGGGTATAACGTTTTAGTATTCTTTTCAAATTGGTCAATATAAATGCTAGGCTTCCCACGCACGGCGATGGCTGCGCGCGGGAAACCGTAACTTTCATTGCATGGAATACCTAGTTCTATTGGCTGAGTTCCACGGTGCCCCAGAACTTGGGTTGGCCGATGATGCCCTTTGTTTTTACGCGTGGCCAGTAGACTTCGCGTGAACCTTCAATCCCTTTCACGTTAAGGTTAAAGTTGAGGCCTAGGTCTTTGCCTGCCCTTGGAGTAAATCCGCGAATTTCCGACCACGGAATGATGAATTCCATAGTATAGCCATCTTCCGTGCGTTTCGACGCTGAGTAGCTGAGTGGAATGTCGTAGCGGGTCTCTTCGATCTCATCGCTGCGTTTCCACTCTCCAAGGTAGACGCAGTCTTCCTCGGGTTGCGCGACTGCCCAGAACTGATGATCGCCGGGACCAAAGCTGGTGGCGGTTTTATCATTCTGTGCGTCAATGAAGAGCTCAAGCGAGTCGGCTTGCCAGAAGGAGCGTGGACCCGTGACTTGAACTTTTGATGCCTTGACGTCGACGCCAATCCATAGGCCTTTTCCGCTCCAGCCCATCCAGATGTTGGTGAGCGGCTCGCCAAAGATGGATCCAACGATCCACTCGGGCAGTTTATTTGCCTCCGGCCATTGAGTCGTATCGCCCTTGAACCATCCGGATCCCTCTAGCTTACGGATTGCCTTGAATGGAGGAATGATGGACTGCGTAATTTTAAATTCTGCATCCTGTAGTGTCACTTGAGGCAGACGGTCTAATTTGGCTCCGTTACTCCACTCGAATTCCAATGGGATCTCGCGTGTTTCTTGAGGCTGTAGAATATCTATGCTGCCATCTTCGGTCAGTGCATGCCATCCACTTGGTAGCGAAAGGGCGATGCTTGGTGTTTTCACCGAGTTGGTTTGATTGATCACTGTGGCGACGACCTCAACCTTGCCTTCTGTGTTCGGCATGCCGCCTACCGTCAAAACGTAAGGTTCGAGCACATTGGCGCGGAGGTAGAGTGTGGTCAGCGCTTTGCCGTCTTCGACCACCTCGACACTCAGTGGCTGAAAGCCAGCCTTTGCATCGGCCGCGGCTTTGAATGGGATTGTAATCGTGTCATCGCTGTATGCGGATGCGGTATAGCTGAAGCTGTCTTGTTGATTCTTCCAGCCGGAAGGTAGAACGGGTTTCAAAGTCACTTGCTTGTTTTGGCCACTAAGGTTGTTGACACGCACAACGATGTCCGAGGCTTCATTAGCGACAGTGGCCATGAAACGGTGTGAATCGATGGAATAAGCGGCTTGGCGCATGATTGCCGAATCCGGTTTCAAGCCGTCCGCGTAGATCGGAGCGATGTCCAGCGTGGCTTGAGTGCCTTGGAGTGGATTCGCGTAAGCATCGTAGAGTTGCACGTCAGCACCAAAATCGACTTCGATTGGCTTGTCACCATCTAGGATCCTGAAGGCTGCTGCGATATATTGTCCATTCTCCTTGAAGACATAACCCTCAGTTCCGGGGCCGAAATTGAAGGTTCCTACATAATCGAGGCTCGGAAGCAGGTGGGTGATCCCTGCCACAGTGCAGAGAGATGGTTTGGGCTCACGGCGAGCGGTCATCAATCCGCAGGCGTCGAAGAACCTCATCGGAGTGGAGGAGTCGAAGTGCCAATACCAGAATGCTTTATCCATACCGGCTGCGGCAAACATCATATAAGAGCGCGGCGCGTAGGCGGCTTGTTGCTCGATGCTGACGACTTGTCCGGCAGCGGTATCCCATCCGAATTCGGTGATAAAGGCTTCGCGCTCTTTGCCGTCGGCATGGGCAGCAGCCACGACATCGCGTAGTTTATCGAACAACAGGTCGGCTCCACGTCCGAGGCCTCCGGTGTTGTAGTTCTTGACGTTCAATTCAGGTGTATCCACTCCCGCATAGTGGTGGATGTTGACCACGTTGATATTTTCAAAGGAGCCATTCTTGACCGCCTTCTCAAGGAGGTCCGGGAAGATTCCTGCGCGGCCGTTTTCGACGGCTTTCAATTCGCCAAAGCCGAGTAATTTAACGGCATCGCCGAAGGCCTTATGATAGCTCTCGTAGTGAGCCCAGTTGAGCTTCTTCTCGGCTTCGCGGATTTCTGGTTCGAGGGCATATTCGTTGTCCAGCTCCCAGTATTTGAATTGGGGAAATCCATCCAAAACTTCGGCTAAGTGTGCGACCCAGGGACGGCTCGGCGGGGTGTTGCCTTCCACATGACCATTCACGATTTCCGGTCGGGGGATCGAGTGGGCGAGGACAGGTAACACCATCGCGCCAGCATCCTTATAGGTCTGCACGATACCGGGATAACCGGGCCAACCACTGAAGTTACGGCTGTTTTGCTTCGCGCGTTCCAGCCATTCGAAATTAAAGGCATAATCACGAAACCAAATGATTCCGGCATTGCGGAAAGGGGTGATGAAGAGTCCTTGGCCGCCATGCACATTCATGCCATAGGGTGAAGCCATTTTCTCGGACTCAGTGAGGTCGTGTGGCTTGGGGCCTTCGGCGAAGATTAAGTAAGCTTCTGCTGACGGGAAGCCGGCATTTTCAATTTGAACTTCGGCGCGGTGTGGTCCGTAGAGTTCGACCGGAGGTGACCATTTGAATTGCTCGCTGGCATCGACCCTTTGCTCGATGGTTTTTGTGAAGATATTCTCACCATGGATGTCAGTTACGGTGACCGTGGCTTTAACTTGAGCTGGATTTGGACGCCAGTTGCGGATGTTGAGGATTAGCTCGGCATCGGTGCCGGCGAAGAAGTGGCCGGGAGCGGTCGAGCTGAAGTCCGCTGAGAAGAGTGGGGTCGCTGGCGCTTCGGTGTCTTTTTTCTTGCCGGATGGGTCCGGTTTCCAATCGAGATAACGGCCAGTCATTGGATCTGCGTAGGTGAGGTCGGTTTCCACCGCGATGCTCTTGAGCCCGACGCGCACATCAGTTTTCTGCTTCCGCGTGCCCCAGTTGTGAAACTGGAAGCTGTGGATTGTCGCAGGCTGAGCTAGGTCGTCCGGCACCGGGATCGTCACGGTTTCCCAGCTCTCCGATGCAAACTTTGGGAAGTCGATGTTGTGCCATCCGCCATAAGCATCGATCAACGTAAGTTTGGTACCAGCCCCGGGGTTGCTCATATGAATTTGAACTTGAACTGTCTTTAGTTTACCGGGAATGCTGATCGGATTTTTTGCCGCCATACGATGGTATTCGAAGCCTTTGCCGGAATAGGCGATCTGCGCTTCCATGCCTGAATCGTCCAAGGCAACATAGTCTGCCGGAGCTCGATTATCCGAGCTGGTCGTCCAGTCTTGTGGAGCAAATGTAGTCACAACCTTGGTGCTGACTTGCGCGTTCAACTGCGCTGTCAGTCCGCATGCGACCAGAGCACATGCAAGCATCGCGCCCGGGAATCGTTTTCTTTGGGGAGGGGATAAACTTTTCATATTCTTGATTTCTAGTTAATTGAGTTCTTCGACTTGGAGCCGAATAAATTTTTTAGAGTTATTTTCTACGCTGTCTTTAACACGTACAGTAACCGTTTCACTGTCGTCACTATGGTCAATCGCGGGCGGGACGGATTCCAGGTAGTCCGTGCCTGTGGTCCAGCTGTCTGGGGATAGATCGGGGCTGATTTGAACGGTGTAGCGCAGATTACCTGCTTCGTAGCCACTTTCGGCGCTTCCGGTGCCGCCTTGTATTCGGCGATAGCTAAATGTGAGAAAGTGAAAATTGCTTTCGCTGGTGATCTCGCCATGCGGTCGACTGCCTGAGCTGGAATCAGTCGGCAGACTGCCTTGCGCGTATTCAAATATGTTGGCAATTCCATCATGGTCTGGATCGGCCGACGGTTCTTGATCGGCTACTGGTAATTCGCTGAGCATTGCCGCCTTCCATTCACTATAGCTTGCCGGTGTGCTGCTTCCGGTGTAGGGCTCAGTTTTATCGAGAGCTTGCACTTCGGCAGCTGTGAGCGCGCGATCATAGACGCGGACCTCATCCATGTCCCCTGCGAAACCGAAGCCGTAATCTGTGTTTAATATACCGATCGTGATCGGGCAATCGAGCACTGGGATAGCCGTGACAGTGATTGTATTGGAAGCGACTTCGTCTCCATCGATGTAAAGCTTCACGTTGTCCGAGACTTCAGCTCCATCAAAAGTCATGGTGAGGTGCTTCCAAGTATTCACTTCGTTGAGCGAGTAGTTGGTCGTGACCCGTTGATTACCTAGGTCGATGTTGATGTTAGAATTCGTATGGCTAAAAATAGCGAAACAGCGTTGACCTGCGGTGAGGCCCTGGCGTTTTGAAATCAAGCCCCGAGGCTCTGAGTCGGCAACTGATGGACGGACCCACATGGAAATACTCAGTGCGTTGCTGCTGTATTCGGATTGATGGGGGGCTTCCACCCAATCGTTGGTTCCGTCGAAGGTCAGTGCTTGGCCTGCAATGGACTCGCTGGTGCGGGCCGTGTTGCCAGTGAGGGTTCCATCATTGAAGCCTTGCGTGTCGAATGCGGTGTCGCCGGACAATGCATCAAATTTCCATCGCGAAAGAAGGCCATAGGCGAGACTGCCCTCAAAATCGGTGGTGCTCCCATTGGTCGTTGCGGCAGAAGATGTGCCTTCGGCGTTGAACGCTGCCACCCAAAAATAGTAGAGAGTGCTTGGGCTCAGTCCTTCGACCAGTGTGTTGGTCGCATTCGCCGCAACAGTCGTATTCGGACTCGCTGGTTGGCTATTCGTTGTGTTCCAGTAGATATTGTAAGCGCTCTCATTGTCTGCATTGTCTTGCCATGATAAAGTCAGACTCGTCGCGGTCGGTCCTGATATATTTAAAGTGCTTGGTGCGTTTGGAGGTAATAAAACATCCGTTGTGGCCGAAGTAGAGGCTGTGCCCGATTCTCCACCGGAATTATGAGCGGAGACCCAAAAAAAGTATTCGGTTTCGGGGGCTAATCCTGTCGCCGTGTAGTTGGTAATGTCGCCTGCCACACTTGCTTGGTGGGAGAAGGGTTGAGTGTTGGTGGCGCTCCAGTAGATCCGGTAGTTTTGGACCGTGCCGGTGCCGGCATTCCAGTCGAGCGTCACGCCGCCGGAGGTGACACTGGTTGCACTGACCGCTGCGGGAGCCGTTGGGGGGTCGAGGGGTTCCAGTGCTTCAAAAGCCAAGAATTCGAAGAGGTAAGCGGTGTCCTTCAATGCGCCTGAGGTCCAGTTGGCATCGATAACATTGAGACGTAGGTAGCGCACATCCACGGCCTCGAAATTATGGACGCGAGTGGACTGGTAATTATCATCCACGACGATAATCGTGTCCCAGTCGACGCCATTGTTGCTTGCTTGAATGTTGTATCCAGCGAGTGCATCGTAGAGAGAGAGAGTGCGCAGAAAAATTTTATCGACAGAAAAGGACGCGCCTAGATCCAGTTGTATCCACTTTTTGCTATAATCGGTCGTGCTGGAACTCCAATAAGACTGACTCCCTGAGCCGGTCTTTCCTCTCGCGGCACCATGTTCAGGGTCTTCATCGCCTGCTGTGGCAATTGCCTCACTACGACTGGAGAGATTGACTCGAGCGGGTAGGCCAGGAGTTTGCAGTGTTTTGGAGAGGAACCATTCGTAGAGATTCGGGTTGTGGTAAGTATGACCTAGGCTGTATTGACGGCTACAACTATGTCCATAGCCAGGATACATTGTCACGATGTGTTCCGCATCCGGATAATGGACACTTATGGCGCTGTTTGCTCGCAGAACGACCTCAGGTGTGTGTTCAGTATTATCATTCAGACCACTCATCGACCAGATGGCGACGTTGTCTTCTGCGATTTTTACCATTGAACTCGTGCTGCCCTTGCGTCGACCTGCCACAACGGCTGCGGCCGCGAATCGGTTCGGCACATTTGCATCACCAAGCAAGACTTCCCATGTCCCGGTTCCTCCAAAACTAAAGCCAGTCAAGTAGACGCGACTGGAGTCGACGCGATACTGTGCGGAAACTTCGTCGAGGAGTGCGATGACATTTTCTGAAGTCCAAGCTGCCTGGGTCTGAGGTGCTATGAGGATAAAGTGCTCCGTCTGACCGTTGACTTCGAAGTTTAAATAATTGCTACGCGCTGTATAGTAAGGCGGTGTGCTACCGCCGTTTTCAACCTTGTAGAGATAATTCGTATTTCCATAGAAATCACTTTCACCTCGTTCCCCGTAACCATGTAAGTAAATGATCGTGGGGAATTCGCGTGCAGCCTCACTTGGGTCGTCATAGATCTCGGGTAAGTGTAGAATGTAAGGCAAACCACCGCCTACATTTGAAACCTTCTTAAGATTATAGTTAACGGCGTGCAGCGATGACGCACTTACAAGGATCCAGAGGAGAGAGACTTTAATGCATTTTTCAAGGAGTGGGGTATACATAATGGTGTTGGTTGCTTGGATTAAACGAGATTTAACCAGAAGAAGAGTTTTGTGTGATCATCCGCATACATTCGCTTCAGTGGGGTCCATTGAGAGTCCTTCCGCTTATGCTCTAGGGTAAAACGATATAGTTTCTGTGTTTGAAAGAGGAGATTGTCAGCGATTGCATTATTGGAATGAGTTATGCTGGGGTGCATTGGCCAGCTCGACCAGTATTTATCTGTTCTCTAGCCGGGAAGTTTGGCCGAGCAAATGATTTTGGTCATTTCCTGATGCCAGTCTTTATCGCGCCACATGCCTCGGAACTGCGGGCCGCAGAAATTACTGGTGGCGATGGCCGCCCAGCGCCCTTTGCTGGCGGCATGGCGCACGCCGACTTCGCAGCTGCGCTTCACCCATTCCCAGTCCAGCATCGGCCAGTCCTTGTAGTCCACGATCCCCCAACATTCGGTCGTGATGAGCGGCAGGTTGAGCGCTTCGGACTCGATGCAGACTTCATCGATGTGAGTTTTTAGATGGTCGTCCCAATAGTCTGAATCGGCTTCGTAGAAACGTTGCGCATTGAGCACGACATTCTCGTAGCCCTTGGATTCAAAGCGCTCGTAATGGTAGTCGACCCGGGTGTAGAACTCGTGGCTATTGGCCTGTGCCATCCAGATGTGCGGTTCAAGTAAGTCGAACGTTTCGGATACGGTTTTATGGTCCTCTTTGGCTAGATTTAGGTGTCCGATGTTTGAATAGGTGTACGCAATATTTGGATAGGATAACCGCAGTTCATTGATGGAGCTCACCATCCAGCGGATAGAGGAAGGACTGTTCCAGTCTGCTTTTTCCGTGGGGGCGGGTAGAAAGAAGGGGGCCCAGCAGTCCAGTGGCCACTCATTGCAAAAGTCGAGGTAAAGGATGCTATCGAGTAAGTTGTCGCTGGCGATTGAATCTAGCAAATCTTTCCAGATTCGGCTGTGGCACTGAGGTGAGACGATTTGTGCGACATTGGTTTCTTCGACCCGTTGAAACCATGTGGACAGTCCGACTAGTATCCCACGTTGGGCGCATTTTCGGATGAAAGTGTTGAGGTTGGGCTGCACCTGAACGCGATTACGGGCGGGCGTGCCCCAGTCCTGCTGGTTCCAGCAAGGTTTGACTGTCCACTCGGCTTTCGCATCGATGGAGACAAGTAGCGGATAGGCGTCGATACGCACGGCATTGTAACCGCGTTCGGTCAACTCATCCAGAGCCAGGTCCCAGTCTTCGTAGCCAGCTCCGCTCCAACGGCGTTCCAGCCATGAAAAGTCCCACATCGTGATGGCGAGTGGCGCGGT
This sequence comes from Coraliomargarita algicola, assembly GCF_033878955.1. Taxonomy (NCBI): domain Bacteria; kingdom Pseudomonadati; phylum Verrucomicrobiota; class Opitutia; order Puniceicoccales; family Coraliomargaritaceae; genus Coraliomargarita; species Coraliomargarita algicola. The sequence continues at coordinate 5,079,428 of NZ_CP138858.1, forward strand.
CAATTCTTTGAGTTTCATTTTATTTGCTTTCTTTTTGAGGGATTGCCGCAAAGACGAAAATCTCTGCCTTCCGGCATGAGGAACCAAGCGGGGAGTGCGGCCCAAGGGTGGCAGCGTGTGTTGCGGTCGCTACCTTCGAAAGTCTCCCACCAGGTAGTGGTGTCTGGATCTTCGGTCATGATAGACCATGCTTTACGGATGAGCGGCATGATTTTATCCGAGTAGCCGGTGACGATGAGCGCTTCTGCGAAGTAGGTCCAAAAATAAGGGGTGCAACGGCAGATTTCCGGATGCTGCCAGTCTTGAATCAATTGACCCATCAGTTGACGTGCTGCGTCTCCCTTGGCTACGCCACCAAGCACGGCGAGAATCTGTGACTGGGCGCTCCAGCCTTTAAGCTCACCGCTTTCAGTATCGATACAATCGGCGTAATAGCCGGTCTTCTCATTGAAGAAAAGAGTGTGGCAAATGCCTCGGATCTCATGGGCATGGAGTAAGCTCGTATCGAGCGTATGCGTGTAATCGATGGATTGGGCGCAGGCCGTGAATGCGTCGATAGCGATGGCCAGATAAGCATTGAGACCTAGTTGCTTGCGCGAACGTTCGATGCCTGGGTGGGAGAAAGTGTGCCAGATACTCGGGTGGTCGATGAAGACGACTTCAAAGCGCCCGCCTTCATAGTTCTCGATGCCGAGGGGATCTGTTTCAATGAGACCAGATGGGCCGATATGATCTTGATACCAGCGCAGAGTGCGCTCGGCGACCGGTAGCATCTTTTGGATGATATCTGTGCGTTCTGGATGTGCGCGGTGATAGACATCGACGCCCCAAACAAAGATGAGGCAAAAATCCAATAGATAATGGGGCGGATTTAGACTGGAAAACACGGATGACGGCATCAGGCCGTTGGTATTTTGTGCCTTTGCGATCACGTCCAGATAATGTTCGAAATAGGAAGGCTCGTCGTATAGCTTGTCGATCCACAGTGCGTTCCAAAGACCATCGGCAATGAAGAGTGCTTGCTCGCGCGTGGGGCAATCCACACAGGTTTCCTGGGTCGATACTTGTAGGGTCCGCATGCTGACATCCCACATGCGTTGCAGCTCCGGATTTTCCGACTGGTAGTCGAATACTGGTGTGATGTTTGCCTCTCGCCGCCAAACGCCGAATTCTTTTAGAAGCATCGGCGCATTGTTTGGGCGCAGCACGATGAGGAGATAGCGGAAGCCGTTATAATTGAGGGTGCGAAAGTGCGGGTTACGCCCGGATGCGGTCCAACGGGCTGCATATTCCGCATTGCCGCGGTTGGCCCAAGGGCGTCCATCACGCAGCAGTTCGGCGCCATAGTGGTCGACGGTGCCGGACGCGGCTTCGATGGTGAATTCGGTTTGACCAGACATCTCCTCTCCCAAATCAAAGAGTAGGGCGAGACCCCCATTCTCTGGTTCGCAGGTGATGCCTTTGCCTGAATCCCATTTGGTCTGAAATGCTTCGATTGGTAGAACCTCCCACGCTTCCGTATCCAAGATTTTGCTGAGTTGGCCTTCACCCTCTTCGGCAATTGCGGCGTCGGTGGATACCTTAGCCACTGCGATCAATTTCTGTGCAGGGACGGCATACTCGCGTAGCTGTGGGGTGGTCTTCGCGGTGAGAGGGTGCTCTCCGGGTGTTTGACTTCGACTGCGATAGGCCATTCATGATCGTCAAAATCGGGTGCTTGCCAATTCTCCGGTTGCTTCGAGCTGTCAAATTGTTCCATCCAACCAGTCGCCCAAGTGCGTCTGAGGTTGGTGTGACGCCAGCCGCCTTGTAAATGATATTTCCATGACTCCATCGGTATTTCAATTGCCTCCCATTGACCCGCTTTCAACCCGATTAGACGGCACCAGAAGCCAGTGGGTGCATAGGGATGACTTTGCGTGCGGACACCGAAATGATGTATGATTGCTGAAAGAGTTACGCAGCCATTCTCAGAGCTTACAGGGTAGCTGTCCGCTGTGCTATCTGGCCAGATTGAAGGGCAGGGGCCTTGGCCAAGATACTGACCGTTGGCGCTCAGATAGTAGCGTGTTTGTCCGGCCAGTTGAACTGCAAGGTCTTCATAATCTTCAAGTTCTTTAATCTGAGTTCGAAACAAAACGGTTTGGTTCGGGTGTGATTTTTCGGCCCAAATCCACAGTGGCTCAGTTGGGAGTTGAGTTTGTTTAATCTGATAATTCATGGACTTACGTGACGAAGTTTTTTGGTGGGCGGAGCGCTCTGCGCTTTCAAATTCACATATAAGTATTGAATGGCTATAACGATATAGCAATTCCAAAAAGTATAATTCCCTCAATGGTTCTATGGCAGTATAGATTCCGTCAGAATTAAAAGAGAGCTTGTCTCATGGCAGTGAACTGTGGTTCTCTACGCCATGAACAATGTAACGTTTTAGGTATGCCAAAGAAGAAAACAGCAAAGTCGTCATCCTCGCGTCCAACTATCTTGGAGCTGGCGAAACTCACCAACTTGTCGCAAGGTGCGGTTTCGCGGGCAATCAATGGGCAAGGGGGAATCAGCGATACAACGCGCGAGCGCATTTTAAAAGCCGCACGTGAGATTGGATATCAGCCGAATCCATCGGCTCGAAACTTTAAGCGTGGTTACACAAAGCGTATCGGGATGATTCTACCCAACTTGGCGAATGCTAATTACTCTGAGCTGTATGAGCACTTGGACTTATCGGCTGCCGCTGAAGGTTATTCGTCGATTTTAGCCTTGGCGCATCAGTCCGCTGAGCGTGAGCGTAAATTACTTTTAGAGTTTTCGGCGGGTGAAGCGGATGGGCTTGTGGTCAACCCGGTTAAAGGTTTGGTTAATCTCGATATCTACCGGAAGCTAAAGGCTTGGAAGTATCCACTGCTGTTTCTTTATGTCGGACATGAGGATGAGTTCGACAGCCTCGGAGTGGATTATTCGTTTAGTTTACGTAAGGCGATGGAGTATTTACGCGATGTTGGCCACACGCATGTTGCCTATGTCGGGCCAAGTGCTGCGAATGCCATACCGGTCGGAAAGCACGATCAGCTGATTGCTGCCTTACAGAAAGTCGGTTTGCAGTATGATGCTGAGCTCTCCGTGTTTGAGGTCGATGCGTCTGAAGCGGGCGAAGCATCCTTTGCCCAGTGGCGTGCCATGGGGAAGCAACCAACTGCCGTGGTGGCATACAATGACCAAACCGCGATTTCACTCAGTATCGAGTGTAAGCGACAAGGCTTGAGTGTGCCTAAAGATCTGTCTATTTTGGGCAGTGATGATATCACATCTGCGGAAGCTCTAGAGCTTTCCACTTTGCGAGTGGATCGTGAAGTGATGGCGCAGACGGGATTTCGGATGCTGCAAAACCGTATCAAGAACTTTGACTCACCCATACAGCTGAAAAAGCTGCGGTCTGAGTTCTTACTCCGTAGCTCCATGGGCCCAGCTCGAAAGTAGAGGCAGTGTCGTCACAGTAGGCTGTGTCATTGTAGACTTTATAATTGCAATCTATAACGTTATATGCATATATTGTTAAATTCCTATTTTATCCTCAACGCTTTAGCCTTATGAAAGTCATCATGGTCATGTTTGATTCACTCAACCGGCACTATTTGTCGCCCTATGGTTGTGAGTGGACCCATACTCCGAATTTCCGGCGACTTGCTGAAAAGACTATTCGTTTTGATACTTCCTACGTCTGCTCGATGCCGTGCATACCGGCCCGTCGGGATCTACACACGGGACGGCCCAATTTCTTACATCGTGGTTGGGGGCCAATGGAACCCTTTGATGAGTCGATGCCACGCATCTTGAAGGAGAATGGGGTATATTCGCATTTGATCACCGATCACTATCATTACTTCGAGGATGGTGGCGCGAATTATCATACTAAGTATTCCAGCTATGAAGCCTTTCGTGGGCAGGAAGGCGACCCTTGGGTCGGACAGGTGCGCAATCCGGAAATACCTGCAGATGCCGCAGGGCGTCATGGACTGAATGGCTATGGTCCAGCGCGGCAGGATTGGATCAATCGACAGCACATGACCGAAGAAGCAGCTCAGCCACAAAGTGGTGTATTTCAAGCTGCTTTGGACTTTATTGATCGTAACAAGGGTGAAGATAATTGGTTTCTACAAATTGAGACCTTTGATCCGCACGAGCCGTTCTTTTCCCTGCCACAGTACAAAGACCTTTTCTTTGAGCCGCATTACAGGGATTACGATGGACCACACTTCGATTGGCCGAATTACGAAATGGTACAAGGGCGTCACAAGTTGGCCGAGCATTCGCGCTACGAATATGCGTCCTTACTCGCGATGTGTGATGCCAAACTGGGCGCCATTATAGATAAGATGGATGCCGAGAATCTTTGGGAAAATACCATGTTGGTCGTCTGGACCGATCACGGCTTCTTACTTGGAGAGCACGATTGGTGGTCGAAGATTATGATGCCTTGGTGGGAAGAAACCGCCCGAACGCCTTTCTTTGTCTGGGATCCACGTGTTGGTAAGCAGGGGGAGTCACGTCAGTCACTGGTGCAGCCATCCATTGATCTGGCGCCGACGATCTTGGGCTTCTTTGATCAGGAAATTCCATCGAGCATGACGGGGCATGATCTACGGCCCATCATGGAGACGGATACGCCAGTTCGTGAGTCAGCCATTTTCGGCACTTTTGGCAAGCAGGTTAATGTTACCGACGGACGCTATGTATACATGCGTGCCCAGCAGGAACGTCTATCGAAGATCACGGAATACACTCTCATGCCAGCGCATATGCGGACGCCTTTTGGCTGCGATAGCTTTTCGAAAGAACGCATGTCGTTGGCCGAGCCATTTGACTTCATGAAAGGCTGCCAGGTCATGCAAATCGACTGCACCGGGATGGGTTGGTCCGATGAAGCCTCTTGGGGGCGAGACACGCAGACATGCGAAACCGTGCTTTACGATTTGCAGACAGATCCAGAGCAAGAAGCAGCGATCCAGGATGCAGCCATTGAGTTGAAAATGAAACAAAATCTCACGGCTGAAATGGAAACCTGTGATGCCCCGCGTGATCAATATTCGCGTCTTGGATTGAACGCACCGGCATCGGCGCATTAGAGGCCTGGAGGCTGCGCCTAGAATCTTTCATTTGCATGACCTGTTTCAAATCTTGAGGCAGTCGAGGGAGATGAATTGTATCCAGACGCTGGGATTAAAGCCGAAACTCATATTCAAATCGCAGCGACCAATCCTAGTCACATCAAAGGTATATTTAGAATGCCAAAAGGATGAGTCTTTTAAACAGTCTTGGTATTGACATTTTTTGGTGTGACTGTTTGCTGGTGATATAACGTTTTATTTTCAGCTATATCCATCACGATTTCCTCGGGGCACAGGTTCCTCAATTGCTTGCTGAGTCATCGGCCAGATTATCATGAAAATACAATCCATTGAGACGATTCGGCTCGAAGCGCATCCTCGATTACTGAACGTGCGAGTGCTTACTGACTTCGGGATCGTAGGCTACGGCGAAACCTACGATAAAGTGCCGGGCAGTGAGGCGGCACTGCATGGGACGGTTGCGCCTTTGGTCTTGGGACAGAATGCATTGAATATCAATGCGCTGCAGGCCCTTCTTTTTGATAACATTCGTTACCATGGCTATCAGGGTGCGGAGTGGCGGGCATGGTCGGCGGTGGAAATTGCTTTGTGGGATATTCTCGCAAAAGCGCAGGGCTGCAGTGTGCGGACCTTATTCGGTGGTGAGGTGCAGATGACATTGCCCTGCTACAATACCTGCATCGGCTGGGGGGATTGTGAGGATTATCAATTATGGCAAAATGACCCGGCAGCGCTGGCCCTCGGTTTGCTGGAAGACGGTTATGGGATGATGAAAATCTGGCCCTTTGACAAATTTTCAGAAGCGAGTTTGGGCCAGCAGATTTCACGGAAACATGTGGAAGCGGGGCTCCAGCCTCTGCGTCAAATCCGTGCAGCCTGTGGTGACAAGATGGTGATCGGGATCGAAGGACATTCCCGTTGGTCGCTGCCCTCTGCCATGCGCATTGCAGCTGCTTGTGCCGTGGAGGATGTGGAATTTTTGGAAGATCTTTTACCGGCGCATGACGTAGCCTCACTGGCAGCAGTGAATGCGTCCACACGGGTTCCGCTGGTGGGATCGGAAACGGTGTTTACGCGCTATGCACTACGAGAGCTGATTGAGAAGCGTGCGGTGGATATCGTAATGATCGATCCGATGTGGTGTGGCGGTTTGTCGGAAACGAGAGCCTGTGCTCAGCTCGCGGCCACCTATGGGCTCCCCGTAATCCTGCACAATTTGGGCGGACCGGTGGCGCATGCCGCCGTCTGTCAAATTGCGTCGACGATTCCAAATTTATGGGCGATTGAAACCAGTCGAGCGCTGACACAATATGCGTACCCTACTTTGGGGGAGTATCAGCCGAAGCTCGTGGAAGGTCGAATGCCGCTGCCGTCGGGGAATGGCCTTGGTGCCATGTGGTCCCCCGCGATCTGGGAGGCGCATGCGCAGCAAGTAGTCACATCCAGCGGTGCGGGGGCGGCAGTGGGGCGGGTTAGCATGGGAGACCACTGGGAACGTCCGGAAATTCGTTAAAACAAAGGCAATTATGAGTATTGGAAATCAATCATTGGTAGGCAGACGTGCACTGATCACCGGAGCCGGCGAGGGACTGGGGCGAGGCATCGCTAAAGCCTTTGCCGGGCAGGGAGCCTCGGTCGCCGTCTGCTCGCTGAATGGTGAAGAGGCTGAAGCCACCGCTACGATCTGTGCCGAATACGGGGTGAAAACCTATGCAGCCGGATTCGATTTACTGGATGACTCGGCGACACTCGACTTTGCTGCCGAGTCCGCACGTCAGTTGGGCGGGCCCATTGATCTTTTCGTGCACAATGCCGCGGTCATGCCCGTATATCCCATTGATTCGATGCCGATGGCTCAACTGGATCTGGCCTTGAATGTCAATTTACGGGTGGCTGCTTTGTTGACGCAGGCTTTGGCCCCCGGAATGAAGTTGCAAGGGAAAGGGGCCATCTTGTATATGAGCTCGGGAATGGCCTACTATGGGATTGCCGAGCATAGTATTTACTGTGCGACCAAGGCGGGTCTGCTCGGTCTTGCGCGAGGCTTGGCTATGGAACTCGCGCCATTTGGTATCCGAGTGAATACGGTGAGTCCGGGGACGATTGATTCGCCAATGCTGAATCAGTTTATCGAAGGTCAAGGAGGCGACCAAGAGGCAACACGTGCTGCCTTCGATGTGATGCACCCTCGTGGGAGAGTCGGCACTATTGCGGAAGTCGCTGCGACCTTTGTTTTTCTGGCCAGTGATGCGGCCGCCAATATCACTGCCACAGACCTGCGTTGTGATGGTGGCTTGGCGGTCAAAGGGATTCAACCTGTGCAGAAATAGGGCTTACTAGAATGTTTTGGTGGAACTCCTTGTCCGCTGAATCCTATACTGCGATTCATTGTGAGCCAGGTTAAACGCAATTTTCGGGCGATCATATTGAGGTAGAGATTTAGCCTGATTTACAATTTCTTTTATAAGAGCAGTGAAATTTATTTGACATAGAAGGAAGTGGCAGGATATTGATATGTGCTATAACGTTTTATTCGATTTAAACACCTAAAACCCAATACCCTATGATTATGAAAAAAATGAATATCGGTTCTTCTGCTTTGGCAGTAGTTATAACTGGCCTCTCGTTGGCAACGACGACCAATTCCTTTGCGGAATTGCTGTCCTATGACGGTTTTGACCTTGGCGGCGGTGGCACGGCTTACACACAAGATGCAACTGTCAATGGCGCTGGATTTGGCACTGGATGGTCTGGAAATTGGACGGGTGGGGCTGATTACATTGCAGGTGCTGGTTCACTGGATATTGGTGGAGAGGCTACTGATTCCGGTGTTTTGACCTATGCGACTACTTCTAATAGTCAGACTATAAGTCGTGACTATATTACGACTTTTGGAGGGGCGACTCCAGCTCTGAGTGAAGCATGGTCGAGTTTCGTTTTTGAAAGAAATAATACGCGCGAACTTGTGATTAATCCATTCGCATCGGGTAATAACTATTTTGGTCTAAGGGTTGGGAACGGGAGTAGTAATATGTTTGCCCGAAATCGTGAATTTGGAACTGAAACCTTTTCGTTAGATAGTTTCTCACTTGTTACAGGAACCGATTATTTTGTGGTCTCGCAATTGCTCTTCAATGACAGTGGAACTAATGATGTCTTAAATGTATGGATTGTAGATGCTGCGAGCTATGACGGAACAATTTCTGAAACTGCCACGATGAGTGTCGCTGTCGATGTAGATACTAGCTATGATTCATTAGCTTTTTATGTGCAGAATCCACAGGATGGTGCTAATGCGTTCCGCATGGATGAATTTCGTTTAGGCACTTCCTTCGCAGATGTTGCGGTCATTCCAGAGCCTTCAACGGCTGCATTACTGACAGCTTTACTCTCCGTATGTTTGATTGGCTTTCAACGCCGTTCCAAAGTATCTAAATAGTATAAAATTTCAGCCTACGCAGTTTATTCTGCGTAGGCTTTTTTTTGAGGCGGAATTTATCGTCAATTCGCGTGATAAGTTAGTCGCCCCTTAAAAAAAAGTCGATCTAGTTGTGTATCAACTTGATGCGGTTTATGTATTTGTTTTAATCGACCATTAAACTCGCTTAAACGCTAGAAAACTGGTCATTTTAATGAAACCGAAGTCCCGCTCCGCCGAACCCGCTCAATTTTTCCAATAAGATTTGGATCATTTGCTCGATCAACGTCAGCCACTTTACAAGTTGGCCAACCAGCTGCCTTGGGAAGAGCTGGAAGAAGCCTTCGGGAGTTATTACAGCCAGATTGGTCGCCCGGCTTTACCGACACGCTTAATGGCGGGCCTTTTACTTTTAAAGCAGTTGGAGAATCTATCGGACGAACGAGTCTGCGCGGCCTGGGCACGCGATCCTTACATGCAATATTTTTGCGGCGAACGTTACTTCCAGTGGAAGCTGCCGTGCGAGCCGAGTGAGCTGGTTCACTTCCGTAATCGCATTGGTGGTGAGGGCGTGGAAAAGATCTTCAAGATGACGGTAGAATGCACGCTGATAAAGTGGCGAAGGAAGAAGAACTGGTGGCTGACACGACGGTTCAAGAGGCCAATGTTAAGTTCCCTACGGACACGCGCTTGCATGTGGATTGCATCGAGAAGCTCTGGCGTATGGGTGAGGCCGAGGAAGTTTCCTGGCGTCGTAGTTATGTGCGAACGGTGCCTGCCTTGTTGGCGCGTCTGCGCACCCGAATCAACCGTTTGGTGAAGGAGCGCAGGAAGTGCCGTCGTAAAATTAAAACGATCGCAGGCCGCTTGTTACGTGACTTTAAGCGTAATGCTGGCTCTTGCGGTGAGTTGCTCTACGCCGAGGAACTTGCATTGATCGAGCGTGTGCTCCGGCAGAAGCGCCACGATAAGAACAAGGTCTATTCCCTTCACGATCCGCAGGTGCTGTGCATCGCCAAAGGCAAGGGCCACAAAAAGTATGAGTTTGGAAGGAAGGCTTCGGTGACGATGCTGCGCGACAGCGGCGTGATCGTCTCGGCGGTCAGCTTCAAAGAAAATCTCTACGACGGTGACACCTTGGAACCTGCACTCGAACAGGCCTCGTCTATGACCGGAAAAAGCTTCGAAAGCGTCTTAGTGGACAAGGGCTATCGCGGCCGTAAAAACGTCCGTGGAACCGAGGTGGTTATCCCCGGAAAGATTAGCAAAAAGCTCAGTGCGTATCATCGGCGCAAACAACGAAAACGCAATGGCCGGCGGCGGCGATCGAGCCAGTCATCGGCCACCTTAAGAGTGACTATCGCATGGCTCGGTGCTTCCTGAAAGGAGCACTTGGGGCCGAACTTAACCTCGGACTCGCCGCAGCTGCCTGGAACCTCAAACAGTGGATTAATGAGCTTCTTTTTGCCCTCATTTTATGGAGCGAGCATAAATTCCAATCACGTAACATACACCTCCTAAACAAATTTTACTCGGCTCTTAGAGCCGCATAGTGCTTTTTAAGGCACGACTAAGTTACTGTTAATCCGGGTGATTCGCATCTTGCCCGATGTAATGCGTGAGTTGGCAATATAGAAAGTAGGACGCATGGATCCACAGCGAAAACGTCCGGCTCTTTTGGTCGACCCCATCACTCGGCGGCTAAATTGCGAACCATCCCAACAGGGATGAGCTTACAAAGCTGATTAAAGACGACGGAACTGTGCTTGGTTGTTTTTGTTTTATCACGACTTCCTTGGTCGGAAGTCGGCCTAAGCCAATCACTTTTTTTATTTTTAGCCCATCCCGATGGGGTGGCTGTGTCTTTATTTCTATTATTTCACATCTTTGAGTTTTGCGCAATAACGTATTCCTTAGTCGTGCTATAACCTATTACTTTCTGCGATTAATCGACAACAATGAAACTTGCGATTTTATGAATGATCAAAATTTCTTGTTTTTTCTAACTTTCTTATTGGCTCCTATGATTTGTAACGCAGCTGAACCAAGTAAAGGGTGACACAGGTTGGCCTGGATTAATTACATTAGATAGTTCTACGGAATATCCGTGGGCACTGATTCAGACACCAAGTAATCTACAGCTGGCAAACATTGGCCAGGCTAAACAAATCCGCGACGGCTTCAATCCAGTCAGCCATTGTCTTGCGTGAGAGCTGCGCGCCCCAATGCGCGGACATCTTCTCCTGCCGATACAAGGGGATATGGTAAAGGTATTTACCCAATGCTATATATGAGAGCAGCTCCGCAGAGGCGTAACTGTTGTCAATGTGCCGTTTCAGCGCTGGAGCAATCGTCGGTGGCCGTGAGCGATCCAACTTATGACGGAACCACGGGCGGATAATCGCACACTTCCACTAGGTGACTAGAGTCCCTTTACCGCAGGCCATCTGAGGCATTTGATCAATCAGTTAGCGCTGTAAATTGATGAATTCGAAGGTTTTTCAATTATCACTTTACAATGGCAAGCATAACTATAACGATTTACTTGATGCTCAAAGAAACAATACCTCATTGTCCCGTGCTCGACCCTTTCTTTGCCTTTTGCAAGCATGTCGATGGCGGGGAGTCGTGGTTGGAGTTGTTTCTACGGTTTCGTCGTGTATATGTTAGGACTGTTGCTGGTTGAATCGTCACCGTGATGCTTAAAATAGACTTTAGATTGATTGTTGTATGCCTGCAGGTCTGCCTCGCCATCGGGGCATTGCGAGCAGAGGAAGCCTATAGCCGTCAACAAGACGGATTCGAGGTCCTGGGAGCACGCAATGAATATTGGGCCATCGAGGTGGTTCCAGATCTTGGAGGGAAAGTCATTTCACTCCAAGACCAGGTCTCCAGGCGGGAATGGCTTTGGTCGCGATTAGAGGATCGCAGTTTGATGAAGGACCTTCGTTTCGGTTTCGGTAATTTGATGGGCGCCGATGAATTACTTCCTAATTTGAAGCCGGAGACTAGGCAGGGACACGCATTGCCTGATCATGGCGAAGTGTGGTCGAGTTCAGTTGATTGGGATGCGGATCTGCTTGAAAACTCTGGAACCTTGAAGACCTATTTGGATTTAAAGGTCTTACCTATTCGCTACATGCGCGAAATCAGCCTCGATGGCGCGATGTTGCGGATGCGCTTTATTGTCGAAAACCTGTCGGATAAGAAAATTCCGTTTTTGTGGGCCTGGCATCCTATTATTACGGTAGAGGAGGGGGACACAATGTATATGGATACAGTTCCGCCGAAATTTCGCGTTGTCGGGTATCCCGGGTTGAGGCAGGTTTCGATTGGTGATGTCATCACTTGGCCAGGATTGGAGGCTGGAGTCGATTTGTCACAATTATCCTTTCCGGAAATACCGAAAGCTGGAATTAAAGTCTACTCAGATTCACCATCTGATGGCCGTATCCTACTGTCGAACACTTTCACTGGATCAGCACTCACAGTTGAGTATGATCTGGGATACCTTCCTTATCTTGCCATTTGGTTGTCTCGAGGTGTTTGGGGGAATGCGCATCATTTAATTTTAGAACCCACCAACCGCTCCAGCGAATATCTGTCTGACGACACCGAGAAGCTGAAATCGAGCGGCTGGTTGCTTCCCCATGAACGGCGTGAATGGGAAATACGTTTGACGAATCACAGCGTCCGCACTTCGGAATGAACCGACTAGTGGCAACAATTTTATCCATTAGAATACACTATTATGAAATACCGACTTACTTTACTTCTGAAAATAATTCCAACAGCTTTTCTGAGTGCCCAAGGCCAAGGAGTTGTGCTGGATTCGAGTGCTACCGGAACGATTGACTGGGTGGCTGAAGTGCTCAAAGGTGGGGTGACTTCGATCGTATTGCTCGTGGTTGCGTTTATCGGCATCGTATTCTTTATCGAGCGACTCATCGTGGTTCGAGGCACGAACTTCATCCCGAAAGCTCTAGAAAAGAAACTTAGGAAATATACCACTGAGTCTGACTTCTCAGGAATCGAAGCAGCCTGCCGATCCAATAAAAGTGTTTTGGCCAAGCTCGGTGGCTATATCTCAACGCATACCCACATCCCTTTCGAAATTCTTTCTTTTGGGGTGACGGATATGATTGGCCGCGCCGTCAGTCGTCAGCATCTAAGAACCTACCCGCTTGCAGTGGTGGCTACGATCTCCCCGCTTTTGGGCTTGTTAGGAACGATCATTGGTATGATCGAGTCCTTCCAGAAAGTTGCCCTCATGGGGGATACCGGCGATGCGTCGGTCCTCGCTGATTCGATCGGTAAAGCACTGATCACGACAGCACTCGGACTGATCATCGCGATTCCATCGCTTGCTAGCTACCACTACTTTAAGTCGAAGGTCAATAGTTTTGGCATTCGCCTTGAAGAGTCCGTCGACATGTTAATGGCTCCATGGTTGCACCCTGAGGCGACGAAGTCTGCAGAAGAGAATCCATCAGCGTGACGCGCTGAAGTGCCTTCAAAGTGATGCCTCCTACCTACCCAAAACCGGTTTTAACAACCAGTAGCTCCTCACGAGCTGCCACCATTCGTCGTTTGCGGAGTCGGCGACGCAAGGATGAGAATATTGAGGTCGATCTATCACCACTCATCGACTGCGTCTTCCTACTACTTATTTTCTTTCTGGTCACCACCATGCTTAAGAAATTGGAAAAACAAATCCCGGTTGTCTTGCCAGACTATACATCCGCGCTCGCTTCAATTGCCGAGTCGGAGGCAATCATCTATGCCCTCGAAGCCGATGGAAGTTTTCTCCGAGGCGATGGATTGCGTCGAAATCGAGATGGTATTGCTTATTCGCCAATCGCTTCATTTGTTGCCGACCTGAAAACTGTGGCCGATACTCACGGCACGGAAATCGCTATTCGCTTAGATACGGATCGGGAAGTGCCTGTGCAGTTAGTTATCGATGCGCTAGACACATTGGCCTTACAGGGCTTTGAGCAAGTTGGCGTCCGCCTTCGTCATCTAACCTCTGAAGATTTTGCACTGGAGGGATATCGCTAATGAGTCATGGAAAATATGAAGACGATGAAGATGTGGCACTGAGTATGTCACCCTTGATTGATTGTGTTTTTTTGCTACTGATTTTCTTTCTAGTCACCACCATGTTGAAGAAAGACCGGAAGGAGGTGGAACACCTGAATCTTCCGATTTCCCGGTCGTCCTTGGAGGTTCCACCCGACGATACTGTTCTGGCTATTGCGATTGATGCAGAGGGCGAAATCTATCTGGAAGGAGAGTCGACTACGATCATGCAGTTGCTTGATGAGCTTCGCATTGTGGAGCAGGAGAATGATGGTCGTCGTATCCGATTGGATACAGATGAGAATACGCCGTTCTATCGATTTGTTGAAGTGCTAGATGCATTGAGCTTCCGAAATCTGAGAAACGTAGGTGTTCGAACCTACCATGAGAAATTTGATAAATAATGGGTCTGCACGGTAAATCTCCTCTCTTGATCGCATTGATCATTACGCTTGTTTTGAGCGTGGTCGCTGGCGTCGTGTTATATTTTAATGAGGACCTTCGGCAAACGACCTTCGCCCTGATTGAAGAGACCGTCAATGAAGAGGGGGAAGTCGTTAAAAAGGTGAAGGTTGAACGCCCCGAGCCTGATCGGGAGCAAGTGCGTGAGATTGCCCGAAATCAGGAACTGAAGAAGCGCGAAGCGCTCAAAGAAGACGCTCGTAAGCTGCGTGAAACTGTCATCGAAATCGAAGAGGTGGTAGAGACGCGGAAAGACTCCTTAGAGGCCTCGGATGCATGGGATCAGTTAGCCAAACAGGCTGGTCGCTTGATGGATCAATTCGGGAAGGTCTACTACTCGCGAAGTCGACTTTCCTTTCTAAACAAGGTGCCGGGCATGCAGAAGGCTTATTCGGACCTTCGGGAGTTTTCAGATCGCCACGCCAGCGAAATGAAAATACTGGCACTGGCAGAAGCTGTTGAAGACGCCGCTGCTTGGGAGGCCCTTGGTCAGGCTAGAAAACTGGTGGATGCGATTCATTCAGCGGGCGATCTCATGCGTCGGGGATATCAGGGGGCCACTTATATTGTCGATGAAAATGAAAAACGTAAGATGCTGAGATACATTACTAGCATCCTCGATGATTTGAAGCAATTAACCGAGGAAGGGGACGCGTATCTACGCGACTTTGAGAAACTGCTTTCGGAGGGGGCTACTGAGTCAAGCGATCCAACCCTTCTAGGGATGGATACGGAGACTGCCAAAGCCAGCGACGAGTCGCTCGTGAATGATTTACCTTCGGATGAAGATTTTGAAGCGATGAAAACGGCGGAGCTCTATGAATCGATACAAAAGATGACTGAGCGCTTCAATGCGGCATTTGCGGAAAATCAAGCTGCGGCTCTGGCAGAGCTCCAGCAAATGAGTTTGGAGGATGCGAAGAAGCATGTCTATGTGCCGGAGACGAATACCGGTCCGGATTTGAAGGAAGCGCTTTCGCAGAACCAACCAAATTCTAGCCAAGAATTTTCGGCGTTTAATGAAGCTTTGGACAAGGCTGTCAGCTCGAGTGAACGGATGAAGCGTCAGGCGGAGAGTCGCTTAAAAACCGCGCTCGGAAAGGATGCTTCCGATGCGAAACAGACAGCCGAACAATTGAGAACGGCATTGAGTCAAAGTGCTACGATCCGGGCTAAAATGTCTATGGCTGCGTCCAACCTTGGTCGTCAGGACGGGAACCTTCAAGACTTGCGGAGCTTGATGCAGGAGAGCTACAGCAATAGTTCAGCAGGAGGTGCCGGAGAAAGTGACGAGGAAGGTATGTGGAAAAGCGATGATTATGATGCCGCTTCCTTTATCGAGACGAACAGGTCAGATAGTAACGTAAAGCCCATCCGCTTGAATCAGCATCAAATCTACGCTCAGTCACTTCCCGGTCGCCGTTTCGATATGGAGTCAGAACGCAAGGGATGGATCTTCATCGATACCTGGTATATTATCGGGCCTTGGGATCTGGTTCGTGGTCAGGAATTCGAGAATCCATTGCCACCCGAGTCCTTTGTCGATCTGGATGCGACTTATCAGGGGAAGTCGCATCCTGTAACAAAGAAGCCGATCGAATTGGAGTGGCGATTTGTGCAATCAGAAAATTTGCGGATTAAGCCGCCTGACGAGATGAATTCTGCTGTTTATTTTGCCTACACGGAAGTCTTTAGTGAAAGTGCGCTCGATGTGGTCGTCGCAGTGGCCAGTGATGACAGAGCCAAGCTCTGGATTAACGATCTCGTAGTTTTTCAGGATGTGGGATTGTCTGCGTGGCAAATGGATGAGGGCTTTCGCCGTGTTTTGCTGAAGCCTGGCTACAATATACTTCTCGTTCGTTTAGAAAACGGTCCAGCTGTGACCAACTTCTCAGTGTTGATGTGTCCTTTTGACGCGTTGACGCAATAGATGAAGGGACAACTTTATGAACTGTTCTACTTGCCAATGACTTACGGAAATTAGAAAAAAGCGCCTTGAAGACGTAAATGACCATTTTCTTAGCCACGTTGGCGGGCTGGCTGAACCGCAGACAGCTTGACGTGATCAACTATTTGCATGCCGAGAATGAGATACTCAAAGAACAGCTGGAGAAGAAGGATGTGAAGTTGGCTTTGAGCAATACCCAAAGACGGAAACTTGCAAAATGCGGCAAGAAGCTCGGGCGCAAGGGACTGATGCAATACGCGAGTATTGTCACGCCGGATCGGATTCTCTACTGGCACCGTAAATTGGTGGCACTCAAATATACGGCGAAGCGCAAGATCCAAACGGATCGGCAAAAAGAGATGGAAACCATCCGTGAGTTTTGCATCAAGTTCGCGGAAGAGAACGCAAGCTGGGGTTATGGACGCATCCAGGGTGCGCTCTCGAATCTCGGTTACGAGGTCAGTGAAACCACGGTCGGTAACATACTTCGAGCCGCAGGTATTCCTCCATCTGAGGAACGTATGAAGAAGTCTACTTGGAAGCAATTCGTCCGCTCGCACATGGCGACGATGTGTGTGGCGGATTTCCTCACCACGGAGGTTTGGACGATGCGCGGCCTTGTCCGCTATCACACGCTTTTCGTCATGAACCTCGCCAAGCGCAAGGTGCAGATCGCTCAGATCAGCTGCCAGATGAATGGTCAGGTCATGGCACAGGTCGCCCGGAACCTCACTGATTCGGAAGATGGCTTCTTGGATAAGATGGAATACTTCGTCTGCGACAACGATCCGCTGTTCACGAATGAATTTTGCGAGACTTTGGAAACTTCAGGAGTGAAGGTCATCAAGACCCGCGTCGCGACACCTGAGCAGAATGGCTATGCTGAGCGCTTCGTGAAAAGCCTGAAAGAGGAGTGCCTTGACCGTATGATATTCTTCGGCGAGCGCTCGCTGAGGAAGGCGATCAATGAGTATGTTGAGCACTATCATCACGAGCGTAACCACCAAGGTTTGGATAATTTGATACCGTTTCCGTATGCCTCTGAAACAAAGGGCAGAAGCGGTTCAGTTGTAAAATTTGAACGGCTCGGAGGGCTGTTAAACTACTATCATCGAGAAAACGGAGAGGAGGAACGACTGGCCGGATAGCAAAATCATAAGAACCCGTGATCGAAATGATCGAAATAATGCAAGGAAATCGACCCGAATCGGAGCCTGATTGGCCAGCCACGCCAGCCGTCCTTCATGATTTGAAGTTGATCGACCCTATCCCACACGATGCGGAAAGCCTTCAGTCCAGAGAAAAAGACCCTAATGTAGGTCGTGACACGGCTTCTCTCTTGTGGCCGGATTCATGGATTAGCTTAGGATTTGCGAACTTGGCGATACTGGTTAGGCTGGATTTCCTTATGTAAGCCCCTTATTTGTAGTAACTTAGGGGGGGGGGTGAACTGGTATCGTTGGTTCGTAATTTAGTAAATATGGCGGAGAAGGAGGGATTCGAACCCCCGGTACCCTTTCGGGTACAACTGATTTCGAGTCAGTCACATTCGGCCACTCTGCCACTTCTCCTCAGGAAGGTGAGCAAGAAAGGGACCTATTGCCCGCTTGGCAAGCCTGGACTGTGTTTGATTTTAATCTTCTGGTAAAAATTCAATTGATACCATGGTTATTGCGGTCCAAGCATGCTGGGGGAGCTTTCGTCCGGCATGCGACAGGCGGTATCTCGGCTTTTTTAGGCGGCGACCGTTTCGTGTAGTTTGAGCTGTTCCAGTATCTCTGTGTATGTTTGACCAGAAGCGGGTATGTTGCCGATAATGCTGCTGCGGTGTCGGAGTAACCATTCGGCGGCTTTGCCTTCGCCAACTATGTTCTGGTCGACGTCGAAGAGGCGCCGCCACTCGGTGACTCGGTCGAGATTATAAGCGTTTAGGCGGAATTGACGACCATCGTGATCGGTATCGATACTTAGTTTTTCGGCTAAGTCGGCGCCTTCTAGCATGCCTACATTCATGCTGAGTATGCCAGCAGGTGCAGCCATGTGGGCGGCGTCACCTGCGAGCCAAATGCGCTCGTGACCAAAACTTTCAGCAAGGTGCTTTTCGAAGTGTACCATGACGCGCCATTTTACATCTTGAGAGGAACCGATGAACCAAGGGGCGTATGTGCGTAGTAAGTGGTCGAGATGTTCATTGCTCAATTCGGAGCTTTCCTGCGCTTGATTATCGACCATACCGTGATCCTTGTTGAAGGAGTGCTTCTGCGCAAAGTTCGGTGGCATCTGGAAGCTGAAGCGACAGCGTCCATTGCCGAGTGGCCAATATATGTGGGTCTTGTCATGATCGACCATCATGCGCATTTCGGTGAGTAGGCGGGTGTTTGTTTCAAACTCGAAGACCGCGTAATCCAAGCTGGATTTGATTTCAGGGAAGGCGATGCCAGCTGCCTTGCGTGCCATTGATTCGTAGCCATCAGCTGCGATCATATAATTGGTCTGATATTCGTAGACCTTTTCGATTTCCTGTTCGGTGTGTGAGATGGCATATCCGGTGGAGCCTTCTAGTAGATGGTCGACGGTGAAGTGTACACCTTCAGCGCTCGGGGTGATACAGCGTGCGCGATGGTTCCACATCGGCTTGTGGCCTTTGCGGGCGAGGCTCTCGACCAAGATGGTCTCTAGTTGGCTTTGAGGTATGACAGCCAGGAAGGGATATTTGCCGGAGAGTTCGCTGTAGTTGATGATGGCGCGTTGTTTATTCGCTTGGTCGAAGATTGTGGATCTTCGTAGTCGGAGGGCGTGCTTGAGCACGGGAGCTATCACGCCGAGAGTGTCGAGTAGCTCTAAGGTATCTGGATGTAGTGCAAGGGCGTAGCTATGGGCGTGGGGGCTTGCTGCACGTTCGAGCAGGGTGAAGTCCATACCTCTGTCAGCGAGGATATGGGCTGCGGTCAATCCAACGGGACCAGCGCCGAGGACTGCGATGTCGACTGATTTTTTGTTGAACATAGCATCATGGGGTTGAGGTTTACGTGGAGCTACAATTCGTAGCTTTCGCGCTTAGCTCTAATTTAACTGTTCAACGCGCAGAGGTCAATTTTCGGTGCTTGATACTTACAATTGATAAGCCCTGCTATCGGACCCTATTATATATATAGAGAGAGAGTCGTTTGACGCGATTTATGCATCGCGTTTGCGAATTAATATGCGGCCCTCGTAGGTCCAGCGGGGCGTCAGCACTTTGCCGCGATTAATTGACTTGAGGCTGAATTCGATTGTGCGTTGTTTGCCATCGATCTGTATCGGGCATTGATAGGTTTTTTCCGGCCAGAGGTCAGGATCGGGAAGTTCGGTTGCAGCATCGTTGAGCTGTTGTAGATTCGGGATAAACTTCGCGCTGCTGCGTGAACGATTTTTCGTTTTTTGGCGGGTGCTGGAAGCTGGAGAGCTGACGGGTTTAGAAGGCATATCAGGGAATGCTTTTAGTCAGGCGAATTTTCAAGATTTTCACAAACTGAAATTTTAATAAAAATTCGCTTGATCTAGGCATTTTTATCCATCTACTAGCCGCCTTAACACGTGATGGCGCGGTCGCCAAGTGGTAAGGCCGAGGACTGCAAATCCTCTATCGTCGGTTCGATTCCGACCCGCGCCTCCATCACATAAGAGCCCTAAATTTAATGACTTAGGGCTTTTTGTTGGTAGCTCCTGAGATTCGGAATGGTTGTTTCATTCGGGGGGGGCTTTTCTCGTTCACTTTGGTTGATGTATCATTTATGTTTTACTGGAAATGAGCCCACCTTGTGTTTGGCGGTAGGAGCGAGGGGTGTGTTGTGTGAATTCTTTAAAACGACGGTTGAAATTTGATAGATTGTTAAAGCCTGAATCATATGCGATTTCTGTAATTGATTTTTCAGTTCCCAATAGGCTCGCGCAGGCTCGTGAGATGCGCAATTCGTTGAGGTGGTGTTGGAATTTTCGGCCAGTTAATCGTTTGAAGTAGCGACAAAAGGCCGGGGGCGACATCTTTATCCATTGAGCTGCTTCTGCTTGAGTGAGTCCTGGTTCGTGAGAGGTCTGCTCTAGTTTCCTGAGTCCTAATTGCAGGCGAGTATCCTGTAATTCGACCTTGCCGCCACTCACGGACTGCGGGTTAAGCTTACGTCCACTTTCATCTCTGGCTAATAGATCTAGCAGATTGAGTAGTCGAGCCAGAGGCATATCTCCAGGCTTTGGGGTTTGAATGTGAACTAGGAACTCGGCTGCTTGTGCAGCAGTTTTATTGGAGTAAAGATAGCCACAGCCTGCGCGCTCGAGTAAATCAAAGATACGATTGTTTTCGGGAAGCCGCCAGAATTCATTTCCCCACACTGATGGACGAAAGTGAAGAGTGGTCCATTTCGCTCCCTTGCGTTGGCTGGGAGCGGACCCATAGGCGTGGGGGAGGTTGGCGCCTACTAAAACTAATTGTCCCGCTTGATAGGGGACCAGCGCTCGGCCCGCGTGTAGTAGTCCTTCCCCGGATTCGATCCACACTAATTCGACTTCAGGGTGGAAATGCCAGTGGAAATCTACGCATTCCTTTTCAAATGTGGTGGTTTTAAGTCCGTACTGACTGGCTGCCAGAAGTTCGATTTTTGCTTCATGTGGCAACATGCTCTCAGATTATATTTTTTTAATAGGGTGAAGGATTATGCTAGGGACTCTTACTATTGGCTTCAGTTTGCGCTTCTGGAGCTCGTGGAGGTTAATTTAGTATTGTTATTGTGCAAGCTCAAGGCAGTTTTTTTCTGCCGCATGCTGTAAGGTTTAATTCAATATGATTGCTTTAGCTATAGTTGCGCACCCCGATGACATTGAGTTCATGTTGGCCGGGACTTTGCTCCAATTGAAATCGCGTGGAGTCGAAATTCACATGATGAACTTAGCGGATGGTTCTTTAGGGAGTTCTACTTTAAGTCCAGAAGAGTGTGTCCGGGGTCGTTGGGAAGAATCACAGGCTTCGGCTAGCGTAATGGGGGCGATGATGCATCCGCCACTGTTTCCTGATCTAGAGGTTTATTATAATCAAGAGTCGTTGGCTAAAGTCATTGCGGCAGTTCGGCGAGTGAAGCCAGACATTGTACTAACTCAGGCGCTTGCGGATTACATGGAAGATCATCAAAATAGTGCGCGATTGGCGGTAACTGCCGCAATATCTCGTAGCATGAAGAATGCGAAGTGTGATCCATTTGTTGAGCCGTATGATAAGCCGGTAGCCGTGTATCACGCGATGCCACATGGACTACAGGATCCCTTTGGGCGAACGGTGACGCCAGAGCGATTTATCGACATTAGTGATGTGATCGCTACAAAGACTGCCATGCTGAACTGCCACAAGAGTCAGGCGCAGTGGCTTGAAGACACGCAAGGAATGTCCGTTCTCGAAACTGAGATGACTGAGATGGCTACAGCGATGGGGCAGCGTTCGGGAGCGTTCTCGCTGGCGGAAGGTTTGATACGCCACAATCCATTGGGCTTCGGACCGTCTGACTTTGATCCGATCGCTGAACTGCTAGGATCTTCCTGTCTTAAAAATTCAAATTTTCACAAAAACGATTAACTGAACCAATAGATTAAATTATGCCTAGACCAATTAGTAAACTAGCCGAAGGGTGGTGGGATTACACGACTTTGGAAGCTGACCTTCTGCAAGACGCCGCTCGCTTGTCGGCGAAGGATCTTGAACAATTATCACGTCCTGGGTTCACGGTCCGGATCTATGATACACCGCAAGAATTATACACGGCTCAAGCGCTGGAGTATTTGAATGCGTGGAAGCAATCAACGTCGGATAATCCTGTTGGAATTTGCGGTCCCGTTGGTCCGACGGAGCAACTGCCACTGGTTGCTCAGATGGTGAATGCATTGGATATGAATCTCGGAAAGCTAGATGCGCATTTCTGGGGCATGGACGAATGGTTGGAGAATGGAGTTCCGGTTGAAGAGTCCCATCCCTTGTCGTTCGCACGCTGTGATAACACCCAGTGTTTTGATCGTATTCGAGAGGAGTTAGCGATGCCGACTGCGAATAAGCATTTCCCTAGTGGAGACTTGCAGGCATATAGTGATAGCTATGATCAAGTGCGTTGTGCGTTGATGCAAGGTGGCCAAGGCGAGATTAAACACTGGGCATTCAATGATCCTTTGCCACGTGAAGGGCAATATGCCGATGCGCCGCCTACGCCCGAAGAGTATCGGAAGTTGGCGACACGTATTGTCAAACTGCATCCAGTTACGTTGATACAAAATGCGCGTACCAGCGGTGGTGGCAATGTCAGTATGATTCCAACCCATGCCGCCACAGTGGGGCCTCAGGAAACCTGGAAGGCTGACGCTGTTTCCATTTGGCATCCGGGCCACCATGACAATCCATTTGGTATGCGTTTGAGTGCATTGATGATTTCAAAGAAGATTGCCGATAGTGCGGTTCCAATGTCCTTGTTGGCGGATCACCCTGAAGTGCGTTTTAGTTTCCTTCGTTCTGGTATCGGAGATGTCGTGGTCGATATGCACTAGTCGTTTGGCATCCGTATGGGTCTCGTTTTCGACAGTAGATGCCTTGTTCATATACAGCCTGCAGATCGTTGATCTGCGGGCTGTTGTTTTCGATCAACTCGTCTAGCGGTGAGAAATCATGTGAAACATTTCTAATTCAGTGTGAACCTGAATATATTGGCCAACCTCAGTGTGGTCAGTGAGGTGTACTGTCGCGGATGATACGTTGCTTCCGTTCGGATTCATCTTGTTCCATAGAAGTATGGTGTGAGGTATAATACAGATTATATGGTAGTGGCTGAATGCTTAGTGCTTGGCGTGTCGCATTGTTGATCCAGCGATCCACCTTCCTTCCAGCATATGCACGCGTCGTTCTTTGGGAATTCCACGTTCGTTTTTTCGGATATGAGCCACCAGTGTATCAACGGCGAAGGCTCCTATTTGTGGATAGAGTTCGTCCACTCCGGAATAATCTTCGTTTTTGGGCCATCGGGGGTTCAGAGCGATGGATGCGAAAGCAATGTCCTCTGGGATTTTGATTCCGTAGTCACGGCAGGCACTCAGGACATGAGGGTTCTGGTAAAGAATGGCATCGGGACGCCATTTCTCAATCCAGGGGATGATTGCCCGAGGGATTTTTTCAATCGTATTAGGATATTCGAGGATGGGTATTTTTTCAGCATCCGGATGTTTGTGTAATTGATATAAGTAAGAACTGATACGGCGACCTTCGATCCGTTGCTCAGTGCTATCGGAAGTGGCCATGGCAATGCGACGATAGCCAGCCTGATATAACTTTTGGAAGCAGATCATGAGGTTGCGATGGTGGTCGGTAATCACACGGTCCACGATGGGAGATTGAAGTGTGTAACCGATCGCGACCGCGCAGAAATTCTTTAGGTCGATATTTAGTTGCGTGTGAGCTTGACGACGAGGTGCGAAAATTAAACCGCTAACATTACGATTGTGTAGTATTTGCATTACGCGCGCTGGAGTCATCCCCTTTGAGTTTGGGCTGAATGTTTCCATGTGGTAACCGTAGTTGTGAGCTTGCTGTAATGCGCCTTGGTACCATATACTTGATTTAGTTGCCTCTTGGCCAGTGATCCATGCTAGGGTTTGACCGTTTTTGATGGGTTGCTTTGTCCGGCGATAAGCGTTCAGGCTACTGAGTGCGGGATCAGGCTGATAGCCGAGTTTAGCGGCGGCCTGCATTACGGATTCCTTGGTCGCTTCTGATACTAAAGAGCTATTGCTCAAGGCTCTGGATACAGTGACCTGACTCATGTTCAGCAGTTGAGCGAGATCCCTTTGAGTGATGCGTTTTGGGGGTTCCATTAGTTGAGGAATAGCATTTCTAGGCTTAAGAAACAAGCCAATGAATCAGTATTCATTACAGTTTTATTGCAACAGCGACGTCACCAGCTAGAAAACCATCATGACTACTAAAAAACAACTACACCTCCTTCGCAATTTATCACTTGTTACCGTTGGTTTAGCCTTCGGTCTAAATGTCGGAAGCGCGCAAACGTATGCCGCTGATGATTGGTATTCATTTAATACTGGAACTAGCATCGATAATGGTGCGACCAATACGGCAACTCTCAATTACGGTGGAACTGACACTGGGGCGCAAACGTATTTCTGGTCGCATTTTGCGGACCCAAGCTCTCCAGTGACTTTGTCGGATGGGGATACGTTGAGTTACTCAGCCGGTATCACATTTGATTACGCCACCGTAACTAGCTCACGGACAGTTGTTGATTTCCGATTTGGAATATATGATAGCGGTTCGCAGTTAACCACCGCCGTCGTCAGTGATAGACTTGCTACTTCCCCTGATCAAACATCTTATCGAGAAGACTGGACGGGGATTTTCTTTGCTTCGGGTAATTCAAACATCTACCGCAGGGAGGCTGGGAGTTCAACTCCGTTTTCTACCTCGTCGACGACGACTGGTACAGTGACTGATGCGCCTGCCAATCAGAGTTTTGGTGATAATGTCGCAGTCGCACTGAATTTGTTTTTAGAGCGCTCTGGAGATGATCTTCTGGTCTCTGGAAATTTTGGTAGTAGTACGATTGTAGCGAGCTACGAGGATTATTTTGCATCTGCCTATCCGGCGACCTTTGATACTATTGGTTTCTATATGGCGAGTGCGGGTGCCAGTGCGAACTTGAATAGTATGACGATTTCGAATGCAACTGTGACAGTGCCAGAAGCATCAAACTTTGCTGCGATTTTGGGTCTCTCTGCCATCGGATTTGTTTGTGTCGTTAAGGCGCGCCGCCGTAGATAGCTGTTTGCTCCTCTCGCCCTATTTTGGATCTGTGATTTATTCCATTTCGAATATGCATATTGATAGAAAGAGAGGGTTTACTCTCATCGAATTGCTGTCTGCAATTGCGATTGCTGGAATCCTTTTAGGGATCTTGATTGTAGGGATTGGTAGAGTTCGGCAAACTGCTGATCGGGTTAAGTGTGTGGCGAATATTCGCGAGTTGGGGAAGGGCATAATGCTCTTCTCCAATGAGCACTATAATCGCCTTCCTCCTAGTGAGGAGGGCGTTAGCTCTGGGACTTATCCAGGGCCGACGTTTGGTACTGACGTTCATTCGTTTCGTTCGACTTGGTCGGAATATATTATCAACATTTACCTTCATGAAGCGTATGATGTGTTGATTTGCCCTTCACGCCCTGAGGAGTGGACGGCACAAAGCCGGGGTAAATATTCTGATTATGGATTTAACCAGCGTCTTTCGCCAGTTGACGGAGAGTATCGAAAGGGAGTGCCACTGGTGACAATTCCTAATCCGTCGAACACAGTGCTACTCGCAGATTCGAAACACTCGACTCTCAATGCTGGAATGTTTCGACTGCTTTCCTATACGGACGTGGATCCGCGCCATGTGGGATCCACTGCAAATGTCCTTTACGTTGACCAGCATGTTGAATCGGTCGAGTTGAATATGGAATCACCTCCTGGATATGACGAGCCATTGGGGCGCGGACAGTTTGTTCCTGAATTTTAGAAGGAAAATTGAATAGAAAATATGAAGTTAGTGAATCAAATCTTTAACGCTGCCTTGATGAGTTTGTTGCTTGTTAGTTCCATTGCGAATGCTGCGTCTGCTGTTCCATACTTAAGTGATTCTTCATTGAAGTTGGAAGTGGGCGATTACTCGTTAGAAATTTCGAAGGAAGCGGCGTGGACAATCAACACACTGACGTATCAGGGGGAGGAGATTTTGATGGATACCGGAGCGCATCAGACCGTCCTGAAAATGAAGAAGAAGGAGGGGGTGCCAGCTAAATACGAATTTATAGGCACCAAGCATGGGGGGGAGATTATCGAATCGCTCACTCTAGAAGTCGATGGAGTCGTCTATCCGTTTCGTCAACCATTAGAGGCTCCGGCAGGCGACATCTACAAATTCACGAAGGTTTCTCGCTATGGCCCGGTTCGTGGCACGTGGACTGTCATATTATCGGAGCAGGGACTTGAAGAGCTGGCTGACTTTGAGGAGGTCGGAGATACGTCCGAGGTCAATTATGCATATGTTTATATGCATTGTTGGAACCCGAAAATGCTGACATGGTCGGCCATCCTAAAGGATGGAGGGTTAGAAGAAGGCAATTTTTTGGGTAATGTCGTTGAGAAGGGTATCCGTGATGATATTACAGGTATCGCACTATTTTCTGAGAAAACCGGTGTGGGGGCAGTTCTAGCTTATCCGCAGGTGTTTCCTGGCGTATCAAATAATAAGAGCTTCCTGAAATACCGGCCGAGCAAGTATAATAAACTGTATCTGATGGTAAATGCGAGTCGCTTGGTGTCTGAAAGTTACTCCTGTAAGGTCAAAGGTTTTGTCGCCGATTCCACTGATGAATGGAAGCCTATGGCTATGGATTTGATCGCAGGTGCATACCCTGCGATGGAGTAGATCCTATACTTTCTTTACGAAAAGTTAGTCCCGGTTGGTTCGTCTGATTCAGTCGTACTAGCGCTAGCTATGCTTACTTATTATATCTTTTTTATTACCCACACTTCTATTTATCTATGTTTCTCCGTTATTTTTCTGTGCTCTTTTCTTTGACCGCTTTGATGTCATTTGGAGCGTCTCTTGAGCCTGCTGAATTTTGTGTCGCAATTGCTGAAAAGCAGTCGGCAACTACAGAAGAATTGGCACGCCTGCTAAAGCTATTGGATTCGGAGGACAATGAGGTCGTCGGCCTTTCGGCCTATGCACTCCGGCAAGTTGGCGACACTTCGCCTATGACTTTACGAGTTCTTGAAGAGCAGTTGGGCTATCCAAATACTGAGTCGACGCGATCGGTAGCTGCAGTTACCTTGCTCTCATTAGGTGAGCCAGGTAAAGAAGTTTTACTTCGACGGGCAAAGACAGCGGTTTCTCTGCGAGAGCGAATTTCGGTCATCAGTGCTTTGCGGGCACAATTAGATGGATTGAAAGATCCTGAACTTCGTGAGTTGATGCAGGAAATATTTCCTTTGATTGAAAAGGTGTATAGTCCCGATCCTACACCTCCCGCGCCAGAGGATCCCATTCAAAATGGAACTTTTGAAAATCCCAATTGGACTTCCGATTGGACTTTTTTAACTGCAGATGGAGGAATGGGAACGGTTACATTTGACGAAACTCAGAGTCGTGGTGCTGGGGGGAGCTTGAGAATTGAAAAGACTTCATCGGAGGGTGAAATCACACTACGTTCAGTTAAGCCGTTGTTGGTGAAGGCTGGGCAAGAACCATTGGTTCGGATGTATTATCACTCAGATGATGCACCTTTCGACTCAACACTTCAGATCTTTTTTGAGAGAGCCGATGGCAGTTTGACGGTGGGTGAAATTGCTCGTGGCTGGGTTGTTTTAGGTAACACAATCTTGAGGAATCGTCCCGAAGGAGTGTGGGACAAGCGCTTTATTCAGGCCGATAAGACCAAGTCTGATAAAGAGTATTATATTCGAATTGTATTAACGGGTAACCCGGCAACGGTTTGGATCGATGACGTGAGTGCGCCGGCACCCGATTTTAAATATATCCAACCAGTCCCTACCGAAACTCTCCCAGAAGAAAGGTGGAAGCCAGAGCCTGAAGAGCCGTCATTGGCGGAAGTTAAAAAAGAGGGCGACCGATCACGCTTAGTGATCGATGGAGAGGTGAGGCCCCCTGTATTTTACACCATTCTGAGAAGCCACTTTGGCGATTATGCAGGCATGGAGCAGATTGCCGGGGTAAAAACTCTGATTTCATCCGTTCAGATGAACGATATTGTGGATGAGCGTTATCCACCAGCGTATCCAGTCTGGAATGGTGAAGAAGCGTATGATTTTCGGACGCCTTTACATTGGCTGGAGCAAGCTTCGCTCAAGGCTCAAGATAGCCAGTTCGTGTTGAACCTCCATGTCTGTTGGCCGAGAGATTGGGTCGAGACACATCCGGAAGATGCATGGCAAGATGCTGCAGGAAATTGGGGCTATGGTAACGGACTTCATTTTAAGGGGTTTTCAGAGTCTCTGCCTAAGGGGGGCGTCGATTTCTTGCGCAAGAGTGCTTTGAATGAATATCGCTGGTGGCCTTCTCCGTTTAGTGAAAAGGCACTTTTGGATGCGGAGAAAGTGATTGAAGCATTTGTTGCGGAACTAAAGACGAAGCCCTATGCGAATCGTGTCGTCGGTGCTTTTATTACGGGTGGCCATGATTTTCAGTTTATGACTGCAATGTGGCCTGATTACAGTGACGCGGCGGTGCAGGCATTTCGTGATTGGTTGACTCGCCGCTACGAGTCGGATGCGGGCTTACAGGCGGCTTGGAACGATGACGAGGTAACTTTAGCAAGCGCGGAGATCCCTCATGTGGATGATTTAGTGAAGCAGGTTAAGAAGAAAAAAAATATCTTTTTGAGCCCGACGACAGAGCAGCGTTTTGTCGACCACCAGCAGTTCCAGTCTGAGCAAGGTTTAGTCATCCGTGAACGTTTAGCGCGTGCTTTTAAGAAAGCCTGGGATCGTCCCGCCTTTGCAATGACTTGGCAAATGGGGGGCGGACGTGGCCAAGGCGCAGAAACCGTTTTGTTACCTTCTAAGGATTTGGATATTCTTGTGCCTCAGCCTTATTATGAGCTTCGTCTTCCTGGCAATGTCGGGGGCGTTCGTACTTCACTCGCTTCGATTAGCCAACACGGGAAAATAGCCGTGAAAGAACTGGACTTACGCACATGGCTACGAACGAGTGGAGCAGAGATTCAAGCGCACCGTTTGGGAGCTGCCATGAACCCGCAATGGTTTAAGGCTACGTTCCGACGCGAAGCCGCGCAAATGATTGCTGCAGGGCAAGGATTTTGGTTCTTAGATTTGGCGACCACGATGTATCGTGATCCGGAAATACTTGAAGAAATTAACAATGGAGTGCGTGCTTACAAAGAGTTGGAAATTAATAATCCAACTCCGTACCGTCCAGAAGTCGCCTTTGTTTGGAATGATGAGTCTGCCTATTGGATGGGGGATTTCTTCAAGAGTGTGAGCAAGGGATTAGGCGGCACAAGTGTCAGCTCCTTGCAGACAGTATCGCGTTACAATCCCGCTTATATGAAGCAGGCAGGCGTTCCTTTTGAGGATGTCTATCTGTCTGATCTTCTAGCATATCCTGAGCAGTTTGATTACAAGGTGTTGATTTTTGCAGACGCCTTTCGAATCACAGACTCGCAAAAGAAGTGTGTGATGGAGCTGCTGCAGAATGGTGGCCGAACCATCGTTTGGAATTATGCTTCGGGTTATGTCAGCGATGATGGACTATCGGATGATTCGGTCAGTGAGCTAGCTGGTTTTACAATCAAATCCAATACGGTAACTACCTTTCCTAAGGTGAGGTTTGGTGAGGTCGAAGATCCATTCACACAGGGGCTATCTGGAGTCCCAGGTATGGGGGAGACTTCCTTTCGAGTGATGAGTGGCGGTATTCCGAAGAGCAATATGCCTCTAGGATTTCAACGATTTATCGTGAAGGATTCCGAGGCGACTCCTTTGGCTTTCTATGCTGATGGTGAAGCTGCAATCGCGGTGAAGCGTTTTGATGATTGGACTAGCGTTTACTTGGGCATGTTAGGGACCTTTGATGCCGGTATGCTTGCGCGGATTGCCGAAGAGGCAGGGGTCAATGTTATGGCACCAAGTGGCCAAGTCGCTGTTGAATTCAACGGTCGCTTCTTGTCCTTACACGGTATCGTGAGTGGGACTGTGCCGCTTTCACTTCCATATCAAAGTCATATGTATGACTTTGATACTAACGAGTTGGTCGGTTCTGGTCAAACCATGGAAATTCCATTGCAAGCGGGGGAAACTCGTTGGTTCAAAGTCGAGCCGCTCAACCAATGATTCTAAGTGCACTCTTTCTATTATGATACAGAATACTTTTAACCCGCAATCAACAGAGAGGATCTCCGATATACCGATGGAGTCTCCTTTGATGGGAGCATCAAAACTCAGTGGTCTGATTGATCGTTCGATGATTCTTCGTTCGCTTGAAGGCATGGCTTCTTGGTTAGAGGCCGCCACCCGTTCCGCCGAGGGAGTGGGGAAGTGTCATCGCATGGCGATCTATGATCGTTCGGGAGCGGTGACGTGGATGTATCCTAATAGTAATAGTGCCGAGACTATTTCTGTGTGGCTCGATCTGGCAGATATTTTGCAACGTCCAGAGCTTAAGCAAAATGCGATCGATTATGCGGATACTCTAGTGAACGATTCGGAAAAAGGTATCTATTCGGGGCCTGCTAAAGACGCTCAAGGCTTGATGTGGTACTGGACCGATGCGGGTGTCTATAGCTCGCTCTATGCGATGCGCGTGCCCGCGCATTTTATGCGATTACATCGGGAAACTGGAGACGATCGTTTGTTAGCTGCCTGTGAAATGGTCGGGAAAACGATGGTGAAATACCAATTGCCCAGCGGAATTGTTGGTTCTGGTTGGTCGCCAGAAAATGGCTGGCGTGAATCCGGGGGACGTGTAGGAAGTCGTTTTATCTACGTTATTTCTACTTATGCGACCCTGTATCAATTGACCCGCGATGCGGCTTATCGTGATGCATACGAGCGAGCCGTTGAAGCTTTGATTGTAATGCAATGTGAGGATGGTTCCTTTTATCAGAATTATGATCCAAACACATTGAAGGTCTCTGATACGGATAGTTCCACCAAGTGCATGTTTTTTGCTTATATTTTCAATGCACTCGCCGAGGCGTATGAAGTGTTTGAGGATGCACGCTTGTTGGATTGTGCAAAGCGTTTAGGCGATTTTATTGTCAACTTATACTATTGCCGAGGAGCTTTACCTTACTGCATCGGTCATGAAATATTACCGTCCGATCGTCCGGAAGCGAATATGGCGATGTATGAGTGTGCCAATGGTTTACTCTGGCTGCATAGCCTTGTTCCTGATGAACGGTTTAAGGATGTAGGATTACGTCTGTGGATCACTGGTTGGTACAATCAAGCCGAAGTGGTGGATAACCAGGATTTAAATGGAGCCATTTTAATTGGAGCCGATACGACTGCGCTCAAGTCGAATGACGGAATCCCTTCCAATCGTAAACACTTGGCTCATGATCCCAGTCGCGCGGCGAAATGCGTACTGTGGGGTATGTGCAATCATGCCTTTGCCAGTGCTAAGCTGTTTCATTCGACGAATCTACTCCATGAAAAAAGAGTCCAGCCCTAGCAAAATATTTTGGATCGGGGATAGTATCTTTGTGCATTATCGTCCCTACCTGGTGCAATACTTACAGGGAGTCGCAGAAGTCGACAATCGAAATGGTTATCGTCAAGCCCTAGAGGACTTAGACCATCCGAGAGGAACGAACTGTGGGGACTCTTCGATGGTATTATCTTTTTTAAAGATGGTATTGGCGTCGCCTGATTTTTTGGCTGATTTAATCGTTATTAATTGCGGCTTGCATGATATAAAAACGACCCCAAATGCTAGCCTGAAACAAGTCGACCGCACCGAATACATTCAAAACTTGCGAGGGATCGTTGACTTGGTGGGAGCGTATGGGCATCGATTAGTATGGGTATCGACGACTCCAGTTGACGACACACGTCATCAGAAGTTTTGCCCCGAAGTGCTTCGTCATCAAAGTGATGTGCTTGCCTATAACGCTGCCGCATATCAGATCATGCGGCATTCACATATTCCTGTCATCGATCTACATGGTTTTACTGCTTCTCTCGGTGATGATCTCTATATGGATCATGTGCATTATAATGAGGCAGTGCGCAGCTTACAGGCAGCCTATCTCAGTGGGCACATCGAGCGTCTTTTGCTTTGATTGCTCTAGCTGAATAATGATATCTTTATTCTTGATTCAATACTTCGTTGGGCCGAATGAAGTGTGATGCCAATTCCGGCACTTCCACTTCTAGTAAATTCAAGACCCATTGTGCGACGATCCGACTCGCCGAGAGTGAGAAGTGTGTACGGTCTGTCGTTCCTTCTGGGCTAAAGCGCTGGATGGCTTCTTTATCAGTGATCTGTGCGAGTTGATTTAAACTGTAATTATGTAAGTCTATGTGAGGGACTTGCATCTCTTGGGCAACTATACGCACGGATTCGGCGTAAGGGGCGAGTGAGTCCCGCAGTGTGCCATCAACTGAGTAGGTGCGTCGGCATACGGGGGTGACTAGGATTGGTTGTGCGCCGTGCTCGCGTGCTTCTTGTATATATCGACGTAAGTGATCTCGATAGTCTGTCTCGGGGGCACTCTCACGCTCTGGACCTTTTCCTTTTTGGTCATTGTGACCAAATTGAATGAATATCCAGTCGGGAGTCAGTTTGAGAGCGTCGTCCCAACGGCCTTCCGACCTAAAGCTGCGGGAACTGCGACCACCCACAGCGGTGTTGATTACTTCTATGTCGTCGGTGGTCCATTGCTGAAGTGCCCATCCCCAACCAGCCTGATCTTTGTCTCTGCTTTTTCCCGTTACGGTGGAATCTCCCACAAGCACGATAAGTTCTCGTTCTGATGAGGCGTTTGGGGACGTATTGGTTTGATTCATCATTGAAGTTTCTAACATGGATTTTTCAGTAGGTAGGGCCGTGGCCACGGGAGTTGCTTGCATGTTTGGAAGGACTGTTTCGCTTAAGTGATTTGCTGTCTTTAAATGATTGGCCGATGCGACACTTGCTAGTGTTAGTGCTGCGATGCAGATTAAAAATCGATGGATATTTTTCATTTCGGCTAAGTATGATAATTGAAAATGTAATACACGCTTTGCGTGATTGATCTTGATTGAAGTGATCATTTTGTCGAGCGATTTTAGTGTTGTGATTTTCATATATAATTGGTGGTTTCATCATAATGAAATCTGAACCTTGCCAGTTACTACTTATTGGAATCGGAGGCTACGGCCACTATTACATTGAGGCGATCCAGTCATTCGAAAAACAGGGAATTCTCAAGTTGGTCGGGATCGTAGATCCAGCACCTGAAAGTGCTCCTGATTGGGCGGAACTTAAGAAACGTAATTTGCGGGAGTATGCGTCTGTTGAGGCATTTCTGAATGATCCGATCCGCGTTGATCTAGCGGCGATCGTTTCACCTATATCATTTCATATGTCACAGAGCTGTGCCTTACTTCGGGCGGGAATTAATGTTTTATGTGAAAAGCCGATTGCAGCCACTATTGAAGAAGTCGCTGCGATGAAGTGCGCACGGGATGAGTCTGGGAAATTTCTGGAAATTGGGTATCAGTGGACATTTAGTCCAGCGATACAAGAGTTGAAGGCTGATGTCTTGAAGGGCTGCTTTGGTCGGGCAGAAAAGCTACTAACTCGAGTCGCATGGCCTCGATCGAGTGCTTATTATCAACGAAATAACTGGGCAGGAAAAATTCACAATGCGCAGGGGCGGCCCGTCTATGATAGCCCAGTCAATAATGCGACGGCACATTATTTGCATAATATGCTCTTCATTTTGGGGGAGGAATTGCATCTCTCGGCTAGTCCCTTATCTATGACTGCGGAGTGCTATCGAGCCAATGAAATTGAAAACTATGATACCGCATGTTGTAAGATTGAAACGGATATAGGTGCTGACATTTACTTTTATACCACCCATGCCACGGAAACTGTGGATGGACCTATTTTTCGATATATCTTTGAAAACGCCGAAATCCATTTCAGTCATGGCAAGGATATCGTCGCTCACTTTGAAGATGGTAGTCAAAAGACCTACGGCAGTCCCGATGGAGAGCGTATGCACAAGTTGCGAATCTGCATAGATCGTTGCTCCAATACATCGACACAAGATGATATCTGCGGCGTCGAAGCTGCGTCGGCTCATACGCGGTGTGTCAATGCGTTTCAGAAGGTTCCCGTGCAGACCATTGAGAAGTCGTTTCTGGAGCAAACAACACGCGG
Organism: Coraliomargarita algicola; assembly: GCF_033878955.1. NCBI lineage: Bacteria > Pseudomonadati > Verrucomicrobiota > Opitutia > Puniceicoccales > Coraliomargaritaceae > Coraliomargarita > Coraliomargarita algicola. Next base: position 5,113,427 of record NZ_CP138858.1, read on the forward strand.
AGCGAATGATACGCTCACCTATTTACCGCAGATGGAATCGCTCATGCACGAGGCCTATGAGCGCGAGCAGCTATTCAGTGCACTGGATCTTGCTTGGACTGGTAAACCCACGCATATTGAGTTTGATACGATCTGAAAGTAGTGGCTTCAGGTCTGTGCACGACAGCTTAGTGTGCTGGACATCTAATCCATTGCGTGAGCTCCAGGGCCAACGCGAGCGGGGCACTGGCTAGCACCTGCAGCATGTGTCTTAAGCGTGAGGCTCGCTTGGGCGAACTATGGCTGGATTTTAAGGCTTAGGGGCTTTGTGCCCAGCATAAGCTCTGAAATGCTCGGCGACTATGGCCGCTGGTCATTTCTTATTTGGACACTTCTAGTAGAAGTGTGTCCCATTCATGCCTGCGATGATAGCTAGCTTTGCTGAGTGCTGCGGTTGAAGAAAGCGTCGCGCCCTTTTGGTTTCGGCTGACATCATAGCGACAAAAAGCGAGTTCAAGTTCGTAGCTGGCTTGTCCCGTGGCGAGCTTGATGGATGTCCATGGAATGAAGACGGAACATTGCCACATTTTCTTTTCTGTATTCACCGTAACTTCGCTCTGAATGAATTCCGGATCTGTTATCATGCATTTTTGCAGTGGAATGGCTCCTTGCCTGAAGTCTTCAAAACTTTGTGGATTCCAAGCAAGCTGTAGACGTTGGTTATTTGGAGTGACGTGTATTTCCCAGTAGTCGGACTCTCCGGGAATACCTAAGAAAATTTCGACGACATCGCCGAGCTTCCAAGTCTCTTGGTTAAAGCCAGTTGCTTCGCTAAAAATTTCATCGTCCTCTAGGGTGAAAATGACTTTTAATCCGCTTTTATTGGGGTAGAGCTCTGCTATTGCTGGTCGAAAACTGTCGCTAGTTTGCTCAAGCCAGGCTTGTTTAAATGTCAATACGTGCTGAGGAGTCTCTGTGGTCACACTGGAAGGACCTGTGCAGCACGCGTGAGGATTGGCGGAATGAGCGGATGACATCAGTAAGGAGCTTAGGAGGAATAGGGAACAAATGGAAAGTGGCTTCATGTTTTTCTTTGTGTCAGCGGACTTATTATTGCACGTGTTCGTCTTCGGAGACACTGCCATCGTCATCAAGGTTTCGATCTAGGGAACCTAACTTACGAATTAAGTCCATTAAATCGCGGAAGCCGCCCCATAAGAACCAAACTACGGTAATCAGGCTCGCGCAGATCGTCATTGCGACGATTAGTCCCCACCATTTCTCCCAAGCACTATCGGGGATTGGGTAGAATACATTGACTGTAGTGCCGATGATGAAACTTATCACGAAGAACATGACCCATGCGATTTTTAGAAAGTAGATGATACGGTCACCACGGGTGAAATCATCATTAATTCCTAATCGTTTAAGTAATAGATGCGTTTTGCTGTTATTCTTTACGGATGCCAACTCTTTCGCGCTAGCTTCGAACTTTGGTTCTACACTATATTTCCCGCGATGTAGAAGTTTGTCCATGTTGGCTGGGGGTGTCTTGGATATTAGTGAGAAAAATACGTAGGCCAAGACCGCTAACACTGCAGCAAAGAAAGACATCTGCATTCCATTCAATGGAAATTTTTCTGGTAAAGATTGTAGCCATCCCCATTCGGAATAAGTGAGTTTCCAGTTCGGTAGTTGTTTGGGCCAGATGATGTTGCGTAGAACAATGCCACTGACCGCTAAGGTGGATCCAGTAATCATCGCGGCCCATGCGCCGCCCACTGTTCCTCGCTTCCAATATAAGCCTCCGATGATGACGGCTCCAGCACCTCCTAGGTAAATCGCTCCAGTTATTTGGAAATACATATAGATGTACTCGTTTAAGGGGAACATGAGACTCCAAATAAAGCCAAAGCTTGCGACGCCTACGATGGAGAGTCGTAAGAGCCACATATGAGCTTTTTGAGATAATTTCTTCTTATTTTTACGAAGTGGGATGAAGACATCTTGAATAAAGATGCTGCCCCAGGAGTGGAGGTAGGTGTTGTCCGTCGAAACCGCGGCCATAATAATGACTGCAGTGAATAGACCTATGACCCCAACCGGGAGAATTTCTCCGAGTGCCATCGGCACGCGCATTTGCTTTTGTATTTGAGTATCCTCAATCAGACTTAAATTTTGAGTCACCACTACCGCATCGCTGGAGAATTCATCCAAATGTAGGTAGGCAAAGATAAAGATTGGGATCAACAGGATGACTAAAGTTGTTACCATGCCGCGAAATTCACCTAGGATATTGGCCATTTTGGCTTCGTGGGGATTTCGAGCAGCAGCATTGTAGGCCTGGGAGCCTTGCCATGCGCGGGTTCCATAGACCTGTAGGATGCCCATCATGACGAAGAACCACATGTTAAAATCACCCACTTTGTCCTGCTTGAAGGGATTGATTCGAGATTCTCCTGGAGGAGAATGGCGCAAGCCTTCCATCACATCGCCCCATGACATGTGGCAAAACAGGATCGCTAAGATGATCAACAGAGCTACGTTGACGAACTGCCCCTGTAGCATGTCGGTTACCATAATGGATATCTGGCCTCCGACGCTGACCATAAGCAGCGCTATACTCATTAGAATTAGCATAACTAAGGCTAGCGTGGGGAATGTGTGGCCTAAAAATTCAAATTCTACGGGGAGGCCCGTGAAATAAATGAGGAAACGAGCGCTCACCGCTGGGAAAATCCCATAATTCAGTATCCCGGAGGTCCACGCTAGGATGCCAGAGAATATACGAAAATTATGACTATAGCGCATCTCAAAAAACTGAGCCATCGTTAGAGCACGCGTTTCACGGTAACGATAGACAACAAAGCCTGTGAGAGCCAATATTAGTCCAATGGGAGCAACCATTTTAGCCCACCAGTAAGCGGAAAAACCCGTCTGATAATACTTTTCGAAATTCGCAGCAATAGAGATCGCTCCGAGACCTGTCATGCCCTGACCGACAGCGAGCAGGTATCTGCCCCCCATGCGATTTGCTGCGAGGAAATCGGCCACACTTTTATTCAGAGTGCGCGCGAATAGACAGATCCCAATCATTAGCACGAGCATCGCAATGGGAATCAACCAGTCTATGTAGTGCATGTTCATGTGTATCTAGTCTCTTGCTGGAGTGTATCTTTATGAGTGAATGGTATCATCAGAATACTATGCTTCGTCGTTGGTTGATCTTATGAATTGAATCACTTGTTCGAGAGTGGCACTCGTCCCCTGACGCACGTAGATTCCCGAGGTGAAGACAGCGAGTTGCAATTGCTGTGTCGGTGGAAGTTCGAGTAGCATCCCGAGGGCATAGCCTGCATTGAAACGGTCGCCTGCACCGGTTAATTTGACGGGTTCCGCGCAATAGGGACCTGTCGTTTCTGCAGTTCCCTGTGCGGAGGCGCTGACTGCATAGTCGACGGCATGGATGACCACTTCGTCGACGCAAAGGGCTTTTAGGAGTGTTTGAGCCTGGTCCTTAGCACGTGAGATGTCTGGTTTGGGTAAGGCCTCGCCACCTGTTGCTTTGGAGAGTAGGTTGGCTTCGTTCTGGTTCAAGCCTAGCGTGGTGTGACCGGTTTGGCAAAAGCCCGGTAGTGCTTTAAGCATCGCTGCGATATCTTCGGGACTTCGACTGACAGGATCGACGAGGTCGAGGAAGAACTTGGGACGATGGGTGAGCTTTGAAAATACATGATCTTGCAGTGCTTTCCAGCAGGCAGTCATGTATGGGAAGAGCGTCCAATCTGTGATGGCGATCAAATCGGCGGTCTCGCACTTGGCGAGGAACACCCCATCTTGGGTTCGCTGTTGGATGTCTTGAGGAGTGAATTCCGCGAGGGGGCTGACGGCTGAAAACATGAGTTTTCCATCATTGAATTCAAAGGCCAGTGTCCGGCCGGGCTCACGCCCCCAGCTGTGCAGTGTCGCCTTGCTTGCATATTCTTGAAATGCGGCATGCACTGGTTCACCCACGGTGGCAAAGGTATCAACTTGAACACCAAGTGTGGCGAGCCCATCGCCCATGTTGATGGCGCAACCTCCTGGATCGGTTTGGGTGACTACAATTTCCCGCAAGCTGCTGTGCCCAGCTGCGGCTTTGATTAAACTTCCAAATTGATCAATCGTTTTGACTGCTTGGTAGCGATTGATGTCATGGCGTTGATCCACCGCTTGAATCATTTCATCAACAAAACCGTCGAAGCCAGTGACGACTTGGAATGACTCGATTTGATCGCGCTGCGTTTCGAGTTTGTCCGCTAGTGATTGGAGTGAAATCATGAAGTGAGCTCTTGTGGATGGAAGTTTGCTGAGTCGCTACGAACTACATGCTTGTCTATTAGAGGCCCGTAGTTTCCCTACAATGGACGAGCAATCGTTTGGTTGCGTAAATAGCTATAGAAGGTTTCGGGAGAGTTGACGCCGCCGCCTAATCCGCTGAGGTTGACGCCTCCGTAAGGGAGTCCGTAGGCGAATACGTTGTGCGCATTGATCCAGCTATTTCCAGCGATGAGCTTTCCAGCGAGATCTGTGGCTCGGTCCAAGTCCTTTGACCAGACGCTATTGGCGAGTCCATAGCTTAAGCGGTTGATGCGATCGATGGCATTCTCTTCTTCCTCAAAGGGCACGATGTAGGCGGTGGGGCCAAAGATCTCTTCGCGGTAGCAGATATTGTCTTCATCGCCTGTCAGTAAGTGTGGCTTAATGAAATATCCAGCGTTGTTTGTCGTGGTGGGAGTTGTCAAGGGGACGACTACCTTGGCACCTTCGGCGATGCCTTTTTTATAATAGTCGTTGACTCGATCGTATTGTGTTTCGGATACGAGTGGACCCATCTGAGTTTTTTCGTCCATTGATGATCCAATGGCAGTCTTTTCTAGTTCTGCACGTACGAGTTGTGTGAAGGTGTCTAGCACGGAGGAATGGACAAACCAGCGCGTGGCAGTGCAGCAGACTTGGCCGGTGTTTAGGGTGATGGCTCCTGCCAACCCTTCGGCGGCCGCTTGTAAGTCAGCATCCTGAGTCACGAGAGCGGCGCCTTTACCACCGAGCTCCAATTTGCAGGGGACCAGGTGCTCGCCGCAGATTTTACCTATGAGTTTACCGATTTGAGGTGAGCCGGTAAAAGACATGTGTTTGAGCAGTGAGTGTTCTGCCAGAGGTTGGCCGCAGGCACGACCCTCGCCAGTATAGATATTAATGACACCATCCGGGATTCCAGCTTCTTTTATTAGATGACCAAGATAGAGAGTGGCTAATGGCGTCACTTCGGATGCTTTAACGACAACAGTATTACCCGCCGCGAGTGCAGGTGCAGGACCCCAGCAGAAAAGTGTGAAAGGGAAGTTCCAGGGGAAGATGAAGCCGCATACGCCGTAAGGCTTACGCTGAACGTGCGCATCGATGTCGTTGACTTCTAGCGGAACAGTATACTCTGCTTCATTGCTGAGATTGGCAAAGTAGTCAAAACAGTCTGCGCCGAAGGGGATATCGAATCCACGTGAGTTTTCGATGGGTTTACCCACATCGATGGACTCCAATTGAGCTAGAGTTTCTAGGTTTTCTCGAATTAAGCCCGCAAATCGTTTGAGCAGAGCCGCTCGATCAGATACGGGCATCGCAGCCCATTCAGGGAATGCTTTGTCGGCAGCCTGCATGGCTTGATCAACGGTGGATGCCTCGGCGGAGGCTACGGAGGCTACGACCTCGCCGCTGGTGGGGTCGATGACCGGTATGGTGGATTTACTCGAATACCATGTGCCGCCAATAAAAGAGGCAATTTGCTCTTGTGCGAGGAATTCGGTGACGAGGGAGTGGGGAGGGATGAGTGACATATCTGGGGTATTAATAGGTGAGTTTGTTTTCGGTTAGTATAAGGTCGTCTTTCAATTCTCGTAACGGGCTGATGTTGACCCTCGCGAGGTCGCCGTGGTAGGCTTTGACCGCTTCGATGGGGGTGATTTCGCCATCGGTGATGCGCCGCATGTATTGAATAAAAGCTAAGGGGTGTTCGGATAAATTGATCTTTCGACCAAAGAGAGCTACCTTTGCGCCGTATTTTTGAGCGTCATGAATGAGTTGAAAGGCATCTAGAGTTGTTCCCGAACTACCGCCTAAAATACCAACGACTAGATTGCTATCATAAGCGACGAGCTCTTCCAGTGGCCCGGGGCCATTGTAAGGGATTTTTAGGAAAATTGGACGACCGACCTTGGTGACACCTGCTAGGCAGCGAATAATACTATCGTTGAGGAAGGCTCCTGTTTTTTGAGGATCAAATCCTGGATCTACGTTGGGGTTGAACACTTCCAAAAAGTAGCGAAACTTCTTGGCTTCAGCTTCGAGACGAAACTTGTGGAAGGCTTCGAGGGCGGCGTAGTCTTGGTCCAGATTATTGGTGAAGGTGACTGAATAAAGGCCGAGATCCGCACCTGTGTAGGGCTTGTTGTAGTCTGTTTCCGTCTTTCCGTATTTGATGTGATCCAATGTCGCAGTGCGGAAGTGGCGTGAAGGGTGATTGGCGTAGCTTCCTCCGCGAACGGCCCAGATGTCAGTGGTATCGTTGGCTCTGGCGGCAGGAGTGATCGGGGAGTTTTTAAAAAGCCCTTCATCAATGCCAAGACGCTCGAGGTTGGATGCTGAGAGCAGCATGATGTCGACGACTTGCTGCTTAATCACCTCTCGTATCTGCTCATGGTATTGAGAGAGTGTTTTATAGCGGTTGCAGCTTTGGCTGTCGCCATCTTTATTTTGAGCTAGCCGTTTGGGACCTGGTGCCATGGCGCCAAATGCCATGTCGGCGTCTTTGGCATCCGCAATAATGAAGTCATTACGCGTATCGATCCCTTGGGAAATTCGCTGTAGTTTTTGATCAAGAGTTTTTAGTGTCATTATCATTTGACTCCAACTACGTTCACTTGCAGCTGCTGTTGAAGATGTTTTTGAGTGGTAGATTCTGGCGCTTTGTCGGTGATTAATCTGTCGAAGTCGGACCAGCGAGCGAATCGGACGGGAGCGCTGGATATCCATTTTGAATGATCGCAAACAAGGATCGATTGATTCGAAGATTGAATTGCATGTTGCTTGACTGAGGCTTCTAGAGTTTCAGTGGTATAGGCACCTCGGGACACATTTAACGCACTCGCTCCGATGAGTGAGTAATCAACATTTAGATTCTCGAGCCAACTGAGTGCGGCTGATCCAATTAAAGCGCGCGATACTTCACGTAGGGTGCCTCCAATGCCTGTGACGCGAGCATTGTATTTGCATGCATCAATTAAAATTGGCAGGGAATTGGTAAATATAGGGCAATCACCGCGGCGCAGTAGAATCCTTGCGACTTCTAGGCAGGTAGTGCCTGAGTCGATGTAAACCGATGCACCTGTTGGAATTATGTTTGCTGCATAACTCGCGATTTCCCGTTTCTGTTCTGGAGCGGAGAGTTCTTTGTCTAAAAAAGAGGCTTCATTAATCGCTTCGGGACGAAGCAGGGCGCCGCCATGCGTTCTGACAATTTTTCCGTTCTCTGCGAGTTCCGACAAGTCGCGACGCAGCGTCGCCTCAGAGATGTCAAGCTGCTCTAGTAGAGTGCTAATTTTTACTTCTAGATCGATTGAAAGTAAGGAAAGTAGCTTTTGTTGTCGTATGTTTCTCATGTAATATGTGATTACATGTGATTGAAATAATCATTATGTCGAGCGTTTTATTACGCGTGATATTGTAAATGCGATATGTGATCATAGCGCTTCAACGCTTTGATGCCGTTTCATCGCAGGAAATATTAGCCCCACTTGCGATTGCTTGGCTGCTTCTGCAATTGGGCTTCCGCTTGTTTGGAGCTCATTCAGTTCGTAGAGCGAGAGGAGAACAAATCCCCATCGAGGTTCATCGCACGTGTCAGATCGGCAGGGGGCTGACTTATTTTCTGTAGGCCTGGGCGACTGTCTTCGTTTTTTTTTATCCTGCGCTAAGGCTTTCACTTGCACGCTTGGAGCTACGCCGTGGCAAGCGCTCGGGTACAGTGAACCATTAGTAGCCAAGCTATAGAAGTCGGCTCAAAGGGTTTTGGAGAAACACTATATATAAAGCGATAGTCACGGATGCCTATATCCCGCGGACTAATTTGAGGCAGAATCATTCTAAATTTTGATTTGCCCTAGGCTCTGTTTCCTTGTGGCCAGTTAAAGGCGAACGGGAAGGCCCTTTGACTGCAGGTGCTCTTTGGCTTGCTTGATGGTAAAGGTGCCAAAGTGGAAAATCGAAGCGGCTAATACAGCGCTGGTTTTGCCTTCGGTGATGGCGTCGGCTAGGTGATCGAGGGTGCCGGCGCCGCCGGAGGCGATGACGGGCACTTCGACGGCTTCGCTGACTGCGCGATTGAGTGCATTGTCAAAGCCAGCCTTGGTGCCATCGGAGTCCATGCTGGTGAGGAGAATCTCTCCAGCTCCGAGGGAGACGACTTTCTTCGCCCATTCAACTGCGTCGAGGCCCGTTGGCTTGCGACCTCCGTGTGTGTACACTTCCCACTTGTCTGTTTTGTTAACCACGCGCTTCGCGTCGATCGCAACCACAATGCATTGATTGCCGAAGCGGGCGGCGGATTCTTTGATTAAATCGGGGTTGAGGATGGCCGCTGTGTTGAGGCTGACCTTATCGGCACCTGCATTGAGCATGGCACGGATATCGTCTACGGTGCGCAGGCCTCCACCGACTGTGAGTGGCATAAAGCACTCCGAGGCGGTGCGCTCCACCACGTCGATCATGGTGTTGCGCTCGTCGCTGGACGCTGTAATGTCGAGGAATACGAGTTCGTCGGCACCTTGTTGTTCGTAAGCTTTGGCTTGCTCGACGGGGTCACCCGCGTCGATTAGATTGACGAAGTTAACGCCTTTGACCACGCGTCCGTCATGGACGTCGAGGCAAGGTATGATGCGAATCGATAACACTTTTTTTTGAATTAAGGATTAAGAATTAAGTATTAGGAGTTAGAATTAAAAGTCGGGAATGACGAATTGGGCGCACTGCAAGGCGAGCCTAATAAAAGCATTTCCTAATTCTTAACTCCTAATTTCTAATTCTCCTGTCTACTCGTCGGCAAATACGATGTCTGGCTCGAAGGAGAGCGCGAGACGGTCCTGAGTGCCTGGGCGCATGACCAATGGGCGGTCGCGCTGGAGGATTTGCAGGTAGTGTAAGTTCCCGTAGTAGGTGCGATACTTAGGATCGTCTGTGACGACTTCGAGTTCTTTCCATTCGGCTTGGAAGTCGTCTTTAATGACTTCGGTGCGATGCCCTTCATCTCCTAGTGTGAAGGCAGTCGCGACGCGGTAGCGACTGTGAGGGGCAGCGATGCCAAGAATGTAGCGCATTTTATCGAGTGTCACTTGCTGCTTCACGGTGAAGCAAAATTCGCATGTGATCTTACCCTTCAGGAAGGTCCATAGCACCTTGCAACTGCCGAGACCGTTAACGATTTCTTCATCTTTGGTGATGAGTTCCGGTTGATCGTATTTGAAATTGAGTGCATTGCGCAGTCCCATGCTGGTGGTGCAATTCTTCCCGTAAAAGGAGGGCACGATCACCTTGTCGCCAAAAGTCAGTTCTGGCTGCATGATGGGCAAATACATGTCCACGGGCCAGTCGAAAACCCCAGGGGAGTGCGGGAAGGCCAAGTAGTCGGAAGTGCCTTTGCCTAGCTTGCTGGAGCCCAGCAGAGGCAATTGCACTGCAAGTCCGGAATCGGGGTCTTGGTAAACAAAGAGACCTTGTTCCTTGCGGTGTGATTTGTCGAAGCTGACGTAGCGAGCTACTTTGCGAGCTGGCACTGGCGAGGCGGGGGCGGCACTGCCACCTGCAGAGCGTGCCAAGCGAGACCACTGGCAGAGGTAGCGAGCGGCGTCGAAGTTGGCCATACGTGTGGTATGGTAAGGCACTGTGCTGCGCTCTTCGTCGCGTATCACGAGATAGCCGTGTTCCTGGTCGAGGTAGGTGACGAAGAAATTCATGAAGAGACGGCGTACCGCATCGACGTAGAGGTCACGCTGATTGGCGGGAATCCAACCATCACGCAGTGCTTGTAGTGTGAGGCTGATGCAGTGCATCTGACCATAGGCACCGAGCGAGCGACCGTAGGCCCAGCCCACACCGTCTTGGCGAGCCAAGTCTGGAATGAGTTTTAGATATTTCTCCGAGTAAGAGCGCAAGCTTGGCAGCTTGCGTTCGCGCAGGTGCAAGTTTGCGTGAAGTTGCAGGGATTGGCGAATAAAGACGAAGCTCATGACACCGTAGATGTCGAATGCGCCGCCGAGACGGGCATCGTCGCCCGCCGCATCGTCGATGTAGCCAGTGGAAGACTTGCTGTCGATGCGCTCCAAGAAGCGGTCGATCAGGCGACCCGTTTCGTCTTTCTTAGACAGGCCTAGGCTGAAGCGAGTCACTGCTTTCGCAATGTTGAAAGCTTGGTAGTGGTTTTCGTAATCGCTGCGTTCGAGTAGAAGCTTGTCGAGTTGTTCGCGAGTGGGATCCATCAGGCGTTCCCAAACGGCGTTGCGATCTTTCGCGGGGCTGAAGGACAAGAGGCCCAGCGCTGCATAAGCGAGGCCGTTTTCCATTTCCTCCGGGGCAAAGGCCTGGGCGGTGACCGTGCGTGCTGCCAGGTCGACTAAATCGTAATCTCCGAGAGAGGTCTCATTGGTCGCGCGGTAATACTCGCCGATGGCAAGAGCTGCGTGTCCGGGCTCATCCAGACGGCTATTTTCGCCGGCTACAGGAGTGATCGTACCCTGTTCGGTGATTGATTCTAAATTATGTCCCAAAATGGATTGGGCCATGTCGAGGCATTGATCTGCAAAATTTTCCATTATCGAAAAGCGCGTCTTATGAGCGCATTAAAAAGGTCATGAAGCTTGCGCCATGGGAGCTTGTCAATAGCTTTCAGGCATTCAAATTTAGAGAAATTGCATATTCTGTGTGCTGTGTTTCCAAAATACCTCAAAAATGATGCCAACGATTGTGTTGGCATCATATTTATGAAGAAAGCGACAAGCATTCCGAAGGGAGAATGCGTCGACTTGATTAGCTGCCAGATAGGTGCCCAAGTGGCTGTGGGTGCACGGTTCCTTGCGCAGTTTTCTGAAGCGCCTGAATCTCAGATTCTACTGAGTCGACTGCTTCCTTAGTATCCAGGGCTTCGATTGTGATATTTGTGGTGCGCGACTCGCCTCCGGCTAAGCTGAGAACGCGGCCTTGCTCTCTTTCAAATCGGCGGGAGTTTGGATAATTGGTCGCGGGTTCGAGTCCGGTGACGTAGCCATCGGCGGTGCCTGCGGTGTTTTTCCACTGTGTGAAGCAGGGGAAGTCCTTGAGTGAGAAGCGCAGCAGGGAGGCTTGATCACCGGCGGCGTTGCGCAACATAGTAATTGTTTCCTGGTTGTCCGCCTGACCCGCTAGGTCATAGAGATAGGCTTGTTCGACGAAACCGATTTGAGGCGCGCCGTATTCGCCGAAAGTGTCGATGCCCTCGGTGGAGCGCGGGTCGCGCGGTGCGACTTGCTTGAAGGGGGCGACTAGGCGGGCGCCTTCTTCCAGGATGGGGGCTCCATAGTTTATGTGGTAGAGCATTTCGTGCTCTTGTGGGTTATTGCCTAGATTGGTCACTGTGTCGGTGATACGCATCGCGCCCGAGCCGAACTCGGTGCGGATCTCGGTGTTGAGTCGCAGGGCGGGGCCGAACATCATGGATTCGTCGACTTCACCACGAACGATAATTGCCTCGTCGGTGACTTCGATACTGACTGCGCGGGCGGGCACGTTAGCGATGTTGCCATGCAGTGTGAGTGGCACTTCGAACTCGTTGCCACTGTAGTCGAGCACGGTGTCCATGCCGGGGGCTCCCATGCTATTGAGACCACAGCGCACGAACCATTCGTTAAAGCCCTTGAGCCAGCCGAGACCTCCGCGATCCTGTAAATTGATAAACGCGGGGTTGACCGGATCTTTGACGGGGGAGTCCCAGCCGAGTGCGACCTCACCACATTGGCCCTTCCAGATGCCCATGCCGCGAGTGGGCAGGACGGCGAAGGAGAGTTTGCCGTTGTTGATCTCCACGACTTGGACGCCTTCTTGTAGGCCGCCGCGCAGAGTGTAGCTATTTACAGACCAGTTTGTGGGGCTTTCGCCTTTGAGTTGGACGGCTTTGAATCCTTCGGTTGATTGAGGGTCCAAGAGGGGTAGTTTATAAAGTGTCTTCATAATCGTTTCCTGTGTTTGGAGTTCCCTTATTTATCCGAGGCTTTTTCGATTTGTGCGATCAGCTCTTCCTTGGTCGGGCCCGTGGCGTGGGTGACGAAGAAGGCGGTGGCTGCATTGGCCATGACTAGGCGTTCCTTGAGTGGGAGGTCGCCGAGGGAGGCGCACATGTAGCCTCCGTTGAAGCTGTCGCCGGCTCCTGCGGAGCGGATGACTTTGGTTTGACGCTCTTGGATGGCATAGGCTTCGCCATCTTTCGCACTGGATGCGGCCGCAAATTCGGGCGTATGAACGACTAATTCGTCGAAGCCAATCTTCTCGCGGGCAAGTGTTAAAGTGGTCGCGATGGTTTCTGGCTTCAACTCGGGACGCTCGATGCCAATGCGTGAGCAGAGCTCTAGCACCTCGTGTTCATTGAGGCTAAAGGTCATGGGGATCTTGCTGTTGTATGGCTTGATCAGCTCCAGTGAATTTACGAAGGACTCACTGGATTTCTTTTTGATATCAGCGAAGTCGAAGAACATGCGGCGAGGCGGTGTGAGCGTCTCGTATTGCTTCATGAAGCCCTTGAAGAAGCCATCGAAATCAGCAGTCAACGACCAGTAGCCGAGGCCTAAGATGTCGACATCGGAGAACAGTTCTTTGAGCTGTGCTTCGGTGAAATATTCTTCGAAGTCCGCCCACGTGAGGTTGGAGACCGCTTCCAGGTTGCTCATCAATACCTTGCCGTCGCCAAATTCCAGGGCGATGGTGAGGGCGGGATCGCCGAGGGAGTAGATGTCGCAGATGTCCTCAAACTCGACAAAGGCCGGATCGATGCTGGCTTTGCCGTAAAGGCCCGGCAGGCGGGGCTTGAGTCCGAGGATGGCGGCGATGCGCCCGGAGTTGATACCGAAGCCACCTTCGCAGCGGCGTTTGGGCACGAGTTCGACGCCCACGCCACCGTCGGCGCGTTCGACCAGTAATTCGCCAAACATCTTGAGATTCGTCATTGCGCTATATTCGCTCTGACTTTTGCGCTCTTGGACGATCTCATAGGTCTCGTCGACGAATCCGTCGCAACCTAATAAAATGTTACCGCTGAGCTTGTTAATATAACCGACGTATTTTTCCATAACCGTATTCATAATTTGTATTTCTATATTGTGATATTATGTAGAACACGCCCCGGCGTGGGGAATGTTCGTGCTGCTTTGGTCGGTATAGAAAGTTGGTAGCTTTCTAGGAAAGTACGAGTGCGACTTGAATGCCAGGGCCGTGGACGCCTTCGATGAGGATGCCCTCGACGTCGGCCGTCTTGGAGGGGCCGGTCGCAAAGATGATCGAAGGGTCATCGCCGAAACGTTCGATGGCCGCCGGTATGTGTGGCACGATGTCGGCCTCGTCGATGACTGCGATGTGAATCCAGGGGGCGAGGGCGCCTAGGCGGGCCGAGGTATCGCCGTCTTTGAGCATGATGGTGCCGCTCTCGGCGATGCCTGCGCTACCTTTTGTGATGCCAAAGCTGTATTCGTTGATCTTGGATTCATCATATTCGGTATCGAAAGTAATGCCTTCGACGCCGTCGAGGAGGTGTGCCAGCGCGGGATCGCAGTAGCCGAAAGTGCTTTGCTCGGCTTTTAGAAACTCGGCCAGTGGCTCGACGGAGTCGTAAAAGCGACCACTGGCAAATGCGAGTTTGTCAGCAAACTGTGCCTTTAAACTATCGAACTGTCCGGAAGGTTTGCAGACCACTAGGGACTCTTCCCACTCAGGCTTTTCTGTGCGAGTGGGCAGGGGATCGAGGGCGGCGCGAATGGCGCTAAAGATTTTTTCTCTATCAGAACTCATGATGAAATTACTTTCTATTTTTGAACCATTTACGGAATTCGCCACCTTGGAATTTAGGCAACTTACGTGCGCCTTGCCAAGATTTAGCGGATGGGTGAGGCACTAATTCGGTGGGAATGTAGTTCATGGTGTGCCCCATGGAGAGTGCGGTTTTCCACATGGTAGGCTGTGAGCAAAGTGTGGCCCACATCGCGAGGTTTGGAGTGCCCTTCATGGCAACCTTCGCTCCTTCGCGCTTGGCCTTGTCGCGCAGGCGTAGCAATAGGTCCGGGATCGGAATATTGACCGGGCAGACTTCGTTACATGCGCCGCAGAGACTGGAGGCTTTGGGTAAGTCTGCGAGTTCCGGAAAGCGATTGCCTGCCAGTAGTGGACTCAGCACCGCACCGACGGGGCCCGGGTAGACGCTGCGGTAGGCGTGGCCACCGGACTGACGATAGATCGGGCAAACGTTGAGGCAGGCACCGCAACGGATGCAGCGGAGAATTTCGCGGCAGTCACTGGCCAGCACCTCGGTGCGACGATTGTCGACGAAGATAATGTGTGTTTGTTCGGGGCCGTGAGGTTGGTCCTTTGATTTGGGGCCCGCGATAAATTGATTATATACGGTGAGCTGTTGGCCGGTGCCGGAGCGACCGATTAAGTTTAAAAACAGGCCGAGGTCGCGGTCAGTGGGCACCAGTTTTTCGATGCCGATCACTGCGATGTGAATTTTGTTGGCCGCCATGCAGAAGCGCGCGTTGCCTTCGTTGGTGACGAGCACCACGCGGCCACTCTCTGCCGAAACAAAGTTACCACCTGTCAGGCCGACATCGGCATCGATGTATTTTTGGCGTAGGTGCTTGCGGGCGCGGCGGGTGATGGTTTCGGGGTCGTCGTTGTAGTCGCCGAGGCCTTCACGCTCGAAGCTCTTGGCGATGCCGCGACGGTTCTTGTGCACGATGGGCGTGACGATGTGCGAGGGGTGATCGTTATCGATCTGAAGAATGAACTCGCCCAAGTCTGTCTCGACGACTTCTTTGCCGTTCTCCTCAAGGTATTTGAGCATATGCGTCTCTTCAGTCAGCATGCTCTTCGACTTCACCACGCTCTTGGCGTTGTTCTCGTTCATGATGCTGAGCACCTTGGCGTTGACGGCGTCGTCATCGACTGCGAAGTGCACCGTGGCACCGTTGCGCTGGAAGGAGGCTTCCGCCTGTGCCAGATAGGTGTCGAGGTGTTCCAGCGTGTGTTGTTTGATCAGGCCGGCGGTCTCACGCAGCTTGTCAGGATCGTCGTAGTCGCGGTGCAGCGTTGCGTAGCGGCGCTCGGACTTGAGCTTGGCGCCCATGAAGTTGGAATCGTGAACTTCGGGGTCGAGGTCGCGTGCCGTGCGGTCGATTTGTTGTTGAGTCTTCATAGCTTAGATCTTGCCTGCGTTTTTGAGAGAGTCGCGGAGGATTTGGGCGACGTGCATACGTTTTTGCGGGTAACCTTGTTTTTCCATCATGCCGCCGAAGTGCATCATGCAGCCCATATCGGCCGCGGCAACGATGTCGGGCTTGCTGGCGGTGAGTTTCTCAATTTTGAGCGTGCCCATACTGTTGGAAATGTTGGGGAAACTGACCGCGAAGGTGCCGCCAAATCCGCAACATTGTTCCGTCTCGTCAATGGGTTCTACAGTGAGGCCTTCGATCGAGCCTAAGAGGCTGGCCATCGCTTCCGGGCTACGTGAGCCGCGTAGGTGACAGCTGCGGTGTACGGTGATCTTGGCGTCAAATTTGCCGGGCCATTCGGTGACGCCGAGGCCGAAGACGATAAAGTCCAGCAACTCCCAGGTGCGGTTGGCCAGTGCTTGGATTTCCGGCAGGTCGGCTTCTTTTTCGAAAGCCAATGGTGCGCCATGGAAGACCATGGCTGCGCAGGAGCCCGAGGGAGCGACGATCGGTTTATCACCCGCAAATACCTTGGCGGTGTGGCGCACGACTTTGCGGGAGCTGACCCAATCGCCGGAGTTGAAGGCAGGCTGTCCACAGCAGGTCTGCCCGTCGGGCAGTTCGATCTCGCAACCGAGAAACTCAAGTATTTCGACGGTGGCTTGGGCCACGTCGGCATAAAAGGCGTCACAGAGGCAAGTCGTCATCAATTGGATGGACTTGCCTGCCGGGCGATTGGGAGGTGTGTGGAGCATGCTCATGTTGAGGAGATATTGAACGATCGACGCTTAACTTTGAGTGTGAAAGTTGAGTGTGTTTCGTGGATGATTGATGTTGTTTGTTGAAATCGTGTGCGCGTGCGTAGCAGTCTAGCTGCTGAGCTGCGCGAAGCGTTCTTTCACCGCGTCCCAAGCTGCGGTGTCGGTGGGTTCATAGGTGGTGATCGGGAAGGAATTGGCGACGATCTTGCGTCCTTCGGCGAGTGTGGTGATTACGCCGTCGGCCATCATTTGGGCGATGATGTTGCCCAGGCCAGTGGCTTCGACCGGGCCGGCCAGCACCTTGGTGCCCAGGGCATTGGCGGTGAATTGATTTAAGAGTTTGTCCTGGCAACCTCCGCCGACGATGTGGAGGCAGTCGGGCGCTTCGTCGGTGTAGTTGGGCAGTTTTGCCCAGACCTCCGCGTAGCGCAGGGCGAGGCTTTCGTAAATGCAGCGGATCGTTTCGCCCGGAGTTTCAGGGACTTGTTGCTTGGTTTCGCGGCAGAAGTCCTGAATCTTTTCCGGCATGCGTCCCGCCTCTGTGAAGCGAGGATCGTCCGGGTCGACCAGCGAGCGGAAAGGTTCGACCTTTGAGGCGAGGCCCGCCATATCGGCATAGCTGTAGTCGTGGCCGTGATCGAGCCAGTAGCGACGGGATTCTTGAATCAGCCAAAGACCGCAAATGTTTTTCAAGAAGCGCACGCTGCCATTGACACCGATTTCGTTGGTGAAGGCATCTTGAAAGGATTGCTCCGAAATGATCGGTTTGGGTAGCTCCAGTCCCATCAGCGACCAAGTGCCGCTGCTAAGATAAGCTGGCGTCGCCTTTTGGCTGGGGACGGCGGCCACTGCGCTGGCAGTGTCATGACCACCGACTGTGATGACTTTGAGCTTTTTCAGGCCGGTATGTTGCTTCAGGCCGGGGCGTAGCTCACCGAGCGTGTCGCCCGCGTCGCTGATCTCCTTAAAGAGGCGCTTGGGCAAGCCGAGGCGTTCGATGAGTGAGTAGTCCCAGTTCTCAGTGTTGGGATTGTAGAGTTGCGAGGTGCTGGCGATGCTGCGCTCATGCGTTTTGTTGCCTGTGAGCCAGTAGCCGAGCAAGTCGGGAGTGAATAGTATGTCCTCGGCCGCTGCGAGGGCGGGACTGTTTCGCTCTACTTCGGAGAGTAATTGAAAGGCCGAGTTGAAGGCCATGAATTGGATGCCGGTGGCTTCGTAGACTTCTTTTTTAGGAATAATGGAAAAAGCTTTGTCCATCATGCCGTCGGTGCGGGGGTCTCGATATTGGAAGGGCAGGCCCAGCAGGTGGCCGTCTTTGTCCAGCAGTGAGTAGTCGACGCCCCAGGTGTCGATGCCGACACTGATGGGTTGCTTACCATACTTTTTGGCGGCTGCCTTGAGCCCGTCTAGTATATCTAAATAAATTCCGGTTAGGTTCCAGTGGCGGCCGTCGGGGAGTTCCAGCGGGCGGTTCTCGAAGCGGTTCAATTCGTGGAGTTCGATGCGCTGGCCGTCGAATTCTCCGGCGAGGACGCGTCCGCTGCCACCGCCGAGGTCGACAGCGAGGTAGATCTTTTTCTCTGACATGTGTATGGTAGTTATGGTTGGGCAATCGTTACGGTGCAACCTTCTGCTCGTAGGTCTTGTACGAATTCAGTGGGGGCACCGTCGTCGGTTATGATTTCGGTAATGTCGCGTAAGTTTGCGAAGAAGTATTCGGAGTTCTTGTTTAGCTTTGTGGAGTCAACCAGTAGGACGACTTGTTGAGCAATCTGTATGAGTGTCTCTTTGAAGACCGCTTGCTGTTCGAAGCCTTCGGAGGGGCCTCGATGCCGATCGAGGCCGATGCAGGAGACAAAGGCGCAGTTGATGTTGTGTCGACGTAGCATGTTATAACTGTCGCCACTGATAAAGGTTTGTGTCTTCGGGTGGTAGTTGCCTCCGGTTGAAATGAGATCGACCTGTTCCATGCTGACTAATTGGTCGATGACTGCATAGGCGTTGGTCAGAACACGGTAAGGGAGGTCGGGGAGCATTGTGACCAGTGCAAAGCTAGTCGTGCTGCTGTCGAAAGCATAGGTTTGGCCGGGTTGAATTCGCTCCAGTGCGGCCCTTGCGATAGCTTCCTTTTTCTCGACCTGTAGTAAGTGGCGCTCTGTGAAGGATTGGAGCTTGGGGCGTCCGTTCAGACTGCTGGCGCCTCCATGGATGCGACTTAATTGTTGGTTTTCAGCTAGTGTTTGCAGATCGCGACGTATTGTTTCGTCGGTGACTTGAAATTCTTCAGCCAGATCGATGGTACGTACGGTGCCACGTTCTTCTAGGAGCGTGAGTATTTGCTGTTGGCGTTCTGGGGCTAGCATGCCCATTAATTTTTGATTTATTTGGGAAAACGCAAGAAATATGTTGACTTATGTGGGTAAAAAGTGGATTTCTTTCGTTAATTCCAACTTTATAAAGATATTTCTATGAGTCAATCACCCCTAAATCGTGCTCAAGTGGAGCAATTAGTGCGTCAAAGCCTCTCTCGTTTTGTAGGTCAAGGTAGTTCGCAGCAGAAGCAAGGTCCCAATCCGTTGGTCGTTAATATTAGTGCACGCCACTGTCACTTGTCGCAGGAGTCTGTAGAGGTCCTGTTCGGTAAGGGGCATAAGTTGACGCCAATGAAGGATTTGTATATGGACGGGCAGTATGCGGCTCAGGAGTCGGTGACAATGATCGGTCCTCGCAGTCGTGTGATTTCTAATCTGCGGATCTTAGGGCCTTGCCGTGATTTTGATCAGGTGGAGCTTGCTTATACGGATGCAGTTTCATTGGGCTTTAAGATTCCAATTCGCAACTCGGGCGACATCGCAGGCACGCCAGGTTGCATGTTGATGGGACCTGCTGGCTTTCTTGAGATGAAAGAGGGTGTCATTCGTGCTGCACCGCACGTGCACATGGCACCGGAAGATGCCGAGTATTATGGCGTCGAGAATAAGTCTTTCATGAAGTTACGCGTCGGCGGTGAGCTCGGTGTGACTTTTGATCGGATTTTTGTCCGGGTGGACCCTTCCTTTAAATTGGAAGTTCACATCGACACTGACGAGGGCAATGCCTGTGGCTTTACCCAAGATACACCCTGCGAGCTCATCAAGTAGTCGCCTTTTAATTATCCTAATTTTTTATTCTTCGCTTTCAGGCGTTTAATTCAAACACAATACACAACCAACCCACACATATTATGAGTGAATCCATCGGATTAGTAGAAACAAAAGGTCTTACCGGCTCCATCGAAGCCAGTGATGCTATGGCTAAGGCAGCTTCGGTTAGCCTTGTGAAGCAAATCTCCATCGGAGGCGGTTTTTTGACCGTTCTCGTTAAAGGAGATGTTGGCAGCGTGAAAGCAGCTGTTGAAGCGGGAGCCGAAGCGGCAAACCGCGTTGGCGAACTCGTCGCCTCCCACGTGATCGCGCGTCCGCACGATGACTTGATGAAATACTTTGAAGCTTAACCCTTAAAATCGGGAGATAAAATATTATGGCAAAACAAGCAATTGGAATGATCGAATGTAAAGGGCTCGTGAGCCTTATGGAAGCATGCGATGCCGCACTTAAATCAGCTGACGTCACTATGACTGGCTACGAAAAAATTGGTTCTGGCCTGGTTACTGGCTTTTTCACGGGTGATGTGGCTGCTGTAAAAGCTGCCGTTGAAGCCGGTGCAGATGCTGCTGGTAGCATTGGTGAAGTGGTCGCTGTGCAAGTGATCCCTCGTCCACACGACGACCTTAGCAAACTCGGCAACTGGATCGCCTAAGCGAGCTCGTTCGGTTTATCAGTGTTTCGGTTTTCAGTTCTCCAATTTATTTACGGGGAACTGGTAAACTGAAAACTATTTAACTCAAAAGATATGAAGATTCTCATCGCAAACCTTGGTTCCACTTCATTCAAGTATCGTCTATTCGATATGGATGATAGTAACGCTGCGCAACTTGCCAGTGGTGGCTACGAACGCGTCACCGACTATACAAACTGCATCGAAGATATGCTGGAAACTTTAGTCGGGGAGGGACATCTTCAATCAGGTGAGGAAATCGATGCCGTTGGTTTTAAAACCGTACTAGGCAAAGACCTCAGTGGTTGTGTAACAGCGGATGCGCGCGTCCTTGAAGCCCTCGAAGGTTTCAAGGAGGTCGCACCCGCCCACAATCCTGCATACGCAACGGGGATCCGTTGCTTCGCAGAAAAATTACCTACGGTCCCACGGGTCGCGCTCTTTGAGACGGCCTTTTATCAATGGATGACGCCAGCCGCATACAACTATGCGATTCCGCAGGCTTGGCGCGATTTGGGCATCCGTCGCTATGGCTTTCACGGTGCCAGCCACAAATTCGTAGCGGAACGCTCGGCGGAAATGCTAGGCAACGAAGTGGTCGCCGAACGCGTGCGTCAGCTCTATGTTGACGGCCCTGGTGAATATGAAGGCGCTCCCTTGCGCGTGCTCTCTTGCCACCTTGGCGGTAGTAGCTCCGTAACTGGGATTCAGAATGGCGTCGCCATCGGAGCTAGCATGGGCTTTAGCCCACAAGGCGGCTTGCCTCAGAATAATCGTGTCGGCGATCTGGATTCGATGGCCATCCCTTACGTTTGTAAGATGTTGGGCATCTCCGTCGAAGAAGCGGAACGTCAACTCAATAAAGAAAGTGGTTTGCTCGGGCTCTCCGGTGTGAGCAATGACGCTCGCGATATCTGCGAAGCGATTGAAGCGGGGAACGAGAATGCACAACTTGCGATCGACGTCTTGATCGATAGCATCCGCCATTGGGCAGGTTCTTTCTTCTTCAAAATGGGCGGTGCTGAAGCGATCGTATTTACCGCAGGTATCGGTGAGAATGATGCGGACCTGCGTGCATCGGTTTGTGCGGGGCTTGAAGACCTTGGCGTGCAGATCGATCCGCTTGCCAATGCAAAAGCAATACGTGGTGCCGAGGGCATTATTAGCAGCCCGGATTCAAAAATTAAAGTGCTTGTGATTCCTGCCAACGAAGAACTCGTCATCGCACGGGAAGTCTTCCGCAAAGTAAAAGCCAGCTAACTTTATTACCTAACTTTTTATCAATCTAAATTCAGACAATTAACATCAACCCACAAAAATATTATGGCAAAACAAGCAATTGGAATTCTCGAAACTAAAGGACTCATCGGTCTCGTTCAAGGCACAGACGCTATGCTCAAGTCAGCAAACGTTGAACTCGCTGGCCCTATGAAGGGTGTCGGTAGCGCACTGGTCAGTGCCGTCGTCACTGGCGATGTCGCTGCTGTAAACGCTGCGATCGAAGCAGGCGCCGAAGCGGCTGGCCGTTACGGCGAAGTCGTGAGCGCACACGTGATCGCTCGTCCTCACGAAGATGTTGAAAACGTCGTGCCTGCTCTTAAGTCCGCTCCTAAGCGCGCTGCTAAGTAAACTCCGATGTACCTCGGAAAAGTCATAGGATCCGTCGTATCGACGAAAAAGGATGAGTCCATGCGGGGGCGTAAGCTCCTCATGGTTCGCCCCATGCTGGTCGATCCGGAAGATCCCTCTAAATTCAAGCCCGGTAGCAATACCATCATCGCGATCGATACGCTCGGTGCTGGTGAAGGAGAGCTCGTCATGTTTGCACAAGGCAGTTCGGCTCGTCAGGCAGAGGGTTTGAAGCAACTCCCCGTCGATGCTGCCATCGTCGGACTGATCGATACGGTCAGCATCGGAGGTAAGAAGACTTACGAAGCCAAGAACAGTTAATTAATAGAAAGAATTTTATATGAGTCAGTTGAATGAAGCCGCGATACGCGATGTGGTGAGTGAAGTGCTCGCACAGCTCCAGTCCAAAGGGTCGTTTGGGATGCCGACGATCCAGTACGCCCCGGTAAGCATGGTGTCTTTGATGATGCCGATCAAGCCGTCACCGCTGCACGCAGTGGCTTCGAGCAGCTACAGAAAAAGGGTTGGGCTGCACGCACCCAGATCGTCAATATCGTTAAGAAAATGTGTGTCGATAACGCGGAGCGTTGGGGCGACATTGAGTATAACGAAACCAAGATCGGACGTCGCGCACACAAGCCTTTGAAGTTGCAAGGTGTCCAGAATGTGCTGGGACCTGAGTTCCTGGTGCCACAAGGCATGAGCGGTGATTTTGGTATCACAATGGATGAAGCCGCTCCTTGGGGCGTGATCGTGGGGGTGACTCCACTGACACACTCCGTGCCGACCATTGCGGGCAACATCATCAATATGGTGGCTGCGGGGAACTCTGTTGTCTTCAATCCTCACCCGGGGGGCGCTGCAGTGGCTGCATTGGCAGTCAATGAAATCAACGAGGCGATTAAGGCAGAAACAGGGATCACTAATCTGGTCTGCACCATTGAGAAGCCCACTCTCGATTCTTTCAATGCACTGTGTTCGCATGAGGATGTTGACTTACTCTGCATCACCGGTGGCCCCGGTGTGGTGGATGCGGCCATGAAAACTGGCAAACGCGCGATTTGTGCAGGTCCAGGTAATCCTCCGGTAGTGGTCGACGATTGCAGCGCACTTGATTTCGATCGTGTCGCTCGTGACATCATCACTGGTGGTGGTTTCGACAACAATCTGCTCTGCATCGCGGAGAAGCAAATTATCGCGGTGGCAGATTCTTACCAAAAGACTCTGGATGCGATGGTTCGTCAAGGTGCCGTTCTACTCACTGCACAGCAACTCGAAGCTATCAAAAAAGAAGTCTTCGACTTCAAGGATGGTGTAGGCTGTGGCAGTGCGGTTCTCAATCGTAAGTGGGTGGGTGCAAACCCTGATGCGCTCGCTCGCATCGCTGGCCTCAACATCGATTCCAGCGTTGAAATGCTGATTGCGGAAACAGATGCCAACGATCCATTTGTTCAAGAAGAGCAAATGATGCCATTACTTCCGATTGTTCGCGCCAATGACTTCAGCCAAGCGCTGAGCATCGCGAAGCAATCCGAGCACGGTGATAAGCACTCTGCAATGATCCACTCCATGAATGTCGAGCGTTTGACGCAGATGGGGCAGGAAATGGATACCACGATCTACGTGAAGAATGGTCCTTGTGTGGCCGGCCTCGGTATGGGTGGTGAAGGCTTTATTAGCTACTCCATTGCGACGACTACAGGTGAGGGGATTACGACACCACGCACCTTCACGCGCTATCGCCGCTGCACTCTGGTCAATAACCTAAACATCGTTCGATAGAGGTTTTTTATCCTCATTCTGATTTCCTAATTCTTAATTATTGTAATGATACTCGCCCGCGTAGATGGCCATGCTGTAGTCAGCATCGGTCACCCCAGCCTCAAGGCTCAGAAGATCGTGCTTTGCACGCCGATTGATGAGCATGGGGCGGACGCGGGATCGCCGTTTGCCGCACTCGATCCGATCGGAGCCGGGCAGCATACCCGAGTTTTCATTACCACCGATGGTTCGTGGACGCAAAATTCTGTTCACGATGACACTTCACCCATACGCAACCAAGTCATGGGCTTGGTCGACGACGCAGAATGAAAGTAGGTAAAGTCATCGGTAATGTGACACTTAGTCATGCGGACTCTGGTCTACGTGGCGGGCGTTATCTTGTGGTGATGCCGCAGGGAGCTAAAGAGTTGACGGGGCAGAATCCAAGTGGGCTTTCCGATGCTTGGGCACTGGTTGCTTACGATAACCTAGGAGCCGGAGTGGGGGACGACATCCTTTACGTCGAAGGTGCCGAAGCCATGCAGCCCTTCGAGCATCGCACTCCTCTGGACGCAATCAGCGTCGCACTTCTCGATACCTATCGTTATGAGCCGCCTCAGAGCGTCACATAACGGTTCATCACTTTCCTGTTCATTCGTTCCCAGTTGAAATCAGTGACTCCACCGAAAACCAATTCACTTTAACAATATTTAACACAAACCCGACCAGCTGAACACTGGTCAACCCACCAATATTATGAGCAAACTCTACACCGCAAAAGATCTCGAAAAAATGATCAAGCAAGGTCAGTGCCTCAGCACTGTTCCAGAAAATGCAAAGCTCACGCCCATGGCGCGCGACATCCTTCGTAAGAATAAGGTCAAACCGGGAGCCACCGCCGCAGCGCCTGCTGCAGCACCCGCTGCCTCCGCTTCAGGTGCGCCTCGTATCCACAATCCAGAGTTGCCGGATGCCGAGGACAATTGGAAGCCAGGCGGCGACCCCAAGACTGCAGCGGAGCTTGAAAAGTTTTTCTACTCGCCCGAGATTCAAGCGATCAAGGAGCGCATGTGTGGCATTGGTAAGCGCATTTGGAGTAAGGGCTATGTCGATGGCAACGGTGGTAACATCACTGTTCGCGTAGGCGACAACATGGTGCTTTGCACACCAACTCTGATCTCTAAAGGCTTCATGACTGCGGATGATATCTGCATGGTCGACCTCGATGGAAATCAAATTGCCGGCACACGTCCACGCACATCTGAGGTCAACACACACCTCGCGATTATGAAAGCGGAGCCTAAGGCAAAGTCTTGCGTGCATGCGCACCCAGTTTATGGCACTGCATTTGCGGTGGCAGGTGTCGTGCCTCCAGCTTGCTTGATTCCTGAGCCAGAAGTTTTCTTAGGTGTGATCGGTCTCGCTAGCTACCAAACTCCAGGCTCTCCAGAGAATGCTCGCGAAGTGGGCGCACTCGCCAAGAAGCACCAGTCTATTCTGATGCAGAACCATGGTGTGATCTGCTGGGGTAAAGATGTGGAAGATGCATACTGGAAGATGGAAAACACCGACGCTTTCTGTCAGACTGTTGCCGTCACTATGCAGATTGGTGGTCCTAAGCAATACGGTCCCGACAAGCTGAAGGAACTGATCGAGATTCGCAAAAAGCTCGGCATGCCTGATTCTCGCCTGGAAGAATTGAAAGAGTGTGAGCTCTGTGATGCGGGTGAAATCACCGTGCATACTCAGCCTCAGCCCTCTGCCTGCGCCTGTAATTTAGGCAGCGCTCCGACCGCAAATGCAGACGAAGCTTTGGTCCAGAAGATCACTGATATGATCATGCAAAAGCTCAGTTAGTTGACTTCGGTTTTTTGTTCTTTGTTTGCAGGTATTCAGATCCTTTATCAGCGATGGCTAGGTCGAGAAATATTGCAGGCATACAGAAAACCAATTAACTGAAAAATTGTTAACCTAAACCGTAAAAATAATTCTTCTTATGAAATCAAAAGCACCTATTCGTGTTGCCGTTACTGGCGCGGCTGGTAATATCGGCTACGCACTTCTCTTCCGCATTGCATCGGGGCAAATGTTTGGTCCGGATCAACCAGTTGCGCTGAACTTGATCGAAATCGAACCCGGAATGGCTGCACTTAAAGGTGTTGCGATGGAATTGGATGATTGTGCATTTCCTTTGTTGACCGAAATTGTGCAGACCTCCGACCTCGCGGTAGGTTTCAAAGATGTCGATTGGGCGCTGCTAGTCGGCTCCGTCCCGCGTAAGCAGGGCATGGAACGTGCCGATCTACTTGGCATCAATGGCAAGGTATTTGTCGGTCAGGGCAAAGCGATCAACGACAACGCAAAGCCAAGCGTGCGTGTGGTCGTGGTTGGTAACCCTTGTAACACTAACTGCCTGATTGCGATGAAGAGTGCGCCGGACATTCCAAATAATCAGTTCTTTGCAATGACTCGATTGGACGAGAATCGTGCCAAGACGCAATTGGCACAAAAGGCGGGCGTGTCGGTTAAGGAAGTTTCTGAGCTTTGTGTTTGGGGCAATCATAGCCCCACAATGTTCCCCGACTTTTATAACGCCAAGATCGGTCGTCTCAAAGCCACTGATGTCATCACTGATGCGGCTTGGTTGAAAGACACTTTTGTGCCAGTCGTCGGACAGCGAGGTAAAGCGATCATTGAAGCACGCGGTGCATCGTCGGCCGCTTCGGCTGCGAATGCAGTGGTGGATACTGTGCGTGATTTGTGCACCCCCACCCGTGGCGATTTCCACAGTGTCTGCGTGATTTCCAATGGTGAATATGGTACGCCTGCAGGTCTGATTACATCGATGCCCATCAAAGTCGATGCCATCGGTAAGTGGCGCGTTGTCGAAGGCATTAAATTGACTGATTATGCGAAGGAGAAGATTGCCGCTTCCAATCAAGAGCTACTGGATGAGCGTGAGATGGCCTTTGGTCAACTTGGTCTCAGCATCTAGCGGCTTCGTGCATATAATTTGATACCAGGCACCTTTAATCAGGTGCCTGTTTTGTTTCCACCTGAATATTCAGTGTATATCAACTGAGCTAGCATAACTTTTTTTGTATGAATGTAAGTAAAGAGCAAATTGACCGCATTGTGCGTGATGTCATCGCAGGTGTCGGCGCGCAGAATAAAGCAACACAAGCCCCACAGGCTGCAGCGGTTACATCGAGTTCCGCGGCTAAGACTGCCCGTGCTGCAGTGTTGGTTGAGCCGCGCAAATTTGAGATTAAGGAATTTCCGATCCGTGAGATCGGTGAGGATGAGATCTTGGTCAAAGTCGAAGCATGTGGAGTATGTGGCACCGATGTTCACTGCTATAAGTCAGACCCCTTTGGTCTCACACCCAACGTGCTCGGGCACGAAGGCACCGGAGAAGTTGTCAAGGTCGGTAGCGCCATCAAGATGGACAGTGTCGGCAAGGCCGTGAAGCCTGGCGATAAGATCGTGACCAGTCTGCTGGAAACCTCTCCCGATTGCTTGGTGGCCAAATATAATCCTGCCAAAGCCAACTTGAGTGATGATCTTAAAGTCTATGGTTTGCTACTCGATGAGCCCGATAATCATTTGAACGGCTATTTTGCTGAGTATATGATCATACGTCCCGGCTCTTCCTTCTTCGTGGTCAATGATATGAGCGTTGACCTACGTTGCCTGATTGAGCCTGCTGCCGTTGTATGTCACGCCCTCGAGCGTGCCAAGAGCTGTGGCAATAATCCTTTGAACTTCCGTACTCGCGTTGTCGTGCAAGGCTGTGGACCTATCGGATTACTGATGATTGCTGTGCTGCGAACACACGGCGTGAACAATATCATCGCACTTGATGGAAATCCCGATCGCCTCGAAATCGCTCGCAGCATGGGAGCCGATGAAGTGATCAACTATAAGGAGTATTCAGGCATCGACGAGATCGCAGAGAAGGTGAAGGGGCTAACCAAGGGACTCGGTGCACACTGGGGCTTCCAAGTCACTGGCGTGCCTGCCGCGCATGCGAATCTCTATAAGTTGATTCGTCGTGGTGGTGGTATCTGCGAGGTCGGTCACTTTGTGGATGGTGGCGAGTGTGCGATTAACCCGCACCGAGATATCTGTGCTAAAGAGATCTCACTGGTCGGTAGCTGGGTGTATAACAGTTTTGAATATCCCAACGCCTATCACTTCCTGCAACGTGCCGAGCGTATTGGACTGCCGGTTTCCTCATTGATCACCCATAAGTTCCCACTCGATCAAATCGATGAGGCGATCCAAGTGAACCTGCGCCAAGAAGGCATCAAGGTGGTAGTCGAAGCGAAGTAATTCTAGCAATTATTTCGGGCGTTCCATTTCGAACAAACGATCTGTTTGGCAGTACCAACTTGGGGAGGCCATGCGCCCGATTGGTTGGTAAGCGTCGACGTCGATGCGTTTCGTATTGGTGTCAATCATGCCTTCGCGCACATGCACGCGCTGGACAATACCCAGCACCACACGGTTGGAACCAATTTCAATCGTGCTGTGCTGACGGCATTCCAACGCAGCAGGTGCTTCGCGTATCCAAGGCACGGAGACACTTTCGCCCGCGACTAGACTTAACCCAAGTGTGTCCAGTTCACTTTGGCCATAAGGTAAAGAGGCCGCAGTAGCATTCATTGCGGCGGCCACCGCTTGGTCCACTAAGTGGATAATAAATTCGCCATTTTCTCGGATATTACGGGCTGTATCCTTAGGTACCCCCGCAGCACGGTCTCCCGGTGCAAAGGCAACCAGCGGAGGATTGGAACCAAATACATTAAAAAAGCTAAAGGGGGCTGCGTTGACCACACCTTCTGCATTCAGAGTGGTCACCCACGCAATCGGGCGCGGAGTGACCAGACTGGATAAAATTTTGTAGGCGTCTGCGGAATCTTTATTGATTAAATCAAAGGTCATTTCGTGGTCTTACAAGTTATAGAACCATTTGACCAGCCAGATCAGCCGTTTTCCGTGGTTCGCGTATCGATTAAGCTGTATAGTTTCGGAGGAAAAGCGTTTTTCGATATACATCGTTGAAAGCGCGCGGCGTGGGGCGCGAAGTTTTCACTCGGGGAGTGCGATTGGGAAGTCCTGACCATAGCCGTAACTGGCGGGGTATTGGGCGCTGCCTTTGTGCGCTTCAGTGACTTCGGGGACGCGTGCTTCGATGTAGGCTTTCAGCTCATTGACGGAGACGATGCCGTCGCCGGTGTCGGCCTTGCCGTTGAGGGCTTCGAGTAAGGTGTAAGTGAAGGCGCCGTGCCCGAGTGTTTTAAACTCAATTGCAGTTTGATCGCTCGCTGTCGCGGTCAGCCAGTGGGTGCCTGTGCTGCGGGCGAGTTGAGCGATGGCTTGCTCTTCCGCGGCTCCGCGCATCGCGACGGTCTTGAGTGCGCCTTCAGATTGGCAGGCGTCGAGTATGAAGAGTTGTTTTTGCGCGGCGATATCACGTGAGTATTCGAGTAGCTCGTAGCTGGATAGACCTCGTTTTTGCAGTGTGCTGCGATCGCCGTAGAGCTGGGTCATGTCGGCGGGAGCTAGGTAGAACTCCGCGTATTCGTCTTCGGAAACGACGCCATGACCTGCAAAGAAGAAGATGAAACTATCGCGTGCGGTGGCATCTGCCTGGATGTTTTCTAAGATGCCAATTATGTTTTCACGGGTGGCTTCGCTGTTCTTGAGTTGATAGACTTTGGTTTGCGAGTAAATCGTTTCAGAGCCTGCTTTGATGCTTTGGCTGATGGCCTCGGCATCGGCGACGGCATAATTCAAATTGTAGTCTGAGTTGCTGTACTCATTGATGCCGATGACGAAAAGATGTAGGCGCATGCCGGTGGAGTCGCTTTCCTCGCTGTTGGCGGAATAGACTATAATCTCGTCGGGCACGGACTCGGTCTCTTGTTCGTTGATGGCGATGGCACGAAAGCGGTTTTTGCCCTGTGCTAAGGGGAAGGTGTAGCTGGCTTCTTGGGTAAAGAGTTCGTCGCTGGGTGCGTCCTCGTCGTCTTCTACGAAGAGCCCACGGGTGCCGCCTGAAACGAGTTTTCCGTTTTGATAGATACGGATGTCTTTGATGGGGCTGCCTTCGCAGCTGGCTGAAATGTTGAGCGTGACGGTATCGGTGGCGATTTCGACGCTTTCGAACTCGTCTTCAACGGAGAGGCCGCGTTGTTGGGGGCCGTCGATCTTTAAGTGTAATCGGGGAGCGTAGCGTAGCTTGTCCAATCGGATCGTGGGCTTGGGGCTGAGGCCGTTAATAAGTGAACCCAATAGTCGTGGCCGATAGAATTTATCAAAGTAAGCGGCGAGTGGATTGATTTGATCGCCTTTTACGTAGAAAATGTTGGCGTGTGCATCCTGATTGGAAGTGAAGAGGCCGGTTTCAGGATTACGCACCAACCATTGATTTGTATTTTCAAATAGATAGAGGTCGGCTACGACAGCTGCCACTGCACTGTCGATGAGCTGTAGGCTTGAGCTGCCCAGTGTGTGAGCGAGTAAAAAATGGCTGTCAGCCAGGGGTGTCAGGATGTCGGGCTTTTGACTTAATTGAATTGTCGCTCGGGGCTTGGCACTGGGCAGTGCATATTGTGTGATCGAGGCGCTTTTAGATGCGGTTGCGATCCGTGAAAAGACGCTGCCTTTCGGGGAATACACATAGGGGTGTTCGTTGGCATAGTAATCGTTTAAATCACCGACCTTTGCGCCATCCACTGTTTGGAATTTGGCGATTTTTGTCTGCGCGTTATTGCTGGCTACGAAATGAGTGCCGCCTTCGATAAATTTGAGGTTTCGCATGTAGCACGCATCCTGATCGTAGCGTGCTTCTTTGCGCCATAGCTCTTTGCCAAGACTGAGGTCATGTAAGGTGAGGCTTTGACGATATTCGCCGTCTTGATGTTTGGAATTTCCATAGAGGATTCTGTTACCATCGTCGGAGATGGCGAGGATGGGGTCTGCTTCGACCATCGAGCTGATGTTATTCGGGACATCGATGGTGGCGACGACCTCAAGATCGTTGCTGCTGCCACTGCGGCAGACGACTAAGCGGTTATCAAACAGTAGAGCGATGGATTGTGCGTCGGGTGTGATTGCGATCGCTTTACGCCCACCCACTCTGTGGTGAATGCCGTATAGGGTGTAGCTTGTAGGTGATAATTGAATACGCTTACTTGTGGGGGCGCGGGGCGAATCAAGCATGGCGACTTGAGGGGATTTGCCGTCTATGTAGTAGATGGCGCCATCTTGCTCGGGGATGAATACCGCGATGTCCTGCAGGTCGCTAGGAGGCGGAGCCAGTTCTCGCACCTGGAGACCAGCTTCGTTGAGGTGGATCAAGCGAACGCTATTTCCTCGTACTGCCGCGAATTCAAAGCGATCGCCTTGCGGGTAGATGCTGTCAGGAGTCCAGGCTTGTTGCATCCAAGGCCCACGGAACACTTGACGGGCGGCATCAAAGAACTGTAGCGAGCTGGAGCCGTCTCGCTGTTCCATGGCGAGTAGCGGGCGGGTTGCTTCCTTTGTCTTAAAATTGCTGACGGCACGCGCTCTTTCCGAAGTTGGCCGTGTTTCTTGGCTAGCTGTCTGCGTTTGAAAATCATAGAGAACGAAACCCGCTTCGGTGGGGAGCAGCAGGATTTGCTCAATTGTATTCGGGAAGTCGATGCTTCGTAGCCGAGGCGCGTCCTGGCTATGTGTTGGTATGGTGCGGAGGACTTTATCGCTTTCTGGCGTAATGATGTGATAAGCCCAGTGCGAATCAGCCGGCTTTGCAGTGAGTAAGCTGCCGTCTGGCAAATAGCCAAGTAAGCCTTCCTGTGCTGGGTGCATGCGGTGGGCTCCGGTGTGGGGATTTATCTCTAAACTAGGATGTTGAGTGCCTGCTGCGAACAGCAAAGACTGCCGATCTTTGCTGGCGGTGAGTGTCCAATCGGGAGTGGGGGATTTTAGGTAGAAGCCGGGGCCAAAGCTATCCAGTGGGAGTTCTAGCTCGCAAAGCTTAGTGTGTTTACTGTCTGTGTCGGCTGTGATTTTGACCAGTGTGAGTAAGATGCTTTGTGAAGTCTTCGCGTCGTAATAGGGACTGCGTTTGAGGACATAGACGGCTGCTTCATCTGCAGCATACCAGTGTGCGATGCGATAGGGGGTAGATGCCTGTGCTGACCACTTGTATTTGTTGAAGTTGAATTCATCGTAGTAACTTACATTATTCTTTGAAATGACACACACCTGGCGTGGGATATGGGTGAAATGAACTGCAAGGAGTTGGCTGGCGTTATTCGCAGAGAAGTTTTTCTCGATGAAAGGAACGCGTTGTTCACAATCCCAAATTTTTAGGGAATCTTGATCATAGGTAAGTAAATATTTGCCATCGGGTGATTGTTCCATCCCGAGCAGTTGCCCTGAATGTGAACTCGGTGCCACGAGTCGCAAGGGCCCCATGGCCGCTTGGCGTTTTTGTTCGATAATGACTTCGGGCTTGGTTTCTTCGGAAGTGATCAATGCCTCGTATTGCGCATGCAGTGATGAGATCAATGAGAGGCCGATCAAGCAGAGACTGTAAAGGAAAGGACGCATCATAGTCGTAGGGGCGCCACTTGTGGCGCCCGCGGTAGTTTTAACGGGTGGGTGCTTTTTTAGGTTTGAATGTGTGCAGGCGGTGTTGGTGCTTTCGCGGTCTTCACAAGTGAAGACACCTAACGTTATTGATTTTTTAGGGCGACTGGGAAATCGCGGCCGTAACCGTAGCTGGTGGGGTATTGTGCGGTGCCTTTGTGCTGGGCGGTGATGCGTGGTAATTCGCTTTCGAGGTAGGCTTTGAGTTCGTTGATGCTAACGCGGGCGTCGCCGGAATCTGCGGCGCCGTTGAGCCCTGCGAGGAGGGCGTAGGTGAATGCGCCGTGGCCGAGCTCCTCAAACTCTGTGGCGAATTGAGAACTGCTGGAAGCGGTTAGCCAATGAGTTCCTGTCGCTCGCGCAAGTTGGGCCAGGGCTTTCTCCTGGCTGGCTCCTCGGCTTGTAAATACTTCGAGCGCGCCGCCTGAGTTACAAGCATCGAGAATGAATACTTGTTTTTGTGCCTGGATTGTTTCGGCGAGTTGTTTGAGTTTGAAGCTGGAGATGCCGTTCGTTTTCAGGGTGTCGGATGCTCCGTAAATCTGAGTGACATTGGTGGGGACGAGGTAGAAGAGGTCGTTCTCTTGTGACATGACTCCGTGCCCGGCGAAATAAAAGATAAAGGTGTCCTGCGGTTTTGCTGTGGCACGAATGCTGTCGAATTGAGCGAGTATGTTGTCGGCTGTGGCTTCGTGGTCAAAGATGGCATAGGTTGAGACCTCGTCGTAGAGTGCGGCATTTGCGGTTTTTAATGTTTCAAGAATGCTACTCGCATCGGGCAATGCGTAGTTGAGGGAGTACTTTGGGTTCTGGTATTCGTTGATGCCGACGACGAGAATGTGGAGTTTGTGACTGTTGCGATCGCTTTCGTCCGGATCTCCGAACTGGAGCTCGGCGAGCGCGGGGATTGATTGTATGCCATTTACATTGATGGCAACTAGTTTGAATGCATTCAAACCTGGGATGAGCTGCACTGGAAATTCATGGAAACTGGTCGGGCTTCCGGCGACTTCAAAACTTTTGATGAGCTTTTCGTTTTGGTATAGATTGAGTTCTGCGAGATTACCTATGGTCGAACCGGCCGAAAGCTTGAGCGTCATTTGCTCGCTAATGTAGGGCTGGTGTCGTATTTGGGCGGTGGGTGCGCGCTCGATTTGTTCAAACTCCAGGGCCTGCTCTGGGAGCTGAATGCCGGCTAAGAGCTTGGGCAGTAGGGTGGGCTCGTATGCCTTATCAAAAATTTGAGAGAGTGGCAGGAGTGCGATTCCTTGTTGGTAGCTGCCTTTGGCTTGAATGCTTGCAGTGGCATCGAAGTGTCCGTTGTTGGACTGTATCAGATAATCGCTGCCACCGTTATAGAAGGTTAGCGATGCGAGTTCATCGTGATTGGAGTCGGGTGCGAGCGAGTGAAAGTTTAAGGTGCCTGCGTCGGTTTGGCGTATCATTAAATCGGCTCCCGCAGGGAAGTGAATCGCGCTGGTGCCTGAGGCATCGTTGAAGGCGAAGTAACGTGGAGCTTTTTGTGTGAACTGTAGGCAATGAACTTCTTCTGAATTGTAGAATACGAGCAGTTCTTTGGATGGCTCATAATGAGTGTTAAAAATGAGGCGAAAGTCTGTGGGGTTCAATGCCGCCTCGGATAGTTTGAAATTTATCGATCGGCGCTCTAACAGGGCGCCTGTAGATGGCTGATACCATTCGATTTCACCGCTGCTCGCATTGAATAGACGGATCGCTTGATCGGTGTCGCGGAAGCCTGCGAAGTGTCGGTGCGGTCCGTCTAAGGGAGTCGTCCAAGACGCTTGCGGATAGTCGCTGAGCTCGCCATCGAGTGCGAATGCGCTTAGAACGCTGCTGGATGGAGTCGCATCGGGCTTTAGCTGAGTCTTGAGCTGATAGAGCCGGGAATCGTCAGGGGCAAAACTGTAATGCACGGGGGACTGCTCGATACGACCGTCGTTATCTCGCGGTGTGCCATGTTGATCGATTTGCAGGCCATTTTTCGGAGATTGATAT
Organism: Coraliomargarita algicola; assembly: GCF_033878955.1. NCBI lineage: Bacteria > Pseudomonadati > Verrucomicrobiota > Opitutia > Puniceicoccales > Coraliomargaritaceae > Coraliomargarita > Coraliomargarita algicola. The sequence goes on from NZ_CP138858.1 coordinate 5,147,565, forward strand.
TCGTAGAGGTACGCGTGGAAGCTATCCAGTTGCAGCAGCCACTTTTGTGAGGCACTTTGCAGAAAGTCGTTGGAGTAATTGGGGAGTATACTAGGCGGTGGATTCGTTGCAAAGCCGAGCTTGGTTCTTTCAGGATCATGCGGAAATACCTCGGGCGCGTAGCGATAGAGGATGTCTTCGGGGTCGACTCTGGAGAGAATGGAGGCGCCATCGGCTGAATACGCGACATCGACTGCTGTTTGTCCGCGCAGGCTATGTTGTATGCTAGAACGAGTGATGCGAAAAAAGTGCACGTTGTCGTTCTCGTCGGTGGCAAAGAATTCTGGTTTGGATGGATGAAAGGCGAATTCACGAAATTTAAATTTGCTCGGCCGGGCGACCTCTTTGATTTCGGTCTTTTCGGCTAAGTCATAGTGCACAAGTTGCGTGTCGCTGCCGTAGTCCTTTTGCACCGCTAGTAAGAGTTTGTTCGCATCTTGAGGCGCGTGACCCAGTAGCCGAATGCGGCTGTAGTCGAGAGAGAATCGCTGCAGTTCATTACCAGATTGTTTATCCACTTGAAAAAACGCGCCACTACGTGACAGCCATTGCGTCGCTTCCTCTGCGAGATAGTCGCCTTCAATCCGAGTGGCACGCATCTCTTTTTTATCCGCCACTTCGAAGTTTTGTAGTGTTTTCAAGCTTCCTGATTCAAGGTAATCAATGAAGAAGCGTTCTTTGCCTTCCTCTTTAATTATGCGTTGGGCGATGACCATACCCGCACGGCCTAGTTCGAATTCAACTCCCGGCACGTCGATAATACGTAGCACTTCGCCTTTGTATGGATCGAGTAAGTGATAGTTGCCCTTGGTGTTTGTGAATTCAAGAACCGTTGAATTCGGTTTTGTGGGTCGAACATGATTATACTCGATCTGAGTCGTTTGCGGGAATGTGTTGAGTGTTGTCAATTTTCCACTCTCCATCTCAAGCTCTATGACGCGCGTGTCGCCGTAGACATCGCTCTGCATGTGCGTTTTCGCGGGCGTGAGCTCGTTGGCTAAAATCAAAATACGCCCCGACTCGATGTGGGATAGTAACTGAAAAGCTCCGATTGCAGGAGCGGAATCGGGGGTGACTGTGGTGAGTCGTTTGGTGGCTTTGCCGGGATCTAAACGATAAATGTGGTAGGCTGTGCTCTTGCTCCAACTGCCTTCGGAGGTGACTAAGTAGAAGCAATTCGACTCTGGTGATTCGTAGACGAATGTGATTTCTTTCAAGTCCGACAATCGATCCGATTTACCTGTAGCAAGGTTTAAGCGATAGAAGCCTTGGACTGGATCCACATAGTAGAAAAAGCGGTCATCATTGGAGAAAAACGCAATCTGGGTGTGTGCGTCACTGACGATGAACTTTGGCAACAAAGTTTTGGCACTGGAGATCACGGTTCCAAATTGCCCGCTGGTGAGTGCGTAGTTTCTTTGAGGGCTGAGTGTATCCAGGCTCGCATTGCGATCGATGATCGTATCGGCGATGGCTGAGTGAGTGAGCTGCAAAAAGAGTGCAATGCAAAGAATTAAGGTTTGTAAGCGTTTCATGAGAATTTGGACAGGGCTGTGTCTGTATAGTCGAAGGTTTACAGTGCTTGAATTCGTAGGGGCGCCACCAGTGGCGCCCTCGGTAGTTTTAGCGGGTTGGTGTAATTTAGGTTTGGTTGTGTCCGGGCGGTCTTAGTGGTTTCGCGATCTTCACTAGTGAAGCACCTAAGTTTGGCTCAGTCATGTACGATTTCGACCATTAGTGGCACCACGTGGCCTTTGGTGTTTTCTTGCACGGCGAAGCCGATGCCGTCGGAGTCGTATTGGATATACTTCTGGTCAATTAGTCGGCTGCCGAGTGCTTTGCTGACTTTGACCGATAGGGTTCCGGTTTCGGATTCCATTGATTCAATCAATGAGCTGACGCTGAGTGGCTCATCGGAATAAAGCATGAGCAAGTAGTCGGTGCCAGGTTCCTTGTCCATGCGTACGACCTTGCGCTCGGAGGGGAAAGCGATGGTGCTGTTGCGCCCGATCATGGGGGACATGTTATCGTCGAAGGGCAGGATTTTAGTGATCTTTCCGGTCAGATCTGTGGCAAAGGCATAGAGGTAGGCGCGCGAATTGGTCGTCACAAAAAAACGGAAGCGTGTGCCGGATGGATAGGCGCGCGCGAGTCGATAGCCTTGGTAGCGATTGCCCGAAGCCGACTTGCCGTCTTCGACGATTTTAATCGCGGGCATCGGGGGGCCGTCGCGTTCTTGAAAGGCGACACTGCCTGCCAGCAAGAGCGGGATTTCGGGCGGGCGAATGGTATTCTTCTGATACGGCTGTGCCTTGGGTTGCTTACCATAGGCCTGAATGGCCGCAAAGCAGGCAGGCGCAAAATGTTCGTAGGGCACCCAGATATAGCCGCCATCGCCCCAGCCAGTGCCCCAACTGTTGATGATGCGAAAGGCGCCACCGTGCTTGTTGTCGTCGTAGCCGACGATGGCCATGGCGTGCGCCCCGTGACTGTCGGAGGCTTCGAGGTCGCCGGGTTGACGTGTCCAGACGCTGTGGCCACGTCGATGGAAGGAGGGATACACCGTGAAACCGATCAATACTGGAGACCCTTCAGAGAGTGCTTTCTTGATCGAGCGCACTTTGAATTCATTGTCTGGTTTGTTATTCACGTAGAAGAGCACTTGGTAGTCTACCAAGGGAAATTCGGTGGCTTTCAGCATATCGTTCGAATCGATGCCGATCGAGCACTGGTAGGGGACGTCCTTAATTTTGGCGGCCCCGACGGTAAGCATGAGCTGGAGTGCCTGCGCGATGTCGGTGCCTTCCTTACAATTGGGATCCGGTGTGACGAGCCGGATCTGCTCATAAATAAAGGAGGGCGAAAAGATGTTGGCGTTGATCTGTGCCTTTGAGGTTAAGCCGTGCTCAATCGCGTAGAGCATGGTGCGCATATGGTATGCGGAGACAAAGGCGGTGCAGGTGCCGTGCGGCCCCTGATTGCCAGGAGTCGGGCAGTATTTTTCCAAGGAAACCGAGGGCGGTAAATTGGCATACGTCTCCTCTGTGACGGGCGCCTTGTACGGGATGCTGCGATAGGTCTGCTCATTGAAGACCATGCCGGTGGCGTAGCGTGTGTCTTCAGTCGCGGGCTCTTGTGCCTGACCATGTTGGCTGCACAAAATCAGCGTGCAGATAGCTAATAGAAATTGAGATCGTCTAAACATATTAAAATTGAAACGTCACAGGGCGATTTTCCTTCGCGGGCTTATGTAGTCATGCCAGAATCTTCTCCAGCAATTGCTTCCATTGTGCACCTGCTGCTTTGCCGCCGAGCACATCGACGTCTTCCTGACCTGCGCCTCCTGCCCAGCGGTATTGATCTTCTAAATAATAGCTTGGCTCGACCGTGTTTTGCGGACGGATGAAGGAAAACTTGTAGCTTTGATTGAGGAGAGTGATGTGAATGCCGCCCTTGAAATAATACCAGGGCATTTTGTAGCCGCTGATCTCGCCCTTGCTGGCGCGTAGCAGGGGGCTCGGCTGTTCTTTTAGAATCGCGCCGCATGTTCCGTCCGGCATGGCGAAGCGATCCGCCAGCATCTGGATGTCGTGTTCACTAAACTTGCCCGGCCCACAGGCGACAAAAGTCAGGGCATTCCCATCCCAATGGAGCATGCCGGGGATACTTTTCGTCGCCCCCTCGAGGAGCCAGGCTCTGCTTTCGAATGCTGTCATCTTATCATTGTGGTTGGAACTGTGCTACAATGTCGTTTGAGAGATCGTTACGGAATACGTGTTTTCTAAGATATATACCTCATAATAATTTAGTATTTCGAGTTTTTATTATCTGAAATGATGGGCTGTATTAATTCTTATTTTAGAGGCTGGGAGCATTCGCATTCTTGTTAAATTTACTGCTGAAACTTTGCCGTGCGGGCTTTGTGGTGTCTTGAGCAGCTGCGAGTACTTGTTTAGTAGACTTGCATACGGGGGCGCTTTATTCTAATTGCGAGTATGCGTATTTGTCTTCTATCTTTTGTATTTTCTTTGCTGTTGGCTCTGACGGCACATGCGGTTGCCGTGCAGGGGCGGGTGAGCTCGGTTTTAATCGATGAGCGATCACTTGAAGTTGAGCTGACAGCATCGGAGGAGGGCGAGCTCGCCGTGGGTACTCCGCAGACTTTTCGTGTCGGAGCAGGCGATTTGGCGATCGGCTACGAAGGGCGTTTAATTAAGGGGAATGCTGCTTATTACGGTAAGCGCTGGCACTTAGAGCAGGTTTTTCCCTTGGATGGACAGGGCGCAAAAGCTGCTGGTGATGTGAATCAGCAATTGCATCAAGTCACCGCAGCGATGAGTCGCCGGAAATATGTGAAGCAGGGGGAGTATATCCCGAATTTTGCGATGATCGATCAGCATGGCGACTTCTTGCAAATTCGCCAATTGCAAGGAAAGCCATTCGTACTGAATTTTATTTTCACACGTTGCACTGTGCCGACCATGTGTCCGGCGTCGAGCACGCGTATGTCTACGATGCAGGATGCGGCTCGCGAAGCGGGGCTAGAGGATCTACAGTTTGTGACTATTACTTTCGATCCTGCCTTTGATTCACCAGGTATTTTGAAGCAATACGCTGAAGGCTATGGCATGGAACCTGAGAATTTTCACTTATTGACGGGCGAGCCTTCGGTGGTGGAAGACTTGTTGCGCCAGTTTGGAATTCTGACCATGGATGAAGCAGGCACGATCAATCATACCATGGCGACCTTGTTGGTGGATGCTAAAGGTCGTGTGGCTTATCGCAAAGAGGGGGCGACGTGGACCACTGACGAATTTCTTGCTGCGGCGAAAAAACTCTAGTTGAGATGGCCGGTCGTGCTTGTTGTTGTCCTATGTGAGACGATCTGCATGTGGCGGTAATACATTTATTAGATCTCAGTAATTCAGCTTGAGTTTCTACGTTTATTTCGGGAGCATCTTTAAGTATATGGCTCAGATTGATGTTTTCTTTGATGCGTTGCTCGAATTTAAGGGCTCCGATTTACACCTGACGACGGGAAATCCGCCTTTAATTCGTATCAATGGTGAACTGGAGTCGCTGGATTATCCGCCTTTGACCGATTCGGAGCTGACCGAGATGCTGTATGAAATATGCCCGGGGGATAAGGTGGCTGAGTTTCGAGATAATGGTGACATTGATTTCGCGCTGGGCTATGGCGATAAGGCTCGGTTTCGGGCTAATTATTTTCAGCAAAACAAGGGGATCGGAAGTGTTTTTCGTACGATCCCGATGAAGATTTTGACAGCGGAGCAGTTGGGCTTGCCGGACATTTGTCGTAAGTTTGCGGGTTTAAAAAAAGGCTTGGTTGTTGTGACTGGGCCGACGGGCTGTGGGAAGTCTACCACTTTGGCGGCAATTATTGACCAAGCGAACTCGACGCGCTCGGATCATATTTTAACGATCGAAGATCCCATTGAATTTGTTCACAAAAGTAAAAAAGCACTGATTAATCACCGAGAGGTGGGAGGGCACACTAAGTCGTTTGCAAGTGCCTTGCGTGGTGCATTACGAGAGGACCCGGATGTGATTTTGGTGGGTGAAATGCGTGATTTGGAAACGATTTCGTTGGCGCTTGAAGCTGCGGACACCGGGCACTTGGTCTTCGGTACCTTGCATACGCAGAGTGCCGCGAAGACGGTTGATCGAATTATTGATGTCTTTCCCTCCTCGCAACAACAGCAAATTCGGGCAACCTTGGCTGAGGCGCTGGTAGGTGTGGTTTCACAAAATTTGTTTAAACGAGTGGATGAGCCCGGGCGAGTGGCTGCATTTGAGGTTTTGGTGGTGGATACGCCGATTTCGAATCTGATTCGCGAGGGCAAGACCTTTCAGATTCCCTCAATGATCGAGGTGGGGCGTAAGAAGGGAAACCGCCCATTGGATGATTCGATCATGGAGCACCTCATGGCACAGCGAATTAGCGGCGAAGAGGCCTACGAGAAGTCGATCCATAAAGAGAAATTTCGTCCTTTCCTTGAGCGCGTACCTGAGCCATGGGAAGAGTAGTATGAATCTACTTCAGCAATACGACGCCGACTTACTTGAAAATTATACCACTTTAATTGGAATCGATGAGGCCGGGCGTGGTTGTTTGGCGGGGCCTGTGAGCGCGGGCGCATGCGTCGTCAGCCGTGCTCTGTTTGGCTCTCCGGCAGCGCTGCAGCAAAGTGCTTTGATTAACGACTCTAAGCAACTCAGCGCGGAAGCACGCGAGGGCCAATACTTGGTCTTGGAACAACTACAGGCACAGGGCTTAATCGACTTCGCGGTGGCTTTTGGTTCGGTCGAGGAGATTGCGGCACTCAATATTTTAGGCGCAACCCGTTTAGCCATGCAGCGGGCTGTAGATCAATTGGCAGAGCGTGCGAAAGACTGGAGCTTACCACACACCGCATCGGAAGATCCGCTTTTTCAGTGTGCTCGTGAGGTGAAGCTCATTGTGGATGGTCGTGCGCTTAAGCCTTTTCCCTATGCGCATGAAGGTTTGGTTAAGGGGGATGCCAAGTCTCTTTCAATCGCAATGGCGAGCATCGCGGCTAAGGTTACGCGGGACCGCGAGATGTATGCACTGGCTAAGGTCTACCCCGCGTATGGTTTTGAGCAGCATAAGGGATACGGTACTGCTGTGCATCGGAATGCGTTGAAGATGCATGGTGCCTCTCCGATACACCGCGAACTTTTTCTGCGTAAGGTCTTGGGCTAGCGGGGCTCGCTGATATTGGCTCTTATAGCATTTAGAATCTGGTTTACGGCCGGATCGCTACGAGTTCGTATTCTCTGGTAGCGATGCGACGGCAGTCGCGTCGAAGCAGTCGGTGGCTGGGCGACAGATCGACCTTGCTCGCGCAAGTTCGCTACGAGTTCGTATTCTCTAGTAGCGATGTGACGCCAGTCGCGTCGAAGCAGTCGGTGGCTGGGCGACAGATCGACCTTGCTCGCGCAAGTTCGCTACGAGTTCGTATTCTCTAGTAGCGATGTGACGCCAGTCGCGTCGAAGCAGTCGGCGACTGGGCGACAGATCGACCTTGCTCGCGCAAGTTCGCTGGAAAAAAATCAGCCCGAGCCGTTTGAATTGATTTCGTTGCCGCTTTATCTGATTGCCCGTGACGGCTTTTTCATTTGGCTTATGGTGGAGGCGGGACTCCAACAAGCGCAGCCAAATCGATAAAGCACTGTGATTGTCTATGAAGCCGCTTGAAAGTGCGCCAAATATTGTCTGTTATTTGTAAGACGCATCCGTTTTGTTCGTTTCATTACTATGCGTATATTAAATTCAGTGAAAGGTCTTCTTGTTTATATACTGTTTTTGACTGGGTGTGTCCCACAGTCGGAGCAGGCATCTACAGATCTACAAATTTGGGTCAGTTTGCTGCCACAGCAAACGATCGTAAAAGCGATCGTGGGGGAGCACGCGACTGTGAACGTGATGGTGCGTCCTGGGCAAAGCCCTGAAACCTATTCACCCGGAGTGCCTCAGATGGCGGCCTTGGCGAAGGCTGATTTATACTTTGGTATTGGCATGCCTTTGGAGCGTATGATTCAGGCTAAGATGGAGCGTTCTATGCCGCAATTGCACTTTGTGCAAACTGCAGATTTAGTCGATGCGGGGCATGAACATGATGCGGGGCATGTGCATAGTGAGGAAACTGACCCGCATGTTTGGATGGATCCACAATGGATGCTGGGCTTTGTGGACTATGTGCGGGATGCTTTGATTGCCCAGGAGCCGATGTTAGCCGATGAAATTATTGCCAATGCCGCGGCGGTGAGTGCACAGTTAAAAGCCTTGGATACTCGCCTAGCGGCTCAGCTTAAGCCTTACGAGGGGCGGAGCTTCTATATTAATCACCCCTCTTTGTCACACTTCGCTAAACGCTATGGTATTGTTCAGCGATCGATTGAACATGGGGGCAGTGCGCCTTCAGCAAAGCAGGTGGCAGAATTGGTACAGATTGCAAAGTCCGAGCAAGTCGGTGCGATTTTTACCCAGCCCGAGTTCGGGCGTAGTAGCGCCAGTGTGCTCGCACGTGCGCTTGATGTGGAACTCGTGGAGGTCGACGTGTTGAGCGCAGATTATTTTAGCAACATGCTAGACATCGCTCAGCGATTGCAAGATAGCTTTAAGTGATGAGCGAATCGGCACACAGTAGTTGTGGATGTCAGACGCATTCGGGCGAACCAGTGGTTTGCTTCGATGGCGTCTCGTTCAGCTATGGACGCAATCTTGTTATAGACGACGCCGACTTTGATATTTACCAAGGCGAATCGGTTTGTGTGATTGGTCCCAATGGTGGTGGTAAGTCCACCTTGCTTAAACTCATGTTAGGGCTGTTGACGCCTGATCAGGGTGAGATTCGTCTCTTCGGGCAATCAACCAAGCAGGGGCGGGCGCGTGTGGGTTATGTGCCGCAGCAGATCGAGTTCGATCCGCTCTTTCCAGTTTCCGCTTTGGATGTTGCTTTGATGGGGCGTTTGGGGAAGGGGAGCTTTGGTTTCGTGAGTCAGGCGGATCGCGCCACTGCGCGTGACGCATTGGCCAAGATGGGCTTGGCAGACCAGGCGAAACAGCCCTTTGCCAGTCTTTCGGGAGGACAACGTCAAGCGGTGTTAATTGCGCGAGCACTGGTCGCTGAGAGCGAATTATTGCTGTTGGATGAGCCCACGGCCCATGTTGATGTGGCCGCGGAGGAGCGCTTGATGAAGAGCTTGAAGGCGCTCGGCAGTGAGCTGACAGTGATCACGGTGTCACATGATTTGGCTTTCGTTTCCCGTTCCGTGCCGAAGGTTGTCTGCGTTAATCGTTGTGTGCATGTGCATCCAACCGCTAGGTTGACTGAAGCGCGTATTCGCGAACTCTACGGGCACGAAGTCCGTATGGTGCAGCATGATCATGAGCATCTTGACAGTCATGGGGGGCACCATCATGACTGATTTTTTCAGAGCCTTATTGGATCCGGATCTCGGTTTTTTACGCAATGCGCTACTACTGGGCTTGATCGGCAGCATCCCGTTGGGAGCGGTGGGCACATTTGTGGTGGCACGGCGGATTAGCTATTTGGCTGCGGCGATCGCGCACTCGGTGTTAGGCGGTATTGGAGTCGCACTTTATGCGCGCGAAGTGTTGGGCTGGTCTTGGTTGCACCCGATGTTGGGTGCGCTGTTGGCTGCGTTGACCGCGGCCGGGGTGATTGGTTGGGTATCGTTGCGCAGTAAGCAACGCGAAGACGCGATTATTGGCGCGATCTGGGTGACAGGTATGGCGATTGGCTTGCTCTTTATTTCGCGCACGCCGGGGTATGTGGATCCGATGGCATATTTGTTTGGCGATATTTTATTAGTGACTGCATCTGACCTGTGGATCGCCAGTGGGGTGGGGGCCTTGATTGTGGCGATACTCTTACTCTGGCACCGTCAGATCGTGGCAGTCTGTTTCGATGCCGAGTTTGCCGCGATTCGAGGTGTGCATGCAGATCGTATTTATTTGTTATTGCTGCTTTTGACTGCGTTGACGGTGGTTACACTTGTTTCGCTGGTGGGGATCGTTTTGGTGATCGCTCTGTTGACTTTGCCGCCGGCGATTGCCTCATTGCGCGCACGTAGCCTGGGGCAGATGCTCATTCACTCGATCCTATTTACCAGCTGTTTTGTATTCTGTGGCTTAGGGCTTAGTTATGCGCTGAATCTACCAACGGGACCGACGATCATTTTGTTGGCAGCGTTGGTCTATTTATTGGCCAACGCTGTCAAACGTGTCTGCGGCAATTAAGGCAAAATGCGCTTATCCCTGCGTGTTCGCCTGGGGGAGCACATCGTTACATAATAGATGATTGCGCTCTAAAGATAAGGAGTGTTGCAGGAGCTCTATGCAGTGCCTTTTTCTTTGGCCAACCAGCGTTCGATACGACGCACGGCGTCGGGGCGGCGTGGATCATCGGGCTTCATGCGGTTGAGCAAATTGAGTGCGGTTTCAGCGTAGTCGATGGCTGTCGCGCTCTTTAGTTTGTCGAGTTCGGAGTGCTTGATTTCGCCTTCGCGAATCATCTTACGGGCGTCGGCTTCGATCTCCATACTGGCACCGCCGGTGCCACGTTCTTCGCCTTTACCTTTGGCACCGCCGCCCCCGCCGCCGCCTGAGCCTTCGCTGGGCGAGCCGTCGTTTTCAACTTTCTGACTGCCGCCGCGTGGTTCACGTTCGATACCGGCCGGGTATTGTTTGCCATCTTTGCCAGTGACATGGCTTTGACTCTCGATACGGTTTTCCTTTTCCATCTCCATCCGGCAGCGACGGACGAGATCGGGGGAAACTTTACACATGGAGGCGATCAGAGCGTTGGACATTTCCGGCCATTCTTCGAGTGCAATCTCCGCTGCGTTACGCTTGTCGGCGTTGGAGCGGTAGATGCCGTTGGTGACATTGGCACCGAGTGCATGGCGCAGGGCATCCGTACGGGAGCCTTCATGCACTTCGGCTGCAATTTCTTCGTATTCGTTGCGTTGCGCTGCAAGAAAGCGGTGAAAGCCGTCGGCTAGCCAATACTTGGTGCCGTCGTAGTAGGTGACGATGGGGGGAATTGAGCGCCTTCCAGCATCGCTTCAGCGTAGCTGGAGATGGCTTCGTCGTTGGTGGCAACACGTGCTTGAGTGCCGCCGTAAATGTCGATTTTGTCGAGTCGTAGATCTTTGGTTTGCATAGTTGAGCGCGCTTTTTTGATCAAGGGATTGCTGGAAGACAACTGGAGATTTTAAATTCTAGAAAAATAGACCGTGAACGTGTGTTTTTTCGTAAATGTCATTGACCTTATTTCCGTGCGGCTTTGCCTTTCATCACTGATATCAGGTATGCTTTTGTGCCTGATTAGACCCTGAACAGAATTCTACCCACTACCATGACAACTGATAATTCCTCTATGGAATCGGTCTCACATGAGCACCGTAAGTTTCCCCCTGCCTCTGAGTTTGTTAAGTCCGCACATATTAGCGGTGAGGCAGCCTATAAAGCGCTCTACGAAAAGAGTATTCAAGATCCTGAGGGTTTTTGGGCCGAAGCGGCTGAAGAACTGCATTGGTTTAAAAAGTGGGACAGCGTGTTGGACGCATCCGAAGCGCCGTTTTTTAAATGGTTTGATGGCAGTCGCACTAATCTTTCTTACAACTGCCTAGACCGTCACATTGAAGCGGGGCGTGGTGACAAGATCGCGATCCACTGGGAGGGCGAACCGGGCGATGCGCGTGACATTAGTTACAAGCAGATGCACCTCGAAGTCTGCCGTTTCGCCAATGCGATGAAGGCGCGTGGTGTGAAAAAGGGCGATCGTATCGCAATTTATCTGCCGATGATTCCGGAGTTGGCCATTGCGGTGCTGGCTTGTGCGCGTATCGGTGCGGTGCATTCGGTGATTTTTGCGGGCTTCTCTGCGGACTCGATTCGTGACCGTGTGCTCGATAGTGAGACCTGCATGGTGATCACTGCCGATGGAGGCTACCGCCGTGGCAAGATGTTAGAGTTGAAGCAGATCGTGGACGAAGGCATTGCGAGCTGTGAGTGCGTGAAAGATGTGGTCGTGGTGAAGCGTGGCGATGCACACCCGGTCGACTGCAAGATGCAGGAAGGTCGCGACAGCTGGTATCATGATTTAGTGGCAAATGTGGACGACGATTGCCCGGCCGAAGAGATGGAGGCGGAGGATCTCCTCTTCTTGCTCTACACTAGTGGTACCACTGGTAAGCCTAAGGGCATCATGCACACCACTGCGGGCTACCAAGTGTATAGTTACCTCACCTCGAAGTATGTCTTCGACCTCAAACAGGATGATGTGTATTGGTGCACCGCTGATGTGGGCTGGATCACCGGACACACTTATATCGTGTATGGCATCATGCAAAACGGTGTGACACAAGTGATGTATGAGGGCGCGCCCAACCATCCGGATGAAGGGCGCTTCTGGGACATTATTGAGAAGTATAAAGTATCGATTTTCTACACGGCACCGACTGCGATTCGTGCCTTTATGAAGTGGGGCGACGACTGGGTAACTCGTAAAGATCTGTCGTCTTTGCGCCTGCTTGGCACCGTGGGAGAGCCAATCAACCCTGAGGCGTGGATGTGGTATCATAAGATGATCGGGGCGGAACGTTGCCCGATTGTGGATACCTGGTGGCAAACCGAAACCGGCGGCCACATGTTGACGCCGATGCCGGGCGCGACGGCGACCAAGCCAGGCTGTGCGACTCTGCCGTTTTTCGGGATCGAGCCTGCAATTTTGACCGACGATGGTGAGGCGGTGGAAGCGGGCATTCTCGCAATTAAGAAACCATGGCCGGGCATGTTGCGCGGTATCTATGGCGATCCGCAGCGTTTTAAAGACACCTATTGGTGTAAGTGGGGCGGGAAGTACTATTTCCCCGGCGATGGTGCCCGTCGTGATGAGGATGGCTACATCTGGATTCTTGGCCGCGTGGACGATGTCGTGAATGTATCCGGTCACCGTATCGGCACTGCCGAGTTGGAGAGCGTATTTGTCGAGCACAAGGATGTGGCTGAATCTGCGGTGGTCGGTGTGCCACACGAGATCAAGGGGCAGGGGCTGGTCGCCTTTGTGACCGTGATCGATGGGCGTGAGCAAGATGATCAGTTGCGCAAGGAGCTGGTCACGATGATCGATAAGAGCATCGGAAAATTTGCCCGCCCTGAGCGTATCTTGTTTTCCTCGGATCTGCCCAAAACACGTTCTGGTAAAATTATGCGCCGCATCTTGCGTGACATCGCCGAAGGCAAAGAGCTCGGTAATGTGACGACACTGGCCGATCCGACAGTGGTCCAGGATTTACAGCAGCAATATTTGAAAGGCTGAGGTAGGGCTCTTTCGCCGAAAGAGCCGTTGGCGGGTTAGAGGCTGTGTGCGTCTGCGATGTTCGTCTTCGTTTGCGGCTGGATCGGCGAACGGACGCCTCGGCGAGGCGTCCCTACCTGGCGTGCCTACTCATCGGACTCTTTTAATTGCATTTTGGGCAGGCTTTTGTTGTCATTTTTTGTATGTTACCAGAGCGTAAGCAATTGCCACATGGTGTGCCTTCTTGGGTGACGGAGGGGGCGATCTATTTTGTGACAGTTAATTGTGCGAAGCGTGAGACGAATCAACTTTGTCGGGAAGATGTGGCTGTTGAGTTAAAAGGTAGTATTCAGCTTCGACATCAGAAACGAGAGTGGTGGGTTCGACTATGTGTGTTGATGCCGGATCATCTTCATTTACTGATTTCCTTTTCTCGTGAGGTGTCGATGAGTGCTTCGATGGCTAATTGGAAGTGTTTTACGGCGCGTAAGTTGGGAGTTGGTTGGCAGCGTGATTTTTTTGATCATCGTATTCGTGATCTTCATTCACTTGAAGAAAAGGAGCATTATATTCGTCTGAATCCAGTCCGAAAGGGGCTGTGTAAGCAGCCATGTGATTGGCCTTACTGTTGGAATTCGGACGATTTCGCGTAGAGCGGTCTGTTCAGGTAGGGCTCTCTCGCCGAGAGAGCCGTTAGTCGAGGGCGTTTTGTGTGTCTGTAATTTTCGTCTTCGTTTGTGGCTGAATCGACAAACGGACGCCTCGGCGAGGCGTCCCTACCTGTTGATTACTAATGATCGCACCGTTTTCCCGTCGACCCAAGAGCCGCTGATCAAGGTGGCTCTTGGGTAGGGGGGCACGCCGCTTTCGCCGCTGTGAATCATACTGATGACCATGTCGATGGCGGCCTCGCCGCAGACATCGTTGTGCTGATTCATGCCAGCCCATTGGGGCGCGGCTGCGCGGTGCTCTAATTGAATTAGTCCGACTTGCTCTGGTATAGAGTAGCCGAGTGCTTCCATCCAGTCATACACTTGATTGTAAAGGGTGAAGATTACGTCAGGTTTTTCCCCTGTGAACCATTCTTGGAATAGCGAGAGGTTTTCTTTGGCCTCGACCACTCGATTGAATGGTATGAGTCGCTGTTGGGGAGGCAGGGCAGTTTGACCGATCTGGTAGCCTGCTGTAAAACGACCTTCGACCAGTTGATCGATTTTTTGATCTAAGACTAGGCCTGGACGTTGGTAACCGCGGGCCAGGGCATTTTCGAAAGCGCGTAATGCGATGATGTGATGGTCCGTGCATGCGAAGGAGAGCGCGGGTTTGCGCGTGCGCACACCCGTGACTACGCAAGGGTAGTTTTCCCAGATTTCGTTAAAAGCTTCTGGCAAACGATTGCTGTGCATCAGGCCGACGATTACTACGCCACGAATGCCGCGTGCTTTCAGGATCTGGTTTAGTCGCCGTCCGTCTAGGTCGGGGTCGTGTAGCCAGAAGTTATCCAAGCTATAGCCCATGAGTTTCGCGCGTCGTTGGCAGCCTTCTACGTAGGTGGGGATGGTTGGATGTCGGCTGAAGGCCTGTTTGTCCTGGTTCGCATTGAGCAGCGCCAGAGAGGCTTTGAGCCCAGTGTTGCTGCCGGAACGCAATTCGGCCATTAAGTGCGCTACGGTGGGGTTGCGCTGGTAGCCGAGTTCGTCGGCGATCTGCTTGATGCGCTGGCGTGTGGCCTCCGGGATTTGAGGATCGTTGCGCAATGCCAGCGATACGGTGTTTTTGGAAACTCCGGCTTTTTCGCCGATGGTGGACATGGTGACGCGCTTCATCACACTAGCTATGTGTCTGCTTACATTACTGTCAAGTATTGGGCGGCTTCCTTCTGTGCGGCGAGCCTGTAGTTTTACAGCATGTCTTATACCCTCGGAATCGATTATGGCACCAATTCGGTGCGTGCACTTATTGTCAATTGCCAGACTGGCGAGGAACTTGCCGCTGGGGTAGTGAATTATCCCAGTGGGCAGCAGGGCATTTTATTGGATGCCAAGGACGCGCATGTCGCGCGGCAAAGTCCGGCTGATTATTTGTATGGGCTAGAAGAGTCGGTGCGCATCGCCTTGGCTCAGGCGAATCAGCGCGACGATTTCGACGCCAAAGATGTGATTGGCATTGGCGTGGATAGCACGGGCTCCAGTCCCATACCTGTGGATGCCAGCAATACACCGCTGGCATTGGACGCGGCGTGGAAGGATCACCTCGCTGCGCAGTGCTGGTTATGGAAGGACCATACCAGTCATGCCGAGGCGAAGCGTATTACCGAACTGGCGGCGGCGCATCGTCCGCAATACATCGCGAAGTGCGGAAATATTTATTCCTCCGAGTGGTGGTGGAGTAAGATCTGGCATTGCTTAAACGTGGCTCCCGAGGTCTTCGAGGCCGCTTACAGTTGGGTGGAACTCTGCGATTATGTGCCCTCTGTGCTGGCCGGTGTTAAAGACCCCAAGCAAGTGGTGCGTGGGATCTGCGCGGCGGGGCATAAGGCACTCTACGCGGAAGACTGGGGCGGTTTGCCGGACAAAGAATTTTTGAGTTTGCTCGACCCCAAGCTCGCCGATTTGCGTGACCGTCTTTACACGCAGGCGGTTGATATTTCCCACTCAGCTGGCAAGCTCTGTGCCGAGTGGGCAGAGGCCTTAGGCTTGCAAGCAGGCATCGAGATCGCAGTCGGTGAGTTCGATGTGCACTTCGGCGCGATCGGCTGTTGCGTGACTGAGGGCACCTTAGTCAAAGTGATTGGCACGTCCACCTGTGATTGTGGCGTCGTGTCGGCAGAAAATACCGTAGCCGACATTCCCGGGATTTGTGGCATCGTGAAAGGTGCGATCTTGCCGGGATTCTACGGCATCGAAGCCGGTCAAAGCGCTTGTGGTGATCTCTTTAAATGGTGGGTGGAAACCGCCTGTCAAAACGACGAGTCCATGCACCGCGACTTGACCGAAGCCGTGGCTAGTCAGCGTCCCGGGCAGAGTGGCCTCTTAGCTTTGGATTGGAATAATGGAAACCGCACCGTGCTGGTGGACCAACGATTGACCGGACTCATTCTGGGCCAAACCTTGCACACCACACAGGCTGAGATTTACCGCGCCTTGATTGAAGCCACCGCCTTCGGGGCGCGCATGATCATTGAACGCATCGAGGCCTATGGCGTGCCGATCGAGCGCGTTGTTTGTGCCGGGGGCATCGCCGAGAAGAACGCGATGCTGATGCAGATCTATGCAGACGTGACCGGACGTGAAATGCGCGTGTCCGGCTCCTCACAAGCCTGCGCCTTGGGTTCCGCTGTCGGAGCCGCCGTGCTGGCGGGGGCACACCCTGACTTTAGCAGCGCGCAGGCCGCGATGACCTCACTTAAGGACATCGTCTATCGCCCTGATCCAGCGGCGCATGCCACCTACAATCAACTCTTTAAATTGTATCAGGAAATTCATGACGCCTTCGGTGGCGTCAACAGCAATGCCGACCTGGGGCAGGTGATGAAGCAACTGCTCAATATTAAGGAAAGCATTTAATCAGACCACTGAGTCGTGGCCTAGCCACTGCGGTCTTCACAAGTGAAGCCCCTACAACTCCCTTTAAAATTTAACTTTAAACAAAAATATGACACAACAAATCTGGTTCATTACTGGTAGCCAACATCTCTATGGCCCCGAAACTTTAAAACAAGTCGCTGCGAATGCAGAGACGATTGCACGTGCGCTGAATGCGGATGCGAGCATCCCGGTTGAAATTGTATTCAAGCCGATCGTGACCACGCCGGACGAGATTCGTGCCGCGTGCACGGCTGCGAGTGGGGATACGAATTGCATCGGACTCATTACCTGGATGCACACTTTCTCGCCGGCGAAGATGTGGATCAATGGCTTGTCCAATTTAACTAAACCGATCTGCCATCTACACACACAGTTCAATCGCGACATCCCCTGGGATACGATTGATATGGACTTTATGAACTTGAATCAGTCCGCGCATGGTGGTCGCGAGTATGGGCATATTTTGACTCGTATGCGTATCCAACGTAAAGTCGTGGTCGGGCATTGGGAGGATCCTGCAGTTCGCACACAGTTGGCCGACTGGAGTGCCGTCGCTTTGGGCTGGCATGAAATGCAACATCTCAAGGTGGTGCGCTTTGGCGATAACATGCGTTTCGTATCGGTCACCGACGGTGATAAGGTGGAAGCCGAACGCGTCTTTGGCATGTCCGTCAATACCCATGGCGTGGGAGATCTGGTCGCTGTGATCAACGAGGCCAGCGATGCACAAATCGATGCTTTGTGTGAAGTGTATGCCGAAGAATATGAGCTCGCGCCCGAGCTTGCAAAGGGCGCCGCACGTCACGATTCCCTGCGCGAGGCCGCGCGCATCGAGATTGGCCTGCGTCGCTTCTTAGAGGAGGGCGGTTATGGCGCCTATACGAACACTTTCGAAGACCTGCATGGCATGGAGCAACTGCCCGGCCTGCCAACACAGCGCTTGATGGCCGAAGGCTACGGCTTCGGTGCCGAGGGGGACTGGAAGCATGCGGCGCTGGTGCGTGTGCTCAAGGTCATGAGCCAGGGCAAGAGCGGGGGCACTTCCTTTATGGAGGACTACACCTATCATTTCGATCCCGCAGGTGCGCGTTGCCTTGGTTCGCATATGTTAGAGATTTGCCCCAGTATTGCGGCGTCCAAGCCGCGTTGTGAAATTCACGAGCTGGGCATCGGTGGCAAGGCTGACCCTGTGCGCCTAGTGTTTAACGGCGCCGAAGGACAGGCCATCAACGCATCCCTGGTGGATCTCGGCAATCGCTTCCGTTTTCTTGTCAACGAAGTCGAGAGCGTGGCTATCGAGCAAGATATGCCCAAGCTGCCCGTCGCGCGTGTGCTTTGGGATGCCAAGCCCGACTTGCAGACCGCAGCCGAAGCATGGATTCAAGCGGGCGGGGCGCACCATACCGCGTTTAGCTTCGATGTCAGTGCCGATCAAATTGAGATGCTCTCCGAGATGGCGGGCGTGGAATGTGTGTTCATCGATGAAAAAACCGAAATGCGTGCCTTCAAACAAGAGCTGCGCCTCGGCGAAATGTATCACGGAATCCGCGGACTTTAAAACGCGCAACTGAAGATAAGTTATGAATTATAAGGACATCCGTGAAGAATGCTGTGAGGCCAATATCGCCTTGCCGCGCACCGGTTTGGTCGACCTCACCTTTGGTAATGTAAGCGTGCTCGATGCCGCAGCCGGGGTATTTGCGATCAAGCCGAGCGGGGTGGATTATGCCGCGCTCAAGCCAGAAGACATGGTGATCGTCGATCTCGAAGGTCAGACCGTCGCAGGCGAGCTACGCTTTTCCTCCGACACACCGACCCATCGCTGTTTGTTTCTCGCATTTGCCGAGCATGGCGTGCGCAGCATCGTGCACACGCACTCGCGTAAAGCAGTGGCCTTTGCGCAGGCGGCGATAGAGATTCCATGCCTCGGCACGACGCATTGCGACTACTTCAACGGTCCCGTGCCCGTGACTCGTGACATGACCGCAGCCGAGGTACAGGGAGCATACGAGTGGGAAACCGGAAATGTGATTGTTGAGCGTTTTGCAGAGCTCAACCCCATGGAGATTGCAGCCGTGTTGGTGCGCAATCATGGTCCTTTCGCTTGGGGCGTGAGTGGCGCCAAAGCCGTCGAGACCGCGCAAGCCTTAGAGATCGTGGCCGACATGGCTTTGCATAGTTTAAGTCTCAATCCAACTGTCTGTCCCGCGCCGAACTATTTGCGTGAGAAGCATTTCTTCCGCAAGCACGGAGCTGGAGCGTATTACGGACAAAAGTAGGTGGACGAGGTCGAAAGCGGTTCCCGCGTCCGCAACGTAAGTGTAGCGGAACGAGGAACTCGTTTCGATTGCTGTGGAATTAGGGTGAGAAGCATTTCTTCCGCAAATACGTAGCTGGAGCGTATTCCGGTCAGAAGTCGGCGGATGCGTTCGATCAATGAGGTCGATCGTTGAGGTAGGGCTCTCTCGCCGAGAGAGCCGTCGGTTCGAGGGGCAGTGAGCGTCTGTAATGTTCACCGTCGTTTGCGGCCAGGTCGACGAACGGACGCCTCGGCGAGGCGTCCCTACCTGTTATTTCTCTTCTTTCGCTTGCGCACCGCGCAGCACGTCTTCCAGTTCGAGGCCGGTCATGGCTTTGATGCCTTTGAGTAGTTGCATCAGCGCGACCATCATGATCACCATACTGGGTACCGCGATGACGGGCCAGCTCCAGGCCATCATTTTACTGACTTCAGAATTAAAGGCATCGGTGCCGCTGGGGCTGACGACGATCCAGCGGGCGAGGAAATAGTTGAGCACTCCGCTGAGTAGAAAAGAGGCTGCAAGCAGCCAAGTGCAGCGCACTAGTAGCTTTTCGAAGGCGCTCTCCGACTGGTGCTCCACCAGCGCCTCATGCACTTTGTCCACGTCGATCATTTCTGGGTTGTAGAGCAGTGTGCGAATCAGCGGGTAGGGGGTCTTGAGCGAAATAAGCACTGCCAGACCTAGTAATAGCGGTATGGCGGCTTCTTTGACGGCAAACCATTCGGTCGGGATTTCGAGAATGCCGATGCCTCCGGTGAGTAACACGCTGACCAGTCCTAGAATGGAAAAGATATTGTATTTCGAGCGCTTGACGTAGTCGTAGATGAAATAAGCGATGGGAAAGGCGATGGCGATCAGTAAGATGCCGACGGCTACGTTCTCAAAATATGGTTCTAAATAGGGGCCCAGCCATTTTTTACCCTTGTTGAGTAGCAGGATGGGAAGGATCAAATTAAAGCCCAGGTTCAGAAAGGTATTCTCCTTTTTGACGGGCTGTTTATCCGTGGGTTGCGGATTTTTTGAAATAGGTGAGTTGCTGGGTTGCGATTCTGGCATGAGTTCGCCTAGAGTTTTAAGGCTTATGTCGAACGCAAGCTCTATTCGTTGTCTTATTACTGCGGGTCCCACCCGTGAATTTATCGATCCGGTGCGCTTTATTAGCAATCCATCGACTGGAAAGATGGGCTTTGCCCTCGCCGAGGCCGCTCTGGAAGCGGGATGGAACGTCGACCTGGTCGCCGGGCCTGTGGCCTTGGAGGAGCCGGATGGGGCGATTCTTTACCCGGTGGTGACCGCGGAAGAAATGTTTCATCAAGTCGATGCGCTCTTCGATGCCTGTGATGTGTTGATTATGACGGCCGCGGTCAGTGATTTTCGTCCGGTCGTCCAGCATGCGAAAAAGGAAAAAAAAGATATGGCCTCGATGAACATCGAGCTGGAGCGCACCACCGATATTTTAAAGACAATGACCGATCGCAAAGTCCATCAAACTGTAGTTGGCTTTGCGGCTGAGACGAACGATGTGGTGACTTATGCGAAAGAGAAACTCTTGTCGAAGAATCTTGATTTTATTGTGGCCAACGAAGTCGGCCAGCCAGGCGTTGGCTTTGCTGCGGATACGAATGAGGTGCTGTTGATCGCTGCGGACGGAAGTTCCGTAAAGCTAGGCCCAAGCACGAAAGCTGCCATCGCCAAGGAACTGATTCAGTTGGTGACGCCAAGTGCTTAAGACACAATTATGAAAACCACCGGACTTGAAAAAATCTTAGGACGAATCGAAGATCTGGATTCGGTGAATCTTGGTATCCTCGTGCAGCGACTGGCGCGTGAGCGTAAGATGCAGGAGACTGTCTTTAATACCATCCATGATGGGATTCTGGTGATTGATTCGGATGGAGTGGTGCAATACGCTAACAATGCGGCTTTGCTGTTGATTGGTTTAAAGGAGAACGACGTTGGGGTGACCCGACTATGGAAGATGGTGCCGGATCTGGCCAAATCGATTCATAGTGAGACCGTCGGGGGGCAGAAAAAGTCGGCTCCGGTGCTTTCGCGTGAGATTGAGCTGAGCTATCCGGAGCATCGTGTGGTGCGCCTTTATATGGTGCCGATCGATGCGCAGGTCGGGCATGATGATTCCGGGGGCTATGTAATTGTATTATCCGACATTACGGAGGAACGTGTTTCCATGGAGGAGCGAATCGAAAGCGAGCGCACTTCGTCGATCGTTCGCTTGGCGGCGGGGGTGGCTCATGAACTGGGGAATCCGCTTAATTCATTGACGATTCATCTACAGTTGATTGAGCGCAAATTAAAGAAACTGACAGAGCAAAAAGATGCGGCTAAATTAGCGGAGTCGCTGCAGGTGTGTCAGGGAGAGGTGCAACGCCTGGACGGTATTATTACTCATTTCTTAGAGGCGGTACGTCCACAAAAGCCTGAGTTGAACGAATTGGACCTGTTAGAATTGGTGGAAGAGGTGCTGTGTGTGCAAGAAGTCGAGCTAAGCAATCGGCAGCTATCCGTGAAAGTAGAAGTGAGCGATGATTTGCCTTCGATATTAGGCGATCGGGGACAGATCAAACAGGTCTTTTTCAATTTGATTAAAAACGCGATGGAAGCGATGCAACCGGGGGGCAGCTTGCGTGTCTTGGCGCGTCGTGATGCAGACCATGTCTTCTTACAGTTTGTAGATACCGGTTCCGGCATTTCCGAGGAGGATTTGTCGAAGGTGTTTCAAGCCTATTATACCACTAAGAAAGAAGGGCATGGCCTGGGGATGATGATTGTGGAGCGTATTATGCGTGAGCATGGAGGCTGCATAAATATTGAATCGCACAAGGATAAAGGCACGGCGATCACACTTCAATTTCCTCGCCAGCTGCGCCGAACCCGTCTCTTGGAGTAGGGGCTCCGACATCTGCTCATGCCATTGTATAATAAGACGTAGCACGTCGGGGATAGTCGAGCTGACCGCAGGTTTTGTGACGAACTGAACGGGGGCGGCTGAGGCACTGGTTATCGCCAGCATTCTACAACTTTACCTTATTTTCCGCTTACTCTGCAATGACATTGCGTCATGTGCGGCGCTCCGTGCGGTTCCTTAAAGTCGATTTGTCGATAAAGTTTTTTTTCTGCGGCTACAGGCAGATAGTCACAGGCAGGCGTGGTAAATGCCCATTAGGTATGTTGAGTTTTGCGATCCTCAGTCATCAGTCATCAGTCGTCCGTGTATTCTGTCAGCCTGAGCAGCCCTTCTTATTGTTTAAACAGAAAACCCTCGGTCGTGAGACCGAGGGTTTTAAATGGGTGCAGGGCTAGGATTTGAACCTAGGACCTTCAGGTTATGAGCTCACTTGGCTTTGTTGTTAATCAATGATTTGCGTAAAATTTAGCCATTGTTTGGCGGTTTGTTTGGCTATTGGTAGCCAAAATGTCTGACTGTGTTCATAAATGTTCACTGGCGTTCATACGTGTGCGCGTAGACTTGTTTTGAGGATACAACTATTAGATGATATTCTTGCTTTGATATTGATTCGGATGTCATTGCTCCTGAGGTCGATCTTATGCCTTGTTAGCATGCACGTCCAGTCGTCTTTTTTAGCCATTTCAGCGGTAAGAAGAATATGACTTGTCCTTGGTTCAAAGTCTTTTAATTCTTAGCATCGTGAGCAAACAATCAGACAAACCAAACGAAGGGGTCAAGAATCTCGCGGAAATTCGGAAGATCGCTGGAATCACTCAGAAGGAACTAGCCCGGCTTTCAGGTGTTGCTCATATTACGATACGTGCGGTGGAAACTGGGCGTCAGCAGTATTCCGACCAATTGGTTGAAAAGCTAGCCAGAGGCTTGGGGTGCGGCGTTCGGTTTAGTCGAGGGGAGCAACCCCCGGAATTGACCAAAACACGATTACAAAGTGTTGAGGAATATACTCGTGAGTGGTTTGAGCATTGGAAGCTCGTTTGCGAGCGTAAGCGGGTTTATTCGCGTTTCTTGATGCAGTATTCAGATATACTTTCAGACATGGCAGTGGCCGCATGCGAACTTGATCTAGAGGAAGAGCAAAAAGATGCAGAGCCTGATTCTCGCTTCATACAAGCAGATAAGCTGGCTGAAAAGTTGCTTGGCGTATTTATTGAAATGTCGCGGGAATCTGATATGGGCGAAAAGCTACTCGCAATCTCAAACCGTGAGTTTGCTGAGCGGTGTTTTACTGATGCGAGTGATATGTTAAGTCACCGTCTTGATGAGCTTAAAGGGGCAATTGATACAAGTAAGCGTTCATATCTTAAGGGAAGTGACAAGGGTTGATTATAGTTAGATTTCTGGGCTAGTTTAAAGTAATGTAGTAGTAAATACATTTTACGCTTGCAATGTGCTTGCTAATACATTTTTATGTTCGGTATGCAAAACGAACACCAAAGGATTTCAGATGCCATGATCGAGCGGATCGCGGGTATCGCAGGTGATCTAAAAGGTGTTCCTGAATCTTTTTGCAGAGATTTTAGAGCTTGGGCGAAGAGGTGGTCGAAGAATGAGGAGGAGAAATCAACGAAATCTTTCGCTGATTTTCTGCCATGGCGGATCGAGGCTCGTCCTTATTCGGTTACTGAGTTGTCACGCCTGCCAGGTATGCCGGGGCGCACACGTCTTTCGAAAATGGTAAACAGTCCGCCTCTAAATCAGATGCAGACGCGGAACTTTGCCGGGAAACTGACTCCTGACACTGTGAGACAGCTAGTTGAAGTAGTGTGTGAGCCGGTTGATGTTGATTTGAAACAGGGAGTGGAGGTAGTCAATGAGCCTTGAGTTAAGGAAGACTAGCCGTTTTTTCTACTCGAGAATTTACGTGGGGAAGGATCGTCCTGCATTTAAACTGAACACCGAGATCCAAGGTAGTTATCGTCCGAACATTGACCCACTATACGAGAGCTTAACTTTAGGTTAATCTCTAGGGCATGGAAAACCAAGCAAGCCCAATCACACTTCAGAGCCGCCATCGGCGCTTCAACGAATCCGAACGCCGCGAGCATGTCGCGCATTGGAAGCAAAGCGGATTGTCCGCAAGTGCATACGCGCGTGAACACGCGCTCAATTATAAATCGCTGTATGCCTGGCGCAGTCAGTCACAGCGCAAATCGAAGCCGACGAGCTTGCAGCCAGAAAATGCGACTTTTGTTCCAGTGCGTGTCAGCTCGCCTCTGAGCAGTTCCAGCTCGGCAATCAGCATTACATTGCGCTCCGGTTCTCTGGAATGCGCGATTATCGCAGCGCCGAGTGAGCAATCCTTGGTCGCTCTGGTTAAATCCATCAAAGAGGAGATATTTGATGTTTAACTTTTCGAGTTCGCTGAGGATTTACTTGTGCGTGGATCCCACCGATATGCGCAAGGCCTTCAATGGCCTCTATGCAATCGCCAAGCACCAACTTGACCTAAATCCGATGGACGGGAGTCTATTTTTATTCGCGAACCGCCGGCGTGATCGCGTAAAATTGCTTTATTGGGATGGCACCGGTTTCTGGGTCTTGGCCAAGCGCTTGGAGAAAGGAACCTTTTGGTGGCCCGGGCGCACCGAAGCGAATCAGGGATCGATCGAGATGAAACCTAAAGCACTGGGTATGTTACTCAATGGGATTGATTTAAAGGATGGCAGTTTTCGAGCATGGTTTTGTCGTTAAATTTTAAATATAGTCTTTACATAACTAAATTAAGATGATCTCATATTTGTTATTACAAAGCTTGAAGCCAGTCTATCCAAAGAAGTCTCGAATCTTAAGGTCGAGAACGCGAACTTGCAGCTAAAGATCCGTGCCTTGGAAATTGCACAGGCAAAGCGAGTGAAACAGGATGACGAGGCTCAGCAATATTTGCATATTGAGCATGCCGAATCTGTGTGCGTCCACTCTGATGAGGACTGCGATGACCAGGCGAATCAGGACGAGGAAGTTCCCAAAATCCCCAGCAGTAGCACAAAGCGTAAAGGCAAGAAACGTATTGGTATCGAGGAGAAGCTTAAGGGGCTGCCAGTTATCCGCGAAACCGTGCGCATTCCGCGCGAAGTAGAAGCATCGCCCGATCAGTGGGAAGAGATCGGCGAAGTCGTCACTGAAGAGGTGTTGGTGATCCCTACTAAATTAGGTCGCCACCTGATCCGCAGCAAAAAATATCGCAACAAGGAGGATCGCACGAGCGCTCCAATTATCGCGAAAGCGCCGATTCGTTTTAGCAGCAGCTACGTCTCCAGTAGTCTGGCAATTTACATCGTGCTGAGCAAATATCTCGATCACAGCACCCTTTACCGCCTTGAGAAAAAGTTCGAACGCATGGGCCTGGAGATGACTCGTCAGAGCCAAAGTGATGCAGTCCAGCGCATGTCCGAATGGTTGCGCCCCTTATATGAGTTCATGGATAAGCGCGCAAAATCCAGCGGCTATCTTCAAATCGATGAGACCTTCATCAGATACATCAACGGTAATAAACCGGGAGTCGGCCAAGGCTACTTCTGGGCGATCCATGCGCCCGGCCAATCGATCGTGCTCAAATGGATTAATAACCGGCGTCATGAAAACGTCGAAACACTTGTCGACGATTTTTCAGGTATCCTGCAAAGTGATGGCTATGCCGCTTATGGTAACTACGCTGAGCAGCACCCTGATATCACCTTGGCTGCCTGTTGGGCGCACACCTTTCGAAGGTTCCGTGATGCACTTGAGCACGAACCCGCACATGCCAAGAGCATGATGAAACTCATTAGTAAACTCTACAAACTCGAAGAGAAATGGGATCTAGGCGATGTAAGCCCGAGTAAACGCAAGCTCCTCAGGCAGACCGAATCGATCCCAATTGCGAAGGAGATCAAGAACAAGCTCGATGGCTATGCAGTCGACATGACCATCCCCAAAAATGACTTCAGAGTTGCCCTGAATTATACCGCCAATCAATGGCCAGAACTATTAGAATGCCTGAAGCATGGTCACACACGATTGGATACAAATTTACTAGAGAGTAAGTTCAGACCTACAAAAATTGGAGCTAAGAACTGGATGTTCATTGGACATCCAGACGCAGGACAGAAAAGCGCCGTCATTTACTCTCTACTACAAACCTGTACCATCCACAACATCAACCCATACGATTATCTCACTGACGTATTGGCAAAATTGATCCCTCACGATGGCCGTCCTCCTGAGACGATCTTAGAACAGCTGCTACCTCAGAACTGGAGCAACTAGCGCAAGCTAAAAGATCGAGGTCAATGTTCGGACGATAACTTAAAAGCTTTAATCGAGTGCTTTCTAAATGTCGCGGCAATTGATATTCCGCCCCTTTTTGCTGTCCAAGGTTCAGGTGCAGTTCTCTGGGCCGATTGATCATTCAAATCCTAAAGGCTTTGCCTTTGTTTCCCCAGAAATGCAATCAGCGGGCAGTAAAAAAATATATTTGGTGCGATCATTCACCCATTCCAGCGATATGCAGATCGGTTGAAATCGTTTATACTATTGGTCGATCATCAAATGAAACTAAGAAAAATTATAGTCTCAATACTACTTGCAAGTGGAGTCATGCACTTTGTTGCGCAAGCCTCGGGAATCTCTTCGCCAGATCGGAGTATTACGCTTCGCGCGAAGGCGACGGATGGGAAGTTATTCTATTCGGTGATATTCGATGGTAAGCCGATCATCAATGACTCGCGCCTTGGGGTCGAGCTACGTGGCGGTGCCTTCGCTGGTGATTTAGTGGTCACTGGATCTGAGACGACAAGTTTCGATGAAACGTGGAAGCCTGTCTCGGGAGACTTTAGTGAATACCGCAATCATTACAACGAGTTGACGATCAACCTCGAAGAGGCAGTTGCGCCACAACGTAAGATGCAGGTGATTCTTCGGGCGTATGATGACGGAGTTGCCTTTCGTTATGTGTTTCCAGAGCAGCCTAGCTTGAAAACGGTCGACTTCCTCAACGAGTATTCCGCGGTTTCGATTCAATCTGAAAATCCTGTGGCATGGTATGCTGCCTCTTCGACGGGCATTTCTGGGCCGAGTCAGTTCGACGCGATCCAGGGAAATTGTCGCACTCCGTTTACCATCGAAGTTGCGGACGATTGTTATGTATCGCTCCATGAGGCTGCTGTTGTGAATTCATCGGATGCAATGCTACGGATCGGGGACGATCAACGCACGCTTACTTATGTTTCGAGTATGAAACGGCCTACTGGGGCAGTGTCTGCATGGCGCACTGTGAGCATCGCTTCAACTGCGGCTGAATTAGTCGAGTCGTCTTTGATTTTAAATCTTAATGAGCCGAGCAAAGTTGTAGACACTAGTTGGATCAAAACCGGGGTGAGTCTATGGGATTGGCGCAATCATGGCGGGGTTGCAGATGATGGGTTTGTCTATGGAATCAATACCGAGAGTTATATCCGTTACATCGATTTCGCGCATGAGAATGGTTTGCCGTTCGTAATCATCGATGCCGAGTGGTATGGGCCAGAGCGCGATGTTGAGTCAGATCCCACGACCTACGAACATGAGATTGATATGCTTCAAATTTGTGCCCACGCGAAGAAAAAAGGCGTCGGCATTTGGCTCTATATCAATGATAAAGCTTTGAAGCACTTTGATCTAGATAAGACGCTTTCCACTTATCAAGACTGGGGCGTTGTTGGTATTAAACACGGATTTTTAGGTGGTGGGAATCAGGTAAAAAACGAGTTCAGTATTAAGGTGCTGGAAAAGTGCGCAGAGTATCAGATCATGTATAACTTACATGAGCCGAATAAGCCGACCGGAGTGCGTCGCACCTATCCGCATTATATATCACGTGAGTATGTAAACAGCATGCTAGATTCCGCGAAGCGCCCGTCGGCTACGCCTGCTGAGATCTGCACCTTTCCCGTGGTGCACAATCTCGCGGGACCAGTGGATCGTAGTTGCGGCCTGTTTGACATGGATGATTCGATCGCACGCTCAAAGGTGCATAAGCAAATTCCGAGCACCGTGGTGTCGCAGGCGGCGCAGTGTCTTATTTTCCCAAGTGGCATTTTGACACTACCAGACATGCCGGATGCGTATAAGCGTAAGATGGACTTATTTGAATTCATCAAACAGTTGCCGATGACTTGGGATGAGACGCGCGCTCTGAATCTTGAAATCGGTAAGTTCGTCACGATCGCACGTCGTTCGGGGAATGAGTGGATGGTGGCCTCAGTGGCAGATGAATCGGGGCGTTCATTTGAACTCGCACTTGATTTCTTGGAGGCAGGAGTGACTTACGATGTGACTCTATATGAAGACACCGATGAGAGTCATTATCAATATGCCGGAGGGCAGAATCGCGCCGAGGCAAGGAAGCTGGGAGTGAAATTTGTGCCTACTCCGACGAAACGTGAACTCTATCAGGTTCGCAAAGAACAGCTAAAAAAGGGCGATATCATTGATGTGAAGATCGCACCTGGTGGTGGGCATTGCCTATGGATTCGTCCATCGAAGTCTTAGTCGGTGAACACCTTTTATTAACAGATTTAGATTATGATATATTACTTCGCTCTTTTGGTTTTTGCATTCGCTGCTTGCACGCCAGTGTTCATGCATGGCGCGGAGAAGCCGAATAGCGTTTTCATTATGGTCGATGACCTGGGGCCAGGTTGGGTGGATTTCGATGGCAGTGATCCAACAATTAATACGCCGAATTTGGAGCGCATGGCGGATGCCGGCATGGTCTTTACCCGTGCTTACGCCGCCGCGTCGGTGTGCTCGCCCACGCGTGCTGCTTGTATCACTGGCATGTCACCAGCTCAAATCGGTTTGACCACACACATTCCTGGAGCGCCAGGACGGCGACACTCTGCAGTGCCAGGCGGCCCCTCGGATGCGCCATCGATTAATCAGTTGCCGCTTGAATTGCCGAGCTATGCGCGTGAGCTCAAGAAGCTCGGTTATGCGACGGCCTTTATTGGAAAGTGGCACTTGGCGGGCGAAGGCTCGATGAGGACGAAAGATGGCATCGTCGACAGCCAGTATCACCCAGAGCACTACGGGTTTGATAGTAACCTTGGTGGCTGTGCGTATGGTCAACCCAAGTCGTGGTTCGATCCGTTCAAGAATGGCACCCTTGAAAATCGTGAAGAAGGTCAATACCTGACAGATCGTTTGGCCGAAGAGGCCGTGGCATTTATTCAGGCGAACAAAGATCAGCCCTTTCATCTTACACTCTGGCCGTATAATGTGCACAAGCCTTTTAGGGCTCCCAAAGATTTATACAAAAATAACGGGAACGATCATTATCGCGCCATGCTGGAAAGTATGGACAATGCCATTGGTCGCGTGCTCGATACGCTCGAAGCGGCAGGGGTGAGTGAAAACACTTTAGTTGTTTTTTATTCTGACAACGGTGGAGATAAGGCGACTGAGTGGCTTTCGGAAAAGAAGGGTTCGCTGCTTGAAGGCGGCCTGCGGGTGCCGATGGTCGTGACATGGCCAGCAGTGATTCGAGGTGGAACCAGCACGGCAGAGCCAATCACGAGTATGGATTTTTTCCCGACATTTGTGCACATGTCAGGTGGCAGCACAGACGAGATCAAAGAGTTGGAGGGGATGGATTTAATGCCACTATTCAAAGGGGCAGACCAGCTCGACCGTGAATCGCTTTACTGGCATTATCCGCACAACCGAAACGGGGTGAAATACAGTATGGGAGGTGTGGTGCTTTCTCGCGATTGGAAGTTCTACAATGGCTACGGTGTGCAGCCCGATGTGTTGTTTAACCTAAAGGAAGATCCGATGGAACAAACCAATGTTATCTCCAGCCATCCTGAAATGGCTGATCGTATGTTGAAGGAGCACGAAGCGTGGCTAGCGAGTGTCAAGGCGGCTGAGCCTGACTATTCCACAGATACTGCAATGATCCCAGCGAAGCAGCGTTAAACAAGTATGAAAGCATTGATACAACAAGCAGCCAATTTAGCGATAATCTTTTGTGCGATTACGGCATTACCTGCGTCGGAAGTTCGCTCCCCGAATGTTCTTTGGATCTATGCGGAAGACCAGAGCCCGTTGCTGAGTTGCTATGGGGTCGGCGTGAATGTGACACCAGTAATAGATCAACTTGCGGCGGATGGGGTGCGGTTTGCGAATGCCTTTATGCCGGCGCCTGTTTGCTCCGCGACACGATCCGGTTTGATGGTGGGTGCGATGCCGACGACTTTCGGACTGCACAATCATCGCAGCTCACGGACTGCGGATAGTATGATTCCGCTGCCAGCGGAGGTGAAGACCGTGCCGGAGCTTTTTAAGCAGGCGGGCTACTATACATTCAATGTTGGTAAAGATGATTACAACTTTGAATACGATCGAGAGGCGTTATATGACGGGCCTTACAGTCTAAGATTTTGGCAAGGTCATAAAGGGGCTGCAATTGACTGGAATGCACGTAGGGGGGATCAGCCTTTCTTTGGTCAAATCCAGCTGGCAGGGGGCAAACATGGTGGTAAGATTGAGCCAATCGATTTGTCGATGGTGGAGCTGCCGCCATATTATCCAGAGCACCCCGTCATCCGGAAAGGGTGGGCGCGCCATTACGATACTGCGCGTATTATGGATCGCGAAGTCGGTGAGATTATCGCGCGTTTGAAAAAGGATGGGCTGCTCGAGAATACCATTGTCTTCGTTTTCTCGGATCACGGTTTCAATAACGGACTACGAGATAAGCAATTCTGTTACGATGGTGGCCTCCATGTGCCATTGATCGTGACATGGTATGGTAATCCGGAAGCTCTTCGCTCGGGTGATGCTCGCTTAGATCTTGTTAATGGAATTGATATTAGCGCGACCTCATTGGCATTGGCGGGCTTGCCGATTCCTGAATACATGGAAGGGGAAAACCTGTTTGATCCTGAGTATCACCGCGACTTCGTGATCGGCGTGCGTGACCGCTGTGACTTTACGATTGATCGTATACGGACGGTGCGCACCGAGCGTTTTCGTTATGTTCGAAATTTCATGACGGACCGTCCTTATATGCAACCGCAGTATCGAGACGGAAAGTCTTATACCAAGGTGCTGAAACAATTGTATGCCGAAGGGAAGATGAACGAGCAGCAGGCTTGGTTTTTTGCAGAAGAGCGCCCCGAGCATGAATTCTACGATCTGGAAAAAGATCCGCACCAGACTGTGAATGTTGCGGCGAATGCTGATTACGCAGATGAACTTAAGCGTCATCAGCAGATTCTCAATGATTGGATCATCAAGACGGATGATAAAGGCCAATATTCAGAAGGTCAGGCATCACTCACCGCCACCAAGAAACGCTGGAAGGAGAAGTGCGTGAATCCAGAGTATCAGGACTTGAAATGATGAACTTATGATCGATCCGCTTATTGGCACATTGCCTCGTTTGAATGAGTATCTCGCCTCCATTTCAGTTTATCCCTCGCTACATTCTTTTATCTTTTATTCTGCTGCGTTCGTTTGGCTACCTACCGGCGCAGGGAATGCAGGACGAATCGATGGCAGGTCGTATCAAGCGAGCTACGACGCTGATACATTCGCAGCAATTGGTTGAAGCTCGTCCATTGTTGGTGAAGCTGCGCACTGAAGTGGATTCTGGGATGCATGCTAATCTCGACTTTTATATCGCTCTGTCCTATGTGTTTGAATACTATGAAAACAATAATCAGGCGTTCTTAGAAACTGGTTTAGAGAAATTTCAGGCTTATATTAAAGCCTATCCTGAAGATTCCATGGTTCCGCTTGCGCGTTACAACATCGCGGATATTTATGCGATTTCTAAGAAATTCAAAGAGGCGCTACAGTGGTATATTCCACTCTATAAAAGTCCGCAGGTGGGGGTGGATCGTAAGGAGATTCTCAAGAAAATCGTGCTCATCTATGTGGCCAAGCAAGAGTGGGTGTCAGGGATGCCTTATTTCGAGGCGAGTGTGCGTTTGGCTGAAAATGGAGCTGAACGCACGACCTATGCGGCTTATTTATTAATTGCGCAAGCCAAGCAGGGTGCGGTGACAGACTCTCGACAGCTTTTGGAGTTCTTTAAGAGCCCGGCACCAGTGTTTTTTACACCACGTTTCAATGCGGCATTGATGGACGTGGGCGATCAGTTGAAAGAGGAGGGCGACTTGGCCACTGCGAACTTATTTTATCAATTTGTGCGTTATTATGAGACTCTGGAGATCGGGCTTACGAATCATGTTAGCCATTTAAAACGGCGTGTTGCGCAATATGAAGGTAATGTCGTGATGAGGAATTTCTATCTCGATGCGAAGGCAGAGCTAGACAATGCCGTGGCGGATTTGGCTGCGCTAAAAGCGACCACGAACTATACCCCTCTGTTAAATTGGCGTATTGCTGGAGTTTATATGGATATGGGGCGCGATTGGGAGGCATATGGACGCTTCCGTCTGATGGTGGATCAGTATCCGGATCATAAATATGCTGAAGAGATCCTGTTCTCGGCATATTCGCTCGGGTATAAATTGGAGCAAAGGGATATCGCCGAAGAGTTATCTAGGCGCTATTTAGGCAAACAAAGTAACAAGACCTACCGAGCTACAGTTGCCGATGAGATGTCCACTTTGTATCTACAAGAAGAGGAGTATGATAAGCTCTATAAGATGACACAGACGTATTTGTCACACTCCGCTGGGGACGCAGCTTCTTCGCACTTATTGTTTAAGCATGGTATGGCGCGTTTTGCGATTTGAGAATAAAGAGCTGATTGAAGATTTTCAGACTTTTGACACTAAATACGGTCAGACTCAAAGTGCAGTGGTGATTCGTTACTTTCTAGGACTCGGCTATTTGATTGAAGAGGAGTATCAAAAAGCATTGGATAACTTCGAGTTTGTCATTGCTGATTCGAATACGCGATTCAAGGCGGATGCGTCCTTTCGTAAGGCCCTCGCAGTCATGGGACTGGATCGTATTGAGGAAGCGCGCGATTTAGTCACTCAGTTTATTTCCGATTATCCGAACAACCCGTTGCGTGGACAGGCGGAGTTAATTCTTGGTAATCTGGTGGATCTGATGGGCAATGCAGATGAAGCGCTGGTGCATTACTATTTGGTGGAGCAACATTCTGATGACTTAGGTTTAATCGCATCTGCGGAATTAAAAGTATCACGTATCCTCGTTGATAAGCGTGAAGTGACAACTGCGATTGATCGCTTGAGCGCTTTTATTGAGGCGTATGAAGCATCTGCTGAGACGATTCCAGTGGTGGCTGCCTTGGCTGCAATTTATTCGGATTCAGGGCAGCCACGGGTTGCTCTATCGATCCTGAAAGATCCGCTGACGCGCTTTTTCACACTAATTGAAGTCGAGAAGATTGATACACTGTTGGTTGATTATATTAAAAAAGACCGAGCCGTGCGGAAAATGGAGATTGCTACTAAAGCGTTCTTTGAGGCCGTCGCGGATTCGCCGGTATTGTTTCGTGAACTCATTAATGACCGTGCTAAGCAATATCGTTATTTCAAGAAGCATACTCAGATCGATGCGCTGGTGCGTGAACACTTTGTGGGTGATGATATTTTTAGAAATGCGGTGAAGGCGTATTTTAAGAAAGAGGATGAGATTGAGGCGGCCATTGCTGCAGCAGAAACAGCTGCAAATACGGAGATTTCGATTGCGAAGTCCGTTGTGGTTGAAGAGTTGCCTCCCATCATGGAGCTAGAGGTTGTAACAAAGCTACAGGCACGTATCGCTGAGCTGAATGAGAAGATCCCTAAGCAAACTGCCGATGAGTGGTTGGGCACTCAGTTGACTGCTGCAAAGTTATCAGGCAATGCAGCTCTCGAATTGCGCATTCTGACAGCTTTAGCTAAGACTCAAAATCCGGAGGATATTCCGAGTTTTGATACGGCTCTATTTTTTCAAGATCCAGAAATCTGGGAACAGCTAGGGATTGCGGGGAAACTTTGGATTATGCGGGAAGTAGCAAAGCAAGATCCCGTTCAAGTTGTGGCAGAGTTGGATCGATCGCGTATTCAATACATGAATACTGATTACGAGTTGGAGATGCATAGTTTGCTTGCTAAGACGTATCGGAGAATGGGGAAGCTCGAAGCTTCAGTCGAAGCCTACCGCACGCTGATTAAGCGATTTTCACAAGCCAATGAATCCGGCGAGGCAATGCTTGAAATTGGACGCATGGAAATTGAGCTAGGGAATTACGAATCCGCTCGTCAACAGTTGGAATTGATTCTGCATCGCAATGATTGGCGTGGTCAGATGCATGGTGACGCGCTGCTCTGGATTGGGCGCGCGTATGTCGCTGAGGGGAAATATTCTGATGCGCACGGATTCTTCGAACGCATCATCTTAGGCTATCCAGGGTTTTCGGAACTACTAGCACAGGGATACTATGAAGATATTCAAGTGCTCAAAAAGATGGGGCATGCTGACAGTGTGCAAACTGTCTATGAAGCCTTTAAATTAACCCCAGGGCTTGAAAATACCATCGCTGGCGCACTCATCAGAAAGGAATTTGAATAATGTCTGTGAAGTTACAATTACTCATAGTGTTGCTTGCGGGAACTGTTGGCCTCCAGCTGACGAATGCGGACACTCAGCCTTACGTCGCACCGGATTTTTCGGATTTAGAGCCTGTGCGCTTAGAGATCAGTCAGCAGAATGGTCCGATTAGCGCACGCTTCGTGCATCCAACTAGCGAGGGTGTGGAAATTGAGATGATCGATGGCGAAGGTCGTATCATTTTGAATTGGGGGCATATGGATCAATTTACGATTAATGCGCCGATGACGAAGAGCCTAGAGCGTGCACTTGCGCACCCTGTGCCAGCCAAGCGAGTGCAGTTGCTCAAAGCTGAGATCGTGCCTTTACTACCAATGGCCAGTGTCCGTGAGGGCACTACGAACCTGCATGAGTTGATCAATGCTTATATTAAGGCTGAGATGGAAATGGAAAATTGGTTGAGTGCCTATGATATTTCCCAGCAGATGGCACTCGATCTGAGTCCCGCGAGCACGGTTCAGCACTTTTATAAAGTGGCAGAAAATCTATTTGTCAGTGGTGAGCGAGAGAAGGCGTTGCATCTCCTTGATCAACTCGTTGCGGCACGCCCTGCAGAGGAATCACGAGAGCAGACTCTGAGTGTGGCTCAACGTCTATTAGACTTACGCTTGTTCGAGCCATCCTATAGCTTATTTCGCGCTATAGCTGAAGATGCCACTGGCCTACTGGCGAAGCAGGTGTTGCTGCGTTGCGCATATCTTCGCCTCGAACTAGGTGATTCCGGAGAGGCTGAGCGTTACCTATCCAAGGCGAAAGCCATTGCGGAAGATAATGAGGAAACACTCGGCGGGTTGCAAGTCGTGCTCGGTGTGCAGGCATTCCAAAAGGGTGACCCTTCGCTCTGTTTAAAGCACCTCGGGATCGGTCTAGCGTATCTTTTGCCAGACAGTAATTTTAAACAAATCGGACTCTATTTTAATTATCTGAGTTACGAGGATATCAAAGTTGCAGAGACGTCCAATGGCTCGGAGCCGATAGACATTCCCCAGAATATACTCGATGAGATGCAGCTACTTTTTCCTGATGGCGCTTATACCGCAGCCTTAACCACTCAAACTGACACATTTTAATCAAAAAAATCCCATGCTTACGATTATGAAACATTCTAAATTAAAAACTCTACTGTATGGCCTACTTTTTATCGGCGCATCCACCTTCGCCTTTGCTCAAAGTGAGGCGACTGTCGAAGAACCAGTCACGTCATCCAACAGTCTTTTGACAAAAGTGAAACAGGGGGGCTGGGCAATGTATCCACTCGGTATCCTTTCGATGTCTGCATTTGCGCTGACAGTTTACAATTTCATTGCCTTGCGTAAGAAGGACTTCTTCGACGACGAAGTCGCTAGACAGGTCGGCGATAAGCTCAACACGCTGGACATCGAAGGAGCCCACGCACTTTGCGAAGAACAACCTTCTCCGCTTACACGAATCGTGAACCATGGCTTGGACTCCATCAAAGGGGGCCACATCGATACCGAATTATTTCGTCAACGCCTAGAGGCTGGGTCGAGTAAAGAACTCGCTAAGCCCTTCGTTGTGATCAACTACCTCGCGATCATCGCTTCAATTGCACCTATGGTCGGACTACTCGGCACCGTCTCCGGTATGGTCAAGGCCTTCGACTCGATTGCAACGGTCGGCATGGGGCAGCCTGAAGTGCTAGCGGGTAATATCTCGGAAGCACTGATCACCACTGCGTCTGGTATGTTAGTCGGTATCCCCGCCATGTTCTTCTTCTTCTATTTTAAAAATCAATACGGCAATCTCGTTGCGGACATGACGATGTATCTCGACGACATGCATGGAGACCTCGTGCATGGCACACGCGCGACGACTGCGAAAATGCTGCCACCTGCCGCGAATCGCCCACATCCTCAAGCACCACGCGATCCACGCGGATAGCCGCAACATCAGCACTCCATATTGATGAGCTTAAAAGGCTATAAACTCCCACAGGGAAACGAAGGCTTTGATCTGACGCCCATGATTGACGTGGTCTTCCTGTTGATCGTTTTCTTCATGACTGTGGCCAGTGCGTTGACCACCAATAAACTCGACCTCAAGCTCGCTGTTGCTGAGGAATCAGCCATACCGAAAGATATCAAAGACCGTTTCACCGTCTCAGTGGACGCTGAAGGTAAGTTCTTTTTCGGAGTTCAAGAACTCAGCGAGCAGGAACTTTCAAGCCGATTGGCAAAGGTAGTTGAGGGGAATACGAACATCAAAATTGTCGTTCGTGCTGGCCGCATGGCTGAGCACCAGCATGTAAATAAAATTTTAACAGTATGTGCACAAAACGGTATTAACGATATCATTTTTGCCACTTACCAAAGTGAGCTGTAAACTGAAACTATGAAAGCTAGCGACATTTTTGAGAGTGCAGGCAAGCCCGATCTAACCCCGATGATTGACGTGGTGTTCCTCATGCTCGTCTTCTTTATGGTCACCACAGAGCTGATTAAGCAGGAGGCTGATTTGGGCATTCAATTGCCCTCGCAAGCTCCACCGACTGCGGCTCCTGAATTACCTTCAAAGCATACTGTTGATATCTTGCCAGATGGCACGGTGCTGCTGAATGGCGGTAATACTGGCGACGATATTTACGGAGAGCTGATTGGCTTAACTCAAATGCTAGGAGGGCTCAAAGCCTCCGCCGACCGCTTGAAGAAGCACACGATCGTGACGATACAAGCAGACAAGTATTCACCGCATTATCGATCGATTGATGTGCTCAACGCATGCGCCAAGGCAAATTTGAAGTTCGTCTCCTTCAGCCAGATGTAACGCGCATATTTCATTTAAAGATAACCGATACAATGTCTACAGCTCACAACGATCAAGAATTGGGAAAGCCGCTGCGTCATAAGAAAAAGCGGAGCGCGGTATTTATCGTGATTATCGTCAGTATCGCTGTGCACCTTTTAGGGCTAGGCGGTCTTGCGGCTATTAAGATCATCGAAGTCTTACAACCCGCACCTGAATTTGAAGCACCGCCGGTTCAGGCTATCGTGACTCCGCCACCGCCACCGCCACCACCTCCGCCAACGACTAAGCGCACGCAGCGCAGTTTGCCACGTCCGCAGCCTTTGGCGGCAGTGAACCCGCAGAGTATGAGTGTGCCATCAATCAATATGCAGGACTCCAACCTTAGCCTGAGTGGCGGTCGTGGTATGGGCGGTGGTTTGGGAGAATTAGGCGGCGGCATGCTTGACCGTGTTGACTTTAGTTTTTTTGGAATCCAATCCACGGGGAATATGGTAGTTCTTCTGGATCGTTCTTTGTCGGGTGCCACTGTATTTAACAGAACACGCAGTGAGTTTTTGAAGACGATCGAAATGATGAAACAGGACTCCGAAGCACGTTATGCTCTGATTTATTTCGGTGGAAATATCGCTGGCCAGAATGCTGTGGGCAAGCTGGCTGGCACTAAAGATCCTACTAAATATGATTTTTGGTTCCCAAAAGGGGTTCGTAGTCATTCATGGTTGGCACCTGACAGTCGCGAAACGGAAGCGGTGATCCGAGAGCTGAATTCGGTTAAAGACCCAAGTGCGAAGGCAGCTAAGGTTAAAACTGCGAAAGATTTAAAGAAAGGCAAAGGAGCTTTCTTTGTATTGGGCACTCAATATTGGGGTGCGTTTAATGCAGCTTACAAAATGGAACCTGCTCCCGCCACGATCTATTTCATGGTCGAGCCTAAGGTTGCTTTTCCCAGTGTGAAAGTGGTGAAAGAAAGCTTTCAAAAATTCAAAAAATATGGAGTGCCGAAACCAGCTAATACGAAGGTGATATTCGTGGTGGCGAAGCCTAAAGAGAATGTCAAAAACGTCACCGAATTAGAGCTAATGGTGAATCTCGTCCATGGAGGCAAGCTCACCAACAAAGAGATTCAAGAACGGATTGTATATTAGGCTTATATTTTGTGTCTCAATCGCTCTTTTCGGCGATATTTATATTCGGTCAAATTTGTTATAGTAGCGCCATGCCCCTATGATTTCTTATGCCTTATCTCATGTTGTGAAAACTCCTCTGATGCTTCGTTCGCAGCGTAAATGCGGCTTTGCTTTAGTCATTGCTTTGAGCCTGATGGCTTTTGTGCTGCTGCTATTGCTTTCGATGACTACTCTGGTGCAGGTTGAGTCTCGATCGGCACAGACGCATATGCAGCGACTGAAAGCCGAGCAGGCAGCCTTGCTCTCTCTGAATATCGCAATTGGCAAACTGCAAGAGACCGCTGGTTTAGATCAGCGCGTGACGGCGCCAGCAGAAGCACTCGCAGGTGTCAATGGCGCGAAGCAGTTGACAGGGGTCTGGCGCTCATGGGAAGGGCGTGATCATCAATCAAATGGGCTACCGATTGAGCCCGATTATGCTTCAAAAATTGACACTGGGGATCAGGATATCGATCCGTCTACTTCGGGTGCCGGCCGATTTCTAGGTTGGCTGGTTTCGGATGCTTATGACCCAGCTGTGGCGGATGCTGAGACCCCTCCCGATTTAGTCAGTAGCCAAGATACAGTGGCTTTGGTTGGGGCAGGGACTGTTGGAGTCAATGCAGTGGCTGAGGAAGTGCACGTCACACCAACAGAACTTCCAGACGGGACTTGCGAGTATGCGTGGTGGATTGGTGGCGAAAATACCAAGGCCTTTTTGCCAGTGCCGGAAGCGAGCGCGGGGGTTTTGGATGCAAGTGCGCGTCTGTCTAGCTCACGTCAATCCGATCCAGCGGTCTTTGATGTTACGGATGCAGATAAACAGGAGCAATTAGGTCGTGTAACGACTCGGAGTGCTCTGAACTTGCTGTCAGATCGGACTGCAAGCGATTCTCCGGTTTCAGAAGAATATTTCCATGATCTGACTGCATTCTCACGGGGCTTGTTAACCAATACCGCGACTGGCGGGTGGCGGCGTGATTTATCACTGATGAGTGAACAATGGGAAGATATGCCTGAGAGTGAACTGCCATTTTTTACGCTCGCTCCAGGGGTGGAAACTGCCGCCAATAAGTTCTCCACACAGTTGGCAGGATTGATCTACCCTTGGTCATCTCGTGTTACCGAAGTAGAGGAAGGAGAGGAAGATGTCGTTTCAAACCTGTCACCCGTTTCCAGTTGGGATCGATTGATGGACTACATGAATTACTATAAGAAACTCGAAGGCAGTGAAGGGAGCGTATTAGTGCATTTCGACCCAATCTTAGATGGTTCTGGTGTTGCTGATGACCTCGCCGTGCATTTGATACCTGCTCGTATTACTTGGCTGCTGGCTTATCATGCTAAGTTCGATTCTTCTAGTGGGCAGTATGAACCGCGATTGGTGATAAAGCCGATTGTCACCATGTGGAACCCTTATAATGTCGCGATCCAAGTCGATGAGGGGTATCGTTTTAGGAGTTGGGCTGCCGGCAATAGGTTTCCGCTAAGTCTTAAATTTTCATTGGATAATGAGGAGATTGGAACCTATGCCTTGAATAAATTAATGTCTGCTAAAACAAGTGGAACTAGTCAGGCAATAACTGTGGAGACTGACTCCTCCGATTCGGCCTCGATTTGGAAGCCGGGGGAGGTTCGAGTTTATAGCGGTGCGGGGGATCGTATTGTATCGAAGACGAAGCTTAATGTTAGTTTAGAGCCAGGCTTACGGATTGATTCGGGTTGGAGTCTTCCATTGCCAAAAGTTGTTTCAGGGGATGCTGACAGCGTATTTAAAGCAGAAATAAGTATTCCTAGCGGCAATTCGTCGACTGTCGTTACGGTTATTTCGAGTGCCATATATCAAGGTAGTTATACTAGCACTTATTCTAACGATCGACTCGCAGAGATTTGGGAAGGTGAGGAGATTACTAATAGTGGCACATTAGGCGATTTGTCAGGTTCAGATTCTCCTTTTTTAATCGCAAGTTGGGGGATTCGACTAATCAACTCGATTGGTGATATTGATAACGTATCACATGAAAGTAAGGGGGCTTTCGAAACCAGCCCATTGGGGTATGCGCCCCAGGCAAATACGCCTTATAAGTCTCCCCATGATTGGTTGTTCATTCCTGTCAATGATTGGGCTGACTCAAACATGCCGACTGCGGATGATGACCTCATTTCAGGCTTAGATGCGGCAGGGTATCTCGGTTCGGGGTTAGATTCCGCTGAGGGGCTGGCGCGACTCGTAGTATCAGAATTGCCGATTCGTCCGCTGATTTCATTGGGACAGCTACAACATTTTGATCATGCTTATTGTAATCGAACTCCGCCACACTTTCTAAATCCAATTGGTAATAGTCATGCATCTTCGCAGATTATGCCTAATGCGGTTTTCATCAATGACAGTGGTGCTTCAGATTCTGAAATATTTGTATATGACCATAGTTATGTTGGAAACCATCTATTGTTTGACGATTGGTTTGTCTCTTCCATTGCGCCCGAAATGGAGGACTGGTCAAAGGCTGAAGCGAGGGACACTCAGACGGTTTATGAAGACTTTGTATCGGGAGAGTTTGCCTTACCGAATCGAGCCTACCTGCCAGCCACCGAGTTGAGCGAGGCAGCTGCCGAAACCGCGGCAGAGGCGTTAATGGTAGATACTACGGCGTGGCATGATGTTGCCTCCGAGATCGAGGTCGAGGGGATGTTTAACATCAATTCGACCTCTGTCGAGGCGTGGACAGCATTGCTGCGTAATATGAATGATGAAGGGGTTGCCGAATTGACCATAACGCCAGATAGCTGGGAGATCGGCCTCACGACTGGCACGGGGCAACCTGTTAGTCGCACGACCATCGCGGGCCCGAGTAATGCTTCAGGCAATTATGCGAACGTTTTAGCGACACACAAGCGGTTAAGCGAAGAGCAAATTGAAGCACTTGCAGAGAAGATAGTCGAACAGATCAAATTACGTGGGCCTTTTCTATCGTTGTCTGAATTCGTGAATCGTCGACTGGTTGCGGATGACGTAGAGTTGGCAAAATCAGGCGTGATTGAAGCTGCGCTGAATGAGTTATCCGAACTTGGAGAAGACTCAAAGAATCCTTATCAGGAGATTCAAGCGGTCTTTGGTGATGCAACTGTTACAGGCACGCTCGAATTTTCTGAGGCAGCGGAGGGGAATGTTGCGTATGCATTTCCTGGTTGGATACGGCAGGCCGACATCTTACGTCCAATCGCACCAGTCATCTCTGCTCGCGACGATACTTTTGTGATTCGAGCGTATGGTGAATGCAAAGGCTCGATTACTGGAGAAAAAGGTGTCGGAGCCTGGTGTGAAGCAGTGGTGCAGCGACGTGCTGAATATGTTGATCCTACAGATGCTAAGACTGTGCTGCCGAGTGAGGCGACTCTAAGCTCGGAGGTTAATAAGCGCTTTGGGCGTCGCTTTTCAGTCATTTCGTTCCGCTGGTTGTCGCCCGATGAGGTGTAAGCTCTGAGTATTCATATTATGTTTCGTTTATACAAATATAACTTCAAGGCGATTTGTCTCGTCATATTCAGTGTTTTCACCGCGTTATCTGTGCATGCGGATCGTGTCGCGCGTATCTTATATTACGGTGCATCGAAGACCGCTCCGAAATCCTCATTTGTTTACACTGGGAAGGGAGATTCGTTTAGTCTTGAAAAACCTCAAGAAGTGAGCTTGGAGAGGCACAATTTTTCGGAGTCATTTGATCTAGCTCGTGGAGCGATCTCTCTCGGATTTCTTCCGGAAAAACTCTCTGAGGATGAACTGTTCCCTGCCTTGGCTCCTAGCGTGAGCATCCCTAAAGGCTGGAAGAAAGTTTTGATTCTGGTATTCGAAGATCTCAGTAATCCAATTATGCCGATCCGGTTGAAGGCGATTGATGCGAGCGAAGATGTGTTTGGCCCTGGCGAACTGTTGTTTATTAACTATTCCGAAGCCTCCATCTTTGGTTTGGTGGGAGATAAAAAACTCCTACTTAAGCCACAAACGACGGTCTTGGTATCAGATCCAGTGAAAAAGAAGGGTTCCTATAAGGTTAAACTGGATTCAGTTCAGGAGACAATTGAGACTCGGCAATGGTTGTTGCGCCAATCTTGGCGTCATGAGCCTGATGTGCGTCGTGTTGTTTTTGTATTTCCATTACCCGCGCCGCGGGTAGCCAAGTTGTATACGACCCCCATTCGAGGTTTTTAAAATGTATAAGTGATTGTAGTATAATTAGATTTCTAATGCATCGCATTTGAAATCAATTCACCCAGACGGTGTTTCAAAACGCTTAGGCGACAATCGCACATCGCTGCCCTTCAGGGCTGTGGTCACGTATGTTTATACGCTCCCGTGCCCGTCGGTTGCGGAGCGCAATTCTCATCCTATTGCATAATCCGGGTTGAAGCGGGCATCCGACATGATACTTCACCATGAGGATTGGCGGTGCTTAGAGCGTTTCTCAAAAGTAATGACGTAAATCGTATGATGAAATGAAGAAATCTAAATGAAACGCCTCGTGTCCCAAAGCGCTGAAGCGCTCACTCTTACCTGAGGATATACAGTCAAAGGTAAGAGTGACGGCTTTAGCCGTTAAGCATATTCTAAATTCTTATGTTGTAGTATAAGCGCAAAGACATTTGAGAAATGCTATGACGAGTGCTCCTAAGTATCGCGACTTCGAGGATGATTATTTTTACGGCAACGCGACCTACGCAGAACGCCGTCTGAGTGTATTGAGTGGTAATTCTAAGGTCAGGCGTGTGCCTTTTCCCTTCGCGGAATCAATTGTTAGTGTGCCGCTAAGCCATTCGGCTCGTTTCTTGAGGGTGCGTAGGGTACTTGCCTTGGAGAGCGCTTTTGCGTCGATACCGACGCCGTCGTCGCCGATGCATAGAATTAACGCACGCGTGTCTTTCTTGATAGAGATGTCAACGTGTTTGCACTGCGCATGCTTCTTCGCATTATGGACGGCTTCTTTGTAGAAGAGCATGAATCTGCCGCGTGTGAGGTTGTCGGTGAGCGCGTCATTCACGATCGGGTCGATATCGATCGTGTATGGCGTCTGCCCGAGCATGAGCTCGGTTAGTTCCTGCAAATGTGTTGCTAGGCTTTTGTGGTGCCCTATTTCAGGCGAGGTGGTTTGAAGCACTTCCTGTAGGCCGAGCACACTCTCTTTGGTCAATCGGAGGATCTTTTTTAAACGATCCTGCTCGTGTTGTGTGTGTATCAGATCTTGTAGGCGCTCGGTTTGAAGTATGATGGTGCCGAGGTTACTGCCGACATCATCGTGCAGATCACTGGCAATCTGTGCACGTAAGTGGAGGACATGTTGGCGGGCTTTTATACGGCTGCG
This sequence comes from Coraliomargarita algicola, assembly GCF_033878955.1. NCBI lineage: Bacteria > Pseudomonadati > Verrucomicrobiota > Opitutia > Puniceicoccales > Coraliomargaritaceae > Coraliomargarita > Coraliomargarita algicola. The sequence goes on from NZ_CP138858.1 coordinate 5,191,202, forward strand.
CACGATCAAGGAAATTGCAGTGGCTAGGATGATCACGACTAAACCAATGCTTCCCATTAGGATACCCCTTCGGATTGCGGTTAAGATTGCGGTCTGAGCGCTTCGTAGCATCAACTGCTCCTCCATCAGCTGTTGTTGTTGGTGGAGTCCTTCTGTCCACTCCCGCTGGGAGATGATGCGCCCATTTTCGGTTTCACCATTATTCAGTGTGGCCATCCGTCTGAGAGTGATGTCGCGAGACTTAACTCCACGAGTGTATGTTTGAATCTCGTTTCGCCATAGCAGATCAATTTTTTTAGCAGGAATGAGTGGGAGTCCTCGATGCAGCGCTGTGATTTCACTGAGTTCAATGGTCGGCGCTCTAGGTGTAACTCCTTGCTGTGTCTCAAGGATCGTAATCCTTATTGAGCTCGCTTTTGTTTCATCGAAATTGGCAATAAAAGGGTTTAGCGCCGGGTTGCGCAGTGCGATTCGTCGGTATTGATTGTGGGGCAGGAGTATGTTCCCAGTCTCGTCTAGCAGCTCAATTGTGAAGCGCACGGGGAACCCCTGCCCGTAGTAAAAATGATTTACGGGGTCGATTCGAAGGGCATCAATGGCAATTGGTTCAAGGTAGTGCAGTGTTAGTGTGAGCGGAGTCTCGTTGAGTGCTTTGTTCTCGGTTACTTGGCGGAAATAGTTGAGTTTTTTCTTGTCCTCGATGGCTTGCTGAGGGAGGCCCAGTGGGGTTTGATTATCGGTGAGAAATTTGGATGAGAGCACATATTTACCATCTCGACTGCCGTTGGTCTGTAGCTTCGCGATTGGAGCCAGATTGTGATGCTCTGAAAAAATGAAGATCTCGGCAAAACCTGCGGCATGCCAATCTCTATTTGGGTGCTGCTGTAATCCGGTGCAGCGAATGGTTAAGTTGTCGGTTTTAGTCGGGCTGAATGTCACGAGTTCAGGCAGTGACTGGCGTAGCCTGGCTTGAGCACCATCAAGTTGAGCGAGAGTGGTCGTCGAGCCATCCACATTGGTTTCAATCGTGATCAGTTTTGGCCAGTAGAGATTTTCGTCATAAACTTCATCCATGAACAACCGCAAGGGGAAGAGGGCGGTGGCATCTATTCGATGTGCTTGATCCCAGTTAAAGGTGATCACGACTTCATCGTCGGCGTGTTCTTTATTGTCGGATAGGAATCCGCCCGTGCCCGTGGGTTCACGCAGATTCGGGATCGGTAAATTCTCAAGCTGCTTGCTGATGGCTTCGAGTCGCCGCTCGTTTTGTTGGTAAGTGTCTAAATAGTTGGCGGCGATTATTTGCTCCAGATGTTCGGCTCCTGCGCTGATGTGCAGCCAGAAGGCGGCAAAGATGGTATACTTGCAACCAGCTAATAAGAGTCTGGAATAAACTGTATGGCTATGCATCGTTAGATGATATTCATTGAGGCGGCTTTGTTTACGGCTCCAGACAGGTTGTGGACTTGTAGTTTTTCGTAGATATGGCGAATGTGTGTGTTAATCGTGTGGATACTAACTGAAAGTCCATCAGCCGCTTCCTGTCGAGTATCCCCTGCTGCCAACCGCTCTAAGACTTCCACTTCGCGCTGTGACAGTTCGGCTTCGATGGCCTGAGGCTTGATATGTGAGAATGTGTCGAACACCATTTTTGCAATGTCAGCGCTCAGTGGGGAGATGCCGTGATAAGCATCCTCGATGCCACTGACAATGGCCTTGAGGCCAGAGGATTTGATCAAATAGCCACTGGCTCCAGCTCCAAGCGCTTGTAAAACTTTCGCCTTATTATTGTAGACGGTCAGCACTAAAGTCATGGTTTGAGGAGCGAGTTGCTTGATCTTAGGAATCGCCTCAATGCCTGACATGCCAGGAAGCCCCAGATCAAGAATTATGATATCTGGTGGCGTCGCATCTTCTAGGTATTCGAAGAGAGCTTCAGCGGTCGAAAAGGTTGCATCAATGGCGAACTTCCCAACAGATTCGATTGCTTCGCACAAGGTTTCTCGGAAATCCGCATGGTCTTCCAATAGGCAAACGTGAATAGGAGAAGTGGCTTTATCGTGTCTCATACAAGAACCGATTGCAAACCATTGAACATGGTTGTTCAAGGTTCTGTTTGGTTAAAGTGAGAATAGCGCAAGCGCTGTAGTCTAAGGTGATGTAAGAATCACCTATTCTGGCGATAGACAGATTTCCTCATTTTAGGTAGGATATAAAGAGTGTTGCACTTGATGTGCCGCATTTGCGTCATCCTAATATAAGTTACCATTGCCCAATTATATGAAAAAAATACTGATCCCCGCATTTACCATCGTAGCCATAGTCACATCGTTGAGCGCGCAGACAAGCCTTAGCTTTAACGATCTAAATTCGGACGTGACCACCGCCAATACGCTGAGTTTGGGCGGGCTCATGGCAGGCTTGACGGTGACTGGAGCTCCGAGTGGTGATAATTACCTCTATTCGGTGACTTATACTGGTGCTGATTATGATGGTGATACTTTGAATGACACTCTCACGTTTGGTGTGTTGGTCGAACGATGGACTGATAGCACGCAGACTTTTGGTTCTACAACTCCAAGTAATTCGGATTCGTCGGTAACGATTGGAACTACTAGTGGTCAAGTGCAAATCGACACCGCTGAACACACATGGCATTCATCGGATATTCCAGTGAGTTCAATTACTCGATTTGAGGCGAATCAATCACTCCAGTTCAGTATTGTTTCCTTAGATGTTGATTTTGCGGATGCTGAAGGAACTGCAGTTTTCGCGACAGGTTTTACTCAGGTCAGAATGGAAGAGAATGCGGGAAGTGGTCACCGAACAATCTTCGGTGCAGGAAGTGGTCTGGATGGACATGCCTACAATGCAGATCTTGATAAAACCTTGAGCGCGAGCTACGGCACAGGAGATCTTTTTGTAACGGGTGCGGCAGGAACGGGTAGTAACAATAGACGATATGGCGTTACCAATGTTGATTTCGATATTGTGATTACGGTGATTCCCGAACCCGGCACCTACGCGCTGTTCGTTGGCCTCACTGGTGTGGCTTTTGTGATGCTTCGCCGTCGTCGCGGCTAGTCTGCTATAATTCATTGTTGGGGAGCATCGAAATGATTTGATCTTTGGTGTTCGACGGAGCCTCCTAGGGGGAGGGCTCCGTCACTCTTTTATGAATTAGAAGGCTTGTCTCTCGTTTTTACTAAGGCATGGCAAAGGGGCTGCCATAAAGAAATCGCTTGTAGAATAACAAGAAGGACAGCCAGTGAAACAGGGGGGCAGAGTGGAACTCATTCGAGTAATACTGTGGGAACGTGCGATCCGAATCAGCCACGTGCTCTTTCAGTCGAAACGAATATGATCATGAACAAGCAGGAATAATGAAATGAAATTGTTTTTGAAGTATATGCTGGTGATCGGACTGGCGTCTCATGCCTTCGCGGCAGTCAAGCAACCTAATGTTGTGTTTTTTCTGGTGGATGATCTCGGATGGAAAGATTTAGGGTGTTTCGGAGCTGAGCTCTATGAAACACCGAATATCGACCAGCTGTGCTCGGAGGGCATCCGCTTTCCTCAGGCTTATAGTTCGGCCGCCATTTGCTCGCCAGCGCGAGCTACTGCGTTGACGGGAAAGCATTGCTTGAACTTAAACATGTGGAGCCATCAGCACACGATTCCGCAGGGGCAGAAGATACTTCCGCACTATTTGAAAGAGGCGGGCTACCAAACCTGGCACGTCGGGAAATGGCATCTGGGGAATGAAAAGAAGAAGACGATGCCTACGGACCTTGGCTTCGATGTAAATATTGGCGGTTGGACGGCTTGGGGGCCCGGTTCCTATTTTTGGCCATACAACTGGAAGCCAAATGGAAAAAGCCCTTCTCGCACAAGTGTGCCGATGTTGAAAGAGGGTGGTAAAGAGGGAGAGCAGCTCACGGATCGGTTGACCCAAGAGGCGTTGAGCCTAATCGATCAGCGTGATCCTGATAAACCGTTCTATCTGAACTTTTGGTATTATTCCGTTCATAATAAAAAAGAGGCAAAGCCAGAGCTGATTAAAAAATACGAGCAGAAAATCGCGGACATGGGGTTGGTAGAAACGGTTCGTCACGACCCTAAGACAGGTGCGAAGTTCATCACTAGTGAGACGAATCCGCTGTATGCAGCGATGATCGAAACACTCGACGATTCGGTGGGACGTGTCATCGCAAAGCTCAAAGAGATTGGTGAATATGAAAACACCTTGTTTGTCTTCTTCTCTGACAACGGTTCAACCACGAATGATGTGCCGTGTGCGCCGTTGAATGGCGGTAAGAACTCCACTTACGAAGCGGGCGTGCGCATTCCTGGGTTTGTGGTTTGGAACGGCGAAATTAAGCCCGGCACGGAATACGAAGGGGCGGTATTTATTGGCGATATATTTAATACAATTATGGCGGCAACGGGGCAGGAGATTCCGACTGACCACCCCACCGACAGCGTCTCCTTGTTGCCGGTCTTTGCGGGCGAAACGCTTTCGCCGCGTGAGTTTTACTGGTATTTTCCTGATAGCCGAAAACATTGGGGGCAACGGGCGAATGCCGCGATATTTGATGAAAAAAACGGCATGAAATACATCATGTTCTTCACGGGAGAAGAGGACGAATTGTATGATATACGAGCGGACATTGGTGAAACTACAAATTTGATGGGACACTATCCCGAAGTGTCACAGGTTTTGCAGAAAAAGCTGATTAAATTTATGAACAGTCATTACGGAAGCCTCCCGACACCGCCTAAAAAATATAAGGAAGGTGTTATGAAGCGGCTGAACGCAAATGATAATGGCAGCTGATCTTGTTGCTACGAGCTAGGTCGTCGGCCAATCGAGTAGAAGGCATTAAGGTTATCAGGTATAAGCATGAAGAAATGGATAGTTCTAGTTGTTTTTACAGGTTTGTTTTCGTCAGTCGTTCTAGCGGATGGTTTGTCTGGCAGTCGTCCGAACATTATCTTCATTCTGGCAGATGATTTGGGATGGGCGGATACCAGTCATAATGGTGCAGAGTTTTATGAGACACCGAATTTCGACCAGTTGACTCAAGACGGGATGGCATTTACTCGAGCCTATTCGGGCGGTCCGAATTGTGCGCCGACCCGCGCATGCCTGATCTCTGGGATGTATACGCCGCGTCACAAAATATGGACGCCGGGCATGAAATCTAAGGGCAGCTATAAGAATATGAAACTTCTAGTTCCTAATCGGGAGGGGCAACAGGGCGACTGGTTTGAGTCTAAAGATAGTCTGGATCCGAGCGTTGTTTCCATTGCCGAAGTGCTCAATCAACAGGGATACAAAACCGCGATGATGGGGAAGTGGCACTGTGGTGACGATGAGCAGGGCTTTGATGTTTTCAGTGGCGACGGCACGGATAAAAAGTATAAAAAACACTACGGAAGTCCTACAGTTGCTGATTCATTGACCGAAGGAGCGGTGAAGTTCATTTCAGAGAATAAGGATGGGCCCTTTTTTCTTTATCTAGCGCATTGGGATGTTCATGCACCTCACCGTGCAAACAAAGCGGTGATTGAAAAATATGAAGCTAAATTGAAGGCTCGAGACGATTGGTCCGAAAAGTGGAGGCCGACGTATGCTGCAATGATCGAAGCGTTTGATACGAGCATCGGTAAAGTGCGCGACACGGTCAACGAACTTGGTCTTGCCGAAAACACACTCATCATTGTTACCTCGGATAATGGGTCAATATGCCAGATCAAGGGCGGGCCTCTACGAGGCGGTAAAGGTAGTTTGTTCGAAGGCGGGGTTCGTGTTGCAACTAGCATGTCTTGGCCAGGTGTTATTCCCGCGGGGACTGAATGTAACATCCCGATTACTAGTGTTGATATGATGCCTACTTTTGCGCAACTCGCTGGAGGGGAGTTGCCCGCAACCCAGCCAGTTGACGGTCAATCTTTTGTGCCGCTTTTGAAAGGAGAAAAAGCTCTGGAGGATCGCAGTATATTTTGGCACTACCCCATGTATTTAGACTCCAAGGGTAAGGCTGTCATTCCGATACACGGGACGAATCGAATGTATTGGCGCGGCGTTCCAGCGACTATGATTGTTACTGGAGACTGGAAGTTGATTTATTACTACGAGGATCAATCGGTGAAGCTTTTCAACGTTCAAGCAGATCCTTATGAGGCGAGTGAGCTGTCGTCTCGGCACCCTGAAAAAACGCAGCAAATGTTGAAAGAACTCAAGGAGTGGTTGCCGCAACAGATGCGCCTGTTCCGGATAAAATGAATCCCGACTTTTTTCCGAAGGTCGGACAGGGAGATCAGAGGCTTAAGGGAACCAAGAAATAAGCGATAGGAATTCGGCCTAACTTTAATCGTGCTGAACAAACTATGAAAAATCCTGCTATTTACCTATCGATCTGTATTGCTGCCTGCTTGACGCAAGTGCCACTGAGCGCGCAGCATGTGCTTCACTACAACGCCCCAGCTATACCTGGAGAACAGGCAGTTGAGAAAAAGGCCGAGAAGGAATTCATTGCTAATGCCTTGCCGCTGGGAAACGGCCGCTTGGGGGCAATGTTTAGCGGGGGGATTGATCGTGAGCTGATCGTGACTAACGAAATTACTCAGTGGGCGAATTCTAATCGTGGACTTGATCCTGTTGCGCAGTCTGGCTCAAAGCCAGGAGCTGGCAAGGATCTTGAAAAAGTGCGCGAGGTGTATCGGGCGGGCAAATATGGCACTAAAGAAGGAGGCATGGAGTGGACTGCAAATAAATACCTTTGTGCCGATATGAAACTAGGGAACTACTCGACGTTTACCGAAGTGCAGATCGATACGGGGCATGATCCGAAACAAGTGTCCAACTATCGTCGAGCGTTAGATCTTGAGAATGCGCTTGGTCAGGTGAGTTATTCAATTGGTCAGGCAAACTATACGCGCGAGTATTTTGTCAGCCATCCACATGATGCGATGGTGATGCACTATACGGCGGACAACGCTACGCTAGATTTGAAAATCGGCACTACCACGCGTCACAATACGCAGGTTTTAAAGGCTGCAGGAAATCGAATCACGCTGTTGGCAGAGGTTGAATTGGCAAACGATATGGCGGGCTTTACGCAGGTGATTGAAGTCGAAACTACTGGCGGAAAAGTGACTCCATCTAAAGATGGTCGCCTACAAGTTTCGGGTGCGAGTGCAGTCACCATCTACCTCGTTGGTTACAATGATTACCTGCCAGTGTTCCCGCATTTTAAAGGGCGCGATTATCAGTCGGAGGCGAAGGTTGCACTGCAGAAGCTCGTGGCGGGTGGCTATGCTGCGGTGAAGGCCACGCACCTCGCCGACTACAAGTCACAAGCACAGCGCATGCAATTGGAGCTCGATTTTGAGCCGTCCGGATTGACGACTGACAAGTTACTCCAGGCAGGCGGTAGCGTTGAACTTGATCTACTGTATTTTAACTATGCACGCTATTTGCAGTTGGGGTGCTCGCGTTCGGCTCCAGTGCCATCGAATTTACAGGGTCTATGGAATCCTCATACAAAACCAGCATGGAATGCTGATTACCACTTCGACATTAACTTGGCGATGAACTACTGGATGGTGGAGACCGCAAATTTGCCGGATTCCTTTTCGCCCTACGTAGAATACATGAAGATTATTGCGGAGTCTGGAAAGCATGTCGCTAGTGAGAACTACGGTATTAATAAAGGGTGGTCCGCCGCGCTGAATAGCAATGTCTATGGAGTGGCAGGCCCTTACAATACAGGTCGTCGGGTGCAGCAAGCAGGGCACTGGTTGTCGCAAAATCTATACGATCACTACGCCTTCAATCAGGATCCTGAATACCTGAAGGAAATCTATCCAATCATCAAGGGGGCGTCCGAGTTCTTTGTCGATTTCCTAGCTCCATGGAAAGATGGCACTCTGGTGGTCTATCCCACTTGGTCTCCAGAAAATTATTTTCTAAAGCGCCCCTACGGAGCACGAAACAAGCAAAGCTATGGTGCCTCGTGGGATCAACAACTGGTCTTGAACCTTTTTACTGACTGCATCGAAGCCAGCCGAAAACTCGGCGTGGATGAGAACTTCCGCAAGACGCTGGAAGAAATAATCCCACGGCTATGTCCACAAAAAATTGGTCAACATGGACAGGTTCAAGAATGGCCTGAAGACTGGGATGATCCTAAGAACACCCACCGCCACATTTCTCACTTGATCGCGCTGCATCCGGGTAGAGATATTTCTCCTCTGACAACTAAAGAGCTTTCTGACGCAGCATTGGTGACCATGGGGCATCGCGGAGATCAATCGACGGGTTGGAGCACGGGTTGGAAAACCTGCTTCTGGGCGCGCCTTCACAATGGCGACAAGGCACACTGGTTTTACCGTTTTCTCAATGTAGAACGAGCCTATTCAAATCTCTTTGATTTTCATCCGCCGTTTCAGATTGATGGTAACTTCGGTGGCCCTGCCGGGGTCTGCGAAATGCTGCTGCAAAGTCATCTGCGTAGTATCGACAATGATGCAATGGATATTGCGCAAGCGGCCTATGTTGCCTACCAGCGTGATCCGAAGGCGCCGACTCATTACATCCCTGTGGTGCCGCCAGCCGAGTTGGCTGATGCGCCATTTATTCTGCACCTACTTCCAGCACTTCCGTCGGCATGGCCGAATGGTTCGGTGAAGGGGCTGCGTGCTCGCGGCGGATTCGAAGTCGATCTGGATTGGGAGGAGGGCCAGCTTGTGGCTGCGCAGGTTCGTGCGATGCGCGATGGCTCCTTCCGTATTTATGCAGATGGCAAGTTAAGCGGCTTAATCACTCTGAAGAAGGGTGAAAGCTATCGCCCGAATATATAGAGTATAAAGCCATACCATGGAAACATATCAAATCAAACAATGCACTGCTAGTTTGGTCGCATTCTGTGCATTGGCTTACTCCTGTATGCTGCTTTCTAGTGGTAGCACAGTCCATGCTGCCGAGAAGTTTCCTAACGTGGTGCTAATTTTTTCGGATGATTTGGGCTACGGCGATCTTGGTTGCTATGGCGCGACGAAAGTTCAGACAGCAAACATCGATAGCCTCGCAAAGGACGGGCGAATGTTTACCGATGCGCATTCTGCTTCCGCCGTATGCACACCTTCGCGCTATGCACTATTGACCGGGGAATACATATTACCAGCATTACTTGAAGATCCGAAAGAAAATATTCGCGAAAACCTATTATTAGCTCCTAAAAGTGCTAGGCACCTAGCTATCCGTAAAGGTAAATGGATGTATATCCCAAAGCGTGGCAGCGGAGGCTTTTCAGGTTCTAAAGCGACTGACCATGCCTGGGGAGGCCCACCAGCTATATCATTTATGGGTAGTGAGAATAGCGATGTCGAAAACGGTGAATATAAGCAAGGTGCGCCCACCGCTCAACTTTACGATCTAGAGGCTGACCTAAATCAGACCACAAACCTGTATCAGCAACATCCAGAAGTTGTCAAATCGATGGAAGCGTTACTCACCAAAATCAAAAAAAATACAATAAAGGAAAACAGCCGTAAGCACTAGGCTGAAAAATGAAAGAAACAAAAGATAGAATGATGAAAATGACTAAGATGATTATGTGGGCCTTGCTTCCAGCATGCCTTTTGTCTGTGCCTGTTGCAAACGCTGAGGATGCGCACGGAACCGTTACATTCACGAAGACAGACTTGACCGGTATTGGCCCGGAAAAGAAGGTCTCGCGCCGTGATCCGAGCGATGTGATCAAGGTGGGGGATCTTTATTATGTCTGGTATTCGAAAGGTCCGGTTAGAACTGGTTACGATGCCACAGTCTGGGGAGCAAGCTCTCCGGACGGTGTGAACTGGACGGAAATAGGCGAAGCGGTCTCCAAAGGCGGAGCTGGCGCCTGGGATGAAGCGAGTGTTTTCACCCCCAATATCCTTGTTGCCGAAGGGCAATACTGGCTATTCTACACGGGTATTTCGAAAAATCCGAAGGTAAAGCCCGATTCCAAAATCGGCATCGCGGTATCAGACTCTCCGAATGGGCCGTGGCAAAAGCTAGATACTAATCCAGTTCTGAAGAACAGCGATAATAAATCGGACTTTGACAGCCATCTGGTTGATGATGCCTGCCTGATTGTCCGCGACGGAAAATATTGGTTCTACTACAAAGGCCGTCAGCTGGGTAAGAAAGCCAGTCAAACCCAAATGGGACTAGCGATTGCGGATCACCCCGGAGGCCCCTATCTCCGTCATCCAGAAAATCCTGTCATTCCCGGCAATCACGAAGTCGTGGTCTGGCCGCAGGGTAAAGGGGTTGCGGCAATGATCGGGAAGGTTGGCCCCAAGGATATCGTAAAGACCATCCAGTATGCTGAGGATGGTGTGAACTTCACAAAAACACATGATATGGCATCCACGCCTTTTGCAGGTGGAACTTATCGGCCCGAGGCTTTTTCAGACACGAATCAGGGGGAAGCTCCAGCGTGGGGCGTGCACATTGGAAAAGGTGGAAAACTTTACTGTATTCAGCGCTTCGATATCGAGTGGTCTGAATAATTTACCGGAATTATACTGAAAGTGCGGGGCGGAGTGCTGAAGAGCTGACGCCCCGCGAGAGATGAATCGCGAAGAGGAAAGCCATTGTGAGCAATGGAAATAATGTTATGAAAAAGAAGTTTTTATCGTTGTGTTTGTTGGCGGTTACGGCGGTCGCTTTTGCCCAGCCGAACTTTGTGGTCATCTTGACCGATGATCAGGGGTATCAGGACCTTGGTTGTTACGGTTCACCTAATATCCGAACTCCAAACATTGATCGGATGGCTCAGGAGGGCATGAGATTTACGAGCTTTTATGCCCAGACCGTCTGCGGTCCTTCCCGCGTGTCGCTAATGACGGGGTGTTATCCTATGCGCACAGAAAGAGATGCTGGAGATAATGGAATGACTCCGCACCCCGCGATGTCGTTGAATGAGATAACGATTCCGGAAATACTGAAACCGCTTGGCTATAAAACCGGAATGGCTGGGAAATGGGATCTGTCTGGACGCTTTAAAGCATTCCGAGTGGAGCTGAACCCCAGTAATCAGGGATTTGACACTTCTTTGTGGACGAAAAATAGCGATTCAAAGCTTATCTATGAAGCAGGTAAGCCCTCCCTAGAGAAGTCTAGCAGAGCCTCACTTACTGAGCTATATACTAATAGAGCCATTGAGTTTATCGAAACCAATAAAGACGGACCCTTCTTCTTTTATCTCGCTCATCCCATGCCGCATACGCCTCTCGCTGCTTCGGCACAATTTAAAGGGAAGTCAAACGCGGGGCTTTACGGTGATGTTGTCGAAGAGCTTGATTACCATACCGGCCGTCTCTTGGATAAAATTAAGGAGCTGGGCTTGGATGATAACACCTACATTATATTTGCGAGTGATAACGGCCCTTGGTGGAAGGAGAAAAAACATGCGGGACATTGCGAACCACTTCGCAGCGCTAAGACTAGCACTTATGAGGGAGGACTCCGCGTTCCCTTCATTATCCGAGCACCGGGTAAAGTTCCAGCAGGGACTACATCCGATCTCGTGACTGCAATGATCGATCTCCTCCCTTCGATTGCCAAAATCACAGGAGCAAAAGTGCCGGCAGATCGCGTGATCGACGGGCTCGATATCTCTGATATTTTCCACGGAGACCAGACCGATCTAGATCGCCCCTTCTTCTTTTACCAGCATCAGGCACTGCGGGCTGTGAGGATGGGGGACTGGAAACTTCATCTTCCTCACTCCGAACTGGACCGCACGAAGCAGGGGAAAGGTTGGCAATCTCACGTTCCTGAAAAGGATCGTCCGTATATTGAGGAACTCACGCTCTATAATCTTAACGATGATATTGGCGAAACCACCAATGTGGCCAAGCAGCACCCGGAAGTGGTGGCCTCGCTCCTGAAACAGTTGGAGTTTGCTAAGGAGGACATTGGTTATCACGAGGTGATTGGGGAGAATTCTCGACGAAACGAGATTGAGGCTAAAGCGGGGGCAAAGGCATTGAGCAATGAAGGGAAAAAGAAATGATAGCGAAGAAAGTATATTTACTGTTTTGTTTACTGGTAGTTGCTGGAACTGCATGGGCTAAACCCAATTTCGTGATTATCTTGACCGATGATCAAGGATATGGAGATCTCGGCTGTTTTGGTGGCACGCATATCCAGACACCAAGGATCGATCAAATGGCGGCCGAGGGAGCAAAGCTAACCAGCTTCTATATGGCTGGAGCGGTTTGCACCCCGTCGCGAGCAGGCTTGATGACGGGGAGTTATCCCCAGCGCGTCGGCATGGCTAACAGGGTTTTACTTGCGGTAGATTCGGTTGGGCTCAACCCGACGGAATTGACGATTGCCGAAGTGCTGAAATCGGCGGGCTATAAGACTGGGATGGTCGGCAAGTGGCATTTGGGCGATCAACTTCAATCGATGCCCATACAACAGGGATTCGATGAGTTTTTCGGGATTCCCTACAGCCACGATATCACACCGTTTCATGGCAATAAAAAGTATAAATTCCCGCCCCTGCCCTTACTGGAAGGCGAGACGGTGATCGAGTTGGCGCCGGATGCCGATTATCTGACCAAGCGAATTACGGGGCGCGCGGTTCGTTTTATTGAAGAGAATAAGGATTTCCCGTTTTTTCTCTATATCTCGCATCCCGCGCCGCATCGGCCGATCTCGGTATCGCCTCCGTTCAGGCAGGATTTGAGTGAGTCGCTTCGTGCTAAACTCGCGCTGGAAAAATCGAACAATACAATAGAGGCTAAAGCCCGGGACGCGATGTATTCGTGTGCGATCAGTGAAGTTGATTGGTCGGTCGGACAAATTTTGGATGCTCTTAAAGAACAAGGAGTCGATGAAAATACTTTGGTGATCTTTACATCGGATAATGGTCCGAAGCTTGGAAATTCTGGTCCGTTGAAAGGTGGTAAAGGGTCCACGTTCGAAGGCGGTATGCGTGTGCCAACGGTTATTCGCTGGCCGGGGAGAATTCCGGCTGGTGTAGATCGTGATGAACTGATGACCGCAATGGATTTGTTGCCTACCTTTGCAAAATTGGCTGGGGCGGATGTTCCGATCGACCGAGTGATCGATGGTAAGGATATCTGGCCGGTGTTAGCCGAAAATCACGAATCCCCTCATGAGGCCTTCTTTTATCATAGTAAGAATCAACTCAAAGCCGTGCGAAGCGGTCAATGGAAGTTGCACTTGGCCTTTCGGGTGAAAGAAGCCGGTCTGGGAAAGGGAAAAGGGAAGGGAACTGTGGCACCAGCGCTCTTCAATCTAGATGAAGATCTGGGGGAGCGGAAAGATGTTTCGAAGTCTCACCCCGAAGTTGTTGCGCGGTTGCTTGAGCTTGCTGAAGTTTTTGAACAAGAGCTAGCCCACAACAATCGACAAGCGGCTTTTGTCGATAATCCCGAACCGTTAACTATTCGTAAGTAAGCACGAATTTTGAATACCTTATTTAATCGAGAGAAAAGTATGAATTGGAAATTGTTATCTTTATCACTTGCGGTGGCTGTGGCCATAACGAGTCATGCCGCAGAGAAGGCACTCGATACAACGCCGAATATTATTTTCATTTTAGCTGATGATCTAGGAGTTGGTGAAGTCGGCTGCTATGGATATAACGATATCATACAAACGCCGAGTCTGGACAAAATGGCTCTTGAAGGAACTCGTTTTACCCATGCCTATTCAGGATCACCAGTGTGTGCGCCGTCTCGCTGCGTATTAATGACTGGTAAACACACGGGGCACGCTCGACGCCGTGATAACGGCACAAAAGATGGTTCAAAGACCTTGGTCCCGCTACTCCCTGAAGATGTTACCAATGCTGAAATGCTAAAACAAAATGGTTATGTCACTGGAGGTTGTGGCAAATGGGGATTGGGCAATGAGGGGACCACTGGGACTCCTGACAAACAGGGATTTGACCATTTTTATGGTTACCTTGACCAAAGGAAAGCTCACAATTACTATGTCAAAACACTTTGGTCTGACGGTGCACAGAAACCCGTAGAGCTTGTGGATGGTAAACCCCGTTATTCGCATGATTCCATGGCTGATGATATGCTTGACTGGATTGATCAGAATCATGAAAAGCCATTTTTTTATTATGCGGCATTTTGTATACCACACGATAAATACCAGGTGCCAGACTTGGGTATTTATAAAGACATGGAAGGTTTGTCGGAAACGGAGAAAATATTTGCGGCAATGATCACCCGCTTAGACGCAGATGTCGGCCGCCTATTCGAACTGCTGAAAGAGCGCGGCATTGATGAAAATACAATTGTATTTTTCACCAGCGATAACGGCCCGAGTAAAATCTGGGGTAAAAATAAATTTAACTCAGCTGGAGACCAACGCGGTAAAAAGAGAGATCTCCTACAGGGCGGGGTGAATGCACCAATGATTGTGCGCTGGCCTGGTAAGGTTCCGGCTAATAAGGTCTCCGACTTTAAATGGGTGTTTTATGATGTGATGCCAACACTGGCCGAGATCGCCGGTGCTCAGGCTCCTGATGGTGGGGACGGACGTTCTGTGCTACCAACCCTTCTGGGAGAAAAGCAAACGCCGCACGAGTTTATCTACTGGGAATTTTATACCGAATTTCAGCAAGCGCTTATTATGGGTGATTACAAGGCGATCCGGTATGGAACCAAAGACCCTATTCAGCTTTACAAGTTGAGTGATGACCGAAGAGAAGAGACGGACATTGCGGCCAGTTATCCGGAAATGGTTGATACCATGGCAAAGATTATGGATCGCGAACATGTCGACGATCCTTATTGGCCAACTATTGAGCATGGCAAAAAAAGTGGTAAAGGGAAAAAAAGAAAAGGCGGAATGTAGAAAGAGCTCGTTCAAAATATCCGGCCAGCGGCTTTTCATCGTAACCCTAAGCCGTTGCCTGTTCGGCAGTAAATATGAGTTGTGAACCACCTGATCAATTTAGAATGACCATAAAATGGATGACATATTTATGTGTAGCAGCCTTGTTATTGTTACCGGTGGTCGGTCGTGGAGATGATGTTACTTGGAACGGTTCAGTTGACAGTAATTGGAATATGCCACGCAATTGGTCATCGGGGAAAGTTCCGGGGCATGAAGTGGGAGAGCAGGTTGTTTTAAGTGGCAAGAGTGTCATGCCTGTTGTCGCAACGCCAGTGGAAGTTTCGAATCCTTGTTCAGTCAAATTGCAGGACGGTGCTAAGCTTGAGGTGTGTCACGGGGAGTTGATGTTGGACGATCTTATTTTGGGAGATGAATCAGGCGCTGCTGGTGGGCTGCTGGAACTCTCTAGCTTTTCCAATGTAAACATCTCTGGCGACCTACAGGTGGGCAGTTCCTCTAGGGCTACATCAAATTCATACTTTCAGATGATGAAAGGAAAGTTAGCGGTGGGTGGAGAGTTATTTGTGGGCAAAGGATCTTTTGTGGTTACAGGAGACGTATCTGATATCAAGGTGACGAATCTCACTTTGGCATCGACTGCAAAACTCAGGTTTGATTTTGATCTTAAGCCTCCCAAGCCTATTGAGGTAAAGAATCAGCTATCCATTGCCAAGGGAGCGACACTGCAGATTGACCTGCGGAACTATACCATGGGGAGCAACGAGATTGAACTGGTAAAGTTCGGCTCAGTGACAGGCGCTTTTGATCCTGAAAACGTCGCTTTTCTGGGGTTGGACGGTGGTGTTGTCACTATGGACAATGACAGCCTAAACTTGAAGGTGATTGATGATGTTGCAAAAAGATCCAGCACCCTTTGGTTTATTGCTACGGGTGGAACAGGTAATGCCCCACTGGATCTCCAGGTCAATACAGGCCGACGCATTCGCAATCTATCATCTCCTGATTTGAGTTATCAATTGAAGTCAAGTAAGGGGGCAATTGTGTATTCAACTCGCTGGAGCGGTTCCGATTTTGATGGAGACGGAAAAAATGATACAATCACCTTTGATCTGCACGTCGAGGGATTTGCTGGATCAACCTATAATTATATCAAAGAAGACGAAGGTGAAGCGGTGTCGGAAGACGAGGAACCGGAGCTGGTTTTAGGGAAATCTTCAATGACTAAGCTCGGACATTCATCAGTAGTCAAAGGCAACAGTAATGGATGGGGTGTCGGTAAGGACGGTGATGTGGATGAAGGAGAAACACTTCGGTTCAGTGTCAAAAATATTAAGTTGTCCACAAATTTTAAACCCCAGCCACAAGGGTTTGTCAGTGCATCGGTAAAGGGGCGGGGGAATCATATTATGATTTTTGGTGAAGGTGACAATTTGACTGCTTTTGCTTCAAGAAAAGGAGGAGGAACAGCTCTGAGGCACCTTGATCCCATGTTGGCTACCTCGGCTGCAAAATCAGGATCGATCGTGAGCAGCGTTGTTTATAAAATCATTGTCTCAGAGTTGCCTGATTTTCTGGATACAGAGGTGGGTGATTATTCACATTATCCGACTGGGCCGACTCACCGAAAGGAGTATGCCCCAGCTAGTAATATCAGGTATCCAGATTGGTCGTGGGATACTCTGCCGATGAGGGCAGGTGTCCAGAGTCAATCGCCACTGCCTGACGAAGCTGCCAAGCTGATTGCAGCCTCGTATCCGGTAGTTGCTTTGGGAGGGCGGAATACGTATGGGACAAAAAGCGTAGAAGAGGGAGTTCGTGTGACCGCAGCTAAGCTCAAATCATATAATCCCAGGGTGCATACGGGGACGTATAAGAATGCGGGACTTCATCACGATCGAACGGCTGCGAATGCTCATTTTGATGAAAAGGAATGGACTCTTTATGACTTAGATCAAAACGGGAAGAGGCGATACGATAAAATACGAAATTGGTATCGCTATAATCACAATCATCCCGAGATGCGTAAGTGGTGGTCTGATTGGTGTGTGGCCAGGCTTCAAGACCCGAACATTGATAGCATTTTTATCGATAAGGCAACTGGGGGTGACAAGGCTCTTCAGTTTTATGAAGGGGGTGTTATAGAGGGCAATAACCGGCAGAAATCGTATGTGAGCATTCGGAGGCGATTGCCTAAAGGAGATATTTTGACTGGGAACGTTTTACGCTCCAGCCGCCTAGGAGGGAGCCGTGAGCTGATGCATATATTTAACAGTTCATACTCCGAGGGCTGGAAGCACGGTAGTGGAGCTGGATTGGTAGTCATGAGTCGAGCCGAGGCTGCGGCTGCGAGTATTCAACTGTTCCGTGAGGCATCAGTGAAGGGGATGATGGTTCAACCGAATCACGGGAACCTGAACCATTTTTGTTTAAGTAGTGATGAGGCACAGGGGATGATCGACGAAGGGCGTAGAGATGAAGTGATCGATATTATCAGAGAAGAGATTCAGCTGCCTCTGGCCTATCATTTGATTTATGTGAATCCATACAGCTACTTTGGTTTTCAGGTGTCTAAAAATACGTCTCATGACAAGTTGCTCTGGCATACAAAAGCGTATATCGAGGAATTTCGCCATCCTTTGGGGAAACCTCTTGGGCCCCCCGTCAGAAACGGATACATTTTTACCCGCTCATTCGAGCATGTTGATGTATGGTTAAACGTGGAAACAGAAGAGTGCCGAATGACGTGGGATTGGATGCCGATTGCCTTTCCACAAACTGTAACAGTAAAAGCTGTAGGGGCTGCTAAGATTTCTCTAAGGGGGGCTGATCCGCAAAAGAGCAATCTGACTTATGCTGTGTTCAGTCAGCCTAAGAATGGGAGGCTTTCCGGTAATGCTCCGAACCTAACTTATACTCCGAACGCTGGTTTTAGCGGTAAGGATAGCTTTACCTTTAAAACTAAAAACGATGTGGCCAAGAGCTTAAAGGCGACAGTTTCTATTTCAATACAATGATTTTAACTAAGCGAATGAATATAAAAATAAAGAAAGCAGTAATGGTAGGCTTTGCGACGGCCGTTCTTGGTCTCACTACAAGTTTTGCCACGGATTCGAGACCCAATACTTTGTTCATCATCGCAGATGATGCTTCCTTTGAGCATTTCGGTGTAAATGGCTGCACTTGGGTCAATACTCCAAATGTTGACCGAGTTGCTGAGCAGGGGATCAATTTTACCTCAGCTTACACTCCGAATCCCAAATGCGCTCCATCGCGCTCAGTCATCATCACAGGTCGTAATCCCTGGCAACTTGAAGCGGCGGTCAATCATCGGCCTATTTTCCCCGAGAAATTCAAAACCTACGCAGAGGCGCTGGAGGAACATGGATACGATGTCGGCGTCACCGGCAAGGGATGGGGACCCGGTGTGGCGCAGGGGCGCGATTTGCTTGGAAAAGAGTATCAAGCGCACGAAGTTCAGGAGCGTCCCGCAAAACAAATTTCGACCACGGACTATGCCAGGAATTTTGAACAGTTTTTAGACGACCGTGACGCTTCTAAGCCTTTTGCATTTTGGGTCGGTTGCAAAGAACCACACCGCAAGTATGAATTTAAATCAGGCGTGAAAAACGGTAAAGCCTTAGACTCCATTCCGGAGGTGCCAAACTATTGGCCGGATACGGAAGCGGTGCGACACGATATGCTCGATTATGCTGTGGAGGTGGAGTATTTCGACCGCCAAGTTGGGCGTTGTATCGAGGCGCTCAAGCATGAAGGCTTACTTGAAAATACCCTGGTGATTGTGACTTCGGATAATGGCATGCCATTCCCCCGTGTGAAGGGGCATCCGTATCATAATTCGGCGCACATGCCTTTTATGGCGATGTGGAAGAACGGCATCAAGGAACCTGGGCGTAGTTTTGATCAGTTCATTAGTTTTATAGATATTGCACCGACTTTTATGGAAATGGCTGGAATCAGTCAGGAACAAAGTGGGATGCAACCTTGGACTGGTCGCAGCTTGTTAGAGATCTTCAAGGGTGGCCGTGAGATGGCAAATATTCCACAACGTGACACGATCTTGATGGGGCGTGAGCGCAATGATGTCGGGCGTCCAAATGATTGGGGCTATCCCGTGCGAGCGATTCGGAAAGGGCAGCTTTTATATATTCACAATTTTAAGCCAACCCGCTGGCCGTGTGGTAATCCATCGACTGGATTTCTGGATACGGATGCGGGCCCGACGAAGAGTGCGATTATTGCGGCGGGAGAGAATTCAGAGTATTGGAAGCTGTCGCTCGGGAAGCGTGGCGCCGAGGAGTTGTATGATGTCTCTAAGGACCCTGAGTGTATGACGGATCTTTCTGGGAATCCAGAATATGTCCAGCAAATGGCTGCACTGAAGCAAGAGCTATTTGCGCAATTAACTGAACAAGGGGATCTACGTATGACTGATGACGGAGATTGGTATGATGGTCCTGCGAATCCTTATGCGAGTCGTGCTAAAAGGAATTTGTATAAAAAGGTGAACGAAGGGAAAAGTAAGGGGAAGCACGCTCACTTAGAGGATGGAATGTAGTGAGTTTCGGGAGAGACATACACGAAATTGGATACTTCAGTTTCAAAACTTAAGCCTAAAATGTTGGAGATGAAATATACTAGCCGGGGAGCAGGCCTCTCTTGTAGGCTTTGTTAATTGCAGCGGGTGCGTTCTGCACTTCGAGTTTCTCGTAAATGCGACGTAAGTGAGTGCCGACTGTGTTGTTGGTGATGTTGAGGCGAGCGGAAATTTCTTTTTGCACGAGTCCATCGCCTAGTAGTGTCAAGATTTCCAGCTCTCGTGAGGAAAGCGCCTTTGTATTGCCTAGATCCTTTGGGGATGATTTTAACTGCTTGAGTATATATTGAGCAACTGCAGGGTCAATCATGGCGCCGCCATTGTTGACACTGCGAATGCCGTCAAAGATCTCTTTGCGAGTAGCCCCCTTTAAAAGGTAGCCGCTCGCTCCTGCTGAAATGGCTGCCAATACATCGGCTTCTTGATTCGATTGGGTGAGGACGATTACTTTTGTTTTGGGGATGTATTTCTTGAACCACGGTAGGGCTTCGTTACCACTCATGCCAGGGAGATTGAGGTCGAGTAGCACGATCTCCGGTGCAGTGATTGAAGAAGCGCCCTCGACTTTTCTCAAGGCTTCTTCTGCGGTGCTATACTGGCTGATGAGCTCAATGTCTTCTTCCTTCTTGACCGCCATTGTGATGGTTGTCCTGTATTCAGGGCTATCTTCGACGAGCATTAGTTTGATTTGTTTTAACATGATTTATGTGTGCGTTTGCTTATGCTCGTGACGACAGTAGTCGTGCGAGCCAGTTTCTACGTATTTTTAGTTTAAGTTGGATAGTCGTGCCCCCCTCGATCGGTGTCTCTAGTTTGATTTGACCTCGCATTAGACGTGCTCTGCGCTCTAGCGACGCAGGGATCTTTTGTATTCCTTGACCATTATCACAGACCGTTAGTAGGATTGTATTTGATTCTGCTATAATACGAGTGGTTAGTTGAGTGGCATTGGAATGACGGCAGATGTTGATGAGACATTCTTTGTAAAACAGAAAAAGGTCAATTTGGGTGCGTGGTCTCAGTTGTTTGGTCAACTCGCTCCCTTCGGCTGAAAAGTCGTGCTGGTAACTCACGGTGATACGTTGTGCAGCGCGTTCCATATCTTCAATGAGCCCCAGGTAGAGTCCCTCTGCTTCGAGCATGTTGGTACAGTAGCGCACGGCTGTGCCGGTGCGTTGGCTGAGATCCCATATTTCTTTGTGGAGCGACTGTAGCTCTTCGGCGCTATCTGCGTCGTCGGCTAAATCACTGAGCATTCCCATTGAGTGGACGTTGGCTCCTAACTCGTCGTGTAGGTCGGCGGCCAGACGTTGTTTGATTTGTGCGACTTGTCTTTGGCGCATCAGCCGCTCAATTAGGATCGTCAACGCGATACCGACCGTGAGTATTGCTGCGAGCCATGTCAGTCGATTTAAATTGGCCTTTTGGCGGGCGTAGCGCTTTTCGAGTTCTGCTGTGATGAGTGGTAGTTCTGTTTCTAAGTTGTGTCTGCGTGCCAGTTGCTCCATCCAACTGCGTATAGACAGAATATGGCCATAAAAGTTTAGGCCATCGGTTAGCCTTGACAGGGGGCGTTGTTCTGATTCGACATAAAAATTACTCGATACTTGCTTGCCTAGTGCAATATTCCGCCCGTTTGATAGGAGTTCGATTTCTGCGAAACCGATGCGTGTCCCTTTATGCACTCCGTTGTTGAAAATATATGGTTTTAGTGCCGTTAGCCGAACGTAACGGCAGGCCGTTGCTGGGGTGTTCCAGCTCATTATCGGGCCGATGTCGTAAATGGATTGATGCTCAGCTTCTAGGAGCGTTACGGCATCTGAATAGTCAGATTCCATGGCACCTTCGATTTTGAAATGATGAGGTATTCCAAAGTCTCCCAGGAAGCCTTGAGGCACAGTGTCGCTTTGATCGACGGCATGTAGATTGATTTGTGAAATGGTTTGAACTTCGCCAAGATCGATTGTGAACGATGGCTGATCGGCGGCACCGACCGCATTAATAAATGCGATGCCCTTATCGCCTGTCGCAGCATCCATAAAATAGGGTGTGGCTCCATCGGTGAGGTATCGAGCGCTCCAAGGGCTGATTAAAGGACTGATTGGCTCTGAGGATGCCACTGGCCGTCTTAATGCCCAGTTGGTGTTGCCTTCAAATACAAAGATCTCTGAAAGCTGGAGCGCATATTTCCCGTCGATTACACGTTTGGGAACCCGACTTGCTTCAATTCGAATCCAGCTGGCGTTAAGGCCTTCAGTTGGCACGAGCACAGGCGCGATACGAGGGAGTAGTTGGTCAGATTCATTGAACGAAGCGATGAGAGTTTGTTTCTGTCTGTCGTCAGATGTTCCGGCCAGTATGCGAAATTCTGTGGGAAATCCGTCAGCAATATAGCCATCTTTGCTATCACGCACTAGTGTCGGGACGACTACAATGAGATCGATCGGAACCATTTTTCCTAGGTCGATCTCGATCCACTTGGTATTGTCAAGAGCTAGATGGGGAGCGGATCGGTAGCCGTTCGAGCCGACTCCACTGCGTAAACTAAAAGTCGCGAGTTGAGCGAGCTCAGCCTTGATGACATCTCGACGGGCTTCCAACTGGCTCAGTGGCATCGCTTGGATTGCATCGTTTGCGCTTACTTCAGATGTAGTAAGGGCGGTCAGTAGGAGCAAGTAACTCGTGTAAATTTTGAGATTCATTTTTCGAGTGTGATAGATTTAGTGTGCATAGCCTTGGAGTCATGACACTCAAAAATAATCTGAAATTTGTCGCATGTTTATGTGACAGGCTAATGAGGGGAGGTGTGATAGTATGATCGAGAATATCCGGTGACTTTAGTTTTTTAATGTCATTACGGAGTCAGTTATTACCATAAATCAACTATCGATACCATATGAAGAAAAATACAGTTCTCCTTACTACCGCAGCGACATTCGTGCTAGCGCATGTCGCTCAAGCCGCAACTATTTTTACGACTCAGACGTCGGCTGATAACACTTTTGCAAACAGCAGTTTCTCGGTGAGCAATTCCGACTTGGTGAACGATGGGCAGTCGTCGCTGGCTAATGTCATTAATACCGGTATCACTGCAGCTGGAATAATTGAAGTAAATGATGGTTCGGTGCCTGCGGCTACAAATACCACTGGCGATGCGAGTATCGTGCCTGGTGATGTGCTGACTTTCAATTTTGATACCTCTGTCAATACTCTGGGGTATGATATTACTAGTATTGTTACTCTGGCTGGAGGGAATCAGCGTGCTGCACAGGGCTTTGACGTGATTGTTACTTTTATGAATGATTCTACGGCGACTGTAATCTCCGCTGATACGGCGGCAGGAGCGGTAGCAGGCACTTACCATGGTTTAACTGATGATTCAACTTATTTTAATAACTTTGATGAGAATGGTTACACGGTCGTAACGATTACTGAAGATACGAGTGGTATCGTCGCAAGTGGCGTGAAGGCGATTACATTTACGAATTTCTCAGAAGCAAATCGAAATGGCAGCGGTGGAGCCGTGATTTACCGGGAGTTTGATGTTTTTGGAGTGGCTACTGCGATTCCCGAGTCAGGCACTTACGCTTTGCTTACAGGCCTGACTGGTTTGGTTAGTGTCATGGTTCGCCGTCGCCGTTAGAATCGAGCAGATTAAATATTATAAATGTTCTTTTATTCGGGAAATCAATCGATCGGGGGTTGATTTGAAGCCCGAGACACTGAGTTAAGTGTCTCGGGCTTTTTTTATATTTGTCGCACGATCATGTGACGTACAGGCGGACGGAGAACTGATAGTATGGAATTCGTGCTTTAACGCGTTCGATGCGCTTGGATGAGCCAATCTGAAACTCTTACTAAATACATGATAAATAAAAAGCTATTACTAGGCCTGTTGGTGGCTACGAACATTGCTCGTGCGGCAGATATCTATGTCAGCCCGACTGGGCGTGACACGAACTGGGGCAGCAGTCTGCGCCTGTGGCGACACTCGCACAGGCGCGAGATATCGTGCGTTCACATGCGGGCAAGGCTCCGGTGACAGTGCACGTGGCGGATGGAGTTTATTATTTACCTGAAACGCTGGTCTTTACACCAGAGGATTCTGGCAGTGCAGCGAAGCCAGTTATCTATAAAGCGCTGAATGAAGGGGGGGCTGTCTTGAGTGGCGGTTCAATCTTAGACCTTAGCTGGACGGTTTATCGCGATGGTATTTATCAAGCTACGACGCCGCAGGGAGTGACGATTGATCAACTATTTATCAATGGTCGTAATCAGCGCATGGCGCGCTACCCAAACTACGACGCGAGTCAGAAGGCGGTGGCCTATCAAGGCGCGTCTGCGGATGCTTTTTCCAAAGAGCGTGCGGCGGGATGGGAGGATCCTACGGGAGGTTATATCCATGCAATGCACCGCGGACAGTGGGGCGGGTATCATTATCGCATCACTGGTAAAGATGCCGAAGGAGAAGTGACCTATGAAGGTGGTTGGCAGAACAACCGTAAAATGGGGATGCACGATGAATTTCGCATGGTAGAGAATATCTTTGAGGAGCTCGATGCGGAAGGTGAGTGGTATCATAACGCCAAGACCAGCACGCTCTACTATATGCCCCCAGCAGACCTAGATCTTGGCAGCGCGACTGTTGAAATCGTGCGCCTGCGCCACCTCGTTGAATTTAAAGGCTCAGAGACTACTCCAGTAAAGCACATCACGCTCCAAGGTTTTGTGGTGCGTCATGCGGCTCGCACGTTCATGGATACTAAAGAGCAGCTGCTTCGCTCTGATTGGGCGATCTATCGAGGGGGGGCTTTTATGTTAACCGGAACTGAAGATATTAGCATTCTCGATAGCGAGTTTGACCAAGTCGGCGGCAACGCGATTTTCGTCAACAATTACAACCGCCGAACAATGGTGAAGGGCTGCCACATTCATGATACGGGAGCGAGTGGTGTTTGTTTCATTGGCGATCCAGATGCAGTGCGTAACCCGTTGTTTGAATACAGTGAGAAAAACGATCTCGCGACGATTGATCGCACACCTGGGCCGAAGACGAATAACTATCCATCGCTCGGTGTGGTTGAGGATTGCTTGATTCATGGTATCGGACGCACCGAGCGTCAACCTGCGGGTGTGGTGATCGACATGGCGATGGAGATCACCGTGCGGGATTGCTCTATCTACGATACGGCACGCGCGGGGATCAATATCGGCGACGGTGCCTGGGGTGGGCACTTAATCGAGCGCTGTGATGTGTTTGATACTGTATTGGAAACGCATGATCATGGTTCCTTTAACTCATGGGGGCGTGATCGTTACTGGCGTAGTGATCACTTAACTGCATCGCAAGAGGCCGTTGATCAGGATCCGAGTTTACCGTTTTTAGATGCGATGAAGACAACTGTCATCCGTGACAGCCGTTGGCGCTGTGAGCATGGTTGGGATATCGACTTGGATGATGGATCGAGCAACTATGATATCTATAATAATCTAATGCTTAGCGGTGGTCTGAAGTTGCGTGAGGGCTTCAGGCGTCGGGCTTGGAATAACATCGTGATCAATAACGGTCTGAGCTCTCATGTTTGGTTTAATAACAGTAATGATATGGTAGAGTCGAATATCATGGCACGAGCAAATGCGCCATATATTCGTGGGGAGGTGACAGTCGATGGGCTCGTAGACCGTAATTTCTACTACCAATCGAATGAGGCCGCACTGCAAAAGAATCGTGAACAGCATAACTGGGATGTGAATTCGATCCTCGGTGATCCACTCTTCGTTGATCCGGATAACGGTGACTTCTCGGTTAAAGAGGGATCACCTGCGTTTGCGGTTGGATTTAAGAATTTTCCGATGGATCAGTTCGGAGTTAAGAAACCGTCGCTTAAAGGGATCGCAAGAATTCCCTCGTTTCAGAAAAAGGCTCCTAAGCCGAGAGCTACTTCAAAGAAAGCGACTCCTGCGGTTGATACAGTGAAAACGTGGTTGGGCGCTGAATTGCGTTCGTTGAAAGGCGAAGAGTATTCAGCTTTTGGCACCCGCAAGGAGGACGGAGGCATCGCTCTACGAGTGCCATCTGGTTCGTTGGCTGCAAAGGCAGGTCTGCAGGACGGTGATTTGATTCAGGGATTGGATGGAAAAGCAGTGTCTAATGTCGGTGCCTTCTTTAAAGCACTGTCCGAAACCAATGCAACAAGTCTAACACTCAAGGTCGTCCGTAATCAACAGCAGTTGGAATTAACGGTTAAGAGAAACTCAATTGTTCAAATCGAGACTGCGTCTGGCACCAGCGGATTTGTGAAGTTGCCCATTCCAGCCGCATCAGGGAAATCCGTAACTGCCAACCCTAGAACATCAAATGATGGAATCGAGACACTGGTCGATGGTCAGCTTGGTCAAGGTTATGGACCGGTTTTCGGAAATAGCGTGTAGGACGGTGCTTATAAGATGGACCTGGGGAGTGTGCAGTCGGTTGCTGCGATCACTAGCTGGTCTTTTCGAAAGGGGCATCGTGGCGCGCAGAAAGTCGCACTATATGGAAGCGCATCCGTAGTGGACCCAGGCTGGGATTTGTCTGCATACACGCCACTTGGTATGATCGATACGACTGATCTCAGTCAGGCGACCTATACCGCGGCCTCGTTACGTGCTCTTGATGGGCAGACGATCGGTCAATTCCGCTGGATTGTGTGGGCCGTTTCACCCGTGACTGCTGCAGGCGAG
Organism: Coraliomargarita algicola; assembly: GCF_033878955.1. Lineage (NCBI taxonomy): Bacteria > Pseudomonadati > Verrucomicrobiota > Opitutia > Puniceicoccales > Coraliomargaritaceae > Coraliomargarita > Coraliomargarita algicola. Next base: position 5,217,451 of record NZ_CP138858.1, read on the forward strand.
AACAGCGCGTTTCAAGAGCTAGCCGTCGAGCTTCGATAGATCCACGCGGGGGAATTTTATGTAAAAACTAAACGCTTACCAGCAGCGTGCATTCTAGGAATATTTAAAAGCTTGGAGAAGCAAATTATGAAAATAAATAAACGCATACTGTCAGTCGCATCTCTGGTGCTGCTCGCAGTCACTTCCTATGCCCAAACAGGCTTGGGGCAGAAACCTAATATCGTCTTCTTGATGACAGATGATCAACGCTGGGATACACTCGGTTGTTATGGCCGGACAGACGTGATTACGCCGCATATCGACCAGTTGGCAGAGCAAGGGGTGACCTTTGACAATGCGTATTACGCGGTGGCCATCTGCATGCCGAGTCGAGCTACCATGTTTACTGGTCGCTATTTTTCTGATCACCAGGTTGGGTTTACTTATCCGTATAATCGAAGTCTGCCCAAAGAAGAGTTTGCTGATAGCTATCCTGCACGGCTGAAAGAGGCGGGCTATCGGACTGGCTTTGTTGGTAAGTTCGGCATTCGTCTGGACCATATGCCGAAGACGGCAGCCGAATACTTTGATTTCTTTGCGGTTGGCGGCATGATTTGGCCGAAAGAGGACACGGCACTTAAAAATATATTCCGTGAAGACCGTCCGAAGACTGAGCGGACGTTGAAAAAAGGCGATGCGATGATTCGTTTCCTCGAGACGCAACCCAAGGGGCAGCCTTTCTGTCTCTCTATTAGCTTTGATGCCGTAAAGAATGATCATGACGATGACATGCATACGCCACATGTGGAGCTCTTTGAAGGCCGGGAAATGTGGGTTCCTGAAAACTGGGTTGAAGGGAAGAATATGGAACTACCGAAGCTGCTCGATCATTGCCGAGGCACCTACTTGCATGTCGCTCGCACCTCGACGCCTGAACAGTATCAAGCGACAACACGTCGCTTTGCAGTGCAAGGTTATACCGTGGATCAACAAGTCGGCCGATTGATGGCTAAGCTGAAAGAGATGGATGTTTTAGAAAATACCATCGTGATCTACACCAGTGATAATGGTCGATTCCACGGATCTCACGGACTTTATGATAAGGCGCTCCTTTACGAAGAATCGATCAAAGAGCCACTGATCGTCTTCGATGGAAGAGCACCTAAGTCGCAGCAGGGCCGCCGAGAAAAGGCGATGGTTTCCTCCGCAGATGTAGCACCGACGATTGTTTCACTGGCTGGGTTAGAGATCCCAGAGATTATGAAAGGGCGTGATTTGAGTGGTCTCTTGAATGGCACTCAAGACATGTCACAGTGGCGCGAGACGGTGCTCATGGAAAATTTCTTTATTCAAGAACTCCATACGGCGATTATTCAGAAAAACCCTGATATTCCCGGGCTTAATGATGAGTTGATCGCTGACAATCGATCCTATCGCACGCGTGGTGTGCGGACAGAGCGCTATAAGTATTTTAAATATCACGAGCACGATCCAGTGATTGAAGAACTCTATGATTTGGAGACGGACCCATCCGAGATGAATAACCTAATTTCCAATCCTGAATATGCAGAGGTGTTATCGAAGCTCCGTAATCAGATGGAGGATCTTTATGCTGAGGCAACTGCTACGGCTACGCCTTAAGCATTTCAATTATATTGAACTAAACCAGAGACGCATAGACAACTGACCTGAATAAAAACTCTATTCACGTAAATACGGGATCGTTCATCCGTAAGGTAGTGTGTATGATTCAATAAATAATACGCATATGATTCTTCGAGACTACTTACTTACTGGTTTATTCATGGCTTCAATGTCATTGATCTCTGCTGATTTATACGCCTCGACTGTGGGCCCGGACTCTAATCAAGGAAACCAGTCGGCTTCGGTTTCTACGTTAGCTCAGGCACAGGCGTTTTCCGGCGAGAAGAAGGACTTCAAAGGATACGATCGCTACCAAATTCAAACAGAGCAGGGGAGTTTTCAGTGATCTGCCCGAAGCAAGCCGCGCCGGGGAAACCTTGGTTGTGGCGGAGTCTGTTTTGGGATCAGCTAGCAAAAGTTAACGAAGCAGATTTGCAACTAGTGGAGCAAGGGTATCATGTGGTGCTGGCTTTCGGAGATGTGCATGGGCATCCCAAGGGGAATGCTAATATTGATGCGGCTTACGAATTATTGACGACCGAGTATGGGTTCTCTAGAAAATGTTCGATGGCATCGTTCAGCCGCGGAACTTTGTCGCTGTTCACCTGGGCTTCCGTGAATCCTGAGAAGGTGAGCAGCATCAATGTCGACAATGGGGTTTGCAACGTCGATAGCTGGCCAGGCGGAAAACTGGTGGCTGGTAGTGATTCTGTCGGGAGTGGAGACGCTAGATCATGGAAGGGCATGAAGGCTGTGTATGGTTTCACCTCCGATCAGGAGTTACTCGAAGCTGAAGTGAGTCCGATTGATAAGCTGGAGCCACTGGCCAGAGCTGGAGTGCCAATTCTAATGGTTTGTGGCAACAATGATGCCGCCGTTCCTTATGAAGAAAATGACGCTCTCATGGAAGCACGTTACAACAAACTGGGTGGCTCCATTGAAGTGATCATTGAAAATAAGGGGCATACACATGGAATGGATGATCCCACGCCGGTGCTCGAGTTTATTAAACAGCACACTCGATAATCCGCACGACTAGCCCCATGTATTTAAAACGTCAAATTTCTCTCACGTGGATTATCGCTCTTGCTATGAGCACTTCTGCAGTCGCGGATGTGACATTGCCAGCCATCATTGACAATCAGATGGTGCTGCAAAGCGAAAGCAACACACCCATCTGGGGCTGGGCAGATGCGGGTGAAACCGTCACTGTTTCCTTTGCGGGGCAGACTAAGAAGACGACCGCAGCGGCGAACGGGAAGTGGATGATCACATTAGATCCGCTATCGGTGTCGACAGAATCACGTACGATGACGATCCAGGGCAATAACGTGATCGAACTCGACGACGTGCTTGTTGGCGAAGTCTGGCTTGCATCTGGCCAGTCCAATATGGAATTCAGTATTGGCTCGATTCCACTTGAAGAGAAAGCGATCGCATCGGCTCAGGTCGATAACAGGCTGCTACGTATGTTCTGTGTGGCTCCGAAGGTTTCGAGTTCGCTGCCGATCAAGGATGTAGCGGGTTACTGGAGTGACTGCAGGTATTTTATCAAGCAGATGCAAGCAGGTAAGATCAAAGGCTACGGTAGTCACTCGGCGGTTGCCTTTTTCTTTGGATTAAAACTTCAGCAAGCGCTGAAAGTTCCCGTTGCGGTAATTGACAGCTCTTGGGGCGGAACAAAGATCGAATCCTGGATTGCTGATGAAGGCTATGAGATGGAAGGACTGGCTCTGCGAAAACTCGCATCCAAAGACGAAGCGGCGGCCATCACTGAGAAGGCCGCATTGGAGACCGTCGTAGCAGAGTGGAATGACGCAGCGCGGACTGCGGTTGAAGCTGGTGAATACCCCAGGCCAGATCTTAAAGCGCCGCGCAGCCGCGTTCCCAATGCGATCTACAATGGAATGATCGCTCCGCTGGTGCCGTTTGCCATTAAAGGTGTGGTCTGGTATCAGGGGGAATCCAATCGAGGCAGTCAGGACTATTTTGAAAAGTTAAAGGCGCTGACAGGCGGTTGGTCGAAGGTATTCAATGTGCCGGATATACCGTTCTATCTAGTGCAAATGGCGCCTTACAACTATGCTCATGCTAAAACTAAAAACGTGAGCGAACAAATCATTTACGACTCAGTGGTGAGTGCCCAATACAAAGCAGCAGACGAGATCAAAGGTTGTGATGTGGTTACGATTCCAGACACCGTGTTTGGCAAGGTGGCAAACGTTCATCCACCGCATAAGAAGACTGCGGGAGATCGATTGGCGGCGTTGGCACTCCATCATGACTACGGCAAGTCAGTGGTCTACTCGGGGCCACGCTTCGCTCAGGCAACCGCCGATGGAAATGTCGTGAGGGTGACTTTCGATCCAATCGATCAAGGGCTGGACACATCCGATGGTAACGCACCCAATTGGTTTGAGCTCGCCGGAGCTGATCAGCAATTTTTCGAAGCCACAGCCAAAATTGAAGGAGCCACCGTGTTGGTATCCAGTCCCGAGGTGTCGACGCCCAAGTTCATCCGTCTGGCATGGAACAATATCGCGGAATTAAACCTACGCGACAAGAACGGCTGGCCTGTATTTTCCTTTAATGCCGAAGTTAGTCGCTAAAAGATCATCATTATGAAAATCACCAAACGACTTCTCTTCGTCAGTCTTTACTTAGCTTGCCTCGCCCCGATAGCTGCTCAACTGGGAAATGGAGGCGACGATTACGGTGTTACCCCAAATACGGTAACTTTAGCCGAGCCCGCAGCGCTAGCAATCGACCCCGATGGGATTACAGTCTTATCACCAAATCTGGGAAAGCTCAGTGCCGGGATTCTACCGATAGTTCGGAATTATATGATTCTGTGGTGTGCGGCGAAGCAGGGATCGAACCAAGTTGAATGGATGGTGGATGCGCCAGCTGATGGGGACTATGTGGTGACGGCCTCGGTTGAAGGAAAAGGCTCTGGATTGGTCCTGAGTTGCAACGATGAGGAACTTGAAGCAACGGTCACGCAGAACGGTTGGCACCGCATCGAACTTGGCACAGTTTCTTTAAAGTCTGGAGAAAACAAAGTGTTGTTAGATATTGACGCGGTAACTATTAAAGCGGGAAATCGCAGCAAAGAGTTTCTACTCAGTGCACTTGAATTGACGCAACCATCCGTCAAAGACGCCATTGAAAAAGAGACCCTCGCAATGAGGAAGCAGCCCGATTGGTTCAAGGATGCCGGTTATGGTTTGATGTTTCAGTGGACCAACCGTGCCACACCGCTTAAAGGCCCCATCAAGGCTTGGGAGCAAAAGGTGAACGACTTTGACTTGGATTCCTTTATTACGTTCGTTGAGGAATCTGGCGCGGCCTATGTGGTCTGGTCTATTACTTGGGGGAATCAGTATATTTCAGCGCCCATCAAGTCCTTGGATGCGGTCATTGCCGGCCGCACCACCAGTCGGGATCTGTTGGGAGAGATGACGGATCGCCTGCACGAAAAGGGGATCAAGGTGATCTTCTATTACCATTACGGATATGACTGTATGCACTCGCAGGATACCCCTTGGTTGGAGGCAGTTGGTGGAATGGATGCGGATAAGACCAAGCTCTATGAGAACTTGTGTGCTATTCTTTCTGAAATCGGAAGCCGCTATGGCGACAAGCTTGATGGCTGGTGGTTTGATGGCGGTGCGCGCTATCTGAATTGCCATTTCGATGGCTCTTCTGCAGCAGATGGGATTTTGACCGCTCCGTTTAAAGCTTACACCGCTGCCGCACGCGCAGGAAATTCCGAGCGAATGATTGCTTACAATTCGTGGATTAAACCGAAGATTACGGAGTATCAGGATTACTATGGCGGTGAGGGCAGGACATCTTTTAACCCAGCCGAATTAACAGATGGAGTTTTCAAGGCCGGACGTCAGCAGGGGTTGCAGGCGCATGGCTGCTTTATCTTCGAAAAAAGTTGGGGGCACATTGCGCTCAATCAACCTATTCCAAAGCCGAGATATAACTTGAAGCAATTGACGGGGCTGGTGAAAAAGGCACAGCAAGGACGTTACCCGCTATCGATCAACTTGGAGATGTATGAGGATGGCTCCGTGGCGCCGGCGTCGGCCGCATTATTGAAAGAACTTAAAGCTGCGGTTCGTGGGAAATGAGGAGGGGAAATGCAGTTTTACCACGTCACTTTTTAATGATGCTATTACTTGATGCCATTAAGTGAGCGCAGATTTCCTTGTTGCGAATTGGCGAAGCCTTTTCGAAGCACCACCCTAGTTTTTGGGACAAAGAAAGGTTCACTTGGACGGAGGCGTTCGATCGTAGTTCGAGAAACAGTCAGTAATGCTTACATTAAGCAAATAATCATCAATAAATGAAATCATATATAATCCTAACCGTCGTATTGTCTTCTGTCATTGCCAACGTGGCAAACGCTGGCCTTAAAATTTATTATATCCGCCATGCGGAATGATGTGTCCTGAGAAAAGTGGACATGTGATTCTCTTTAAAAGAGGATCATAAATAATGAAAAGACGACAATATACCGCAGAGTTCAAGAAGGATACAGCGTATCAGATAATCATCGAAGGAGTAGCCGTAAAAGAGCTTTCGGGTCGATTGGGAGTGCCGATCAGCCAGCTTTACCGGTGGAAGGGAGAGCATATCGAGGAGATGGAGGCGAACAATCCTGCGGCTGCCCCGAGCCCGAAGAAGATGGCAGCTGAGATCGACGAGCTTCGCAAGGAGCTGGCGAAGTCCAAGCGGATGAACGAAATTCTAAAAAAAACGGTTGGTTTTTTCAGCCAGGATTAACGATGAAATACGAATTCATCGACATTCATAAGGTAGCTTTCAGGGTCAGTGAGATCTGTGACTGCTTTGAGATCAAACCAAGCGGTTACTACGCATGGAAGAAGCGAGAGCCCAGCGCTCGAAGCATCGCTGATGCTACCCATGCAACACGCATCGAAGAGCTCTATGAGGCATCCGATAAGCGAGAAGGTCATCGTGTGATTCATGATCATTTGAAAGACGAATCAATTGCTTGTGGCCGTGATAGAACCTTGAGGATCATGCAAGATATTGGCATCGCCGGGATTCAAAAGAAAAGCTTCAAGCCACAAGGAACTGACAGCAATCACACTCTAGGCTACAGCCCGAATCGGTTGAAGGCACAAGGCATGCCGCAGGCATGTGATCAAGTCTGGGTCTGCGATACGACGTATCTGATGACCGATAATGGCTGGAACTATTTGGCCACAGTCATGGATCTGTTTAGTCGCCGTATCGTGGGCTGGGAGGTCTCCGAGCACAATGACGCCGATCTTGTGCGCAAAGCGCTCTACAAGGCTTCTCAGACGCGCCAAGGGTTCCTCAATGAAGATCTAATCTTACACAGTGATCGCGGCAGCACCTACGCCAGTGAGAAGCATCGAAAGCTCATAAAAGAACTCGGCATCAAGCAGAGTATGAGTACGCTGGGGAATTGCTACGATAATGCTGCAATGGAGTCCTTTTACGGACGCTACAAAACCTCATCGGTAGGCAAGTTTGTCTTTGCCGACCTAGAGGCCCTCAGGGCCAACGCTTTCGAGTATATCGAGTGCTACTACAATACGTATAGAAAGCACTCATCGCTAGGCTATAAAACGCCCATGCAAATCGAAGAAAAAAATTTCCCCCTAGGGGGAAGGAAGTTAGGAGGTGCAAGCTTGCATTACCAACACACAACAACTAACAATGAAAACCAAGTCGCCCTAGGCGACTTAACGCCGGGCGCACTGAACTGCAACCGCACCAAATAATACAACATAAACAAGCATACTTAGAGAATCACTTCTCCACTGCTTTCAGTGCACCTCAGAAGGTGGGCACAATGTCAAAAAAGCCTGGCAGGAAAAAGGCATTCCCGAGTCGGATTGGCCTGCTTACGTGGGGGATGCAAACGTCTTCACCCCTAAAGGAATCACACAGGTCGCAGACGCCACCGAGAAACTTCAGAAGTATCAGTTTGATTTTGTGGCCACTAGCAATCAGTGGAGAGCTTATAATACGATTGCGCCGTATCTGAAGGCGACCAATCAAAAGGCTGAAGTATGGCCTGAATTGAAGGAGGGGAAGGGGATGCTTACGATCCTTTCGGATGATATTCCTGATGTGGAAGAAGAGATCTTGAACAAAGGCAAAGCGATTGTTTTGACGGAAGAGGAGGCTGCCTATCTTATGATTCGCCCCGGTTCGGAGAACGACTACGAGAAGTATCCCAAAGGCAGTAGCGACAACGAGAAGGTGGCCTACACGAAGCATGTTTCTCTTCATGCGATTAAAATGATCGAAGAGCGTTTTGGTGGAACCGATCAATCGATTCTGCTCGCAGGACATAATAGTTCTGGGGTGTCGCTATTGAAGTTGTTACTTCAAAAAGAACCGACCGGGGAAGCCAGGCGGGGCTTGACCAATACCGGAATATGGATGGTTGAGCAGCAGGAGGACGGTTCGTATAAGCTGATGATGTATAATGATCAGCCTTATCAGGAAGAAGTGAAAACGAGTAAATAAAGAGATTTTATATGAATGGTTTTTTAAAACACACCGTGGTATTGGTGACTCTATTCACTGCATGCGCAAGCTTTGCGGAAACCAGATCCTAAGTTTAAGCATATTTACGCCGGAAAGAAGTTTACCAAACTCGCAAACTATGGCCGCGAGGCGGGGGAGCATCTTTCGGAGCAAAGTAAGCAGGATCGGCAATATGAGCGCTTTGAAAGTTGGGGCTATGCTAAAAATTACGATGACGTTATGGCTTAATACTATCAGCAGGTTTATGCGATTGATGTCGCGCTCGGTATGATCCGCCTAATAGCAGAACAATAAAGGTTCTCATCTGTCACGCAATCATGTGACAGACAGTTCGCGCCTCAATCGGTATATTGGATTTTGATTCAATATTATATGACAACTGGAGCGAAAGAGTGAATTTACCCTTATCATTTTTGATAGTCTTGACCTGCTATACGACTGCGAGCGCAGCTGTAGTGTTTAATGTGCAAGAATCGAGTCAGAAAGATTTCTCTGATACGGGGTTTTCGCCTGCTGATGCTGGGGACCTTGCAAACGCTGGACAGAGTTCGCTTGCGTCAGTTGATGAGCCGAGGACTAGTGGCATCTCGAATCTGGAGCGCGTAAACGATGGTGTTACTGGCTTCTCTATTTGTGATGGTGATTCAAATATACAAATACAAGCAGGTGACAGTTTCACTTGGCGCTTAGTTCCTAGGCCTAGTCGGAGCGCAGTCGTTTAGTCGCTGCCTTTGATAATTTGTAAGAGATTTTAAAAATATAAAATTAGATGCTTAAAGAAATAAAAATACTCAGCTCATTGTTACTCTCGCTCAATATCCTCGGCGCTGCTGAAATTTATGTGACACCCAGTGGCAATGATTTAAATCAAGGCACTCAGGCCAGTCCACTCGCCAGTCTTGAGGGGGCGCGTGAGTTGATCGCGTCTAATGGACTCGCGGGTAAAGAGTCTGTAACAGTTTGGGTCGCGGAGGGGGAATATCACATGGCGAAACCGCTTCTTCTCGGACCAGGAGATTCGGGAACAGCCAGTGCTCCGATTTATTATCGTGCGATTGCTGGCGCCGAGGTGACACTGAAGGGCAGTCAGGCTTTGAATCCCGATGCGTGGAAGTCATGGAAGAACGGTGTTTACATGCAGTCACTGAAGGGCACAGCACTTGAAGGCGCTGATATTAATCAGCTCTTTATGTCAGACACGCGGATGATCCGTGCTCGCTACCCGAACTGGGATTTTGAGAATCCGCTTCGTTACGGTAAAGGTTATCTGACTGTAACGGGTGGATCACAAGAGCATCTTAATTGGAAGAAGGGGGATTTGGATGCAAAGCAAAGCCTTTGGAAGAAACCTCAAGAGGCCATCGTGCATGCCTTCCAAAAGAACAATTGGGGGAATATGCAATTTCGAATCGGCGATATTGATTGGGCGAATCGTCAGATCAATTTTGGGGAAGGAGGCTTGCAAATGCAGCGTCGCTCTGGCCTTGGGCTACATGGTAAGACGGCATCACAATACTACATTGAAAACGTTTTTGAGGAGCTGGATACAGAGTTTGAGTGGTATTTGGATTCCGATACGCAGATGCTTTATTTTAAGCCACCTGCTGACGTTGCTATCAGCGATGTGACTGTTGAGGCGGCGACGATTAGCCGGCTCGTCGAGTTTGTTGGAGCCCAGCACGTTCATTTCGAAGGCTTCCACTTAACACAGACACGTGCGACCTTTATGGATGCATATACCGATCTTGCGCGTGGCGATTGGGCGATTCATCGCGGCGGCGCGGTTTACTTCCTCGATAGTAATAACTGCTCGATTAAGGACTTTCACATCGAAGAGGTGGGTGGAAACGGAATCTTTGTTGATGGGCATAATCGCGAAATTCATATTTCGGGCTGCTTGATTGAGAATACTGGGGATAGTGGTGTCGCCTTTGTTGGAAATGAAAAGGCATATCGCGAATATCAAACATGGGTGTCGCGGTATCCAATTTCTGACTATACCGACTTTGAGGTTGGACCTAAGACAGATGACTACCCTGCTAACTGTAGTGTGAGTAATACAATTACTCGTGATGTTGGTGTCTATGGTAAGCAGACTTCAGGTGTAATTGTTTCAATGGCGATGGATATTACGATCAGTCATTGTTCAGTCTATCGCATCCCGCGTGCTGGCATCACATTTAACGACGGTGCATGGGGTGGACATATCATGGAGTTCTGTGACATCTATGATACAATCCTTGATACGGGCGAGCATGGCCCGTTTAATGGATGGGGGCGTGAGCGCTATTGGAATGGCGGAAAATCGCAAAAAGAGCTCGTTCGACTGGATGTGCTAAAGACCACGATTTTACGTAATAATCGGGTGGGGAACTACCGTGCAGGCGTGAGTGCGGGTAATTGGACCATTGATTTGGATGATGGTTGCTCGGATTATGAAATATATAATAATCTGATGCTCGGTTCCACGCTCAAGTTGCGTGACGGATATTACCGTAAGGTCTATAACAATATTATCGTAAGCGCGATCCCGATTGGCCTTCATTGCTGGTTCGAGGATAACAGCGAGGACATTTTTAAGCATAATATCACAGTCGTTGCAGGAGGGGCCGAAGGCTCAGGCCGCACTTCAGGCAGTGTAATCGGACCCGGTCTCATGCCAGACGATATCGGCGTCTGGGGCACCTTTGACTATAATCTATGGTGGAACTTAAATGCCGACGATTTCTCTGCGGGGCAGCATGCGCGGTCGTTAGAAGCATGGCAGGAGAAGCAGGGAGCGCACAGTGTGTTTGCAGATCCGCTCTTCGTCGATCCAGCCAACGGTAACTACCAAGTGAAGCCAGAGTCGCCGGCGTTGAAGCTCGGCTTTAAGAACTTTCCTATGGATCAGTTCGGGCACCGTATGACACGTATCATGCAGGGGTATCGCGAATTCACCGACACGGTTGAAGTGGTCATTCGTGCGGATGCGCGCGGCGGAGAAGTTCGTTACACGTTGGATGGTTCACACCCGACGAAGACTTCGACTCTTTATACAGATCCGCTCATCATTGATCGCACAACGACGATTCGAGCGGCGACTTTCAATGAAGTTGGGCATGAAGTCGGTTTTCCAGATGAAGCGACGGTGACTAAGGTTGAGAAGCTGGAGCGACAAAGTTGGTTAGCTTCATTGCTTGCGGGGGAGTATGTTGGCCCAGATGGAAAAGCTGGGAGCGCCAGTGCTAGCAGCCACGGTTCCAAGGAGATCAAAGAAACGCTGCCAGAGATCACGGGGCGTTACGTTCGTATCGAGTTGCCTGGTGATCGGCAGACGCTCTCTTTGGCGGAGGTGCAAGTCTTCGAGGAGGGGACTAATGTCGCAATCAAGGGTGTCGCCACTCAAATCAATACTCGTTCGGGTGCAGGACCAGAGCGAGCGATTGACGGTAACACGAGTGGTGATTATCAATTGAAGACGGTGACACATACGGAGCAGGATATTGCGAATCCTTGGTGGGAAGTAGATCTAGGCCGCAGTGTTGCGATCGAGCGCATTGTGATTTTTAATCGTAGTGTGATTCAGAATCGTCTGGATGGTTATACTTTGAAAGTGCTCGATACAGACCGGAAGGAAGTCTTCGTCAAGGCAGGCAACAAGTCTGCGGACAAGATGAGCTATGTCGGTGCTAATGCTGAACCGATACCAACGATGGAATTGGTGGGGATGGATTTAGTGACCATTTCCGATTACCCAGATTATATCGATGCCTCTGGTGGTCAGTTCTTCGGTGCCTTCGTGCGCCAGTTGGAAGCTAATTCGAAGGCTGCCAAAGCAGGTTTCAGAAACGGTGATACTTTGATTAAAGTTGGGGAGATGGACGTGCGTAATTTGAATGATCTGGATAAGGCGCTCAAAGCACAGCCTGGAGTGCTTACTGTGAAAGTGTTCCGTGGCTATGAGCATGTTGAACTTGAATTAGAGCGTTAGTTCTGAATTTGGATGAATAGTAAACCGACATATCTTTTTTTACGCCTGCTGGCTCCCTTTCTGGGAGCCGTGTTCCTTGCAGATGCATCAGCCAATGAGGAATGGCTGATCAACAGCCAAGCAGAATGGAGCGCCGCACTTGCTGGGCACACGAACTTGGAAGTTGTCGATGGTTCAGTCGTCCCGACAGCGCATCAAGCGAGCTTTACGAGTGTGTTCAAACAGTTCGAGGATGTGCGGGAGTTAGATTCCATCAAGTTTTCTCAGTCGGCTGTCTGGGAGAACTGGGAACCGATTCGATTCGTTCAGCCCAATCTGTCGGATGCACCTGTCTTGTTGAGCATGGGGCCGAAGAACTACTGGATGTTTGGACGCTATAATTCGGTTGAAAAAATGCAACAGCGTGAGGCCAGCACGAATGCCCGAAAAGGCGCATCCAATCCTTACGCGGACTATCAGTTGGACAGCTTTGTTCCGGAGGCTACGACTTTGGAGGGCTTCGATATGCCTTTATTGACCACACCTTACCCGAATCAATTTACTGCGCCGGGTGGACTTGAATTCCCAGAGCAGGGGTATCATGGTTGGCAAAGTAAGGACATGGTCAACTGGGTACATCATGGTTCGGTGACTAAAGGCCGTGCATATTTGGTAACCAGTGCTGAGATGGTCGGAGACCATGTGTATTTTTATTATGATTATCCAAATGATCAAGACCCTCACTTAGTGATTGATCGCGACCTGACCGATGGCATTGCAGGCGAAGACTTGGGCATGGTCTTTCAAGATCCATCGGATGGTTCAGATAGTGCGATCATTCGTGGATTGGATGGGAAATTTCACTTAATTCTGGAAGATTGGAGCCCAGTGAATGCTTCCACCCATGCTTGGGATTCACCACTCGCGATGCATGCTGTCAGTGATGATGGTATCCAGGACTTTAAAATCCTGGAGCCGCCGGTCGATGAGCGCACGACGCCTACGGGACAGTTTGCCGAATATGCGCATCCGCATTGGCATGCAAGTGATCCCAAAAACTATCCGGGGAAACCGTCTCCGGTGGATGTGCCACAGCACCGGATTAAAGCGGGAGACGTCGTGGCTTTTGCTCAATACGAAATCCATGAGCCCGAGCAGAATGCTTATGGTGATTGGGCTGCCATCGCGATTGGTGGGCAGCATTATCTCTTTTGTGATTATGATCCAGTGGGCGGTCACGGTCAAAAGTCGATGAGCGTAGGCTTGTTTACTGCATCGAGCATTGATGGCCCGTTCGAGTGGTGTGGTCATGTGGGGCAAGGCCACCCGGACCCCGATATCATGTTTGCCGAAGGGCGCTTTTATTTAGCCACTCAAACTGGGAGCGATTTCGTCAGCCCTGGGCCTTGGGTAGAAACTGTCGAAGTGCGCGTCGGGGTCGATACTACGAATGATGGAGTCGTCGATGAATGGTCGCAGTGGCAGGCGGTTTCTGAGCAATACGACTATATTCCGGGCTTCGCTAAGCAGGTGGCGAAAACGCCCGCACAGATGGATCTGTCCGGTTTACCCGCAGGCTACGGATTTCAGTTTGAAGTTAGAATGACGGATACCACCGAAAATGATTCAAAGCCGATTCTAGATCAAATGACGCTCTCTTTTGCTGAGCTCAAATTGTAATGATCTGCACTGAACTGTAACACTAAAATTTATTTATAAAAATATGAAAAAAATAGATAGAAAAATCCTTATTCCATTGGCTGCGATCGGCTTGAGCTGCACGATGTCTTCAGTCTGCGCAGAGTCTGCGGGTGCTTGGGTCATCGAAACTCAATCCGACTGGAGTGCCGCTCTGGCAGAGCAGACGGATGTAGAGCTGAACGATGGCCAGCTCGCTCCAACGCAGAAGCAAGCCAGCTTTTCCAGTGTGGTTCAATCGTTTAAACAGAAGCGCAAACTCGATTCGATTGAATTTGCTCAATCGACCGTATGGCAAAACTGGGAGCCGATTAAGTTCACGCAGCCCAATATGACGAATGCGCCGATTGCCATCAGTTGCGGACCGAATGATTATTGGATCTTAGGCAACTATAGAACCTTTGAGAATATGTCGAAGTTACTTGATCGGCAACGTCTGCATTACGAGCGTCGCAATAAAGGAGGCGAACCGTTTGTGCCCCCCTATAATATTGTCGATTTTGTGCCAGAGACAGTCACTTTAGAAGGCTACGATGTGCCACTTGAAACCACGCCTTATCCGAACCAATACAGGCTTAAAAATCCCCATGTAGATTATAAAGTTGGCGGTTATCATGGCTGGCATAGTCGAGACATGGTCAACTGGGTGCACTATGGTTCGATGGGGCGCGCAGGCATGGCCACGACTGCTGAGTATGTGGATGGAGAGTTATACCTGTATTATGATCAACCCAATGACCGTGATCCCCACTTGATTATTAATCGCGATATGAAAGGTGGAGGGCCTGCTGAAATGATGGGCATGGTATTTGATGCGCCGTGGGCGGGGTCGGATTGCGTTGTGATTCGTGATTTAGAGGGTAAGTTTCACATGATCTCTGAAAATTGGGGACCAGTGGACGCCTCCGAGCGTTCTTGGGATTCGCCACTCGCTACGCATGTCGTAAGTCCTGATGGCATCAATGATTTTCAGGTGGTCGGGCATGCGGTCGACGCGAGAACTGAGCCCACGGGGGTGATGGCAACGTTTAAACACCCTCACTGGGGGGATGATAACGTGGTCGAATACGAAGTGCATGAACCCGAGCAAGAAGCCTATGGTGACTGGGCTGCGATCGCTATTGGAGGGCAGTATTATCTCTTCTCCGATTATGACCCAGCTGGAGGTCATAACATGAGCGTAGGCATTTTCACCTCATCGAGTATTGATGAACCGTTCACTTGGTGTGGCAATCTGGGCGATGGGCATCCCGATCCGGACATTATGTTTGCCGAGGGGCGCTTTTATTTAGCCACGCAGACCAAGAGTGACTTTGTCAGCCCCGGCCCATGGGTGGAAACGGTAGAAGCCCGCGTCGGGGTGGATACCACTGGCGACGGTGAGATTAATGAATGGTCTGACTGGCAAGAGACCTCTGAGCAATACGATTACATTCCAGGATTTGCCAAGCAAGTGGCGAAAACCCCTGCGAAACTTGATTTGTCCGACTTGCCTGCTGGTTATGGCTTCCAATTCGAAGTCAGAATGACGGATACAACTGAAAATGAATCCAAGCCAATTTTGGATAAAGTCGTGCTGTCGTATGCGAAGGAAGGCGCTCAATGAGAAAGACAGGGCAGACCGGGCGATCCGTTATATTTATGTTAGGGGTCGCCACCTCGACCGTCTTTGCCGATCAGGCATGGATCATAGATACTCAAGCGGAGTGGGAGCAGGGTATCAGTGCCCAAAAGCAGCTTGAGTTTAAAGACGGTATGGCTACGCCCACAGCTTCAAGCGCGGCATTAAGGAGCACCCTCAAGCGTTTTAATGCCAAGAGGGAGGCCGGGATGTTGACAGTAAAGCAATCCGATCTGTGGCAAAACTGGAATCCGCGTCCGAATATCGGGCCAAAGTTGGGAGATTCTCCAGTGTTTATATCGGTTGGTCCTCAAGATTATTGGATGCTCGGTCGTTGTCATATGAAACCCCAAAGGCCCTTGGAGACGGTGACGTTACCAGGCTATGACGAGCCGTTACTGAAGACGGCTAAACCTAATGAGTTTGTCGCGCCGGGCGGCTTACAGCCACATGCGGGCGGCTATCAGGCATGGCATAGTCGTGACATGGAAACTTGGGTCTATTACGGCTCGGTGACCGAGACGTTTTCAGCATGGGTGACGACTGCCGAGTATGTGGATGGGAAGTTCTATATCTATTATGATTTTCCAAATGACCAGGATCCACATTTGTATATCGACGATGATCTAACCGACGGTAAGCCTGGCAAGAACATGGGCATGGCCTTTGAAGATCCATCGCACGGTTCCGACTGCGTCTTCATTCGAGACAAGGAAGGCAAGTTTCATGTGATCTATGAGGATTGGAGCCCCATTTTCGCCAATAAATATTCTTTCGATTCCCCTCTAGCAGGCCATGCAGTGAGTGAAGACGGGATCAAGGACTTTGAAATCCTGGCACCTGCAGTGGATCACCGCACAAATCCGACGGGCGTGATTAAAACCTATAATCACCCTCATTGGGTCAAGGAAGCGCCAGAGCGATTTTCGTCGAATATCGGCGAATATGAGGTGCACGAACCGGAGCAGAATGCCTATGGCGATTGGGCCTCCATTTGCATCGGCGATCAATACTATCTCTTTGGCGATTACGACGCCGCAGGTAAGCATTCTAGAGATGGATCGCACATGCAGGTCGGGTGGTTTACGTCTTCAAGCCTCGATGAGGAATTTACATTTTGTGGTAGTATTGGTGAGGGGCACCCCGATCCTGATATCTGCTTTGCCGAGGGGCAGTTCTATCTAGCGACGCAGCCAGAGATCGATTATGTCAGCCCAGGCCCATGGGTCGAATCTGTCGAAGTTCGGGTCGGGGTGGACACGACGAATGATGGAGAAGTGGATCAGTGGTCAAATTGGCAGGCTGTCAAGGAGCGCTATGATCACACGCCTGGATTCGCCAAACAAATTACACGAACACCAGCTGAAGTTGACCTGTCTGATTTACCTGCAGGCTACGGTTTTCAGTTTGAAATTAAAATGACGGATACAACTGAGAACGAGTCCAAGCCGGTTCTGGATAAGGTCAGTCTAACTTTTTCGAATTAAGAATAGTCACTGCTTTAGTCGAATTTTCAGATGGATACCCACGGGAGAGAGTAGATGTTCGTAAGAATATGCCGTCTGTCACATGTTCATGTGACAGACGTGCTGCGGGTGTATGATATTATGGGTTTATATCCTGTGAACTCCTGTTATTTAATAACGATAGATAGGTAGGATATGTCTACTGCCTATCAAACGCACCTAATCTACGAGGTGTGACTCATCAATCTACCCGATACCCTTAAGAATTGCGTCATTACCTCTTAAGTCTGAGTGCGAGAACTGAGCGCTTAATTGTTCAATAGTTCTATCGCCGAGGACATTGCTATGATGAAACGCAATCCTTCGATTCTATCTCGGAGCGATAGAGTTGTTTACTCCAATACTAACCCCTGATCAGCTACATGAACCCATTACAATTCGTGATGAATAGCAAAGCGGTCAACGCCATTGCCGAATTAAAGTTAATATCCTGTTTGCTGCTAGTGCTCTCGTTGAGTCTATCCGTGCAAGCAGTTAAAGCAGATCTAGTCATTGATACGATTGATCCTAATTCTATTGCAACATGGGCGTCTCGCTTAAAGGCAGGCCATTTTTTGGCTCAGGCTACTATGGGAGGAACTCAAGCTGAAATTGACGATTTAGCAGATCGCATTATCGAGATTGGAGAAGATGCTGCTTTCAATGAGTGGATCGATGATCAATTCAGCATGCCCTATGATTCATTTTTTAACTTTACGAAAGGTATGGTTGAGGGGGACGGATACACGTTTGATACCTTTTATGGCGATGACTCTACATTGAGGTTCGCTGTTCAGCGTTATTCCGAAATCGCTTGGTGGGATCGAGCGATTCAGGCTCAGGATCAACTACGCCAAAGAGTTGCGTGGGCGTTGATTCAGGTATTTGTTACCTCAGAACAATTCTCATTAGGAGCTTTTGCGAATGTCTCCTATTACGACATGCTTTTGAGAAATTCCTTTGGGGATTACCGAACTCTACTCGAAGAGGTCACCTATCATCCAGCCATGGGTTTTTATTTAAGTAGTTTGAAGAATGCGAAGGGCGATGAGAGTCTTGGTGTATTCGCGGATGAAAATTTTGCACGTGAAATACTGCAGTTGTTTTCAATGGGGGTGTATGAACTGGATATGAATGGTGATTATGTATTCGATCAAAGTTCAAATACTGAAAATTTGGCTCTGGGAAAGTCCACGTCCCAATCATCCGTCAAGGTTGGTGGCGTAAGCTCACGCGCCGTTGATGGCAATACCAGTGGTTACTGGTCCGAGGGATCGATTACCCATACACAAAACGAATTACAGCCCTGGTGGGAGGTTGATCTAGGAGCCAATCAGACGATTGGTGATATTAAATTATACAATAGACTCGGATACGAGGCGAGGCTCTCGGATTTTACGATTCAAGTAATTAATGCTGACGGAACTGTCACGTTTTCTGAATCAATTAGTGATCATCCAGATCCTGTTATGACGATCAATGCGGGAGGAGCGATTGGGCAGATGATCAAGATTCAATTGAATCAGAATGGAACATTGTCATTGGCAGAAGTAGAGGTGTTTGGGGGAGAGGCCCTTCGTCCCGTTGAAAATTATACCAATGAAGACATTAAACAATTCGCGAAGGTGTTTACTGGCTTAACGTATGCAGATGATGACGGTAACGTTGCAGCATCTTTTTACGCAGCTCCCAGAAATCACCACCATATGGCGATTTATCAGGATTTTCATGATACAACTGAGAAAACACTCTTACGCGGAGTCACGCTACCTGCTGGGCAGTCTGGTGATCAAGATATCTCTGACGCTTTAGACAATATTGCTGCCACGCCAAGTGTGCCTCCTTTTATGGCAATACGGTTGATTCAACGTATGACGTCGTCCAACCCGTCTCCAACATATATTGAAAACGTAAGTAATGTCTGGGCGAGCACCTCGGGCGATATGAAGTCTGTTATTCGGGCTATTCTTATGGATCCAGAGGCACGGGATTCATTTGAAATATCAACCTCACCTTATTACTCCACGTTGGGATCTGATAATGTTGCTTTAGGTCAAGCGACTTCACAGTCATCGGAAGTATATGGTGGTGTGAGTGCTCGTGCAGTTGATGGCAATACGGATGGAGTCTGGGCAGGAGGATCAGTGACACACACCGCAACTGAATCACAACCATGGTGGGAGGTCGATCTTGGTGAAAACCGCAGTATTGGATTAATCAATGTGTTTAACCGGACTGATCGGCACTCAAGTCGTTTATCCAATTTTACTGTTTCGATTATGGATGGGAATGGCGATGTGATCTATTCAAAAAACATTATTAACTATCCGGAATTGTCGGTTGCGATTGATCCAAAAGGAGCGACAGGGCAACGAGTCCGCGTTCAGTTAGATGGTGACGGGATCCTATCATTAGCAGAAGTTCAAATATTCGAAGCGTTGTCTGAAACGGATATAAATTTGGCTCAAGGAAGAGCGACGGCGCAGTCATCGGAAATATATGGCGGCGTGAGCTCTCGTGCGGTTGATGGCGACTCTAATGGGGTTTGGTCTGATGGATCTGTTACTCATACGGCTAACGAATCGCAGCCTTGGTGGGAAGTAGATCTAGGGAAGGACCAGATCGTAGGCTTAATCAATGTCTTTAATCGAACTGATAAGCACCCGAGTCGATTGTCTGATTTTACGATTTCTGTCATCGATTCAAGTGGTAGTGTGACATATTCGGAAAGTGTGAGTGAATATCCTGATCCGGTGATGACGTTCGATGCCTCTGGTGTTGCAGGTCAAAAAGTCAGAATTCAATTAAATGGCACTGGTATTTTATCCTTGTCTGAAGTCCAGGTGTTTGAGCCTACGGAAGCTGTAACAATACATGTAGATGTTGTGGATCCATTACATGGTAAAATTAAGGAGCCAATTTTATTGGTTACTCAGTTTCTTCGATATTTCAAAGCCACGAGTGATGAGCATGATGGGTATATCAAAATGTCGACGTCTTACTTTGATGTCATTGCTCAGCGACCGTTGAATGCACCCAGTGTATTCAATCATTACAGGGCAGACTACTCGCCGGCGCAAGGGCCGTTGTCCAGTGCCGCAAATGGATTGGTTTTACCAGAGGCTGAATTATTGCCAGTCAGCTTTATTCCGTTATACGAGGGAGTGTATGAGGATGCCGAAGATGCTGAGATTCTACAAGATATTAAGGTCGGGATGGACCCTGCGGTTCTTACCAAGATCATGGAGCATCGAGCGGGAAGTGTAAGTATCACATCGATGATTGATGAGTTGAATGCATATTTGATGCATGGGGCGATGTCTAAAACGCTGCAAGACGAGATCGCTTCGATTCTGAATGAGGATGAGGGGATGGATTACGAAAGCCGCTATGCGCGTGCGTTAGCGATAATCCTCAGTTCCGCAGAATATGCGGTAGTCCATTGATATAGGAAGCAACAAATCAGTATTATAACAAATCAGTATTATAACAAATAAGTATAAGTTATGAAAAAATCGATAAACAGCTCATCATCCATTTCTCGTCGTAATTTCCTCGGGAGTTGTGGAAAAATGACCACGATTTCAGTGCTATCCTCCTTTTTACAATTAAAGTTGGCTAACTCGCTCATGGCGGCACTCCCGACTGGTTCAATTACGGATTACAAAGCGCTTGTCTGCGTATTCCTTCATGGCGGCAACGATTCGTTCAATATGTTGACGCCGTATCTCCAGCCTGAATACGATCTCTATCAATCGGTTCGCAGCAACTTAGCCTTGGATCGAGAGAGCTTGCTAGCCATTTATGATACAGAGAACGCTGATCGCAGGTGGTATGGTTTGAATCCATTGATGCCTGAGGTTCACTCGTTGTATGATAGTCACCACCTTGCGTTTATTTCTAATGTTGGAACGTTGGTTCAGCCGACAACTGCGAATGACTATGTTAATGATGTTGGCTTGCCTCAGGGATTGTTTTCGCACTTGGAGCAGCAACTTGCTTGGCAGTCATCCATTCCTGATTCGATTAGTCAGACGGGATGGATTGGTCGAATGAGCGATATTATGAATGATTCGAGCACGACTGGAACCGAAACGGTTAGTATGAATATATCGACTGCCGGGGCGAACTTATTACAAGCTGGAGTACAGGTAGGTTCTGTTAATGTAGGCAGTGCTGGAGCTAATACACTAGGCGATTATAATAACACACCGAGCGTTAAGCAGGCCATAGATAAGTCCTTAGCGCAGAACTATAAAAATGTTATTCGAAATCACTATAATCACATTCGTAAGGAAACGATTGAGCAGGCGAATCTGATCGATGATGCGACTTCAGGTATAAGCCTTGCTACCGTATTTCCTAACACCTCAATCGGTCAGCAACTAAAGCAGGCGGCATTGTCAATTGCAGCCCGAGATCAATTGGGAGTGAAGCGTCAGACGTTCTTTGTCAGCATGCCTGGGTATGATTCACATGCTGCTCTTTTGGTGTCACATAGTAAACTGCTCCCAGAGCTCAGTGCCGCGCTTCAGGCGTTTGATAATGCGATGCTGGAACTCGGAGTCCATGATAATGTGACGACTTACACTGCGTCCGACTTTGGGCGTTCATTGACAAGTAATGGGGATGGCACCGATCATGGTTGGGGGGGAATCAAATGGTAATGGGTGGAGCACTCAAGACCACGAAGACGATCTACGGATCCTATCCGGAGGACTTAAGTCTTGGGTCTGCTACCGATGTCGGTCGGGGGCGTCAGCTGCCGACAACCTCAGTCGATCAGCTACACGCGGAACTCGCACATTGGTATGGTGTTCCGAATGACAGTAACATGGAATTAATCCTCCCGAACATCCGTAACTTCTGGGCGGCTGGTGCTGCGCCTACCTTGGGTTTGTTTAGCTAGACGTTTTTTCGTTCAACTAATTTGGCCATCCGAGCGATCAACCACGGGTGGCTTTTTAGTTCGTGAGACACTTCACTTCGTTTATGAGAAAGCCATTCATAGTTACTTTGATCGTATTATCCGCTATTGCGGTTTATTGCTTTAATCGGAGTTCACCCGAGCCTCAACAGAGCCAAGGTGATTACATTGAATCGGGGAAAGTGCTACGTCATTCGCCTCAGTCTGGAAGAGAAATAAGGGAGCGGGGGACTGAGCTTAAAGCTTCGGAGAATTCTGCATTCTCTCCTCCTCAGCGCATTCCTAGGAATCTCCAGCCATTTGATCAGCAGGCTGCATTGCTTCGAAATGACCCAAACGCACTGTTTCCCGCCGCAGAGAGACTCGCAACCACGGGGTTACCCGAGGCAAGTTATATCCAGAGCTTACATAACCTATTCGATGAATATGCGATTATAGTCAAAGATGGAGGCTATCCCACTGGTTTGAATGTTGAAATCACGAACGCACTCTTGGGGAAGAATCAGCAGAAAGTTGCTGTATTGCCGAAGTCGCATCCTCGAATCAATCAAGCGGGAGAGTTGGTCGATCAATGGAATACGCCTTATCACTTTCACTTAGAATCGTTACGGGTAGTAACGATCCGTTCGGCAGGCCCCGACCAAGTGTTTTATAGTGAAGATGATGTATTCTTTGCGAATGAATGAGGTCGTTGATGTCACATGATTATGCGACGGACAGATTTCCAAGGAAGCTGTAATATGACGCCCACATTCAAGCTGTAAGATCTACTAAATAACCCAACCACAATACTCAAAATAAAACCCATAAATATGAAGCGTCTGAATAGAATACTTATAGGGGCACTGTTTCTGACTGCATTCAGTTGCTCGGCCTCTGAAGAGGTTGCTGCTGAATCAAGAGCGCAGGACATCGATTGGCCGTCCTTTATCGGGCAACAGGATATGAAGTGGGAGAGTCAAGTGCCGAAGGACTGGCTGCAGGCGCCGTATCTCGGCAATGGTATGCTCGGGCTGTTGTTGTTCCAAGAAAGGTCGAGTGCTAAGAATCCCGAGGCAAGCAATGACAAGAATGTGCTGTCTCTCCACGTCGGTCGTGGAGACTATTATGACAATCGACCTTCAGTTAAGGGGCAGGACCATACTTGGATCTACCGTGGGCGTCTGCCTATCGGATTCTATCGGATACGCTCTAAGGGCGATGTGACTGGAGTCGATTGGCGTTTGGATCTGTGGAACGCCAAGTTGGTCGGCACGGTTCAAACTTCGGTTGGCAGCTATCAGATCGAAAGTGTGGTGCATGCAGAGTTTGACTCTTTCTATTTTAAAGTACTTGCCGAAGGCGATGAGACGGTGGACTTTGAGTGGCAGCCTCAAGAAGCGTATTCGCATCCGCGCAGAGTGTGTGAGGCGAATGTGGCACGTAAACAGGCGAATGGAGAGGAAATCAAAGGCATCGATAAGGCCTTCACCGCGATGCCGTATCCGAAGGCTCCCGAAGTTGAAGTTTCGATGAGCCCAGAGGGGAACATTAGCCGCCAGGAGCTCTATGCGGAATCGGGCGAGTTATTGACTGCATGGAAGGTGATCGAAGATGCGACTACTCGCTCGAAGACTTTGGTCGGTTCCATCGCATTTTCCCAAGAAATGGGGCAGGCACTTCCTGAGGTGAAGGCTAATATGCGTCGTGGTCTCCAAGAAGTTGAGGAGGGGACTTACCTTGCGAATCACGAACGTTGGTGGAATGCGTATTACCCGCAGAGTTTTGTGTCGATATCAGATGATTTCTGGGAGCAGTTTTACTGGTTACAAATGTATAAATTTGCATCGGCGACTCGTTCAAATGGGATGATGCTGGATGTGATGGGGCCTTGGTATCAGCCAGGGTTTTGGCCAATGATTTGGACGGATTTAAATGTGCAGCTGACTTATTGGACACATCTCACCGCAAATCGCTTGGATGTCGGGGCTTCATTGGTCAACAAGACGGACCAATATGCACATAATTTGATCACCAACGTTCCAGAGGAGTGGCGTGAGGATTGCCTCAATGCGGGCACGATTTTTCCTGCAGACATGGTGGCTCCTGTCGGAAAAAACGTGGCGGATCACATGATCTGGATGTTGCACGATTACTGGCTACAGTGTCGCTATGCGGATGATGCTGAAAGAATGCGAGACGGTCTCTTTCCTCTGCTGAAGCGGGCGTTGAATACAAACCTGCGCTACATTGAGGAGAACCCAGTCGATTTAGATGATGGGAAAATCCATTTCAAGCGCACCTGGTCGCCTGAGTATCCGGGCGGCACTGGTATGGATGTGAACTACACCATCGCGTTGACGAAATGGGCGGCTGAAACCCTGCTCGACATCAACCGCGAGCATGACCTGAATGATCCGAAAGCGGAGGCATGGCAGCACTTGTTGGACCATTTGGTGGATTATCAGGAGGATGAAAGCGGTCTACGGATCGGTCGTGACATTCCATTTGATAAAGCACACCGGCACTATTCGCATCTTCTAGCGTTCTATCCTTTATACGATCTGACGCCAGATAAGGATCGCGATCTGCTGCAACGATCGGTGGACCATTGGTTGAGGATTACCCAAAACTTAGACAATAAAATGGATGATGCTAGATCGGTAACTGGCTACACCTGCACGGGGGCTGCGTCGATGTATGCTTCTTTAAACGACGGCGATACCGCTCTTAACTATTTGAGAATGTTGCCGTTTAATAACGTGTCGTGCACTACGATGTATGCTGAAGGTAATCCAGTAATTGAGAGCCCCTTTTCGGCGGCAACTGCTATTCATGATATGCTGCTACAGAGCTGGGGGGATACCATCCGTATTATGCCTGGCATGCCGTCCTCGTGGAAGGATGCACATTTCCGTTCCTTGCTCTGTCAGGGCGGTGTAACGGTGAGTGCTGATCGCAGTGAGGGGAAGTTAACCCATGTGCAGATCGATTCACCCGTACGTGAGCGCAAGATCGTATTCAAAATGGAGATGTCTGAGCCTCAGTTTACTGTCATCGATTCACAGGGGGCTGCCCAATCCGTCTCACTGCTGGCAAATGCGGATGGGTTTTATGAAGTTGAGTTGCCAGCTGATGCATCGCTTCGTGCGATTGCAGCAGGCACCGATTTATCCGCGATCAATCCAGTGAAATCGTCTGGCGATCGCGCCAACATATTCGGCTTGAACAAACGCTACGAAAGCGTCGTGAATGGCTTTAAAGAAGCGCGCAAATAGCATTCCTATTTTATCTTTTTACGCTTATATACCCCATCATGTTAAGACCCTCTAGGCAGTCCGGTTTCGCGCTCGTGATTGCCCTCAGCTTGATGGCATTTGTTTTACTCTTGCTGTTGTCGATTACCACACTTGTGCAGGTCGAGTCACAGAGTGCACAAACGCAGACATATAGTTTGGAAGCGGAGCAGGCCGCGCTGTTGAGCCTCAATATTGCAATTGGTAAGTTGCAAGAAGTCGCTGGCCCAGATCAGCGTATTACCGCTGCGGCAGATCAATTGAGCGATGGGGCCAATATCTATACCGGTGGTTTGTCGGTTCCCACGGGGCAAGGTTCGTGGACAGGTGTTTGGAAGTCAGACACAGCTTCCACTGGCACACCCAGCTACAGCCCTAAGTTTCCAAATGATCGCACCTTTGTTGGTTGGCTGGTCTCCAGTGCCAACGATACAACCGGTCAACTTGAGCTGCCCACCACTTTAGACGATGTGGAAGACGATGTGAATACGGGCAACGTGAGTGATTATGTGACTTTGGCGACCAGTTCAAATGGCGATGCCTATTGTCAAGTTGAGAAAGTGCAGGTGGATTCTTTAAATGGTGGAACGACGGCCTTTGCTTTTGCAGTCGAGGATGAAGGACTGAAGGCAGATTTATCATGGAGTGAACTGTCACCAAGTAATCTAAGTGCCGAACGCTATCAAGCCTCTCGCCTAAGCGCTGCACCTGGGCCGGATTATAGAGCTTTGAATGGTTCCGGCGCGTCTGGGCCGTTTGATGCGATTACCGACACCGATTATCCATTAACCAGTGATAGCCCGGATCTGATTGCTGCTGGCATTTTAAAGCTCAGTGATCTCGCGGGCATCACTAGCACCATGAGTAGTGGAGCAGATGCATCGGCTTGGCTCGAAGATCAACAAGCCGATGTCACTTGGGGAAGTCGCGGGGTGATCGCAGATGTGAAGCTCGGCGGACTACGCCGTGATCTGAGCCTTGCCTTTGAAATGGATGGAGACGCCGATGTGTCTACGACTTCTTTTCCTGCATTATTTAGTGCACAGGAAGGCGAGTTTGTCGGAGGGAATGATCGGTTGGCCTCACCACACGTCGCAGGTGGAATGCGTGGGGTGCATGAGCGGTTTCTTTACCGTGATACCTCAAGCTCTGGTTCACTCTTTTCGAGTGACATCGCTAATTCATACACTGCGCCACAGTGGGCTTCTGTGAGAGGGCCGAATTGGTGGGCGCTACGTGATTATGCTAATTTGTATAAGCGCTTGGAGGGGGTGAGTGGAAACTATTCAATGCGCGCTCGTGCTCATTATCCAAATGCCAGCGCACGCCTTCAACTGGATTCCAGCTTGCCAGGACCAGATTATACACTGGGTGAGATGATGCGTGCGCAAAGAAGTGTAAACGGAGCGGAGTCGGGTAGTAATGTGTGGAATGCAGAGATAAACGCAGACGGCACTTATATTTTTCGCCCAGCACGATCCAACTATGCACCGTTATTGATTGGTTCCGTTTACTATTATAGTCTAAAGAATGTCGGAGGCAATTTGGCGTTGGTGGCAGATCCTCTTTACTATTTTTGGAACCCTTACAATCGCAGAATCACGGCTGATAACTTAGCCGTTGCTTTGCTGGTTGGCATTCCTGGGACGCTTGAGCTAGAAGTGAATAAGGCAGATGGATCTTCTACGGTATATGGCCCTCGAGACTTTGGCAGTTATCAAACGCGTGATGCGGGGGGGAATAACATTAGCTATATGCTTTCTGGCTTGTCCATGGAGCCGGGGGAGATCATTGCCGTATCTCCTCCCTCTGGCACTAGCGCCCAGCGTAGCAGCTTGGTTTTAGGAAATCAATTTTCAGAATCGACAGGTATTGTTGTTCAGGAATTCCCAATCAACGATCCTGGTGACAAGATGAATCCTACCTGGGAAGCCGTTCCAATTAGCGAGGTGG
Organism: Coraliomargarita algicola; assembly: GCF_033878955.1. Taxonomy (NCBI): domain Bacteria; kingdom Pseudomonadati; phylum Verrucomicrobiota; class Opitutia; order Puniceicoccales; family Coraliomargaritaceae; genus Coraliomargarita; species Coraliomargarita algicola. The sequence goes on from NZ_CP138858.1 coordinate 5,244,569, forward strand.
TTTCGGTTAATGCCAAATTTGATCCTAATGCTAGGGGAATCTGGTCTGGCTCTTACAGGCAGCACACCAGTCTTCCCGTAGGACCTTTGGATGCGAATACCTTGTCTCGAAATGAATGGGGTGATCAGATACAGGCGCTTTGTTTTTGGTTAAATGACACGGACGATACTCCCTATGACATTGATGTGGATTCGGATGGAGTCATTATTACTGCCGCGGATCTTAGTGCCAAGAGTCCCTTTGGTGCCGTCGCTTATCTAGCTCTGCCAGCCGATTCTGCAGCACCTGTGGAGATCTTTTCGCAATTCAACCCTGCTTCCGTGGGCAGTAATGAACGATCGTTTAACCGAAGGGTCGATCCGAATTATACGTTCAAAGCACGTTGTATCGCCGGTGGGCTGAATAGCATCATCGATGAAATGGGATTTGATTTTCCGCCAGCAATTCGTAACGCCTACTGGGGCACGAGTTTTGAGGACTTCGGATCCACACACATACCGATGACTGAAATTCTATCGAGCCCGCTGTTATCGTTAGCTCAGTTTTCACACGCAGCGCTTAACACGAAAACTTCCGAGGCATACCATCCGGTGGGGAATTCGATGGCCAGTGTCATGGTTTCTCCCGTCTCACCTTATGGGAAATTACAAGATGGAGCCACGACAGGTCTGGTGACAGCTGCCGACACCTCGTGGCTGCTGAATGACGCACTTTTTGACCGATACTTTTTTTCAGGTATTGCTCCCGAATACACGCTATCCGGAAGCTACACGGCGACGGGTTCACTTCGAGCCACGCTGACGAACTTCTTCAGTTCGGACTATCGATCCGCCAATGCGAATCCTGTTTTGAGACCCTATTTGCCTGAAGGAATGACCGTGGACGAGATCCTGAATGAATTGGATGATACGACGGATGGTGAAGGTTACCTGAAGATGAGTGCCTACAGTCTGATCGATGGACAATTCAATGTGAACTCTACATCCGTGGAAGCATGGGCTGCTTTATTAGGTGCGAATCGGGACTTGGCGGTGAGTTATGCAGGTTCCGGTAGCGACACGGCTGACGGAACTCCGTTCCCCGCTGGAGCAGCACCGGCATTTAATAGTCTCTCGGGGAATGGCTGGTCAGGGTTTTCTCGTTTAGACAATGATCAGATTACCGATCTAGCTGAAGCGATCGTCAAACAGGTGAAGCTACGTGGCCCTTTCATGAGTCTGTCTGACTTTGTGAACCATCGAGTCGGGGAAGGGCCCCTGAGTGGTGTGCACTACATGGGCGCACTTCAGGCAGCGATTGAGGATTCTGGGATTAACAGTTCGGTGCAAGCAAGCGCTGGAGGCGTGACACCAGTCTATACTGGAGGTAGTTTTGGCGAGTATTTCTCTGGTGCGTCTCCGGTCGGCGAGCGTAAAACCACGACAGGTATTCCAGGAGATATTACGCAGGCGAAGCTACTCATGCCACTGGCTCCGCGCCTGAGTGCACGCTCCGACACTTTTAGTATCCGTGCTTACGGCGAGCGGCGCTCTCTGGATGGCTCCACGATCCTAGGTCAGGCGGCCTGTGAGGCGGTCTTGCAACGAGTGCCTGAGTATTTGGATCCGGATACAGATCCATCCAATAACGAACCATGGGATGAGGCACTGGCTAACCCATTGCCTTATACTGCATCAGCAACAGTCTCTGCATCTCCTCTGAACGCCATTAATACCCGCTTTGGGCGCCGCTTTAAGATCGTCAGCTTTAGGTGGCTGGCTCCAGAGGAACTCAATTAAAACGTATCTTGAGAACCGAATTTATGAAGCCCCATCGTATCAGTCTATTTATTGTATGCCTGCATTTCACCTTTGTGCTGGCTCTGCCCTTAGCGGCTCAATCAAATATAGACACATCAGGGGTGAAATTTACCTGTCTGCTGTGGGATGAGCTACCGATGGATGAGCTGTATTATAAAGAAGGGGAGTCCTATGAGCCGATAGAGTTTAGAAAAGGAAAACGATCTAAAGAGTATAGTCTTAGAAATACCAGTGTATTTGAACTCTTCGTGCCTGTCGTGAATGAGGACGGGCAAGGTTATTTTAAGCTCATCGGCACTTCGCCACTGGTTGAGGGGACAGCGCAAATTCTTTTCATCATGGTTCCATTAGAGCGGCAACCGGACATGCTTCTGAGTATCCTAGCCTTGGATGATTCTATTGATGGCTTCCCGCCCGGAACCTTTCGATTTGCTAATTTCACTGGTTCGGAATTGCTGGTCAAGGTCCGGGATGAAGTGACTCAATTAGCGGCGGGGAAGGTTACAGTTGCGGACTCTCAATCCTCGGAGGATGGCGGTCTAGTGCCGGTGGCATTGGGTAGTCTCGAAGGTGAGTTACTGCATTTCACTCGAATATATGCTCATGCAAGAACACGTGAAATTGTGTTTATTTTGAAATCCAAGAATCCTCGGAAGAAATTTGATTTTAAGTTTGTTCCGCAAAATATGCCCCAACCTAAAAAGTTGGCTGAATAGAATTTATGGAGAATCTGAACCGTCTAATCCTGCTGATCGCGTTTTGTATACCTCTGTTCTCGCAAGTATTTGCGGCTGAGGTAGACTCATCGAGTTTGGAATTTAAGTTTATTCCACAGAACGTGCCAATGTCGGAGTGAAAGTTGGCAGAGCTTAATCGATATTTTGGTTCCTTTTTTGGAATAGCTATTTATTTGTTTTGGGGTCTTGATCCGAATTTTACTCCAGTTTTTATATATTTTATTGTCTGTGGTCGCAGGTGGGGGCGCACTACAGGGCGAAGTCTCGATCTTCGAAATTCCATCAGTTCGTGAGGCGCTCGCGATTGAGGCTGAGGGAGTCCGAGCTGAACTAGAAGCATTGCCCGATTTTAGTGAGACGCGGCAGATTGATTCGTATGGTTTTCATGGTGAATACCTTCCGGTGCTGGATGAACTGCCACAGACGCCTCGATGGACGGTGAAGTTGTCTTGGGGGGCCGTTGCTAAATTGGAGCAAGTCATCTTAGTGCCAGCGATTGACCCGCGGCAGGGCACGATTCGAGGCTACGGCTTTCCGCGCCGTTTCCGAGTTTCGAAGGTATTTCCAGACGGAAGCAGTGAAGTGGTGGCGGATTGGATGCATGAAGATTGTCCCGATCCCGGGCATGTCCCTTTGAGGATCGAACTCGTGGAGCCATTGTGTGACACGATTCGAATCGATGTGCACCGGGGGGCTGAGGAGAGCGGGCGCGAGGTGTTTGCTTTGGGAGAGGTATTTGGTGTGGTTGAACATGAGGTTTGGCAGGCTAAGACGGTCGAGGCGGGGCCAGAGTTCGAGGCGCGGCCCTACTGGAGTAAGGATTATTTGGCGGATCAAAAGACTGGGCTGGGGATGCCGCTGGGGATGCAGGTGGCATTCGGGAATGATGCTGCGTCGCTGGAGCGTGATTTTTCGGTGCGCTTCGATGAGCCTGAAACAAATGAGTATGTGATTGATTTCGATTTGGGCAGTGAGTTTCGGATGGGCTGGCTTACACTGTTTCCTTCGACGCCACCGGAGGGCAGTATTGTGCCTGGCTATGGTTTTCCGGGGAAGATTGAGCTCTATGCTGGGCGCATGGCTCGTGATCAGGTGGTTTTTCGGCCGATTCGCGATGGGCGTTGGGGTGACGGGAATCCACGGGATAATGCAGTGCGAATTCCCCTGTATGCGGCGAACGGACGTTGGCTTCGATTGAAAGTGAGCGAGCTTCCGGTAGAGAATGGACGTCCGGTTTTTGCAATGGGCGAAGTGAGTATTAGTATGCGGGAACAGCTTTACCCTGTGACGGCGATTCGCCTTGAGGGATTTCCTGAGGGGGCGGAGTCGCGGGTCGGCTCTTTGACGGACGGTCTAGTTGGCGGGCGGCCTGAATTGCAAATGTTAGATTGGTTTGAGCTGATTGAACGCCAGAATCGCTTGGAACAGAGTTTGGAGGACATCAATTGGGTGGATCGAGGGCTGGAGCAGCGTTGGTCTCAGGCTCTGAATCTGGCAATCATGGGCGTTGTGCTACTGTTTTTGTTCATTGTATTGGTTTGGGTGATACGGCGGCGCTTGAGTCTGCAGAAGCTGCGGCTGCGCATCGCGGAAGAGCAGCATCAAACGGAGATCGAGCAAATGAAGCTGCGTTTCTTTACCCATATCTCGCATGAGTTACGCACACCATTGACCGTGATTCCTGCACCGATAGAGCGGGCGATAAAAGAAGTCGGCGAGGGGAAGCTGAAAGACTATCTTGGGGTGGCGCTTAAAAATGTGCATGAGTTGCAACAGCTGGTGGAACAGATTCTGGATCTGCGCCAGATTCAAGAGGGGAGAATGCGAGTCATGGCCTTGGACTTGGAGTTGGTGCAACATGTGCGCTCTATATTTGATGCCATGCAGCCTTTGGCCGAAGCGAAAGGGATCGATTTGATCTTTAAGCCTGCTATGAATCGCTTGGTGGCGTGTGTCGACCCGGATGGGATCAAGCGCATCCTGGGGAATTTGATAGGCAATGCGATCAAGTTTACACCTTCTGGGGGGAGTGTGGAGCTGCAGCTTACAATGGTCGATGATGCTCTCGTCTTGTCCGTTGAAGACACGGGGCCTGGTATCGCGGCGGAAGATTTGCCGAATATTTTTGAGCAACATTATCGTGGCCAATCGACTGGTGAGATGCAAACGCATGGATCAGGAATTGGATTGGCATTGGTCCACGAGGTTGTGAGCTTGTTGGGGGGCACTGTGCAGGTGGAGAGTCCGATCGCAGACGGGCAAGGCTCTAAATTCACAGCGAATTTACCACTTAAGAAAGGATCGAAATGATGGATCAGCAGACAACAGAGAGGGCCACGATACTGGTCGTCGAAGATAACGCAGATGTGCGACTGGTGTTGGAGACCGAGTTGGAGGATGATTATGTCGTGCTGCTCGCGAGTCATGGTTGTGAGGGGCTCGAGCTCGCTATTCAGAATGTGCCAGATCTAGTGATTACAGATGTGATGATGCCTGAAATGTCCGGTTTGGAGCTGTGTAGGGCGATTAAACACAATGAAGTAACGAATCATATTCCAGTGATCATGTTGACTGCTCGCGGCCAAGAGTATGAGCAGATCGAAGGCTTAGAGGTCGGTGCCAACGACTACATTAGTAAGCCCTTTTCGGTACCGATTTTAAAGATGCGGATTCACAACCTGCTTGAATCACGACGTCATTACCGGCTGCGCATTCTGCAGCAATTAGATGCCACGGGCGATATCGAAGCGGTTTCCTTTGAGGATCGTTTTATGGAGCGGGTGCTGGCTTGTGTGGATCTGCATTTATCTGAGCCAGATTTTGGAGTGGAGCAACTTGCCGCGGAGGTGGGCATGTCGGAACGGACCTTACAAAGAAAACTGAAGGCAATGGCCGACACCACGCCGCAGGATGTGATCCGGTCGATTCGACTGAACCGTGCTCGTAGTTTGCTCGAAAGCAGTTCTCTTTCGGTTTCTGAAGTCGCGTTTAAAGTCGGTTTTCAAGAGCCGACTAATTTTAGTCGTAGTTTTAAAAAGCAGTTCAGCTTGCCGCCTTCGCACTTCCGCAGCGAGTCGGAAGACGCATAGCTCCTCCAAGGGATCGTGCAGATCAGGCTGTTAAACTAAGAAACGTCGCGAGTTATCTCATGCCTACGAATGACCTTTTCTGGCGATAGACAGGGGGCGTTCGCTTTGATAAAATTGCATGTTAATTTTTATACTCTGTGAAAGCATCTATATTACCTCTACTCACTATATTTCTGCTCTGTGCCGTGGGCGCCCATGGCGCCAGCAGATGGGACAAAGGCCAGGCACAGGCCGAACAAGCGACGGCAGAGTATTTGGTCCAATATACTGATGTTCATTCGGAAAGGATTGTGTTCAAAACAATCACGCTTCCGAACGGAAAAAAGATGGATCTGGATTTCCGATTGGAGCGCCCCAAAGCAGGCGAGGGGCCCTTTCCGGTCGTTTTCTTTGTCCATGGCGGCGGGTGGGTGAAAGGTAACAAGTCAGGTTTTCTCCATCAGTCCTTCGTGCTGGCGAAGCACGGGATCGCTGGGGTGCGCCTAGAGTATCGCTTGAAATCGCATGGGGCGAGATATCCTGAGGCGATTAGTGATGTGCTCGATGCCATTGACTATGTGCGCCAGCACGCCAGCGAGTTGAATCTAGACTTTACGCGAGTGGGCATCGCCGGCGGTTCGGCGGGCGGGCACCTTTCCGCCATCGCAGCTCAAATGACGCCGGAGTGTATTTGCTACGATGGTTACAACGGGCTGTTTGATGCCTTCGATCGGAATCGCAGTCGTTTTGGCGGTGGCGATTATACGGGCACCACTGAAGCTGAGAAGAAGGCAGCATCTGCCATCTATAATATCAAAACGCCGCCGCCAGACACTTTTTTATATCACGGCACAGCTGATCCTACAGTCGACTTCAAGCAGTCAGTCCGCTTTGCAGAAGCGATACGAGCCAAGGGCGGTTCGGCTGAGGTCTTAGCTTATGAGGGGCAAGGGCATGGTTTTTTTAATAAAGACCCATTCCTGACGGCAACCACTCAAGCGCTGCTGGCGCATACCTTGTATGTGTTTGAAATGAGCGATGAGGATCCAGAACTGGATGAATATTTTGTCCCGCTTGAATAACTAGACGTGATTTGTGAATTTTTCGTAGCATGCAGTATATGCCCTTTATGGGTGCTACATCTAACGTAAGTTGCCTATTAGATTTTATACAATCACCGCGTGAAGCGCTACGCGCACACGGCAGGGTGCGCAGAGAGGAGAAGATTGAGGAGAGACGGGAAGGGGAAGAAACAAACCGGGAATATGGAGACTGTCCAGTGCCAAGCCTAAATGCAGGTCGACAGTTTATTTGCTCTGTATGTCGCCTAATGATCAGCATTCTGTCGGGTGGTGATTAGCACAATTTTGCCTAAAGATGTTATACTTTTGGTCTAATTGTAAAAGGGGGGCGCTCTCTCAGATCAAAATGAAAAACTTAGTCATAATTCCCGGACTTAAACCGATGAAAATGATTCAAACATATATTCTCTTTTTATTGGCGGCACTGTCCGTGCAAGCCGCGCGCATGAGCTTTGATGAAAGCTGGCAATTCACGCTCGGTGATCCTAAAGGTGCCGAGCAAGTTGCCTTTGCGGATAGCGATTGGCGCGTGCTGGATGTGCCGCATGACTGGAGCATCGAGGGTGAATATAGCAAAGCTCATCGGATGGGGGACAAGGGCGGCTATTTGCCAGCGGGTATCGGTTGGTATCGCAAGACGATTGTCGTGCCTCAAGAATGGAAGGGAAAGTATGTGGAGATCGCCTTTGATGGCGTCTTTATGAATAGCACCGTGTGGGCCAATGGTCAGAAGCTCGGCACGCGGCCCTATGGCTGGAGTTCGTTCGCGTATGACATTAGCGAGATCGTGGAAAGCTCAGGCTCGATTACTTTTGCGGTGCGGGTGGACAATTCAAAGCAGCCAGCCGCACGCTGGTATACGGGCAGTGGAATCTATGCGCACACATGGATCGATGTTAAGGACAAGATTCATGTGCCTGCAGATGGCGTTTTTGTTCGCACTCAAGGCGAGGCAGCTGCGATCGATGTAGAGCTTAAGAATACCACTGGCACAGCACAATCAGTGGGAGTGGAAGTCGTCATCATCGATCCTAGCGGCAATGAGGTCACCAAAGAACAACGATCGGTTATGGTAAATACGGATGCTGTTCAGGCCTCAGATTTTAGCTTTCAGGTCTCAAATCCTCAACGTTGGGATATCGATTCGCCACATCTGTATCGTGCGGTTACGAAAGTCGTGGTAGCAGGCACAGTTGTGGATACCACGACGACTCGATTTGGTTTTCGCGATGTCGAATGGAAGCCAGATACGGGCATGTGGCTGAACGGTAAGAACATCAAGTTGCAGGGCGTGTGTAATCACCAGGATGCGGGTGCGCTCGGCGCGGCGGTGCCGGATAAGGTGCTACGTTTTCGCATCGAGCAGCTCAAGGCGATGGGCTGTAACGCTATCCGCACAGCGCACAATCCGCAGACACCGACCTTTTACGATATCTGCGATGAGGTCGGCATGTTGGTGATGGATGAAATCTTTGATGGGTGGTCTAAAAAAGCTAACCATGATTATGGGCGGTATCATTTTCAGGAATGGTGGGAGCGTGATCTGACAGATTGGATCAAGCGCGACCGCAATCATCCATCCATTGTGATCTACAGTGTGGGCAATGAAACTCACGGCAAGGTCGGTGAAGACTTGGTGGCACTTTGCCATGAACTCGATCCCACACGTCCGGTTACTTCCGGTCACTCAAGCTCGGAATACATGGATGTTTTCGGTGTGAACGGTGCCAGTGAGAAAACAGGCTGGTTTGATAACCTAGAAACAGATCGTGTATTCATCGGCACTGAGAATCCGCATACGTGGCAGGTGCGAGGTTACTATCGCACGAAGACCTGGTATCGTAACGGCTATCCTAGTAGGAGTCAGAAGCCGTATGAAATTCCTGACCTCACTCAGGAGGAAGTGTTTTCTTATGATTGGATTGATGCTGATGGGCGGAGTAACCGCAAACAGATCTTTAACTCCAGTTATGACAACGCGACCGTGCGCTTGACCGCACGCCACAGTATCGAGCAGTTGCGCGACATTCCCAATTATGCCGGCTCCTTTCGTTGGACGGGACACGATTATATTGGCGAAGCGGGCTACGTGCATGGTGGCTGGCCGTTTCGAGCATTCATGGGCGGCGCCATTGATCTAGCCAACTTTGAAAAGGACCTTTTCTACCTCTACCAAAGTCAGTGGACCGATGAGCCGATGGTTCACATTCTACCGCATTGGACACATCCTACGCTCAAGCTTGGCACCGAAATTCCAGTTTGGGTGTATTCTAACTGCGATGAAGTGGAGCTGTTTTTGAACGGAAAATCACTCGGTAAGCAAGGCCCCGGCACTCAGTGGGATGCGATGCAATGTGAGTGGATGGTTGGATGGCAGCCGGGTGAGTTGAAGGCGATCGCCTACAAGGATGGAAAGCCTGTATGCGAAAAAATAATACGCACTGCGGATGCGCCCGCTCGCATCGCGCTGTCGATCGACGGTGAACCGCTGGCGAAGACTGGCAAAGACATCGTGCAAGTGCGCGTCACGACGCAGGATGCAAAGGAAGAGTTTTATCCTTACGGTGAAAATCGGACCGCATTTCATGTGATTGGGCCTGGGCAGATTCGTGCTTTGGACAACGGTAGCCCGGTGGATGTGGAGCAACATTTCCGCGCAAAGGATCGGATTGCTTTTTACGGACTGACCCGCGCCTATGTAGAATCGACTGGCGCAGCTGGAGATATCACATTATTGGCCAGCTGTATTCTTGGCGAGAAACGTCAGATCTCTTCGGAGCTGGTGAGTATTGATGCGCAGTTACTATCTCTTCGCGGCACATTGGCTGCGGTAAGTGTCGAGATTTTCTATACACTCGATGGTAGCACACCGACGACGCAATCAACTCGCTATACAAAAGCTTTTGCGGTGCCACTTGGCACGACGGTCAAGGCGCTGGTCGCGTTGGATGGTCAGCCTGTTCAGATCCTAGAAGAGCGCTTCGCAGCTGACGAAGGTTTTGTCTGGAATGTGGCGCAGGATGCGTCTCATGGCGGCGACCAAGCGGAAGATGCCAAGTTGAGTGGCGCGGTGGTGAGCACTGCGGGTAAAGGTTTTAATGGTAAAGGATTCGTGGATTTCGGTAACAATAAGGGTGCCTATGTTGAATGGTATCAGGAGAACGACGGCGACGCAGGCGAGGCGGATCTAACAATACGCTACAGCGGCAAAGCCAGAGGAGCCTCAGGGCGTGCGATCCAGTTGAGCATCAATGGTAAGGTGATTGATAAACAGCGGATGCTGCCGAATACGAAAGATTGGGGCTCCGACTGGCAAACCGTGACGGTGCCGATTCGGATCGGACGCGGTGCCAATACCATTCGTCTAAGCACCGTCGAAAATGGCGGTATGTATATCGATGAAATTTCAGTGCGATAATTAATTTAGAAATACCTGAGGAAGTGCGACTTATGATAAATCGGAATATGCTAAAGGGACTCTTATTCTGTGTGACAGCGACTGCCGCCACGCTGACTTGTAGCGCAGATTCGTTGCCCAATGTGATCTACATCCTCGCGGATGATCTGGGCTATGGTGAAGTTGGTTACAACGGTCAGGAAAAGATCCAGACTCCCGAGCTCGACGCGATGGCGGCGCAGGGCATGCGTTTCACCAATCACTACTGCGGTAATTCCGTGTGTGCACCCTCGCGTGCTTCGTTGATGACGGGAAAGCACCCGGGCCATGCGTATATCCGCGCCAACAGTCCCGGCTATCCCGATGGCCAGACGCCTCTGCCGGAAGGCACCGAGACAGTTGGGAAGCTGATGCAGCGCGCGGGTTACAAGACAGCGATCATTGGTAAGTGGGGGCTTGGTTCTACTTGGGATAGTGGCCATCCGAACCAACAGGGCTTCGATCACTTCTTCGGCTACACCGATCAGCGCAAGGCACATAACTATTATCCGGAATACCTCTGGCGAAATTCTGACAAAATCATGTTGGATAATGGCAAAGGGAAAAAGAATGACTATAGCCATGATTTGATGACGGTGGAGGCCCTGCAGTTTATTGATGACAATAGCCGTTCGACAGGCTCAGGCCAAGCAGCGCAGCCATTCTTTCTATATCTCGCTTATACAATACCGCATACTTCCTATCAGGTGCCGGATCTCGCGCAGTACGAGAACGAGGATTGGCCGATGAATATGAAGAAGCATGCCGCCATGACTTCGCGCATGGATCGCGACATCGGTGTGATTAAGCGTCACTTGGAAGCGCTCGGTCTGGCGGAGAATACCTTGATCATGTTCAACAGCGATAACGGCGCACACGGACAGCAAGGCTCGTTGCAGTTCTTTAAGACTTCCGGCGAATTGCGCGGTAAGAAGCGCCTTATGTATGAAGGCGGCGTGCGCTCTCCGATGATTGCCTACTGGCCAGGTAAAGTGCCCGCTGGAAGCGTGAGCGATCACCTGTCCTCTTTCTGGGATATGTTGCCGACCTTTTCCGAACTGACGGGCGAACCCGTGCAAGGCGAGACCGATGGGATTTCGATGTTGCCGACACTACTGGGTAATGAGGCTCAGCAGAAGCAGCATAAGTATCTCTATTGGGAACTGTATGAAGGTGTGCCTAATCAGGCCGTGCGCATGGGCAAGTGGAAAGGCGTGGTTTCGGATCGACGTAAGGGCATGAAGATTGAGCTCTACGATCTCTCTGCCGATGAGGGCGAGCAAAGCGATGTGGCCGCGGCTTATCCGGAAGTGGTGAGCGAAATTCGTAAGGCATTGATAGAGGCACACGAACCAAGTCCATTCTGGTCGAAAGATAATCAACCGCTCTTTGATGCGCAAGCCGCCTGTGAAGTGAACGGGGTGCAGCCGATGGTTCTGAAACAGAAGAAGAGGAAGAAATAAGCCTCGTCTATTAAAATAACATTGGGAGAAGCTATGATAAAAAAAATATTCATTCTATTATTTGTGTCGGTTGTTGTCTGCATAGCGAAGTCAGATAAGCCGAATGTGATTGTGATTCTGGCCGATGATTTGGGCTATGCTGATGTCGGTTTTCACGATGTGACGGCGAGCGATGTGCACACGCCGAATCTCGATCGACTGGCGGCTTCGGGTGTGTCGTTTTTGAATGCCTATGCGAGCTCGCCAATTTGTAGTAATTCGCGTTTAGCTTTATCAACAGGGCGCTATCAGCAGCGCTGGGGTGCCTATTATTATGCAGAGGGTGGCTTGCCTAGGACAGAGCACACTATCGCTGAAATGATGCTTGAAGCGGGCTATCGCACGATGAAGGTCGGGAAGACTCACATGAATGATGGGCCGAAGAGCCATCCGATGAAACATGGATTTGAGCGCTTCCTTGGCTTTATTCACCATTCTTGGGATTATCATTTGTTGAGCTCAAAAGATGTGCAGGCTTATGAGAATAAGAGACGGGGCAGTCCGCAGAAAATGACGCAATCCCCGATTGGGCCTCTAACGCGCAATGAGGGTGCAAAAGAGTCGTATGAGGGGATAACGACGACCGAAATTTTTGAACGTGAGGCCATCTCGTTTATTACAGAGGAGAGCGATCAGCCGTTTTATTTACGTTTGTCATTCAATGCGGTGCACACGCCGTTAACGCGTGCGCCGAATCCACAGTTAGCTAAGAAATATGGCATCCCGCTTCGTCCTTTTGATCGTGACGCCGCAGTTTGGAAATACCCCTTGTGGGATCCTGTAAAGCAGCCGAACTACAAGAAGTGGTATAGTCAGGCTGCTCACTTGGGGATACCTGATCCTTATGGGAGAAAAATCTATTTAGCGCACTTGGAGCAAATGGATCTTGCGATTGGGAATTTGATGAACGCTCTTGAAGCGCAGGGGATTGCCGATAACACCATCATCTTTTTCTCATCGGACAACGGAGGATCGGATCAATCGTATGCGAACAACGGCAATATCAATGCGTATAAATACTGCCTGATGGACGGTGGTATCAAAGTGCCTATGGTGTTGTCGTGGCCAGAAAGGTTTGAGAAAGGCACCAGGATTGAAGCAACGGTCACACATCGCGACCTGTTTGCGAGTTTATCAGAAATCACTGGTATCGCACCGAAGAAATCGCTGGATGGAAAAAGTCTATTGCCGCTGATCGATGGAAGTGTTTCGGATTTACATGCGGGCGAAACATTGTTCTGGGACTCAGGAAGGAAACAGGGCAACTGGGTGGCACGTCAGGGCAAATGGAAACTCGTTTACCGTAAAAAGCCTAAGGATTACAAGGCCTACCAGTTAGATGAAAACGGGCTGGTTAAAAAGGAATTTAAGACAGTGCCGATCGCGAGTGGTTTGCAGCTTTATGATTTGGAAGCTGACCCAGGCGAAACCAAAAACCTAGCGAAACAGAACCCAGAGCGAGTCACGGCAATGAAAAAGATGTATACCGCATGGCGATCTGAAATGGCTGAGCCGATCCGGGGGCGGGATGTTAAGTAGTAGGAGATTTTGTTAAAATGAACTCATTAAAGATAATTGTCGGCTTGGCGGTTTTGTCGCTGCCTTTGGTGAGTGCAGCCGAACGGGAAACGATCGACTTTAATGGGGGTTGGAAGTTTGCGCGCTTTGGTGCGATGCCCGATGGTTCGCAACTGGCGGAACCCGCAGGACTGGAAAAGCCCAGCGCGGATGTATCTGCATGGAGAATATTGGACCTGCCGCACGATTGGGGCATCGAAGGGCCGTTCCGAGCAGAGCTAGAGAATCGAACAGGAAAATTGCCGTGGGCGGGCATTGGCTGGTATCGGAAAACGTTCGAAGTTGAGGCGCTGGGGAAACGTGTCTTTGTCGAGTTCGACGGAGCGATGAGTAACAGCCAGGTCTGGCTCAATGGCGAGTATGTCGGCGAGTGGCCGTATGGCTATGCCTCGTTTCAGTTTGAGCTGACTCCATTTCTGCAGCAGGGAGAAAATGTGCTTGCAGTGCGTTTGGACAATAAAGAGAGATCTTCGCGTTGGTATCCGGGCGGTGGTATCTATCGCAATGTTCGCTTGGTTAAAACGGCGGCGACTCGTGTGGCACATTGGGGCACCTTTGTCACTACGCCGGAAGTTCCTACCACGAGCGCCAGTGTTCACATTCAAACCACTCTGGATGGCGCAGTTGAGGGCACGGAAGTGCGGCACGAAATTCTCGAAACGGGAAGTAATGGCAGTGGCACGGATTGCACTCTGACGGTGAAGTCGCCCAAGCTGTGGGATTTGCAAAGTCCGAATCTTTATACATTGGAAACTACGGTGCTGCAGAACGGTGAGGTCGTCGATCGCGAGCAGACAGTGTTTGGTATTCGCACGATTGAATTTACCACCGATCGGGGCTTTTTACTCAATGGTAAGACTGTGGTTATGAACGGCGTGTGTCAGCATCACGATCTTGGGCCGTTGGGGACAGCCATCAACACTCGCGCGTTGGAGCGTCAAATCGAGATTCTAAAAGAGATGGGCTGCAATGCGATCCGCACCTCGCACAATCCGCCGGCACCCGAATTTCTTGAACTGTGCGACCGCATGGGGATCTTGGTGCAGGTCGAGGCCTTTGATGCCTGGAAAGCGAGCAAGACTCCTAACGATTACAGCCTGCATTTTACTGAGTGGCATGAGCGTGATTTACGCGCTATGGTGCGTCGTGATCGCAACCATCCCAGCGTCGTGATGTGGTCGACTGGCAACGAGGTGCGTGAGCAGGGGAATGCTGCTGGAATCAAAATTTCGCAGCAACTCACAGACATTATTAAGTCCGAGGATATCACGCGCCCTGTCACCGCAGGTTGTAATAACTATCGGGCTGGGTTTAACGGCTTTGAGCAGACAGTCGACGTCTTCGGTTACAATTATAAGGCCAAGCAGAATGCAAAGTATTATAAACAGTTCTTGCAGAAGCATCCAGATATCCCGCTCTACGGCAGCGAAACGGCGTCCACTGTCAGTTCACGTGGCGAGTATTTCTTTCCTTTTTCCGAGGATAAGTCAAAGGGCTCCGGCGGTTACTTTCAGGTGAGCAGCTATGACTTCACGGCGCCGTCGTGGGCCTATCGTCCGGATGTGGAATTCGAAGCCTTGGATCGTTACCCGAAAATATTCGGTGAGTTCGTTTGGACTGGATTCGACTACATCGGCGAACCGACTCCCTACAATAAGGACAGCACCAACTTGCTGAACTTCACCGATCCGAAGCAACGCGCCCGGATGAAAGCGGAACTTGAAAAACTGGGCGGTGATATTCCACCACGTAGTTCTTATTTCGGCATCGTCGACCTGTGTGGCTTTCCGAAAGATCGCTATTTCCTGTATCAGGCGCGCTGGCGCCCAGACTTGCCGATGGCACACATCTTGCCGCATTGGAACTGGCCGGAGCGAGTGGGGGAGGTCACGCCCGTGCATGTTTATACCTCCGGAGATGAAGCTGAAGTCTTCCTAAATGGGAAGTCGCTCGGTCGCAAGAAGAAGGGACTATACGAGTATCGTCTGCGTTGGGACGACGTGTTATATCAACCTGGCGAGTTGAAAGTGATCGCTTATAAAAACGGCAAGCCATGGGCTGAAGATGTGATGCCGACTGCAGGCGACGCTGCTAAGCTTTCTCTATCGGCTGACCGTTCAGAGATTGCCGCAGATGGCCGTGACCTGTCGTTTATCACCGTTCAGATTTCGGATCAAGACGGGCAACTCGTGCCTCGTTCGCACAACGAGGTGGCGTTTACCATTGAAGGTCCTGGTAAGATTGTGGCCGTCGGCAACGGCAATCCTGTCAGCCACGAACCGTTTCAAGCTTCGAGACGCAAGGCGTTCAATGGTCTCTGTCTGGTGGTCGTTCAGTCAGTCAAAGGCGAGGCGGGCATCATTCGTTTAACCGCGTCCTCCGACGGACTGATTGGACGAACTGTTGAAATTAAAACTTTAAAATCTGCAAACTGAATCCATTCAAGCATCTCATACGTAATCTCATGCTCATTAAAAAACGAAACTTACTACTAAGCACGTTGCTGCTAGCTGCGCTTTGTCATTCAGCATCAGCCGTTGATTGGGAGGACCAGAGTATTTTCCGCATCAACAAGGAAGCGCCACGCGCGGTATCAATGCCGTTCCCGACTGCGAAGGAAGCAGTCAGTTTGAAGCGCCTTGAGTCGCCTTATGCCATGCTCTTAAACGGCGATTGGCAGTTCAATTGGGTGAAGCATCCAGACCAGCGGTCCGTTGATTTCTACAAGACTGATTATGATGCCTCGTCGTGGAAAACGATCAAGGTGCCATCCAATGTCGAACTCGAAGGCTACGGCACGCCGATCTATACCAACCAGCCATATCCCTTTAAAAAGAATCCTCCTTTCGTGATGACAGAGCCGCCGCGGCGTTTCACGAATTTTGACGAGCGCAACCCGGTGTCCTCTTATCGTCGCACGGTCACGCTCCCCACTGAGTGGGAGGGACGACAGACTTTCATCACCTTCAATGGTGTCAATTCGGCCTTCTACCTGTGGGTCAATGGACAAAAAGTTGGTTATTCTCAGGACTCGCGCACCCCGTCCGAATTTAACATCACCGAGTATCTGCACGAGGGCGAAAACCTGTTGGCAGTGGAAGTGTATCGAAATTCCGACGGCACTTACCTCGAAGATCAAGACTTCTGGCGACTCTCCGGAATCTTTCGAGATGTCTATCTCTGGTCGAGTGCGCCTCTTCAACTACGCGATTATTTCGCACGTGGTGGTCTTACGGACGACTACAATAAGGGCACCTTCAGCTTTGAGGCTGATGTTCGAAACCTGACCAGTCATGCTGTCGTTGATTACCAGCTTGAGGTGCAATTGAACGATTTGGAGGGCAAGGAAATCTTTAGTCATTCACTTAAAGGAAAAACTGGCAGCACTAGTGAGTTCACCTTGGAGCCACTCGATGTGCAATTCTGGTCGGCCGAAGCCCCGAATCTCTATCAACTGATCATCGAACTAAAAGATGCCTCAGGCACGATTGTGGATACCTATGCACGAAAGGTCGGCTTCTCGCGCAGTGAAATTAAGGACGGTCAATTACTCGTCAATGGCCAGCCCATCCTGATCAAAGGCGTCAACCGCCACGATCACGATCCCGACACGGGGCACTACATCTCCGAGGAGCGGATGCTGCAAGACATCCTCATTGCCAAGCGTAACAACATCAACGCCATCCGCACCAGTCACTACCCGAATGATCCACGATTCTATGAACTCTGCGATGAATACGGAATCTACCTCTGCGCCGAGTCCAACATCGAATCGCACGGTATGGGGTATGGCAAAGACTCACTCGCTAAAGATCCCACATGGCAAGCGGCCCATCTGGACCGTGTCATGAACAATGTCGAGGCGTTCAAAAATCATCCCTCGATCATCATCTGGTCGCTCGGCAACGAGGCAGGAGACGGTGTCAATTTTGAGGCCTGCTCTACCTGGATCCGTGAAAACGAAGACAGCCGAGTCATCCACTACGAAGGCGACCATGCGGTGAGCCACGTTGATTTTTACGGTCCCATGTATGACTCGCATCAAAAAGTAGTTAAGTATGCGATCGCCCAAAGTAAGAAGCCGCTCTCGGCACAACATCCAGTCATTCAGTGTGAATACTCCCACGCTATGGGGAACTCATCCGGCGGCCTCGCCGAATACTGGGATGATATTCACAAATACCGAAATCTTCAGGGAGGCTTTATCTGGGACTTCATTGATCAGGGATTGCGCCAAACTAAAACCGTCAATGGCGTGACCCAGGAATTTTACGCCTACGGCGGCGACTTCGGAGACAAGCCAAACGACGACAACTTCTGCATGAACGGTATCCTCAATGCCGATCGCGAGCCTTCGCCGCAATTGCAGGAAGTCAAAAAATGCTACGAAAACGTCTTCATTAAAAACCTAGGTGCCGGCCGCTTGGAAATCACCAGCAACCGTTTCTTTACGACATTGGACGACCTTGAACTTAGCTACGGCATCCTGCTCAATGGGGAAGGGGAACTCGACAAAGTGCTCGCGCTTCCTGCGATTGAGCCAGGGCAGTCTGCGATCGTAGAGATCGATCTACCTCAGTTTAAGCTCAAGCCAGGCGTCGAAGCCGTGCTCTCCATTGAAGTGCGGCTTAAACAAGCGACCTCTTGGGCCGAGGTAGGGCACCTCGTGACTTGGCAGCAATTCGTGCTCTCTGGAGATGCTACTCAGGTTCTACCCGAAGCTTTAGCTCCGACCGTGACCTATCAGCAAGTGAGTGGGCAGACCATCGTCACTGGCGACGGCTTTCAGGTTCGTTTCGATGACAAGACCGGAGCCATCGGCCAGCTCGAAGTTTCGGGGAAGTCGGTGTTTGTTAAACCGCTGCAACTCAACTTCTGGCGTCCACCAGTAGACAATGACCGTGGCAGTAAACTTCTCGAGAAATCTAACATGTGGAAAAAGGCCGGCGCCCAAGCACAGGTCCAATCCGCCGAAGTGAAACAAGTCGGCAACGATGTGATTCTTAACTATCAGCTGTCGATTCCGGTCGGGCAAACGACTGCTCAGCTGATCTACAAAGTCTCCGCAGGCGGCGCGATCTTTGCCGATGTCACCGTCACTCCAAAAGGTAAAAACCTCGGACCAGTCATACCGCGTCTAGGCATGCAGGCTCAGGTGAGCAAGGACTTGGTTAACTGGTCGTGGTATGGTCATGGCCCGGATGAGACGATGCTCGATCGACAGCGCGGCGCCCGCCTCGGCAAGTGGTCGTTAAACGTTGCAGACGCGTGGTATCCTTATTCCAAACCGCAGGAAACTGGCAACCGCACTGGCGTTCGTTTTGCCAGCCTCAGGGATGATGCCGGGGCTGGTCTCATTATTCGCGGTATCAATGCACCGCTTAATATGTCCGCATATCCCTTTGCGATGAGCGAGCTCGACGCAGGACATCGTCACCCTTGCGATATTAAAACAGGCGGCGTTGTCACGCTCAACATCGACCATGTGCAAGTCGGCGTCGGAGGTGTCAACTCCTGGAAGGCGTTGCCACTCAACCAGCACATGACGAAGCCGAACAAGCCGTACCGCTGGCAGTTCAGTCTGCGCGCACAGCCTTAATCCGATCCTAAATGATAAAACATCAATCCGTATTTTCACAAGAATTCATGCGCACCAGGATATACAACCTGTTTATTTGAATTTCGTTTACTCAATGGATCCGTATATTATAAAATTACGTATTCTGAAACAGCTGATTTCCATTACTTCCTTACGTCATTTTCTTTTTGCATGGGTGTTATCGGCACCGCTGTTTGCTTTGGCGGAGCATGTCGCCCTGTGGGATATTCCGCAGGTGCAGATTGATTTAAAGCAGCGTATCATTGATTTGACTACTGAGATGCAGAATCTACCTATTCCAGGGGAACCGCTGCAGCATGAGGCGTTTGGCTATCATAGTAGCTTTTTACCGGAATTGGATGTATTGCCAAAGGAGCCTAGATGGACTGTGGAATTTAACTTCCGCGGGCACTTGCCTTTACAAAAGTTGATCTTGATTCCCGCTTACGACCGTCGTTTTGAGCGTTCGAAAAATTATGGATTCCCTAAGCGATTTCGAATCGTTTGGATTCGTGCGGAAGGAGAGGAGACCGTTGTGGGCGAATGGATGAATGAGGATTGTCCGGATCCTGGCTGGGCACCTCTGAGCATTCCCTTTCCGGAGGTGAGCGGCAAAGGACTGAATCGTATACGCATCGAAGTTTTCCGTGGCGTGGAGGATGGCGGGCAGGAATATTTCGCTTTAGATGAAGTGTTTGGTGTCATCAGGCGATGCGTGGCTGGCACAGTCGATTCAAACCAGTGGTGCGCTGGAGTCGCGACCTTATTGGAGCCCTGATTACCTGATCGACCAGCGAACGAGTCTTGGTTTACCGTTGCAGCCTGCGCGATCCGATATATCATCGACTGGCATTCCCGATTTTAGTTCAGTCTTGGAGGTGCCTCCAACGCAAGCGCTGGTGATCGAGCTCGACCTTGGCCAGGAGCTGGAGGTGGGGCGCTTGCATCTTTTTCCAGCCACGCCGATCGATGGGGTGCTGATTCCAAATTTCGGATTTGCTCGATCAATTGAAATTGCATTCTTTAAAGAAAAGGGCGATGGGACTGCTGCGATACGGAGAAGTTGGTTTAAGAGAATCGGGAAGTTAGAGCCCGGGAATAATGTGATTCGAGTGCCGACTTTGGGTAAATATGCACGCTGGATTCGCATCACTTTACATGAGCTACCGCTACATGATGGTCAACCAGTGGTCGGCTTCGGGGAAATTCATGCATTTAACCAAGGCGTGCCACTGGTATTCGAATCTGTGACGCTTTCCGGATTCCCCACATCCGCCGATGAGATGAAAGATCGCTTGATTGATCTGGAGGTGGATGGGCGCAGGGTCATGCTTTTCCACGACTGGTTGCAAGGGCTTGAGCGTCGTCAGCAGCTGAGTCGCGAATTGGCAGCTGTAAACAAGCAACTGACTGAGATCACCACGCGCTGGCAAGGCTTCTGGCGCGGCCTGATTGCTGCGCTGATTTGTATTCTCATTCTATGTGCGGTGAGTGTGACGAGCTATACGCTTTGGCAACGTAAACGCAAGGAGGCCGCGCTGCGTGAGCGTATCGCGATGGATCTGCATGACGATATCGGTAGTCGCGTCAGTGCGATGGCACTCGGGGCGACTTACATCCAACGTTTGGCAAACGAAACAGCGGTGATCGAACAAGGCGGTAAGTTGCGCCGTTTAGCGGAGCAGATGCAGTCGGCACTCTCCGATGTGTTGTGGTTTACGGATAGTGAAACCGACACTCTCCATCAATTGCTTTCGCGGCTTGAGTCGATTGCAGAGCAGGTCGTTTCGACCGAGCAGTTAGAACTGCTCGTTACCGACATCGATAAGATGCCAGACTCCAAAGTATCCGTCATGTTTAAGCGCGACACGATGCTCATTTTCCGTGAGATGGTGAATAACGCGGCAAAGCATTCCGGTGGGGATCTGGTGCAAGTTAAATTCGTCTGGAAGAAGCCGTATTTAACTATTTCCGTGCGTGACAATGGCGCTGGCTTTGACATCGCTGAGGTGAAGTCAAAGCAAGTGGATCGTCCGCAATTAGGCATTAGTAGTATGGCTCGGCGCGCCGATCGAATCGGCGCAAGGCTTGTAATCGAATCCACGCTCGGGCAAGGTAGTGAAATCATGCTCCGTATTCAGCTTTAATCAATATGACGACTCCAAACCCACTGAACGAAACGACGACCGTCTGGATTATCGAAGACAGCTCTGACTATGCAGAGCATTTAGCTAATTTGCTCAATTTGGAGGAGGGACTGAATTGCGAACAGTCCTTCGGTAGCTACGATGAGGCGCGTTCTTTTCTGAAAAATTCAATGGTGCCGGATGTGATACTCCTCGACCTTAACTTGCCCGGTATGCATGGGCTCGAGGCGATTGTGGATTTGAAGCAGAACTATCCCGAAATCCTGATCGTTGTGCTGACGATCGCTGGCAAGCGGCGTAGTGTTTTCGATGCCATGCGGGCTGGCGCGGTCGGGTATCTCCTTAAAACTGAACCTTTTGAGGTCATTGTTAAGCAGATCCACGAGGTGATTGAAGGAGGGATGCCGCTCAGTAGTGCCGTGACGCCCTATGTCGTGGAGTTATTAAAATCAGCGCCAGATCGTGTCTCGAATCTCGACCTGACGAAGCGGGAAGTCGAAATTCTCAATAATTTGGCGAATGGTTTGCAGCGCAAAGAAATCGCCGACCAACTTTCGATTGCGACGGTCACAGTGGACTACCATTTGCGCAGTATTTACCGAAAGTTTGGGGTGCATTCGACACCCGCAGCAGTGGCTAAAGCCTTCCGTGAAGGCATCTTGAAATAGCGAAAGTGATCAGGGGAAGGGCGAAGAGACTACGAGAAGTTGTAGTGCGAACTACAGATCCCATAGTTTGTTTTTTGATCAGGTTTGGTGATTAATTCGGTTCAACTTCTAATTATCCCACAAAAAACATGAAAAAGATAACGCAATGTGCCTTACTTGGAGCGAGCTTATTGGCTACTGCGGCAGCGAATGCAGCAGTCGTTCTGATTGATTACGACGATGGTGTCGTTGGCGGCGGTCACGATGCCTCCGTAAAAGCCGGTGATTTCGATACCTTGGCGGCGACAACTGGCGCTGGTTGGGATTTAAACCTCGGAACAGGCGCGTCGGAATGGGCCGATAATCTGTCCTCAGGTGTGGGTAGTAATGGAAACTTAATCATCGGCGCCGCGAGCCTTGCCCCCACAGGCCCTAAAGTGCCTGGCATTGACACAGGCGCCACCATCGCGCTCGGACAGACCTTTGATGCTTCCTTCATGTGGAGAGATGCGTTCAATTGGGATGCCGCTGACACTGTTAGTATGGTATTCTTCTATACGGCTGATGATCTGATTAACGGCACCGCAACAGATGTTTTGACACTCACATCTACCGCAACGGACATTGCTGGTGATTGGGATACTGAATCAATCACAGCTGCGAGCTATGAGATTGATGTCACATCCGCTGTCGGTAAAAACTTATTTGTCCGCTTTGATACAAGCGCGATTGATGGTGAATTCGCCCGCTTGGACAATGTTTACGTTGCTGCGAGTGTTATTCCCGAACCTGGCACCTATGCTTTGATCGCAGGCATGCTGGGGCTTTGCTCAGTGATGTTGCGTCGCCGCCAGTAAGTGCCGCCAGCTAGACCTGAGTCGGTGATTTTCATAGACCCTGCCTTTCTAGGGCAGGGTCTTTTTTTGCCAACAAAACACGACGAAATGACTCTTTTATTTAAGAAATCGAGCCGCATTGCCTTTGTGATTACTTTCTTTCTCTGCAGTAGTCGCGGCACGGCCGACTTCATCTACCCAGACAGCTTATCGACGGATGGCGGGCAGTTCAATGCGAGCTTTCCAGTCGAGAATTTGACAAATGAAAGTCTCACCTTAGCCACCGACACCATCAGCGCGACGGCGGCAAATTCGGGCCTAGCCTATGCCACGGCAGACCCTCCCGCAGGGGGATACCCAGTGACGGTCATCGTTGAATTTAATTCGGAAACAGACCTCTCTGCCTTTTACCTCTGGAATAATTCGACGAATGCCACGATCGCCAGTAAAGGCATTCAGGATTTTACCCTAAAGTTCTATGATGCGCCTGGCGGCGCGACTGGTGGAGGCGCTCAAGTAGGAGCTGATTATAGCGAAACGGCAACCGAAGGCCCCACGACTGGAACCTATGCGGCGGAGCAGTTTGTGTTTGAATCCACCTATGCGGGCGTTCGCTCTGTGGAGTTGATTATTACTAATAATTTCTTGGGGAGTTCTTGGGTGGGGGCCCGTGAGTTAGCCTTTGAGGGGAGGAATTCACTGGCAGATCCATCCGTGACCCGTGTGCTGGTTTATCTTGTCGGTGGCCAGTCGAATGCTGATGGATACGGAATCGCTTCCGAATTGCCGATCGCCGATCAGGCGCCGACGCCTGAAGTTAGGTTTTATCATGGCAACGGAGGCGGGGAGAGTCCTTTGGCTGCCCACGAATGGGTCGACCTGCAGGCCGGCAGTGGCAGTAAAAGTGGGAACGCCGGTGGTTTTGGACCTGAGTTACAATTCGGGCGTGACGTGCATGCTCGACTTGGCGCGGAGAAAAGCCGCATCGCCATCATCAAACATACGGTGGGCGGAACCAATCTCTATGCTGATTGGATCGCTGGTGGTGATGCGTCCACTTCCGGGGACGGTGCCATCTACCAAGCTTTCCAATCGACGGTGGCCAATGGTCTTGCGGGCTTGGTGTCGTTTTTTCCCAATGCCATCATCCAGATCGAGGGCATGATTTGGCATCAGGGAGAGGGCGATGTGAACGGCGGTGAGCATAACAACTATCAAACAAATTTAACCAACTTCATCGCGGACCTTCGTTTGACCTACGGCAGTGAATTGCGGTTTGTGATTGCCCAGCTCTCGAACAGTCAATGGTCGGCTGGGGATGCCACCAAGCAAGCGCGCTGCGACGTCGTTCAAGCCGCCCAACAATCCGTGGCCGATGCGTCCGCCTACAATGGAATGATTGCGACTGAGGGGCTCGCCCCCAGTGCATCCGGGGGGATCATTCACTTTGCTACGGAGGCCTATCTCACGACCGGAGCGCGATTTGCTGAGGCGATGCTACGCTTACCTATAACGGATACGGACGGGAATGGGCTGGATGATGATTGGGAAATCACGCATTTCGGAACTAAAGGCCAATCACCCGGCGACGATTCGGATTTTGATGGGTGGAGCAACCAGGAGGAACACGACTGGCAAAGCTCTCCCGTTTCGGCCAATTCAAGGCCCGTAGTCACGATCGGGGACGCAGGCAATACTCTGGAATGGACCCCCGAGAGCGGACGGCGCTATTACGTGCAGCAATCCACCGACCTGTCGGCTTGGACCACGTTCGAATCCTTTATCCCGTCGACTGCGCCCGCACTGCAGAGCTGGACGCTGCCTAATCTTCCTGCGGAAACACAAGTGTTCTTCCGTGTCGGCGTGCAGCGCTAGAGCATGACGTGAGCTTATCGTGTCAAAGGAGGAGAATCGCCCTACGATAAGTTGTAGCACGAACTACTGATCCCATAGTTTGTATTTAGCGCCTGTTTGCTGATTAATTAGAAACTTCACTTCTATTAAACCTTAAAAATATGAAAAATAATATGAAAATATCATT
This sequence comes from Coraliomargarita algicola, assembly GCF_033878955.1. Classification (NCBI taxonomy): domain Bacteria; kingdom Pseudomonadati; phylum Verrucomicrobiota; class Opitutia; order Puniceicoccales; family Coraliomargaritaceae; genus Coraliomargarita; species Coraliomargarita algicola. The sequence continues at coordinate 5,269,041 of NZ_CP138858.1, forward strand.
CAGCCTTGTGTCATTAGTCGCCGCCAGCCTGACCGCCAACGCCAGCGACGTCATTGCCGACGGTGGCTTTGAAGGCGTGACTGCCGCGAATGGCACCTTGCCTGCCTCTTGGACGGGCGCTGGGGCGAGTTGGGGCACTGCTGATAGCGCTGTTTTAGGCGCAAATGATGGCGTTAATCGAGCTTTCACCGGTGATCTCACTTCCACCCTCTCTCAGTTGACCAGCACAATTGCTCTTGAAGGCGACATCGTCACCCTCGATTTCTACGGAAACGCAGCCAACAACGCGCCTGGTCGCATCTGGAGTGGCACGGTGTTCCTAGACGGCGGATCAGGCACTAAAGTGGATCTCGGCACAATTGACCTCGCGATGGACACCACCCAGGGGTCTTGGCAACAAGCCAACATTGCTGCGACTTCATTCACCGTCACGTCTGCAAATCTCATTACTGCAGGGGCAGGGGCGACTTATGGCGTCGAATTTATCCAAACTGGATCATCAGGCTTCGTGGGGCTTGATAGCGTATCTCTCACCATTGTTCCCGAACCTGGCAGCTATGCATTACTTGCTGGTTTGACTGGCCTTGCTTGGGTCATGGTGCGTCGTCGCAAGTAAATGCTACCACTTCGCTGTTAGTCAGTAATTTCCATCGACCCTGCCCTTCGGGGCAGGGTCTTTTTTCTTTCTTATCAGGCTTCACGACATCGAGTGATTATGGAATTTCAAGGAATTTACATCTTAATGCTGGCCGCTGTGTCACTCTGTTCGAGTGTCGTTGCTCAGGCTCAAAGCGAGGCGCCGCGCCCGAATATTGTTTATTTGTATGTCGATGACATGGGCTGGGGATCTATTGGGGCCAATGGACAGGATGAGCGTCGCGCAGCGGGCTTGGCCAATGTGCTCACTCCAAATATTGATCGCTTAGCCGAAGCCGGAGTGAACTTTCAACGCGCGTATGGTGCCACCGTTTGTTCACCCGCGCGTTCTTCACAGCAGACTGGTTTTCACCAAGGCCATAGCTACGCAGATCGTAACGATACCGACAATGCCCAGAAGGCCATGCGTGCCGAAGACTTGACGATGGGCGACGTGCTCAAAGCTGCTGGGTATGTAACGGGTTATTGGGGCAAGTGGGGCTACGGTGCGTCCGATTCGCTCAACAGCCCCGTGCTGTTAAACCAACAGACGCTGCCGCATGAACATGGCTATGATTATGTGCTGGCGGAGTTGCATCATATTCGTGCGCACTCTTACTTTCAGCCGACGCTATGGTCCTACAAACCAGGAGACGCCAACCTGAATTTGGTGACGAACACTTTAGCCGCTTACGCCAACAATCCAGATTACCCAGAACTGCCCGCCAGGCAAAGCGACGCTGCGTATCCATCGACCGCATACTGCGACGATACGTATGCCTTCGCGGCCTTAGATTTCGTCCGCACGCAAGCACAGCAATACAATGCCGACGGCACACCATTCTTCGCCTTGTTTGCCTCACAGATTCCGCATAGTCCGTATAATGACATTATCGACTTGCCGGGCTGGGACGATGCGTATGACGGGGATGCCGAATTTGCCGCGCTTTCTGCTGATTCAAAGCAATGGGCAGCGATGGTCACTCGAATCGATGCACACTTAGGTAATATTATAGCTGCTCTAGAAGACCCGAATAACGATGGCGACACCTCCGATTCCGTTGCCGACAACACCATTGTCATCTTTATGTCTGACAATGGTGGGCATACTAATAATTCACGCACGGAATTGGACGCGAATGGTGGCTTGAAAGGCTACAAAACTCAGATTTGGGAGGGAGGCATTCGAGTGCCAATGGTCGTGCGCTGGCCGAGCAAAATTACCGCTAGCTCAACGCTACAAGTTGGCACGGATACGCAAATGGTGGTGGACGTGACTGACTTATTACCGACCTTCTGTGACCTCGCAGGGGTGGAAACACCGCTTGGTTTGGATGGCGTGTCAATTGCGCCGACCCTCTTGAGTGAAGACGAGCAACGCCCTCGCGATTTCATTATTCACGAGGCTCAGCCAGATCGTTCGATTATTCACGGCGATTATAAATTGGTCGACGATAACGGCACTTTAAAGCTCTACGACCTCGTCAATGATCATGACGAATCGACTAACATCGCCGGAGCCAATGCGACACTCGCCGCGGAGCTCTCCACGCTGCTCTATGGGGAACGTGTGGCTGAGCCACAGTGGTTTTCCATTACCTACCATTCGTGGATGGGAGCCGACGGGGCAGACGCGTCGACCGCTGTGAACTGGTCGGATTACACCTATACCAACAGCCTCAACAGTGTGACTTATCAAAGCGATACGGGTGCACCGCAGCTTAGTTGGATCGCTCAGATGGAAAACACTGGAGGCAGTGATCAGACAGCATTGGCAGATGCTGATTTGGAGTTTCTTGGTTTGGAGATTAAAGGTGCGTCTGGCGTTGCGAAGCAGATTTTCGATGTCAATTCTCATCATATCGTCGGACGCAATGAAATCCGTGTGTCCGCGCATGGACAGATACAATTAGCTGGAGGCACCTTGGAGTCGCTGCGTTGGTTGGATTTGAAAGAGGCCGGAGAGTTGTCCGGGCATGGGAAGGTCGCGGCCGCTTGCTATAATGCGGGGGCATTGACCGTGATTGGGGGCGATGAAACCACTGTGCCGGCTAGCAGTGGTGAGCTTCTTCAAAACGGAGGCTTCGAGTCGGGGAGTGGTCATACTTATAGTTCGACTGACGCTTGGTTTAACTACGGCGGTGATCAAAGTTTAGACGCACGCAATACGATCAACGCTCAAGCCGGAAGCTACCGCGGCATCGTGGGGGTGAATGGCAGCGGGATTGTCTCCTCGCCCGCGGTCGATACAGGCCACACCATCCAACGCGGGGATGTATTTACCTTGGAATTTTACTATGCCGGTGCGAGTGGATGGGATCTTGGTAGCGATACAATCACGGCCTCGCTTTACTACGAAGATGGTGGTGAGCAAACACTTGCCAGCTTCGAGGTCACGCCCACGCAAAACTTTTCCAACGGCTATGATTTGTCGGCAAATAATGTGATCAACGCAACGCCGAGTTCCATTGGGAAGCAGTTGTTCTTACGATTCGAATCGACAACCGCCACTAACAGTGAGTTCGCTGCGTTAGACGGGATAACACTCAGCTTCATCAGCGAGGCGGGTGTCGTGCCAGCCGACCGTGTGCTTGTCATCGATGGTTACTATCGTGAAACGGACACTGCGAGTGTAGAGATTTATCTTCAAGGAACTGGCACCGCTGGGATCGACTATGCTCAAGTTCAAGTCACAGAAACAGCGACTTTGTCGGGCATGCTCGCTGTGACTGTGGATGCTGCGCTCAGCCCGCAACTAGGCGATGCCTTCGAGGTCTTGACAGCTGCTTCGATTGTTGGGCGTTTCACAAATCCGGACGACCTGGTGGAGGGCAGTGATGGCACCTTATTTGCGATCACATATAGTCGTGATGCAGTCACATTGACTGTGACTGAGCGAACCAGTCAGGGAACGCCTTATTCATGGCTGGATCAACACGGGCTGGTTCTCGGTGGTGACTATGAATCCGCAGCATTAAGTAACGCTGATGGTGATAATTGGCTGGCCTGGGAGGAATTTATTTTTGGAAGCGATCCGAATGATGGCAGTTCAAATGGCGATTTTAAAATTCTCGATGTCGGAGAAACCGCGCCTCAGTTGACATGGGCAAGTGCGGCTGGGCGCGTCTATGATGTCTTGCACTCGCCTGATCTGATACAGGCATTTTCTGCGCTGAATACAGAGAGCCTCGCCGCCACGCCTCCGCAGAACAGTTATACCTTGCCTGTTCCCTTAGCCGACAAAGCATTTTACCGAATTCAGGCCGAGCTAGAGTAGTGGCATTCATCACTAGAATCACTCATTCTGGCTATATTCAGTGTCGCTTAAATAGTCTATATTTGTGACTTGAATTTCATGAAGAAACGATTTAGACTACTGACTACTCAGTGCGCTGGTTTGATGGCCCTGCTTGCGCTCGCATCTGGCTTCAGTGCTGCCACGGCTTCCGAAGATCGACCGCCCAATGTGGTGGTCTTTCTCGTCGATGATTTAGGCTACATGGATATCGGTGCAAATAACCCCGATTGTTTTTATGAGACACCGCATGTGAACGCCTTGGCGAGATCCGGCATGCGCTTTACGAATGGGTATGCCGCCAATCCGGTTTGTTCTCCGACGCGTTACAGTTTGATGACGGGCAAGTATCCGACTCGGGTAGGGGCGACCAATTTCTTTCCCAAGGATGTGGCGAAACTACGCAGTGGCCGGTTTAAACCAGCCCCACTCGTCACTAAGATGCCTCTGGACGAAATTCCATTGCCTCAAGCCTTAAAGGCTAAAAATTATGCGACCTTTTTTGCCGGGAAATGGCACCTAGGTGAATCCGAGGAATATTATCCGCAGAATCGTGGCTTTGATGTGAATATTGGCGGTTATAGTGCGGGGGGGCCTTACACTGGAAAGAAATACTTTGCGCCTTTCGAGAATCCTCAGATGGAAGAGAGCCCCGAGGGCGATCACCTGCCGGATCGCCTGGCACGTGAGACCGCTGTGTTTATTGAAGCCAATAAGGATCAGCCATTCCTCGCGTATCTATCATTTTACTCAGTGCATACGCCTTTGATCGGGCGCCCTGATTTGGTCGAGAAATATAAGAAGAAAGCGGCCTTGATCGAGGGAGAAGAGTTCAGCGTGACGGAATCAGAAGTCACCGGGAGGCGGGGTGTGAAGACACGTTCCTTACAAAAGCACGCAGTCTATGCCGCCATGGTGGAAGCGATGGATTTAGCTGTGGGTAAAGTCTTACAGCAACTTGATGATTCAGGTGTGGCCGACAATACCATCGTGATATTTACCTCCGACAATGGTGGACTCTCGACGAGTGAAGGCTCACCGACTAGCAATTTGCCGCTGCGCGGTGGCAAGGGCTGGGTCTATGAGGGCGGCATACGCGAGCCATGGATTATTCGTTATCCCGGCGTGACAGAAGCCGGCTCGATCAGTGATGAAATGATTTGTTCGATTGATTTGTATCCCACGGTGATGTCGGCGGTTGGCGTCGAAACATCGCATGTCATTGATGGCATTGATATTACGAAAGCACTTGAGGGAGGATCGCTTGAGCGGGACACACTCTACTGGCATTACCCGCACTACAGTAACCAAGGCGGCATCCCCGGCGGCGCGATCCGTGTGGGTGATTATAAATTAGTCGAACGCTATGAGGATGGCGAAGTGATGCTCTTCAACTTAAAAGAGGATTTGGGTGAGCAGCACGATTTATCAGCCCAATTCCCTGAGCGTGTCACACAGATGCGTGCCAACCTACACGCATGGTATGACAACGTCGGCGCTAAATTCCTACAGCAAAAAGGAAACGGCCCGGAGCCGTGGCGTCCGTAGTCGACAGCCCATGCCCACTTAATTTGAATAATAAACAATCATACATGATGAAAAAATGTCTATCCGTGGCCCTGGTCGGCTTGATTTCTGCCAGTGCACTTCTGGCGCAAACGATACAAATTACTTCTGAACCGACTGGCTTCATTATAGAGAAGGATGTGAATCTACAGCCAAGCAAGAGTGGTGTCGTGCTTTCGCGTGAAGTTGCGTTGCCAGCTTTTGAGAAGGGTGCTTACTATCGCCCTTTTTCGGGGGGAGTCGCCAATGGTAATCGTGTGGAAGCGGTCGCTTTTAACTCTCTCGTAGATCTGCAGGGATATAAGCCGTCCAAGACGAGGTATAAGCATAACTCTGTTCAACGGGGGCAGTTCATTTTGCTTCAAATCAATGAAGGGCAGTATCTGTCGATCATCCCCATGTTGTCGTCGGAAGTATCTTCAGAGTTTTTCCTCGAAAATGCGAAATTGACGCTTCGGTCGTCGACTTACGGCACCGAGGATGTGGCAGGTGATGTGCCATTGTTACTGTGGGCCTATGGCGACTCGCCGTATGCCGCTACGCACGCAGCCTGGAATATGGTGATAGAATCGGGCTTTGTCGCTGCGGACTGGCGCTCGAATAAAGAATTCCCGGTCGAGCCCTATGGTTATCTCGGCTGGTGCTCGTGGGAATTTTATAAGACTAGAATTTCTTCAAAAATCCTAGTCGATGCGGTGCATACTATCGAAGCGAATGATGCTCCGATTCGTTGGCTGATGGTGGACAACGGTTACTTAACTCAGAAGAATAGTAAGATCATCAATTTCACACCAGACGTCAAAAAATTTCCCAATGGATGGGAAGAGCTCACTTCGTTGAAAAACCCTGATGGCATTAAGTGGATGGGTGTTTGGCGCAATATGCTTGGGTTTATGGGGGCCATTTCACCCGAGCATACGATGACAGATCTGACTCCGAACCTGATGCCGAGTGCGAACGGGAAAACCATGCTACCAAAAGATAACGCCGCTGGCGCAAAAGCGTTTTATGAGAAAATGGTGAAAGATTCTAAGGAGAGTGGTTTTGATTTTACCAAGGTCGACTTTCAGTCGCGTGTCCCGGAATTCTATAAGGGCACTGCGAACGCAGTGCGTGCGACGCGCTACAACAACGAGGCACTCGAAGCCGCGACCAAGAAGTATGACATGCCGCTGCTGAATTGTATCGCGCAGCCAAATATCAACTCGTTTCAGACGAAATACAGTGTGGTGACTCGTTCTAGCCCTGATTACAATCAGGCAGATAAAGACAAGAACAAGTGCAACACTTACCAGAGCTTTGCCAATCACTTGTGGATGAGCCAAACGGTGTGGGGCGATTTGGATATGTTCCACACGCATGACGAGCGTGATGTGCAGTCGATGTCCGTCGCGCGAGCAATCTCAGGAGGCCCTGTCTATATTTCGGACGAGCCAAACAAGATCGTCGCTGAGAGGCTCATTCCATTTGCTTACGAGGATGGTTTGTTGCTACGCACGCAGGCACCGGCAACATTGTTGCCGGAGAGCTTCTTCATTCACCCGTTTCGTGACGCAGAGGTTTTCCGCGTGATTGCTCCGCTCGAAGATAAGGTGGCTGCGATTGCGTTGTTCAACTTCTCGGAAGTCGAGAAACCACTCGTGAGTTCGATCTCTGCGAAGGACTACCCGTATGCGGGTGAGTTATTGCAGCCGAGTGACGGCCCTTGGACGCAACCTGAAGAAGGCTTATTGGTCTATGATCAAGCTGCTCAATCAGTGGTATCTTTAGACGACGATTTGACTGCTGAAGTTGAGAGCTTTGGTGCAAAATTGTTCCTCCTTTACCCGAAGACACAAGGCTGGGCGGTGATCGGCCGCACTGACAAATACTTGCCGAGCGCTGCGGTGAAGGTGCAGTCCGTTTCGAACGACCAGGTGGTCTTTACCCTGCACGAGTCGGGGCCGTTGGCGATCTGGAGTGATCAAGGTGCACCGAAGATGAAGGGCGCGACCTTTGAGCTGATTGGCGAGAACCTTTATCTCGCGGATCTTCCTATTGAAGCGGGTGCGCAAGAACTCACTGTCACACGATAGACGTCAATCGAGGAAAGGTCATATAGTGAAGGTCAGAAAAAAACTGCTGCTAGCACTGTGTGCGCTGTCTCTTTTCGGGATGTCAGTCGCCTCGGCCGCTAGGCCCAATATTATCAGCATCGTAGTGGATGATATGGGCTACTCGGATCTCGGCAGTTATGGCGGGGAGGCGGAAACGCCGAATATTGATCGTTTGGCGGCAAAAGGCTATCGTTTTACAAATTATCGCACCTATCCTAAATGTATGCCGACGCGCGATTCGCTACTCTCCGGCCTACATGCGGAGCCACATGGCGTCATGGAGCGTGCGGCTACGATTGGTGAAGTGTTGAAAGCGCAGGGCTATCAGACCTATTTCTGTGGGAAAACACATGGTGAACTCATTCCCGAGTTGACCGATGTGCTGAACAAGGGCTTCGTTCGCAGCTTTGGTAACACCGATGGCGGTAACTATTTTGATCACAATGTGCGACCGAATTACTTAGACGGGGCACTTTGGGAAGCAGATCGACCTTATTATAAAACCGATGTGCAGACGGATTTTGCCTTGGAGTTTATTGATCAATACCAAGTCGACCAGAAGCCTTTCTTTTTGCATCTGGCCTATCATGCCCCGCACTTCCCGGTGCAGGCGCACGAGAAGGATATTCAAAAATACTTGGAGACCTATATGGCTGGGCCTGATGCACTACGCAAAGCCCGCTTTGAGCGGATGAAAGCGCAGGGGATCGCGCCCCCGGAATGGAAGCTTTCACCGTCGGTCGCTTCACAAGCCGCATGGGAGGCTCTGAGCCTGGAACAGCGCGAGCAGGAAGCTCGAGTGATGGCCACACATACGGCCATGATTGATATCATCGATCAGAATATTGGTCGTCTTTTGGAAAAATTGGAGGCCATGGGATGCGCGGATAATACCATGATTACCTTTGTCTCGGATAACGGTGGAACCCGTGAAGGTGGCAAAGGAATCTGGACAGGGTTTAGGGCTTCACGCATGGGAAAGCGCTACGATCGCAAGGCCGTGATCGGTTCGATCGATTCGCACTGGCAAATCGGCGCTGCTTGGGAAAACCTAGTCAATACGCCATTTTGGAAGGGCAAGAATACGGGGTATGAAGGCGGCGATTCAGCGCCTTTGATCGTTTATTATCCGGGACTGATGCAGACGCCCGGGACGATTTCCCGTGCCGAGGTTGCTGTTTGGGATCTGTATCCGACGTGGTTGGATGTTGCAGGCGCATCGTATCCGGAACAGTATAATGGCAGAGAGTTAGCCCCCTTGGTCGGCACAAGTTTATTGCCCGTTTTTCAAGGGCAAGAGCTGTCTGAACGTTCTTTTTATTTTATGTGGCGCCAAAACAAGGCGTTCATTCATAAGGGATGGAAACTGGTCAGTGGTAAAAGCGGTAAGCTGGGCAATCTGCCATGGGAACTGTATGATTTGAACGAAGATCGAGCCGAACAGCACAATCTCGCAAAGACACATCCAGAAAAGCTCCAAGAAATGGTTAAGGCTCTGCATTTGCATTTAGGGGAAGATGCGATGCAACGAATAAACCAGTCTTCTGAACGTAAAAAAAAGTAGTCATGATGGTCAGTTATTTAAAGGGGATGAGAACGTGATGAGAAAAAGTAAGCTGCACTTTATTGGAATATTGTTCCTGGTCTCCTTTGCTTCGGTTGAAGCAAAGGAGATCAATATTCTGTTCATGGGCAACAGTTTCACATTTCGCCATAATTTGCCGGAACTTGTTAAGCAGGTATTTGAGGAAGGGCAGCCTGAGTTGACTGTGAATGTTGAACGTGTTGTCTATGGTGGGCAGGATCTATTTCGGCATCATGACCTTTATTTTTCGGAGTCGATGGTGCGGCTGAACAGTATCACTGTCGCTGAAGTAGAGACGTATATTGAGCGCATCCATTCCTTGAAGGCGATGAAACAAGCGCCCGATTTTTATACGGCCTACTTTAAGAGGTCAGGGCTCAAGCCAGGGTGGAACAGGATCGGTAAAATCTTGGGAGATGCGGCAAAACAGCAGCAGAAATTGATCACACGTATTGAAGCCGGCGACCGAGTGAAGTGGGACTATCTAGTGCTGCAGAGCTATAAGGACGTAGTCGATAATGTGGATGCAGGTTATGCTGAGTATGCGCAGAAGTGGGCGAAGGTCGCCGAGCAAGAAGGCATCAAAGTGATCCTGTATATCACCGCGCCCCATGCGCAAAATAGCGCCCCAGTTTCGGAGCCACTTGAGTTGACTCAAACCGAAATGGAGATGGAAACGATTCATAAACTGGTTGAACGTATCAAGCCACATGCCGTTGTTCCAGTTGGACTGGGGATTAAAAACATCCAAGAAGACGGGACAGACCTGAAATTTCGCTATAGAAAAGACGCTCATCCGAGCCAAACCTCTGCCTTTCTGGCTTCCAACATGTTTTATGCCGCTTTTTTCAAGGAAAGCACCGAGGGGTTTAAATACAACGCGGTGACTGAAACGAAGCTAGATGGTCAAGGCAAAGATCCTAATGGCGATCCTGCCAGAGTCGTATTTGATGATGCGACTAAGATACTACTTCAGAAAGCTGCTTATGATGCTGTGATCGAGTTTAATGCAGCAGGCTCGATCTAACTCTTGTTAAACTATGAAAGCATTCTTATTTGGTTTTATCATCACGCTTATTAGTGTTTGTTTCGCTCCATCAGCGACTGCTCAAAATGGTGCAGGTCTTGGGGAGAGCGAGCGGGTCTCCTTATGGCCGGAGGGAACAGCGGGCGTGGATCGGAGTATTGCGGAAAAGGTAAAGACCACTTCGCCGAAGCGAATTTTCAATATTCACAATCCCAATCTCAGTATCTTTCGCCCGGAGAATCCCAACGGGGCAGCGGTAGTGATTTGTCCTGGGGGAGGCTATCGTATCTTGTCGATCGATAATGAGGGGACAGATATCGCGAAGCGTTTAAATCGTGAGGGAATCACAGCTTTTGTTCTGCGTTATCGCTTACCCACGACTCGTGGTGTAGACTTTAAGCATCCCGTTCCGCTCTCGGATGCGCTTCGTGCGATTCAGTGGGTGCGCTTTCATAGTAATGATTATAACATCGACGCAAATAAAGTGGGTATTATGGGCTTCTCTGCTGGTGGGCATTTAGCCGCCTCTGCGGCGACACTTTATGCTGACTACTCTTTTGGAGAGGATGCTGTATCCACAGTTTCATCACGTCCTGATTTTGTTTGTTTGGGGTATCCAGTGATCTCAACCAAGAAAAAGATCGCCCATGGTTGTATCAATTCCTTGAAGAAAAATTCTTTGCCGCCGAGTCAAGTGTGGAAGCTATCTTGTGAAGTGAATGTCGATGCCAACACCCCGCCTACGTTTTTGTTTCATGCTAAAGATGATCCTGGAGTAAAATACCAAAACAGTGTCGTCATGCATGAGGCATTGCAGCGTGTAGGCGTGCCTACTGAATTAAAACTTTATGAGCAGGGCAAACATGGGTTTGGCTTGGGAGTGCCGGGGACTGATAGCATCCATTGGCCTGAGGATTTTCTATCTTGGATGGAGGCACAGGGATACATTCCAGAAAGCAGTGCGTTCTATACACCTGAGGAAGATTTACAGGGACTCGAGGTCAGAAGCGAAACAGTTTCCGGCCTGCCAAATGTGCTCATCATAGGAGATTCGATCTCGGTTGGATACACTCAAGTGGTTGTCGATGCGTTGCAAGGCGTGGCAAATGTGACGCGCATTCGCGAAAATGCTGGCGACACGAATCGGGGGCTGGTAAAGTTAGATCGATGGCTCGGGGATACCGAGTGGGATGTGATTCACTTTAATTGGGGCCTGCACGATCTGTGCTACCGACACCCTGACGCGAAAGTTTATGGAAATCGTGATAAGGTGAACGGCACGCAAGCGGTTCCGCTGGCTGAGTATACGAAGAATCTAGAGCAGCTAGTCATACGTCTTAAACAAACGGGGGCTCAACTTGTTTGGGCTTCGACGACCCTTGTGCCCGAAGAAGAAGCGGGGCGTTTCGTCGGCGATGAAGTTCGTTACAATGAAGCTGCTGCTGAAATCATGCTACATCATGGGATACCAATTGATGATTTGCATGCGGTTTCGTTGACGCTCACCAGACACTTTAAGAGGCCCGGCGATGTCCATTTTTCTAAGGAGGGCTATCAGGCCTTAGGCGAGCAAGTGGCCGCTTCGATTGAACCATTTTTGAAATGAATGATATGCATACCGAACTTAACAGAATTGGCATCTTTTCATTCGCACTGTTCATTGTGATGACATTGACGTGCGCCAACACGTTGCCGGCGGCGACTGTAGCGAAACCGCCCAATGTGATCTACATTCTTGCCGATGATTTAGGCATCGGGGATCTCGGTTGCTATGGGCAGCAGAAGTTGAAGACGCCGAACATCGACCGCTTGGCGGATGAAGGCATGCTGTTTAGCGATCATTACTCGGGGAATACTGTATGCTCGCCCTCGCGTGCGGTGTTGATGACCGGGCAACACCCAGGACACGTGCATTGCCGTGGTAATGGGGACGAGAATGGCTTCGCGCTCGATCCTGAGATGGTGACGCTGCCGCGTTTATTTAAGAATGCGGGTTATGCAACGGGTGCGTATGGCAAGTGGGGCTTAGGAGAGACACATCTCGAAGGCGCTCAGAATCCATTGACACACGGCTTTGATCATTTCACCGGGTGGAAGAGTCAACGCATTGCCCACACCTATTATCCTAGTAGCATTGTGCGTGATGGTGAGGAGATCCCGCTGGAGAACGGGACCTTTGTGCATGATATGATCATGGCAGATGCCTTTGGCTTCATTGAAGAAAGCGTTGATTCCGAAAAACCGTTCTTCTGCTACATCCCGACTGCAGTGCCGCATGCCGCCATGCACGCTCCACAGGAATTACATGAGAAATGGCGCAAGGTGTATCCACAGTTCGATGGGAAAATTGGTAAGTATAGCGCGGGGGCTCGTGATAAATGCCCCCCGGTGCAAAACCCGATCGCTGGCTTTGCGGCAATGATGGAAAACTTGGACAATCAGATTGGCGACTTGCTCGACATGTTGGTTGAACTCGGAGTCGATGAAAACACAATCGTGATCTTTTCCAGTGACAATGGTTCGCATATGGAAGGCGGTCACAATCCGAAATTTTGGGACTCCAATGGCCCGCTGCGTGGGCATAAGCGTGATGTGTATGAGGGCGGTATTCGCACGCCGTTTTTGGTGCGTTGGCCTGGGCAGATCGAAGCGGGTAGCCGCAGCGAGCACCTCAGTGCCTTCTGGGACATCGTGCCCACGATGGCAGATCTGATTGGCCAACCGATCCCCGAGCAAACTGACGGTATCTCCATCGTGCCGACTCTTTTGGGGAAAGGTGAACAACCGCAGCACAAATACATCTACCACGAATTCATCATGGGAGATGCCAAGCCGTATCATTCTCGCTCGCTTCGTTATGGGGACTGGAAGGTCGTCCAGACGTCTAAATCCAAAAATGGTGGTGGTTTAAAATCGATTGAACTCTACAATCTAAAAGATGACATCGGCGAAACCAAAAATCTCGCCAAGCAGTATCCCGAGATCGTCACTAAGATGGAGGGCTTCATGGACGACGCGCATACCCCGTTAAACTAAGTGTGTAGTTCGAAAAAAACTACGTCGCGCTAGGGAAATAATATATTTTGTAGAATTACCATATCTTAAGAAACCTTATGAACATACTTGAAGTGATACTTTTTATTGGTGCCGTAGTGGGCGTCATCGCAATTGGAATTTGGAAGAGTCGTGACGAGGATACCTCTGGCGAGCAAGGGGCGTCCGATTATTTCCTAGCGGGCCGTGGACTCACTTGGTGGTTAGTCGGTTTTTCATTGATCGCTGCTAATATCTCGACTGAGCAGTTTGTTGGTATGTCAGGTTCGTCTGCGAACTGGCTGGGGATGGCGATTGCTTCGTATGAGTGGATGGCTGCGGTGACCTTGGTCTTCGTGGCATTCTGGTTTTTGCCCAAGTTTTTGAAGGCGGGGCTCTACACGATTCCTGAATTCTTACAGTATCGATTTGATGGTGTCGCACGCTTGTCGATGGCGATTCCAGCGATTGTGACTTTGGTCTTTGTCACCACATCTTCGGTTATTTTTTCCGGAGCGAAATTTGTTTCTGAATATTATAATACGGTTCCAGTCCTCAATAGTTTGACGGCCATGTGTTGGTTGATCGCGATTTTCGCGGCGGTTTATGTGTTTGTCGGAGGTTTGAAGGCCTGTGCGTGGACGGATCTCGTCTGGGGCTCTGCGCTGATTGTTGGTGGAGCGATTGTGATGTATATGGCGTTCTCTGTCCTGTCCGAAAAGCCTGCTGAAGAATTGATTCTAACAAAGGTGGCGAATTCGACTGCAACTGTTGCTGATTTAGAAACTGCGAGCGCTTGGGAGCGCTTTATGTTGCTGAACGATGGTGTTGAGGGGGAAGCCGTCGCACTCGAAGGGCCAAACGGGACGGGGGGCAAGGTGCACATGGTGCGCCCTAAGACCGACTCCGATATCCCATGGACGGCGTTGCTGATTGGTCTTTGGATTCCGAATTTCTTTTATTGGGGCCTCAATCAATATATCGTGCAACGCACGCTGGGCTCTAAATCACTCGCAGAGGGGCAGAAGGGGATCGTGTTTGCCGCGGCCTTAAAGCTTCTGATTCCCTTCTTGGTCGTGATTCCCGGGATACTCGCTTACAACTTGTTCAGCGGTGATCTTTTGAATGCGGCAACGGGGGAATATGATTATGACCGTGCCTTCCCTGTGTTGGTTCGAAACCTGATCAAGCCTTACCCTATGATCTCTTGGTTTGTCTTGGCAGCACTGTGTGGTGCGGTGATCAGCTCGTTGGCATCGATGCTGAACTCTGCTTCGACGATTGCGACAATGGATTTATACGCGAAATTTTCGGGAGAAAAGAATCCCGCTAAATTGGTTAAAATAGGCCGTGGTTTTGTGGTGATCTTCGTGTTGCTCGCTGCATTGGTTGCGCCGGCGTTGGATAACTTTACGAGTATCTTCGCTTACATCCAAGAGTTCCAAGGTTTCATTTCTCCCGGGATTCTAGCGGTGTTTATCTTTGGTTTCTTTTCGCCCCGCACGCCGCGCTATTTTGGTGCAGTAGGCATCGGTTTGAATGTGATTTCCTATGGGGCTTTCAAATGGTTAATCGGCCCGTGGATCGTTACCAATGGCTGGTGGTATGCCGAGCAAATTGCTTTCCTTGATCGTATGGCGATCTGCTTCTTCATTGTGCTCTTGGCAGGTGTGATATTAACACTCGTCAAACCGATGGAAAAGCCAGTCGAGATGCCAGTGAACGATGTCATTGTGCTGGAGTCTTCCAAGGGGGCTCAAATTTGTGGTGCACTCGTGGTGGTCGCAACCATCGCACTCTATGCGATCTTCTGGTAAGTTCTCTTTTCCGATGTATTGAATCTATTTTGCTCCATCCTATAACAGGTAAAGAACAGGTTTATTCCGGTATGGGGATGCTGGATCGCAACTTCTACTACTAACCTTAGGGGATTTTGTGTTAGTAAATATTCTTTATCTATGGGATGGGGCATCCTGATTCATTCTAGACATCACGAAATGACACCTTTTTCTGATTTAGTTGCCGGATTTATCAAGAAACTGAAAGCGATGAAGGAAGTGGACGGCACTTCGCTATTGGATAATTCCCTTGTCGCCTATGGCACTCTGACTGGTTTGACTACAGACGGCTTTGGCAATTTGGAGATCACGGTTACAAGAAGTAACCACGCCACCATGGCTGGGCTTACTTTGACTGCCGTCCCTGAGCAGCCGTCCTCTTACGCACTGCGCGCTGGATGTTTCGGGCTTCTGTGATGCTTCGTCGTCGGTAGGGACGGAATTAATCGTAGCGCTTAATTAGCTAATAAGTATTATTATGAAAAAAACACTTACACTGATACTAGTCCTAACCCTTGGGGCACAGGGCTTCTTGTCCGCTGTTCCAGATCCCATGGAAGCGTCTGCGCGTGCCAAAGCAGACCGTCCGTGGTTCGCCCAATTCATGGCGGGCGAACCCGAGGTTGCTGGTTTTTCGGGCGAATCTGAAGCTGCCCGCCTCAAGCGTGTGCAACCGTGGAAGGATGCACGCTTTGGATTGTTTCTGCACTGGGGGCCACAAGGCGGTGGGGGTGAATTTAAGTTGAAAGGTGACTTGTTGAGTCAATTCAACCCCATCGAGTTCGATGCGGAGGAGTGGGTGCTTACCGCCAAGGAGCTGGGCTTTCAGTATATAGTGATCACCACGAAACACCATGCAGGCTTCTGTATGTTTGATTCAAAATACACGGACCAAGATATCATTGATGCGACACCCTTTGGTCGTGATCCGATGAAGGAATTGGCGGATGCGTGTGCCAAATACGATATGCTTCTGGGCTTCTATTATTCGGTTTGGGACATTGCACATCCTGCATATACCAAGGATATTGGTAGCTCCGATTATGCGGAGTATCATCAATACATGATCGATCAGACTACGGAATTGCTTACGAATTATGGTCCGATTGTGACGTTATGGATGGACGGCGAGTGGGTGAATACTTGGTCCTATGAGCGCGCTTCAGAATACCGTGATCTTGTTCGAGACTTACAGCCTAATATTTTGTTTGTAGATCGTATTGGGCAGCGACGTCGCGGTGATGGCGATTACAGCTCGTCTGAAAATTTCGTCCCATACATTGGCGATAACATTGATGATCGCTTATGGGAAAGTTGCATTCGGTTTGACGGAAAGTGGTTCTGGGCAGGTAAGGATACTTCGCAGTCTTTGGATTGGGCGCTACGCAACTTGGTGGATGCCGTGTCGCGTGGTGGTAATTTGTTAATGAATATGGGGCCAACGCCTGAAGGTTTGTTACCGCCCCAAAGTGTTGCAAAGCTCAAACCGTTGGGTGAGTGGTTGAAGCAATATGGCGAAGCCGTTTATGCAACTGAGCGTGGCCCACATTATTTGTTGGACTGGGGGAATTGCACTCGTCGTGGAAATACCCTCTATTACTTCATCGCTGACTGGCCTAGTGATGGGCAGCTATTGATTCCCGGTTTGGACACAAAGATCAAGACGATGTCATATCTCGGCGATTTCGCCGGCTCGCACGTGTCCTTCAAGCTATCAGACGGAGCTGTGGCTGTCACTGTGCCGAATGCCCCAGTGGATTCATTGATGAGTGTTCTTAAGGTAGAACTCGATGGTGCGCCGGTTGTGGACAATGCTCTACGTCCATTGACCGCTCCACTACGTCCGCAGCAAGGTAATGCCAAAATGAAGGTGGGGGACTACTTTCTTTCATCCGCATTTGCTAAAATCCATGGCGATGACCTTCATTTTTCGCTGGGCGCCGGAGCGGGTGGTCAGCGCGAAAATCTGAAAGGCTGGACCAATCCATCCGATTGGGCTGAATGGGAAATCGTTGTCGATCAGCCAGGTTCCTATGACTTGAAAGTCAATTACAGCAGTTGGATGTCGAGCGGAAAATTCGTGATCGAGGTGAATGGACAGTCCTTTGAACAGGAGGTCGCACCAACCTTGAAAGGCAAGCTCAAAGGTCGACAGAGTCCGTTTGCGGCCGCATTCAAATTGGACAACATGGGGCAAGTTGAATTCGACCAGCCTGGGCGTTACACCGTTACTGTGAAAGCGCTTGAAATAACGCCCAAGGCGAGTGAATACGATCTGGGATTGATGTTGCTACGCGAGATCGTGCTAAGTCAGCGTTAACACTGTATAGAGGTGTTTGATACGCTTATTGTAAACATCGCCTGTTCTGTGCTAATTATCAGTAGATTTGTCGCAGTCGGTGAGAAGCTATTTGGAAGGCTGAAGGTCATGCATCCATAGCGCTTTCCCAAAAAAAGCGCGGGAAGGCAAATTCATAGAATTAGAAATGATGAAAACTAAAATACAATTGTTACTATGGTGCCTTGAAGTCAAAATGACGGATACGACTGCCATCGAGCAGTTCCCGGACTTTGATGGTTTGGTGGTGCGTATTGGTGAGACCCATTTGAATGATGCGCTTTATTACTAGGGGCATATTAATGATAAATCGAATCCGGAAAAGACCATCACTCCGCTGATGCAAATAATGCGTAAGGAGATCTGCGTGAAGCGTGACAAGCAGTTGATCTTTCGCTCCTGGCGTGCCTTTGATGTTCAAGCGAAGCACTACCAAGAGGTCAGTGATGCGGTGGAGTCACATCCGAATCTCGTGATCAGCATCAAGCATAATGATGCTGCATGGAAGGCCTATTCACAACTGCCCGAGCAATATCCTTCGACCGTATCGCTCTATATCAAGGATTATGGGAAAACGGTGAAGGATTCAGCAGACAAGCATGTAAATAGTTTGCGGAGCTAGTCACAAAACTCAAAATAACTGATCTCACTACCTCAGCAATCGTTCTGAATGACGCTTTTATAAATCAAAGAAATTGTAGCATGTTTAAATTCAATGTCCCCGTCTATCGAAGTGGTTTCGGCCTTACTTTGTTTGCTTCTGCTTTTTGTGTCGCCTCATTTTTGAGTGCTGAAGGGGATCTAGCCGAAGACCCCTTTGAATTGGCACAGGCGCAGCAGCATGCGGGCGATGGGCAGAAGCATTGGGAGGGCAAGAGCCCGGAGGAGCTCCGTTCTTGGGCGAAGGAACACTTGCATCATAAACTGACTGCGAAGCGGGTGATTGATGCCGAGGATCATCCGGAGTGGGCGTGGTTCCGTAAGTCAGGCTTGGGACTCTTTCTGCATTGGGGGCCTACCAGCGCCAACCCAGATACGGGCGATGCCTGGGCGATGGTTTGGTCGGAACAAAAAGCGAAGACTGGCCGTTTCATGCAAAAGCCCGAGGAGATGTTTGCCGTCGCGGAGACGTGGAACCCCGAGAATTACAACCCGCAAAAATGGTTGGCCGCAGCAAGCAAGGCAGGTTTTGGCTACTCAGTGTTGACCACGCGTCACCATGATGGCTACGCGCTGTGGCCGAGCGACTACGGCACTTGGGATACCGGCGACCTGATGGGCGGACGTGATTTAGTCAAAGACTACGGCGATGCTTCGCGCGCAAACGACATGAAGGTCGGATTCTACTATTCGGGCCCCAATTGGCACTACGACTATAAGAATCGAGAATTTATGCATCCTGCGAAGAAGGACTACCAGATCAACTACAAGCATGAGCGGGTGGGGAAGACTCCCAAGCTTACGCCCTTGATAGCGACCTCGGGACTCGAGGAGAATGCAGAGTCGATCGGGTAGGTGAATGAGTTGATGACAAAGTATGGTCAGATCGATGTGATTTGGTGGGATGGCAGCGTCTCGGTGAGCGAGGAAGAGCTGCAACCGCTGCAGCCGAATATCTTTGTCGCACGTGGCAATATCGCGACCCCTGAGGGGGAGCACCAAGGTTCGAGCAACAATGTCAAAGTTACCAACGAGGCCGGCTGGTGGTGGGAATCTTGCCAGAAGTCGGAGAAGTCCTTCACGCCCAACTGGCACTACGGCATCGAGTGTGAAACGAATCACTGGGATACCAACACTTTGCTGACAGAACTCATTCGCTGACGTTCGCTGGGTGGTAATCTGTTGGTCAATGTGCCGCCTCGCGGAGACGGTGAAATGATGGATTGGTTCTATGAGGTGTGTGATGAAATGGCGGCTTGGATGGCGCATTCCCGCGAAGCCACCTATGATGTCGATCAAGACGTTCCCTTGCCGACTCTGGATAAAACACAGAATTATACCACCAAGCGCGGGAATATCTACTACTCGTTGCCGAACGAAGATCGTGTGATCTTCATTTCGGATGTGACGGAGCCCAAATCCGTGACACTGCTGCGAACCGGTGAGCCGATAGATTTTGATTATCGTGAGCAGGCACTGCATCTGGTGTTGCCAAAGTCGATGGAAACTAAGCTACCGGATCTGGTGAAAATCGTCTTTTAAAATTGAAAAGGTCGGGAAGTTGAACCCGCTGTAGTTGAACTTGCGATAGAATGGCTTCCTGGAACCTGCCCTGGCCCCTTCACTTATACGATCACTTCAATGTTGATGCGCCTTGACGGCCTTTTCTCAATTTCTGAACTTCGTGCGCTTGAATAAACAAGTCCAGATATTGTCTTCGAGTGTCGGCTTCGCCTCGGTATTAGTGGTTTTGGCGTGTTGGATCCGTCTTCGCTGAAGCTACGCCGAGACAAGTGAACCGTAAACAGCAGAAGGTGATCGCTACCGAGCGATAGCGACAAGCACAGCAATATCTTCTGGAGGAGAACCAAATCTTGAAACAGCAGTTCGAATCGACTGGTAAGAAGCTGCGTTTGGACAATCATCAGCGGCGTAATCTGGCGAAGCGAGGTAAGGCCATGGGGTGGGCTCAGTTGCAGAAATACGCGACTTTGGTTCGAGCGGAAACAATCCTCGGATGGCACCGGAAGTTAATAGCCCTCAAATATACGGGTAAGCGCGTGGTGAGAACTGATCGTCAGGAGTGTATGGAGGTGATCCGGGAGCCCTTTGTGAAATTAGCGGAGGAAAATATGGGCTGGGGCTATGGACGTATCCAAGGTGCTCTGTCAAATCTCGGCTACAAAGTGAGTATGACGACGGTTGGGAATATTCTCAGAGCTAAAGGCATCATTCCGTCGCCAGAGCGGGGTAAGCAATCGAATTGGAAGACCTTCGTGCGATCTCAAATGGATGTGATGTCCGTCGCAGATTTTTTCACGGTGGAAGTGTGGACTCTACGAGGGCTGGTTCGTTATTACGTATTCTTTGTAATGAA
This sequence comes from Coraliomargarita algicola, assembly GCF_033878955.1. Taxonomy (NCBI): domain Bacteria; kingdom Pseudomonadati; phylum Verrucomicrobiota; class Opitutia; order Puniceicoccales; family Coraliomargaritaceae; genus Coraliomargarita; species Coraliomargarita algicola. Next base: position 5,289,492 of record NZ_CP138858.1, read on the forward strand.
CTTGGCGAAGCGTCAGGTTGAGATCGTTCACATCGGCTGCCAAGTCAATGGGGCGGTGATGTCGCAACTGGCCCGTAACATGACTGACAGTTATGATGGCTGCCTAAAGGCCGCTCGATTCTTCGTCTGCGATCACGATGCGCTCTACACCAAGGAGTTTCGTCAAATACTGACGAATGCCGGGGTAGAAGTTATCCAAACGAGGGTGGGGTGTCCGTAGCAAAACGGCTATGCCGAGAGTTTTGTATCAGCCATCAAGCGCGAGTGCATTGACCACATTATCTTCATTCGTGAGAAGTCGCTCCGCCGGGCTGTCGGGCAATATAATGAGCATTTTCACCAAGAGCGGAATCACCAAGGGCTCGATAATCTGATCCCTATTCCAAATAGTCCACAAGTGCAGTCTCAAAGTGGACTTATCGTAAAAAGTGAACGGCTAGGAGGGTTGCTGAACTACTATCATTATGAAGAACAGGAGGTGAAAGTAGCGGCGTAAAAATTGAACCAAATATTTCGGAAGCGGCACTCGAAGCTATCTTTTGGGAGCCTATTACGATCATCGGGTGATCGAAATGATCGTAATCGTGCAGGATTTTCCGGCCTTTTGGCTAAGTCCCGTGTAATCTAAGAGGCACGTTTTCAATAAAAGTGATCGTTCACGAAGTGCCGCATGCGACCAATGAAAATGGGCGAAACGCTCGGAATCCCTTTAATAAAGGGCGGCGGAGCTGTTAACCACTTAGCGCTTATTTCGAACAGTTCGACTTTCTACATGTGATTGGCCAGCCATTCTGCAAGTATTCCGATTTGTTTGGCTGCTCGAATAGCCAAACAAAAATGTTTGGCTATTGTTTGGCTGTTCATATCCGTTCAGGAGTGTTTATGACTGTTTTCGTGAAAATAACAGCCAAACATTAATGGAATCCATAAAACTGAAAAGCTCTCTAAGTCAGCGACTTAGAGAGCTTTTAAATGGGTGCAGGGCTAGGATTTGAACCTAGGACCTTCAGGTTATGAGCCTGACGAGCTACCGGGCTGCTCCACCCTGCAATAAAGTGTTAAATTCGTGTTTCGGAGCAGTTGAATCACGAAGGAAAGGCGGGACTAAATGTCGAACTGCGGACCTTGTAAAGGGTTTTCTTTCATTTTGTTTAAATATTTTTTTGGGACGAATTGAGATACGGTTTGCCATCCTTTCCGGGGGCTTTTACTGAATGCCTGCATATGGCGGAACGAAAGCAGTTGAGCACTTACGAGAAAGCATTGGCGATCAATTTGGATCCTTTACAATATGGGGTCTTCGCTGAAATTGGGGCAGGGCAGGAAACCGCGAATTGGTTTTTTCGTGTCTCAGGTAGCGCGGGCACGGTGGCTAAAACCATCTCGGCCTATGATATGACGATGAGTGATGCACTCTACGGCAAGGCGTCGCGCTATGTGTCGCAGGCGCGTCTGCACTCTATGCTGACTTATGAGTATGATTTGCTGGAGAAACGTCTGGGGGCGGATCGTGGTCAGGACACGACTTTCTTCTCTTTTTGTAATACGGTGCGTGCGCGTGGCTATAAGGATAATGGGGAATGTCATGGTTGGCTGGGGGTGCGCTTTCAATTGAAGCCTGAGACGGAGCCTTGCGAGATTGTGATCCATGTGCGTTTGTTGGATGAAAAGAATCCGGATCAAATGGATGCGTTGGGGAAGGTCGGTGTGAATTTGATACATGCGGCTTTTTATCATCGGGATAGTTTGAGTGAGTTTGTCGAATCATTGGCGGATGGCGTGGCTAAGGATAGCGTTGAAGTGGATATGCTTCGCTTCTCGGGCGAGGGCTTCCGCTATGTGGACAATCGTCTGTGTGCCTTGCAGTTGGTGCAAAGTGGTCTGACCGATGCGGCGATGTTTAATGAGAAGGGGGAGATTGTTCCCGCGGCGGATACGTTGTATAAACGGCCGATCCTTTTGTTGCGTGGTAGTTTCAGTCCTGTGTTGAAGTTGCATTTGGATATGATACAGCAGTCTCGTGAGGCTTTTTCCAAGGTGATGAGTGAGCAGGAGAAATCGCGTGCGCTGGAGATCTGCGAAATTAGTATGAATAACCTGCTGCGTGATGGGGGCGCGGTCGATCATGAGGATTTCTTGGACCGTGCGGACGCCTTGCAAGCGCTGGGGAAGACGGTCTTAATTAGTCGAAGCGCGGAGTTTCATCGTATTGCGACCTACTTGAGTCGCTATACGGCTGAACCGATTGCGATTATTTTGAGCATTGGTTTGCTGAATGAATTATTTAAGGAGAAATGGGCCGCGAACTTGGCGGGTGGGGTCTTGGAGTCGTTTGGACGACTTTTTAAGAATCGGGTGCAGTTGTTTGTGTATCCATGGCACAATTCTCGCAGTATGGAGTTGGTCACTGCGGAGAATTTTAAGGCGCCTAAGAATTGGCAGTATTTCTACCGACACTTAATGCAGAATGATCGTATTGTTCCGATCGGTGTCGGGGATCCGAGTTTATTGGCGAATACGGGGCGGACGATTATTAAGAAGATCGAGTCGAATGATGCGACTTGGCGCGATTGGGTACCTGAAGAGGCCTATGGCATGGTGGAACGTAAACTGAAACGTTAAATTCGTTCGATATGGCTATTCTCTGGCAGCAAGTGATCGATGGAAATCACTATGAGGTGCGTTCGGCGGGGGCTTCGATTCGCTTATATCGTAATGGGGTGAATCACTCGCAATGGAACCCAAACCGTCCCTTATCGGGTTCGATCTGGGATTTGATTACATTGCCCGCACTGCATCGCCCGGCCGGGAGTCTCCAGGATGTGCTGGTGTTGGGCTTTGGTGCTGGAACGGTGGGGCGGCAAATCCGTGAACTGGTGCAGCCGAAACGTGTTGTGGGGGTGGAGTTAGATCCGATTCATCTTTCGATTGCGGATGGTTTCTTTGAATGTTCGGAGGGCTGTGATTTAATCGCTGGCGATGCTGTGGAATGGGTGCATGAAGGGGGCGAGGAGGCGGTCTATGATGTGATTATAGATGATCTCTACGCTGAGCAGGATGGTATTCCTGTGCGTTGTGTGCCTATGGATGTTGAGTGGTGTGAGGCGCTCGTTACTCTACTTAAGCCTGGTGGCATTTTGATCTTTAATATGATCGAGCCTGAGAAGATTCAGCATATGCCGCTGTTTCAATCGTCTAGGTTGAGAGAGTTATACTCAGAAACGGTGATGTACCGTATTGATGGATACGAGAACCGGGTAATCGCATTCAGCGACCAAGCCTTTGATTTCGCATGTCTAGAGACTCATCTCAAAAGTATCTATAAGCGATATCCGGCCTGCCGAGGAGTGCGTGGCCGGTATATCCTGGAGACAGTTCCTTCAGACTGAGGGTGTGTATTCGGGGACGTACTTTTGAATCGCTTGTTTGATCTCGCGAACGTCAGATCTCTGCATGACAGCTTCTAATTCTGAACAGAGCTGTTCGATGTCGAAAGTTGTATTTTGAGGTGCGACAAAGCGCATGACGCGTGCATGGCGTGTTGCCTTTAATTCTTCGCTGAGGTGCTGAACTTCCTCGTAGAGTTTTTCGCCGGGTTGTAGCCCGATGAATTCTATATCGATGTCGGTGTTTTCACGTAAGCCGCTTAAAGCGATCATTTGGCGTGCGACATCGATGATTTTAACAGATTCCCCCATATCCAGAACAAAAATTTCTCCACCAGAGCCTTGTGTGGCAGACTGGAGTCCTAAGCCGACGGCTTCTTCAACTGTCATGAAGAAGCGAGTGACATCTGGGTCGGTGACGGTGATGGGCCCACCTGCGGCGATTTGTTTGCGGAAAATGGGAATGACGCTGCCGGAAGATCCTAGCACGTTGCCAAAGCGAACCGCCATGAACTTAGTCTGATTGCCGGAGGCTGATTGTTGCGCCCCTAGAGCAAGTTCGGCGAGTCGTTTGCTGACTCCCATGACACTGGTTGGGTTAATTGCTTTGTCAGATGAGATTAAGATGAGGCGTTCGACGGAATGTTGGCTGGCGATACGCGCCAATTGTTTGGTGGCTATGAAATTATTGTGCAGAGCCTCGACAGGCTGGTCTTCCATCAGATTGACGTGCTTATGGGCTGCCGCGTGGAAAATGACTTCGGGGCGATGTTGGTTAAATATATGGACTAACTGGGCCTCATTGAGGATGTCGATTACCCGTGTTATGATCTTAGTTGTAGGTGCTGCCGCGGATTTGAGGACATTTTGCTGTAGGTCGAAGATGGCGATTTCCGCTTGGTCGATACAGAGTAATTCGGCGGGGGCATAGCTTAAAATTTGCGCTACGAGTTCGCTGCCAATACTACCACCGGCACCAGTGACTAAGACGCGTTTGCCCGCTAGCATGTTACGGATGTCGTCAGAGTTCAGGTCGACGGTGTCGCGGCCGAGCAAATCTTCTAGTTGAATTGGCCGCAATTGCGAGAGCTCGGCACGTCCACTGACTAGATCGGTGAGTGCGGGGACCGTGTCTACCGCGAGTCCAGCATTACGCGCGAGTTCGGCGACTTGGCGCATACGTTTGACTGAGGCTGATGGGAATGCGATTACAGCCTTCGTCGCGCTGTAAAGCTTGGCTACAGTAGAAATTTCGTCGACAGTGTCGGCTACGAGCACTCCATGCACATAACGACCGACTTTCTTGAGGTCGTCGTCAAGAAATGCGACCGGCCGCATGCCGAGGCGGGTCTTATTCATCAGGTCGGAGCAGAGTCCTGCACCAATTTCTCCGGCGCCGATGATGATGACATTCTCGGCGCTGTCCATTGTGAGCCAATCTTCAATGCCACGGCTGGATTTCACTCGCATTAACACACGAAAAGAGGCAAACGCTAGAAAGCTAATCAAGAAGTAGGTGAGGATGACGGCGCGTGGTGGTACGTTCTGTCCTTTGTAAATATACCACATCGAAATCAAGATCAGAGCATTGGCAAAGAGGCCGCTAAAGAGTCTAAGAGCGTCAGGTAGGCGGAAGTAAGATAAGATCGAGTTGAACTGACCACTGGCGATCAATAACATGAGTTGAAGGCCCACGACCCAAGTTAGGGTATTGATACGATCCACGCCGTGATTTTCGGGTACATTGAAATCGAAGCGTAATTCATAGGCCGCCCAATAACTAGCGAGCGAAATTATTGAGTAAAATAATATGAGCGCCAGGGACCTTAAATTTAAATACCGAACTAATCTATTGCGACTCATGATTGAGAAATCTCCTTTTCTAGAGCCATTCGTATCGTATCGTATCGATCACCAATTGTCGTTGATCGTCGCTCATGTTGGAGCCACTCGGCAGGCATAGCCCGCGGTCAAAGAGCTGTGTTGCCAATGCCCCACCGAAGCACTTCGCATTCTGAAAAATTGGTTGTAAGTGGAGTGGTTTCCAAAGTGGGCGAGCTTCTATGTCGGCCTGTGCCAGAGCTGCGAGTATACTGTCGCGCGAACTTCCGCTGATCACCGGGTCCACTGTGAGGCAAGTCAGCCAGTAGTTGGCTGCATTGGTTTCGGCTATGGGCATGAAGTCAATGCCGGGTATATTACCGAGTGCACGCTGGTAGGCATCGAAGTGTGCTTTGCGTGTGGTGATGCGGCGATCCAGGTCAGTTAACTGGCTATTGCCGAGGCCCGCCAGTAGATTGCTCATGCGGTAGTTGTAGCCAATCGCTTTGTGTTCATAATGCGCGACAGGTTCTCGGGCTTGAGTTGCCAAGTAGCGTGCGCGTTCGATCTGATCGCGCTCATTGGCAAGCAGCATGCCACCACCTGAGGTTGTTATGATCTTGTTCCCATTAAATGAGAAGAAGGAAAATGTGCCCATTGAACCTGCCGGGCGTCCGCGATAGCTCGCGCCCAGGGCTTCGGCGGCATCTTCTATCACTGGCACTTCATATCGGGCGCAGAGTTCCAGAATGTGATCCATCTCCGCGCATTGACCATATAAGTGAACAACGATTACAGCTTTAATATTGTCGTGCGTCTTTAGAGCTTCTTCCAGTAGCTCGGGGTCCATGTTCCAGGTGCGTCGTTCGCTGTCGATAAAGATAGGCTCTGCTCCGAGATAGCAGATCGGATTCGCACTTGCAGCAAAAGTGAGGGTGGGACAAACCACTGCATCGCCGCTGTTGATGCCTAGGATCTGAAGCGCCAAGTGTAGTGCAGCGGTGCCAGAATTGAGGGCAACGGCGTACTTACGCTGTGCGCGTGTTGCGACAGCTGCTTCGAAAGCATCTAATGCGGGCCCTACTGGAGCCACCCAGTTTGAGGTTAACACGGCATCAACACTCGCGTGGTCGCGGGCGCTTATGTCTGGGGGGGATAGATAGATGCTAGGCATGATTTGGTGCATGCTCAACGATCAGACCGAGCTTTTCCAACTTTAATTTTCGTCAATTTTGCGCACGTCAAGCAAACTGGCAGATTTCAGGACTTAGACTGGAATCTGTCAGAGACGAGGCCCTATGCTCGGGCGGGAGCGGTGTGAAGGGCGCTATAGTCGGGAAATTAGCATTTCCCGTTGAAAGATCATTTCTTTTGGCAAGTGCTCGTGCAACTTTAGGAAGAGTTCCTCATGCGTTAAAGTTTGCATGCGTAAGCGCTCGCGGTCGATGTGCATGAGCTTTTCGAAGTCTTCTTCGCTCATATCCAGTCCACGCCAGTCAATGTCGCTATAGCGTGGCATCCAACCAATGGGCGTTTCTTTCGCGCCGGCACGGCCTGTGGCGCGTTCGACGATCCAACGGAGTGGTCGCATGTTGTCGCTAAAGCCTGGCCAGAGGAATTTACCTTCGTCATCTTTGCGGAACCAGTTGACGTTAAAAATGCGTGGGGTTTCGGCCAGGTTGCGTTGCATCTTGATCCAGTGGCGAAAGTAATCGCCCATGTGATAGCCGCAGAAGGGGAGCATCGCCATCGGGTCGCGGCGGACCTTACCCAAGGTTCCTTCCGCGGCAGCGGTCATTTCTGATCCGGTGGTAGCGCCGAGGTAAACGCCGTGGCCCCAGTTAAAGGCTTGGGAGACTAGGGGCACATCGCTCATGCGACGCCCTCCAAAGACCATGGCATGTATGCGAACACCTTCGGGCTTTTCCCAGTCGGGGTCGATGACCGGGCAGTTGGCCGCTGGTGCGGTAAAGCGGCTGTTGGGATGCGCTGAGGGAGTATCGCTTTCCGGGGTCCAATCGTTGCCCTTCCAGTCGATCAGGTGCGCGGGAGTCTCTTTTGTCATGCCTTCCCACCAGACATCGCCATCGTCTGTGAGCGCGACATTGGTAAAGATGGTATCTTTGGAGCAGGAGGTCATTGCGCTCGGGTTGGTGTCGAAGGAAGTACCGGGAGCAACCCCGAAGAAACCTGCTTCGGGGTTGATTGCGTAGAGGCAACCGTCGGGGCCGGGCTTTATCCACGCGATATCGTCGCCGACGCAGGTAACTTTGTAGCCCTCCATTTCCTTCGGTGGGATCACCATGGCAAAATTTGTTTTACCGCAGGCGCTGGGGAAGGCGGCTGTCACGTAAGTCTTGGTTCCGTCGGGCTCTTCGACCCCGAGAATGAGCATATGCTCGGCCATCCAACCTTCGTCGCGAGCCAGGGTGGATGCGATACGCAGTGCCAGGCATTTTTTGCCTAAGAGTGCATTGCCTCCATAGCCGGAACCGTAGGAGACGATCGTGCGCTCTTCGGGGAAATGCACGATATGTGTGTCTTCAGGGTTACAGGGCCAGGGCACATCCACATCACCCTCTTCGAGGGGGCAACCGACTGAATGCAGGCAGGGGACGAAAAATCCATCGGTGCCGAGCACGTCGAGCACGGGAGTGCCGATACGCGTCATGATGCGCATGTTGACGACCACGTAGGGTGAATCAGTGATTTCGACTCCGATCTTCGAGATCGGTCCCCCCACCGGGCCCATGCTGAAGGGGATCACATACATGGTGCGGCCATGCATGCAGCCATTAAACAATTGCTTCAGTTTACGTCGCATTTCGCGCGGGTCTTCCCAGTTGTTGGTTGGACCGGCTCCATCTTTATTTTGGGAGCAGATAAATGTCTTTGACTCGACGCGTGCGACGTCGCGTGGGTCAGAGCGGAACAGGTAGCTATTGGGGCGTTTCGCTTCGTTGAGTTTTATGCATGTGTTCTTTTCGACCATCATCGAAAAGAGGCTGTCCGCTTCTTGTTGGGAGCCGTCGCACCAGTGAATGGACTCAGGTTCGCAGAGGGTGACCATCTTTTCGACCCATTTGAGAAGTGCTTTATGTGAGGTGGAGGAGGGTGTTTGATTAGACATGACTGCAACCTAGCACTGAACGAGCCAATGGTAAGGATAAAACACGATTGGTAAAAAATTATTCAACTTTCAAGTCACTGGAATGAGGCTGGCTAATTGCAGTTTTTTTGAGCTTCTTGATTGAGCCCCATAATGCAGCCTGTAAAGAAATCTACTTGAACACCGCTGCTGAAAACCTCTCACTCTGCAAATATGCCTCGTAAAAAGACGCCTAATACAGACAACTTTGACCTTGAATTCGACCAGCCTTCTGAGCCCGTTGAGGCTGCGCCGATGACGACTGAAGACATTTTCGCGCTCAAGACCGACACCGGCCACGTGGACGAGATGTTTAGCGACTGGTTTCTTGATTACGCCAGCTATGTGATCTTGGAGCGAGCTGTGCCTCATGCCAATGACGGCCTCAAGCCGGTGCAACGCCGCATTCTGCACTCGATGCGTGAGCTGGAAGACGGTCGCTATAATAAGGTGGCCAACGTAATCGGTAACACCATGAAGTATCACCCGCACGGGGATGCATCGATCGGGGATGCCATGGTGCAACTGGGGCAAAAAGACTTGCTGATCGACATGCAGGGCAATTGGGGCAACACGCTGACCGGTGACTCGGCAGCAGCGGCTCGTTATATCGAAGCCCGACTGTCTAAATTTGCTTTGGATGTGGTTTTCAATCCGAAGACTACCAATTGGCTTGCTTCGTACGACGGTCGCAACAAAGAGCCAGACACCCTTCCGGTTAAATTCCCTCTGCTGCTGGCGCAAGGCGCTGAAGGAATCGCAGTCGGACTTTCTTGTAAGATTCTCCCTCACAATTTTATTGAGCTGTTGGATGGCTGTATTGCACTTTTGCGCAAGGAGACGCCCGAATTGGTGCCTGATTTTCCGACGGGTGGTATTGCCGACGTATCCGAGTATAACAATGGTAAGCGCGGTGGACGGGTCAAAGTGCGCGCTCGAATTGAGGCACGTAAGAAGAACTTATTGGCGATTACAGAGCTACCATTTGGTAAAACCACCACCAGTTTGATCGACTCCATTATTTCGGCCAATGAAAAGGGGAAAATCAAGATTCAACGGGTTGAAGATAACACTGCGGACGTAGTTGAGATTTTGGTTTACCTACCCGCGGGGTCGGACCCATTTGTCGTCGAGCAGGCGCTCTATGCATTTACCGACTGTGAATTGTCCGTATCGACTAATATTTGTGTGATCGAAAATGAGAAGCCGCATTTCTTTTCTGCAGCCGACCTCTTATACTTGGCGACTGAAAAGACCCGCAACTTGCTTAAGTTGGAGCTCGAAATCCAACTCAGCGAACTCGAAGAAAAATGGCATTTCAGCTCACTGGAGAAGATTTTTATTGAGAAACGCATCTATCGCCGAATCGAAGAGGAAGAAACTTGGGAAGCCGTCATTCACACCGTGGACGTCGGTCTGGAGCCTTATAAAAAACTCTTCAAACGTGAGATCACTCAGGACGACATTCTTCGCCTGTTGGAAATTAAGATTAAGCGTATTTCTAAATTCGATTCCTTCCGTGCCAATGAATTAATTAAAGGCCTGGAAGAGGACATCGAGACGACTCAGAAGAATCTCAACCATTTGACCAAGTATACCATCAAGTGGTTTTCCGAGCTGAAAAAGAAATACGGAGCGGGGCGCGAACGTAAGACGGAGTTGGCTTCATTCCAAAAGGTCGTTGCTCAAGACGTCGTGATCGCGAATGAGACACTGTACGTCGACAAGAAGGAAGGTTTTGCCGGTTACGGCATGAAAAAGGACGAAGCCGTATGCAAGTGCTCCAACCTAGACGACGTCATCGCGATCAACCAAGAGGGCAAGCTGATCGTCAGCAAGGTGAGTGAGAAAGCCTTTTTTGGTAAGAACCTCGTTCATATCGACATTTTTAACCGTGCCGACCCCAATTCTTTGACCTATTGTATGGTCTATCGAGACGGTAAGTCCGGCCCGACTTTGGCCAAGCACTTCACTACTGGCGGAGTCACGCGCGATCGGGAATACGATTTGACCAAAGGTAAGCCCGGCTCACGTGTGCTGTATATTTCCTGTTATCCAACAGAAGGTGGCGAGCCCGACGCGGTGAAGATTAACCTCAAGCCCGCGCCCAGACTGCGCAAGACCGAGGAGGAAGTCTTCTTCAAAGACCTAGCAGTGCGTGGTCGTTCTGCCGGCGGCAACATCATCACCAAGAATCCGGTTCGGAATGTTGTGCGCATGACGAAGGCCGCTCGCGAAGGAGCAGCTGGCTAGACAAGTTTTATGTCTAATATACAATTTCTCTTCATCGTCTCATCTTGACTTTTTGTAGAGTTCGTTCATTTTTGATAAAAATTTTACAATTTTTATCTTAGTGTAGTGAGCGGTCGTCTCGGGATTAAGAAGTTTTTGGTGCAAGGATTGTATGAAAAATAAAATTTGGTTCTCCGTTTTGACCTCTAGCGTTTGGGCAGCTACCACGGCTCTTGCTAGTATTTCCATGAATTTCACTAACTTTAATTTTACACCGATTACTGCTGCGACTGGTGGTTCGGGCAAAATTGTAGGTAGCCAATATAAAGCAACAAATGTTGCGAATCTAGGCGGAGCGGGGGGCGTGAATTCGATTGATGCGATATTTACGGTGACCGCTGCGAGTGTAAATAATTCCTCTCTGATTTACTTTGCGAATGAAGCCGGTCGTGGTGATGATGTGCGCTTACGCTTTAAAAAATTATCAGCGGCAAGTATCTGGGCTAAAGTTTCAATTTCATTTGTGCAGTCCGGCACTTTAACAGCTGTGAATGTGGCTTCAGTTACAGGTGACAACCTGCGTGTGCAATTCGACGATTTGGATAGCGATGTTGGTTCTAATCGTGCTGACTTTGCAGGGATGCAGACTAGCCAAACCACACAAACCGCTGTTAAGCAACTTGCTGAAATTACAGATTTAACAGTGAATTATTCTTTGATTTCCGGTTACACGGTAGGTGTATTACCTGGGCCGTTTACACCTTGGGGAAATGTGACTAGCACTGACCCTTATGATCAGTCGCCTGTCACGATTGGATTTAATACCATCGCTCCGGTGATTAATCTTGTGATGGGCGTGACGGGGACTGGGCAAGGTAATCGTCACATTGATATCGATATGACTCCAGATTTTGTGATGGTTCCTGAATCTTCTGCATTTGCTCTGCTGATTGGTGCCGCGGCTTTGGGGTTTGTCGCGTGCCGTCGCCGCCGGTAGTTTCGGGGAGCGTGTAAGGCCGCGTCTCCTGTTCCAGGGGCCGAGGCCACCAAGCCTTGACTGCTGACATCTGTCTCCTGACTACTTTTTTGTAATGTTGGTCAGTTTGAATGTTTTATTATTTGTTCAATTGCGTTGGGAATAAATTTTGTAGAAGTTCGTCCAATTCATTTTGATGCTACCTTCTATGATTTCTCATTACGTAATTCTAGTTATATTCTGCCTCAGCGTATTCCTGGCTGGTTGCGGTGATGGTGACGTGAGGGCTCGTCAGAGCACGCGTCCTGCCGCGCCCGTGGAAGTGGCTGCTATCGAGCAGGGCTCTATTCGTGAGCTGCGGGTCTTCAGCGGTGCTTTGGAGGCGAGTGCATCATTCCCGATTTCTCCTAAAGTCAGTGGTCTGATCGAGGAAATACATGTCGATATCGGTGACACAGTTCAACAAGGCATGGTCGTGGCCACCCTGGATGATGCGGAGTATCAACAAGCACTGACACAGGCTCAGGCAGACTTGTTGGTCGCGCAGGCCAATTTGATGGAGTCCGAAAGTCATTTGAAGATCGCGCAGCGTGCCATGGAGCGCTCGCGGGTGTTGCGCGAGCGCGGCGTGGCCTCGGAGGCGGAGTTTGACATCGTCCAGAGTGATCTATTGGCAGCTGAGGCGCGGTTGGAAGTGCAAAAGGCACAGATCCAGCGTGCGGAGTCGTCGGTGGAATCGGCCCGTATTCAATTAGGATATACTGAAGTGCGCGCACTTTGGTCGGGGGATGCTTCGGCGCGGGCGGTTGCGGAGCGATATGCTGACGAAGGCGAAACTCTCAATGCGCTATCGCCTTTGATACGTATCGTGGATGTCGATCCGCTGACTGGAGTCTTTTTTGTGTCGGAAAAGGATTATCCACAATTGTCGCTTGGTCAGACCGTCGACTTGGAAACGGATGCTTATCCGAACGAGACTTTTACAGCTTCTATCGAACGCATTGCGCCTGTCTTTCAAGTTAGCTCTCGTCAGGCACGTATCGAAATTACAGTTCCCAATGCAGACACCCGCTTGAAGCCTGGCATGTTTGTGCGTGCCAAGGTCGTGGTGCGGGAAGTCGAGCAGGCGCAGATTGTACCCGATGTTGCCTTGGTGACTCGTTCCGATACGCAAGGTATTTTCCTGGTTGATGAAGCAGGGCAGACCGCGCAATGGCGCCCGGTGGAAGTCGGTGTGCGCGAGGGAAACCGTGTGCAAGTGCTGGGAGAAAATCTAGCAGGTCATGTGATCGTGCTGGGGCAACAGTTGGTTGAGGACGGTTCACCTATTTCATTAGTATCGCATCCAGCTAAATGAATTTACCACGTCTCAGTGTCCGCCGCCCGATCTTTACGACGATGGTGGCTCTCATATTGATCGTATTAGGTGGGGTCTCGCTCAGTCGCATACAGATCGATCTATTGCCCAGTATTGAGCTGCCGACCGCATCGGTCCGCACCGAATACGAAGGTGCCAGCCCTGAGGTGATTGAGCGTTTGATTACGCAGATCATCGAGGAAATCGTTGCGACGGTGCCAGGTGTAGAGGAAATTACCTCTACCTCAGAAGAGGGGCGTAGTAACGTCGAAGTGACCTTTGTCTGGGGCACCGATCTCGACGCCGCAGCCATCGACTTGCGGGCTACAATCGAAGATGAGATTAGCGAACTTCCAGACGATATCGTTCGTCCACGCATCAGTAAATTTAGTATCAATAGTTTTCCGGTAGTATTGATCGGTGTTTCGAGTCCACTGGACCCGGTAGAATTGACTCAACTCATTGAAGACCGCATTCGCCACCGCTTTACGCAGATTCCGGGCGTTGCGCAAGTTGACTTCTGGGGAGGATTTCCACGTGAGGTGCGGGTTGAACTTTACCCAGAAAAAATCAATGCGCTCGGTCTGTCGCTAAATGAAATTTTGAGCACCCTGCGGGATGCCAATTTGGATTTGCCTGCCGGGCAGATTCAGGAAGGGCGCTATGAAGTGACACTGCGAGCGCCGGCACAATTTGAGAGTGTCGAACAGATCCGCGACACCGTGCTTACGGTGCGTGGTGGTGCTGCGGTGAAGGTGGGCGATGTCGCCGATGTGCGCGACACCTACGAAAAGCTCACCCGTATGATTCGTGTCAATGGCGAGCGAGGCGTGCGTATCGCGATCCGTAAACAATCGGCCGCGAACACGGTGGAGGTCTCGCGTCAAATTCTCGAAGAGATCGAACGGATCAATGAAGAGTTTCCACAGATCCATGTCGTGCCTGTAATCAATCAAGGCAATTTTATTGAGCGCTCGATCGAAAACGTTGCGCGCTCGGTGCTGTATGGTGGTGGCTTGGCGGTGTTGATCCTGTTATTCTTTTTGCGAAATATCCGAAGCACCCTGGTGATTGCAGTCTCGATCCCCATCTCTATTATCGCGACCTTTTCGCTGGTTTACTTTGGCGGCCTGACCATTAATTTAATGACGCTCGGAGGCTTAGCGCTCGGGGTCGGTATGATGGTGGACAGTTCTATCGTCGTATTGGAAAACATCTTTCGTCAGCGCGATGAGTTAAAGAAGAATCGAGTCGATGCCGCGGCCGAGGGCGCGTGGGAGGTGGCTCCAGCGATTGTGGCGAGCACAATCACGACACTGGTGATCTTTCTGCCCATTGTATTTGTACAGGGCGTGTTCGGGGCTATTATTCCGTGAATTAGCCTATGTGATTTGTTTTTCACTGGTTTGCTCATTGCTGCTTTCATTGAGTTTGGTGCCGATGCTGGCCTCGCGCTTGCTTAAGCCAGCGGATGAGGCGGGGCCGTCTTCAGCATGGTTGAACAGGCTTAAAGATCAGGCAACGCATGGCTTTGAGCGTATGAATCAATCTTACCTGTGCATGCTGGAATCTGCCTTGCGACATCGGGTAACAGTGTTGGTGAGCATGGTGTTGCTACTCGGGCTCAGCTTATTGATTGTGCCGCTTTTAGGCACGGAGTTTTTACCGCCGAGCGATGAAGGCGAAGTGCGAGTGACGGGGGAGATGGAAGTCGGCACTAGGCTAGAGCTGTTGGATCAGCAGACACGTCTGCTGGAAGCACTGGTGTATCCCGCCGTGCCCGAGGCGATTTCCACAGTGGCATCTGTGCGTGACAACGTGGGTGAAATACGTATGTCGCTTGCTCCCGCGGCCCAGCGTCAGCGTTCGAATGTACAAATCGCCGAGGATTTGCGTAAAGCGATTGAGGGAAAAGTGCCTGGTATGAAGATTCGCACCCGCGCCCCCCAAGGGCAGTTTTTACTGGAGCGAATCATCGGTGGTGACGAGGGCGTGACTGTGGAGATCCGAGGATTTGAATTAGATACTTTAGAGGCACTTTCGGCCAAGGTCGCGGAGGCGATTGAAGGCATCGATGGAATCTCCGACATCGACCGTAGTTTTGATGCCGGCACGCCCCAACAAGAGATACATATTGATCGGCAAAAAGTGGCCGACCTTGGTTTTACCCCGCGCGATATTACCGAAGTAATTGAGACTGCCATCGCTGGTTCGCGGGCGGGAAATTATCGTAATGAGGGTAATTCCTACCGAATTTTGGTGCAATTGAAGGACGCTGAAAAGCGCTCACTGGATGAGGTGTTGAATCTCACATTGCGCACTGCGGATGGGCAAATGGTCGTGCTGCGAAACCTCGTGAGCACTGTCAGTAGTCGTGCTCCGCTGGAGATCACGCGTAAGAATCAACAACGCCAAGTCACTGTTTCCGCCAACGTGGCGGGGCGTGACCTTGGCTCCGTTGCTGAGGAGATTCAGGCGGCGTTGGACCGAATCCCACGCCCGGATAATTATGAACTCAATATCTCAGGTAATTTTGAAGAGCAGCAAGAGGCCTTTCAGGAGCTCTTGGTGGCGCTGCTGATTTCGTTACTCTTAGTCTATATGGTGCTGGCATGTCAGTATGAGAGTTTACGCGATCCGCTGGTGGTGATGCTGTCTACGCCGATGGCGGCGATCGGGGTTTTACTCACGCTTTGGTTGACGGATACCACGCTAAACCTGCAGTCCGGAATCGGCTGTATTATGCTAGGTGGGATCGTTGTGAACAACGCGATCTTGTTAGTCGATCAAGCCAGTTCGCTCGGTCGGGAAGGTGGCTACAGTCTACACTCGGCTGTGGTCGAAGCGGGACGTCGACGTTTTCGTCCGATTCTCATGACTACCCTGACGACGATTCTTGGGCTCTTACCGCTCGCTTTGGGGATTGGCGAAGGTGCCGATGCTCAAGCACCCCTGGCGCGCGCGGTGGTCGGAGGCTTAATCGGTTCCACTTGTATCACGCTGATTCTGATCCCTGTCGTATATACTCTGGTTCATAAGGAGAATGGAAAGGTAAGCTCGTCATGATACGTATGACTGTATTTATTGTTTGGATACTGGCCGCCAGTTGCGTCCATGCTCAATCCGAGTCCGCCTGGGGCTTAAGTATTGAAGAGGCTGTATTTAAGGCACTGCAAAATAACCGCGAGTTGAGCATTCAGCAATTAGAGCCCGTCATCGCTGGAGCATTCGAGAAAATTGAGCGCGGGGTCTATGATCCTGAGCTTTATGCTAGTTTTGAGTATGTCGAAGAGATCGCTTCTGAGACCTCACGCTCGACGGTGGATCAGTTCTCTGTGGAGGGGAGTGATGTTGCAGCGGAAGTTGGCCTGCGCCAACGCTTACCCTTTGGCACAGAACTCGAAGCTTCGGTATACAGCGCGCGCAGTATTTCCAATCGTGCGCCGGAACAGCAACAAGTTCGCTATGGGCTGACAATTACGCAGCAATTACTACGTGGCTTCGGCACTGCGGTGAATTTAGCTTCTTTGAGACAGGCGAAGCTCGACACGCTTGCCAGCACGCATGAGCTTGCGGGGTTCACACAAGCTTTAGTGGCCGAAGTAGAAACGGCATATTGGCACTTAGTTGCTGCGACTGAAGCCATTACCGTCTTTGAACAATCGCTTCGCGTTTCGCAGGCACAATTAGATGATATTGAAACGCGGATTGAAGTGGGCCACCTTTCCAAGAATCAAGCCGCTGCGGCCCGAGCTGAATTGGCACTGCAACAGCAGAACCTGATCGATGCTCAAAGTTTACGAACCAAGCGTCTCTACGAACTGATGCGCTTGATCTACCCCGATCTGCCGGTGCACGAAGTGTTACCGCTGCAGGCGACCAGCTTGCCACAGGTCGATCCGGATTTTAAGCCCCAGCGTGAGGAACATATTCAGCTGGCGCTCCAAGCTCGTCCTGAAATCGAAGAAGCCATGCTGCGCCGCGAACGGGATCAGCTGGAGACCGTGGTCACACGCAATGGTCGCCTACCACAGCTAGAGCTATTTATTAACCTGGGGCATTCGGGATATGCGGATACCTTTCGGCAGAGTTTTCGCGAGAATGACGGAGAGAACTACGACTATACCGTAGGCTTTGAGTTGAGTCAGGTTCTTGGAAATCGATCCGCGCGTGCACGCGATACCATTGCCAAAGCCAATCTGGAGCAAGCCGATGAGGCTCTAGCCAATCTACGCAGCTTAGTGCGCTACGATGTATTGCTGGCTTTGAATGAATTGGAGCGTGCCCGCAAGCAAGTCAGTGCATCGGCGGCGACTCGTGAATACCGTGCGCAGAGTCTACAAGCCGAAGAAGATCGTTTCGAAGTGGGCTCAGGCACTTCACTGGATGTGGCGCGGTCTCAAAGCGATCTGGTGAAGAGCCGAATCGCTGAGGTCCAAGCCCGAGTCGCTTATTTGATTGCGAAGGTCGAACTCTATCGTGCTGATGGGAGTCTACTGGAGCGTCGTGGCATTCGCCTCGGACAGTTGAATTAATCTTGTTGGCAGTGTAAAGTGCCGCTAGTCCGAATGCGGGCCCGTAAACCTCCAAAACCTTTGAGTGCTTCATGCACGCCAGGGGCCACGGCTTCGTCCATCCAATAGCAGGGGCGGCATTCCTCGCTGCCTTCGAATTCGACTCCTTGCAAGGTGAAGCGTTTGCCGATCAGTGTGTTGAGGTCGACTCCTGAGGTTAAGACATTACGCCGGAACCAGGCGGGGTCGAGCTCGGGGCAGTTGAAATCCTTGCGGATACGCAGATAGACGGCCCAATCGAAGAAGGTGATTTGGCCCTTGTAGTCTTCTTTGTGGTTGAAATAGCGATCACCTACGAGCCCAGATCCCGCGACACAGTCCACCGTGTCGACTTTTTGGATGCCGTGGTTGAGACGGCCTTTTCCATGGCGACCTACGAAGTCGTGACCAGTTGAAATGTAGATAGCTTGGATTTTCATGTGGGCTCAGGGATGTGTTTGATGCGGATGCTCTAGGTTCTTTGGGTCGGCGCAACCGCAGTGGTTGCTTTCGATCCAGGCTTGGGTATCGTCGGCGTAGATTTCCTTTTTCCAGATCGGGAGTCGGTGTTTAACGTTGTCGATGATATAACGACAGGCGAGAAAGGTGTCACCACGGTGATGAGCAGTTACGCCCACCCATACCGCGATGTCTCCCGTTGTGAGTGCTCCGGTGCGATGCACCACAGCTGCGTCTTCGATATGAAATTTTTCTTTGGCCTCTTTGAGTATTGTATTCGCAATACTCGGGGCGAGTTGCGGGTAGCCACTGTAGTGAAGTTCTTTGACTATTTTACCTTCGTTATGGTTACGCACCCAGCCTTCGTAGCTGCAGTAAGCGCCTGCTGAGAGTGAGAGCAGTTTTCGGCGTAAGCTGGTGGGCTCTATGGCTTGGTCTGTGAGGGAAAAGTTCATTATGAATGGGGGCAGTGCAAATGGAGAATCAACCGCCAGTCATGGGAGGTAGAAAGGCGATTGAATCGCCGTCCTTTAGTTCGGTGCTGTGTGCTGATAGTTGGTGGTTGATCGCTACTTGCAAATGCTTGAACTCGTACGGGAAATTGTAGCTTTGCTTCAAGTTGGCGTAAAGTTCGGCGGGGGAATTGTGATCGATGCTGCGGGATTCTTCAGTTTTTCCGGCTAAGTCGGCGAGTTGCGCGAAGTATAATATATGGATTTGCATGATAGAGTCGAAGGGATGGGGGCGTGTGCGGGGATGCGTGCTTATGTGGTGAATTCGCCCTGGGTTTGTTGGTATTCTTCGGCGGTGTTGACATTATCGAGACTGCGGGGATCGTCTTGTTCCACCAGCGACGCTTCTTTCACGATGAGTAGTTTACGCGGGCAACATTTACCGAGTTTCTGTGATAGAGCCATGAGCCCGGTATCGCTGCCCGCGGGATAGATCGCGCAGAGTGGCTCGGGCAAGCCGTCGTGGCTACTGCGATAGGCCGTGAGTTGGGGCGCTTGCTGTTGGAAGGCAGCAATGAGTTTCTCCAAGGTGGCGCTTTTCAAATAGGGGAGGTCGCAGGCCAGCACCAGCCAGTGCGCGTCCGGATGCGTGTGCATGGCTGAGAGGATGCCGCAGAGGGGCCCTTTAACGTGCTCAAGCTGATCATAAATGGCAGTGGTGCCTGCGGGCGTAGCAAAGGCTTGCTCCAAGCGCTGAGAAATAAAGACCTGCGAGCAGACACTTTGTAGCAGCGCGGTGGTGCGTTCGAGTTGTGTCGGGCCTGAACCGTAGCGGAGTAGTGCCTTGTCGCGCCCCATGCGCTGGCTCTGGCCACCGACCAGGACGAGTCCGTAAATTGGGTGAGTCATCAGTGTCTGGACGGCGTTAAGCTGTCGGGTTTAAGTGATAGTCGGATTTGCCGCCGGTCTTTTCGATCAGACGGGTGGATTCGATCACGATGTCTTTGGAGGCCGCTTTGCACATATCATACAGTGTCAGCGCGGCACCGCTGGCGGCGGTGAGGGCTTCCATCTCGACGCCAGTTTGGTCGAGCACTTTGACTCTTGCTTCGATCCGTAAGCGCGCCTCATCGACTGGGGTGATCTCAATTTTGACCGACTTGAGGTTGAGTGGGTGGCAAAATGGGATCAGCTCGGAGGTCTTTTTGGCGGCCATGGTGCCAGCGATGATAGCAGTATCTAAGATGGGACCTTTTTTGCTGCTCCAGCCGGCTTCAGCGAAGGCAGACATGATCTCGCTGCCGAGATAAACATAGCATTCAGCGATGGCCGTGCGCTGCGTGGCCGTTTTGGCGGAAACGTCCACCATGGTGGGACGTTGGTCTTTGTCGATATGGGTAAATTCCATGCCTAGAGTTTCTAATACCAGAGGTGAAAGTCGAAGCTTTTGCCAGCCGGATAGCCTTTTTCCTGAGTCGGGGGCAGTTCGATGTAGCCGTCGCTTTGTAGGATACGCACCAGGTCGCCTGAATTGTTGGCAGGTTGAGCCGAGGCGATGTTGTTGGCCTTGCGACTGACGGGGAGGAAGATCGTGATATCGTCGCGGGCTTTGACCGGAGCTTCGAGGCTGAGCTGTGGGGGAATTGGGGGGCTGTCGTGTCCCATAAAATGGTCGAGCGCTGGGAGTACGTATTGGTGCCAGCAGGTAAGCGTCGAGAGCGGGTTCCCTGGGAGGGTGAACACTGCGCACTCGGGATGGCTCCAGAAACCCAGTGGTTTGCCAGGTTTTTGGGCAACACCGTGAAACTGGCAGTGCAGCCCGAGCGCGTCCAAGGCTGCGGGAATGTAGTCTTTTTTTCCCATCGAAATGCCACCACTGAGAATGATCAGGTCATGTTGAGCGATGAGAGCCTGGAGTTGCGCTTGGCAGGCGTTTGGTTCGTCGGGCAAGTGGGCCAACTGAGCTGCAGGCAGATCGCGGCGCTTGAGTGCCGCATCGATCATTAAATCGTTGGAGCGGCGGATCTGGTGGGCGGCTGGGGTGGCTGTGATATCGACCAATTCATCGCCTGTGCTGACGACTGCGATGGATGGCTTTGCCGATACCAAAAGTGTTTTGCAGCCACAGCTGGCCGCAACGGCGATCTCGCGCGAGCCGATGCGAATGCCTGGTGCGAGCAGGACTTCGCCAGTGGGACGATCGCTGGCATATGCGTGAATGAAATCGCCTGCCGCATGATCCTTGGGATGGATGACTTGCATGTGGGTCTCGTCAATTTGACGGGTGACTTCGTAGGGGACGACGCAGTCCGCATCGCTCGGAACGACGGCACCAGTCATGATTTCTGCGCAAACACTGGGTTCATTGCCTAAGGTCAACTCAGGCGCGCCTGCGGGCGCTTGGGCAATGATCTTGAAAGTGCCGCTCACGTCGATCTCAGCGGCGCGAATTGCGTAGCCGTCCATCATCGAGCGATTGAAAGGCGGGAAGGGGCGGTCCGCTCTGACGTGTTCGCGTAAGATGCGCCCAGCACATTGGTCGATGGGGCAGTCTATCGATGGAGAGCGGGCCAGCATCTGGAAGATTGCTTCCTGTGCTTGTGAGGGGCTAATCAATTTTCTCATTCAATGGCTATTCAGACGAAAGCAGCATTTGCTGGAAAGACTGAATTCTGAATCTGGAGCCACAAAAAAGCACAGGCTCCGAGGTGCCTGTGCTTCTTTAAACTTGTTTGTGTCGATGTATTAGCGGGCTTGTTGCTCGTAAATACTCATACGTTGCTGCCATTGAGTGGCGAGCGTGCTGGCTTGAACTTGAGCCACATAGCGATCGTAATCTTCGCTGCGACCGTCTGCGTCGGCTTCGATTGCCAGATGGTAAGCGGCTTCGGCGCGTGCCACTTCAGCCAGACTGTTGTCACTGGCAACATCCGCAAGTTGCGCCAGAGCATCACTAGTGTTACCATTGTAATAATTGGCAAAGGCCTGTCCGAGGCGCGCACGACCCGCAAGAACGTTGTCGCTCAAGGCGTCGGTGGCGATGCTGTAGAAGTTGAGTGCCTTTTCGAAGTCCTCATTGGTGTAGGCTTGGTCGGCTACTGTCAGAGCAGCGAGTCCGCCGAGATCCTTTTTAGGGTTCGCTTGGGCGAACTCAGCCAATGATTCGTTATTAATCGCTTCTGAGTAGGCGGCTTGCAGCTTGGCTTCAGCATGATTCTTATACATGCGCATGCCATTGAAGGCGATGATCAGTATCGCGAGCACGAAAATGCAGCCACTGATGAAGCCCTTGTTTTCCATCCAGTAGATACTGATACGATCTTCGATGGAGATTTCCTCAGAGTCCTCAAGGTCGACTAGATTACGCTCGTCGACGATGTCGACGTTTTCAGGTAAAGTAGGATTGTGGCGTTTATTTTTGCTTGGGCGGTTCATTTTCGGAGATTAGAAATTAAGAGTTAAGAAATTGTGTCAGCGAGACTCAGGGTTCGTTCAAAAGCGTAGTCATCTAGTCGAAGACTACAGTTTTGTTATTGTAAACAAGAATCCGATTATCCAAGTGGAGACGGATCGCTTGAGCGAAGACAGATTTTTCCAGGTCGCGGCCTTTGCGAATGAGGTCAGGTATGGCGTTACGGTGGTTGATACGGGTAACGTCTTGGTGGATGATGGGGCCTTCGTCAAGGTCAGCGGTGGCATAGTGAGCGGTGGCACCGATCAGTTTAACGCCGCGCATGTGCGCTTGGTGATAGGGCTTGCCGCCTGCAAACGCCGGGAGAAAGGAGTGGTGGATATTGATCACCGGGCAGCCCGCTTTTTCTAAAAAGCTCTCGGAGAGTACTTGCATATAGCGCGCCATTACGATCAGGTCTGCGCCAGACGCATGCACAATGCGTATTTGTTCCGCTTCGGCCTCAGCCTTGGTGGTTTTGGTGACCGGCACATGATGAAAAGGGATTCCGTAGCGGGCCGCATCTTCAGCCAGATCTTGATGATTCGACACGACGCAGGCAAGCTCGCCTGCCATCTCTCCGGATCGGAAGCGTAAAATCGTGTCGTGAAAGCAGTGATCGATCTTAGATACAAACAGCGCTACTTTCGGGCGGTGCGTGGATTGCGCCACCTGTGCCGTCATACCGAGTTCTTGCGAGGCAAATTTCTCGAAGGCAGCGGCCTCTTCGTCGATTTGGCCTGAAGGAATCCATTCGACGCGTTGAAAGAAGATGCCTGCTTCGGGATCCTCGTGCTGGTCGGCATGCACGATATTACTGCCGCGCAAGAAGATCCAACTGGATACGCGCGAAACCAAGCCCGGTTGGTCCGGGCCGTGGAGGAGTGCGATGATGGTGGGCGATTTCATGAAAGCTGTGCATCACACTCATTTATTTCACAGAATCAAGGGTATAAAAGCCTGTTCTAGCGACTCGTGGTGATGGTCGAGCGATGCTGTCTTCTCTTGCCTTGTGCGGTCAAAGTGACGGCCGCTTCATACTGATGAAGGTTTATTCGGCCATAGGATATTGTAAGCGTAGAAAAAGTGTCTGTCCGTCGATTTGGTAGGGGCTGAGATCGATGGTTTTTTGCATCGAGTCGCCGAGTTTGAGGTCGGGCAGGTAGCGTGCGTTGGGGAGTTCGGCCCATGAATCGGGCTCTAAGCTGCGAGAATACATGACCCGCGGGCGGGCTGCTGCGTGCGTCCGTGAGCTGAGGAAGGAGAAGGTGGGTAAGTGCGGGTAGTCCACATGTTGGGTCGAGCTGAGTGGAGCTGGATTGGCGAGCATCGGATCGGTCCCGCTGTGGAATTCAACTATATTGAGCCAGCCGTCGCCATCGGCATCGTCGGTGGGAGCACTCTGCCCGGGCGCTTGGCTGGCCAGCGTTGCGAAAAACGTTTGCTGGTCTGCCGCGGTCGCTGTGGCAGTGGAGACTGCGCGGGCAAAGCTGTAGACGCGCCCTGCGTCGGGCAGGCCAGTGAGGTCCAGACCGAGGTCGCCTGCGAGAATGGTGTCGCCCTTCATTGTGAGCGCTTGTGCATTCCCAAAATTGTTACCTAAGTCACCTTGTTTGTCGGGCTGGTCGCTATCGCGACTGCAGAGTGCGCGCACTTCTTGCCAATCGTTGGCGCTTTCGTCCCATTCGAATTGATAGACCATGGAGCGATCCATCGCAGTCCATCCGTAGCCTTGTCGCAGTCCTGCGATGAGAACTGTGTCGCCTTCGGCGATGAGGGAGGAGCCGAAGTGTTTGACTGTATATATTTGACGCAGGTATGCGCTGTAGTCCCATTGGATGTATTCATCCATGCTTGCTTCTTCGACCGTGCGGATACGGCGTGTTTGAACCCAAGTGCCGCCTTCATACTCAAATTGATAAACGGCGCCGAGCGGGGTGTTGCCTTGCCACTTGCGGAAGGCGGAGACAAATATGCCGTGATCTGAGATGGCGACACGTTCGCCGAATAGATCGTCGTAGTCGGCATCATCGGCCTTGAGCTTTTGCTCCAGTTGCCATTGTCCAGAGCTTGTCTGGCGTCGGTAGACGTAGACTGCGCCAGAGTTTTCGCTGAGGTCGTCGTCTTCGTTAGAAGGGATCGCGGCGAGCTCACCATGGAGGGCCAGAGGCCAGCCAAAATAGTCATCCTCTTCGGCGTCGTGCGGCACGATAATCTGAGTTTTACTGAACACGGGGGTGGTCGTGTCGCTGGCTTCGTAGACCCATACGGCTCCGGTCGCTACATCATCTGTGAGTGCTTGGTCGGCTGATACCATCAGTGTGTAAATATATTGGCTGGGGCCGATGGGCGTCTGATCCAAGGCCACTGTGCCGCCGAAGGCCGCGGCTTGATCTTCATTATCAGGTATTAAGGTTTGCAGCAGTGACCATTGCCCCGTTTCGCTGGCACGTTGATAGATAAAGACTCGGCAGTTTAGGGGAAAATCACTCTCGGGGGCGGCGATGACGAGTAAGTCTGCATACGATGTGATCGAGGCTCCGAAGTCGACCTCTTCTACCGGGCTCACTAGAGTTTGAGTGTGTTGCCAGGTCCCGTTTGCAGCCGATTGCTCATAAATATGCACCTGGCGTGAGTCTGCCTCCTGAATGAATGCGGTCACGGGCAGGCCGATCTGTGGCTGCATCAGCTCTATGGCACTTCCGAAGTAAGCTTCTTCGGTGGGGGCGGGCGCATCGATGTGGGCCCGTTCATAGTCGTAGCCAAAGATCATGAGCTCTTGCTCGCTCAGTGTCCAACGCTCTTGGGAGTCATTCAGATCGCGCATCCAAAAGCGTAGTGGCACGAGCTCGGAAACTTGAGGTGCTGGATAGGCATCGTTCCATTCAAAGACCCAATTCGACCAATACTCAGTGACCACACGTTCAAAACTGAAGCGTGGATCTTGTGTCTCCAGTGTCAGCTGACTTGCGCTGGAGCTTTCATCTGGATCGCCCACCTCTAGTTGCAGCTCATAAATATCTTCAGGATCATCCTGGATGCGAAATCCCTGTGTGAGTAGGTTGCTGTTGGATATATGGGGGAGTGCGGGGAGCACAGTTAGAGTGATTGTGCCTTGTAGCTCTTCGGTGATTTCCTCTGCATAATAGATGGTGACACTTACTGTAAATGTATACTCCGTGGCTGTGGGGACGTTAGGAGCTGTCCAGGTGATTTGGTATTTGCTCTCGTAACTGGAGTTTATTGGATGAACCTGTAGCTCGGCGGGTGCATTGATCAATTCGATTTCAAAAGTTTCACCTGCGTCTTCGTAATCGACCCAATCGTCGAGTCCCCAGAATATAATACTACCTTCTAAGGAATAGTTTGTACCTGTGTAGGTCGTGAAGTAAGGACCCTCTGTCGCGTCGTCGGGAGCATATATAGTCGATTCCTCCAGTTCCATTAAGCTGGCAGTATCGCCTGCCACCCATTCGTCCCAGCCGATTGTTTCCCAGCCGATGCCTCCAATCATATCCCATGAGGATGCGTTAAGGCAGCATATCGCTGCTAAAAGTAGTACGACTCTTATAAACATGAAGACTGCCTAACTTTCGTTAGGCAGTCCGTCGATTAAATTCCGCGTAAAGCTGCGGATTCTGAAAGTAGCGATTCCTTACTTAGGATTCGCTTCTTGGCTGTAGCTTTGGATCGAGCGCACTTCGTAGCCTTTCTCGCGGATCGCTTTGATGCCATCCACAGCGGCAGAAGCGGCCGAGATGGTGGTCATAATGCAGATATTGTGCTTCACCGCTTCGGTGCGGATCTCGTTCTCGTTTTGACGTGGCACGGTGCCTTGCGGTGTATTGATGATCAGACAAACTTTGTTGTTTTTGATCAGGTCAATCACGTTGGGGCGACCTTCGCTCAGGCGGCAGACGTTTTTCACTTCGATACCGTTTTCTTTGAACAGCTTGCCGGTGCCTGCTGTGGCTAAGATACCGAAGCCGAGTTCGCTTAGGCCCTTGGCGATTTCGATTGCACGCTGTTTGTCACCGTCTTTGACGCTGATAAAGACGTCGCCGGAGTCGGGCAGTGCGGGCTTGGCCGCCATCTGTGATTTTGCAAAGGCAACACCGAGGTCTTTGTCGAGGCCCATGACTTCACCTGTCGAGCGCATTTCCGGGCTGAGCATGATGGGCGCGCCTGGGAAGCGGTTGAAGGGGAATACGGATTCTTTGACCGCCCAATAAGGAGGAATGATTTCTTCGGTGAAGCCGAGGTCCTTAAGCTTTTCGCCTGCCATGATACGGGAGGCGAGCTTAGCCAGCGGCACGCCGATCGCCTTGGAAACGAAGGGCACGGTGCGCGAGGCGCGTGGGTTGACTTCGATGATGTAAAGCTCGTCGTCCTTGATCGCGTATTGCACGTTCATGAGGCCGACCACTTGTAGCTCTTTTGCGAGTGCGTAGCTGGCGGTGCGAACCTTATCCAGCATCTCGTTGGAGAGTGTGTGGGGGGGCATCACCATGGCGGCGTCGCCGGAGTGAACCCCTGCAAATTCAACGTGCTGTAGCATGCCGCCAATCACTGTGGTCTCGCCGTCGGAAATGCAGTCTACGTCGAGCTCATACGCGTCTTCCAGGAATTTGTCGAGCAACACCGGAGTGCCGGGAGCGACGTCGAACACTTCGCGCACGATCTTCTTCATTTCGTCCATGTCGTAGACGATGAACATACCACGGCCACCTAGAACGAAGGAGGGGCGCAGTAGGATCGGGAAGCCGATTTCACCGGCCAGTTCGTAGGCTTGTTCCAGTGAGTTGGCGATGCGGTTCTCCGGTTGCTTTAAGCCGATACGGTCGAGAATGTCGCGGAATTGATCGCGGTCCTCGGCAGCGTCAATCATGGAAGGTGAGGTGCCGATGATATTCACGCCGTGCGCTTCCAGCTCGGTCGCGAGGTTGAGCGGGGTTTGGCCGCCAAATTGCACGATCACACCGTCGCACTTGGACTGGTAGTAAATCTCAAGCACGTCTTCGAGGGTGAGTGGTTCGAAGAAAAGTTTGTCCGAGGTGTCGTAGTCGGTGGAGACGGTCTCGGGATTGGAGTTGACCATGATGGTCTCGTAACCCGCTTCGCGCAGGGCGAAGGAGGCGTGCACACAGCAGTAGTCGAACTCGATGCCTTGACCGATGCGGTTGGGGCCGCCACCTAGGATCATGATCTTTTTCTTGTCGGTGACGGAGATCTCATTCTCGGCGCCGTAGGAAGAGTAATAGTAAGGAGTGAAGGCTTCGAACTCCGCAGCACAGGTGTCCACCAGACGGTAATTCGTCATGACGCCCAACTTTTCGCGGCGCTTACGCACGGCTTGACGGTTGGAGTTGACCAGATCGGCAATCAGCGCATCGCTGAAACCCGCTTCTTTGGCAGTCTTCATTAACTCGCCGTCGAGTTTTGCCAGACTACTGGTCTTGAGCTCGAGCTCGATGTCGACCAACTGACGCAATTGATCGATAAACCATGGATCGAGGGAACAAGCTTCGAAAATTTCTTCATCCGTCATGCCATTGAGTAGGGCGTGACGCAGCCAAAAGACACGTTCGCAAGTAGGGATCGAGATGCCTTGGCGGATGGCCTGCATATCGGTGATTTTCTCTGCAAATTTAGCCGGTCCCACAAAGCCTTTGGCGCCGATTTCCAGCGAGCGTAGAGCTTTTTGGAAAGACTCCTTAAAGGTGCGGCCGATGGCCATGGCTTCGCCCACGGATTTCATGGCAGAAGTCAATGTCGTGTCGGCACCGATGAATTTTTCGAATGTGAAACGAGGGATCTTCGTCACCACGTAGTCGATCGTCGGCTCGAAGCTGGCCGGAGTTTCACGCGTGATGTCGTTTTGCAGCTCGTCCAAGCTATAGCCGACAGCCAACTTGGCCGCGATCTTTGCGATGGGGAAGCCCGTTGCTTTCGACGCCAGCGCCGAACTACGTGAGACGCGCGGGTTCATTTCGATCACGACCATGCGGCCATTCTTCGGGTTGACCGAGAACTGGATATTCGAGCCACCTGTTTCCACGCCGACTTCACGGATACATGCGAAGGATGCATCGCGCATCAGCTGGTATTCCTTATCCGTCAGCGTCATGGCCGGTGCCACCGTGATGGAGTCACCGGTGTGGACGCCCATCGGGTCGAAATTCTCAATCGAGCAGATGACCACGCACTGATCCTTGTGGTCGCGCATGACCTCCATCTCGTATTCCTTCCAGCCGAGTAAGCACTCTTCGACCAGCACTTCGGTGGTGGGCGACATATCGAGGCCGTTTTGCACCATGCGCTCATATTCTTCGCGATTATAAGCGATCCCGCCGCCAGAGCCACCGAGCGTGAAGCTGGGGCGAATGATGATGGGGAAGTCACCGATCAATTCGTCAGCCGCCTTGAGCGCGTCCGCCAGGTTATTGACGGTGGCCGAGCGTGCCACGTCCAGGCCGATCTTAAGCATGGCCTGTTTGAAAATATCGCGCGCCTCGCCCTTGATGATGGCTTCCGGCTTGGCGCCGATCATTTGCACGCCATATTTTTCGAGAATGCCTGCATCGTGCAGATCCATCGAAAGGTTCAGTCCCGTCTGGCCACCGAGGGTGGGGAGCAGGGCATCTGGCTTTTCCTTGAGAATGATCTTCTCCAGCGCGTCAACCGTAAGCGGCTCGATGTAAGTGACATCGGCAAACTCGGGGTCGGTCATGATCGTGGCCGGGTTGCTGTTCACCAGCACCACTTTGTAACCTTCCTCACGCAGCGCTTTACAAGCTTGAGTGCCGGAATAGTCGAATTCGCAGGCCTGGCCGATTACAATCGGGCCGGAACCAATGATAAGAATAGTCTGTATGTCGGTGCGTTTTGGCATAAATTGGCGCAAGGCTGTTTTTTTTGCACTCCCATGCAAGCAAGAATAAGCCCTTAAAAGTAAGATATCGGGAAGCGCGTTTTTCTAATGGCCATTCCGCCTACGCGTTCTATTATTCTTTCACTCTATTTTATCTATGACACGCAATAAAAAACCCGTCGTAATCGTCGCCATGGTACTGGCGGCATTGATCGTTCTACCATTGTTGCTACT
Source organism: Coraliomargarita algicola (assembly GCF_033878955.1). NCBI lineage: Bacteria > Pseudomonadati > Verrucomicrobiota > Opitutia > Puniceicoccales > Coraliomargaritaceae > Coraliomargarita > Coraliomargarita algicola. The sequence continues at coordinate 5,318,432 of NZ_CP138858.1, forward strand.
GCTTTTTAGTCGTTTGGGAGCTTCAAGTGGCACGGAGCAGGCAAATTCTGAGAGCAGTGCAGTCAAAAGCACGAGCGAAGCAATTGATTTTGACCTAAGGCAGCTGGCGGAGAAGGCCGATCGCCTGATTGAGCAAGACCTAGCCGAAGCTTTGCGCCAGGGAGATGTCTCGCTCGATTTTATCGCCAGCCTCAAGCGCGACGCCAGTAAGGGCGCAGTCGCTCTGCAAAAGGGAGCACTGGAGGATGCAGCGCTGCACTACAACTCAGTGGTACAACGTGCCGAGAGCCAATTGGCTGCCTTGGCGCTGGCCGATCAAGCGCGTGCGCTCAATGACAGCACCTATGCAGAATTGCAAAGCCTTGATTATCTGAAGTCCGCTTTTGAAAACACTTACCGTGAGGCGGTGGAAACGTATAATACCGCGCTACGTGCGCTCAACGCGGGGAATATCAGCGCAGTGTCGACGACTTCGAAATGACCAGCGCCATACTGGGCGATCTGGAGGCGCGCGCGCTGCAACAGACTGCTGGCCTACTGGAAGCGGCCAGTCAGGCGCTGGAAGACTATCAATTGACTGCCGCACGCACGGCCTACGAATCGGTCTTGGAGCTTGATTCGGCCAACGCCGCCGCAACTGAGGGACTCGTCATGGTGACCGCACTCGAGGGCATCGCTGAAGAAGTCAAAGCGATCCGTGCGCTCGAAGCGAGCGGCGACTTGGAGGCGGCGCTCGCGCAACTGGAACGTCTCGCGGCCGAGAATCCCCAGAACCCATTCATTCGCAATCAACGCGCCTCGCTCGAAGCCCGCATCTTGGATCGTGAGTATCAAACACTGATCGACGCATCACTCACTGCCGAGCAAGCGGCCGACTTTTCCAGCGCCATCGCTTCCGTAGAAGCTGCTTTAAAGCTTAAATCCTCTACAGAGCAGGAGGCGCGCCTCGCTCAACTCAAAGAAAAATACAAAGCTGCACGGCTGGATGTGTTGCTCAGTGATGGCTACGACGCACTGCGCGCCGGGCGTTACGAAGCCGCACGTAATTTTTATAAAGAAGCCGTTGCAATTGCGCCCGATTCCAAGGAGGCGCGCACAGGCTTAGAAAAAGCCTCCAGTCTTTATTTGGCTAATATTCGTTATAGTCAAAATATCACGGCGGCTGAGAAATATATTTCAGAGGGGCGTTTCCCATTGGCGGCGAAGCTTTTTAATGAAGCCATGTCCAGTCGCCCTAGCAATGTAGCGCCCAGTCAGCTCACTGAAGAAGCCCGTATTCGAGCCAGTCTTAAGGCGCAAAGCGAAGAAGTTAATGTGACGATCAAATCCGATAAGCGCACCTATGTCAGCATCATTGGCGTTCTGCCGCCCGATCGCTTCAAAACAGAAGAACTTAAACTCTTTCCAGATGTCTATAAAGTGCGCGGCACTCGCTCAGGCTATGAGAGCGTCGAAATCGAATTCAAAGTGGATGCGCGCCATCCCAATGCCACCATTACTGTCGAATGCACCGAAAAGTTATAGAGCCCTCTTCGCCGCGTTGGAGCGCTGCAGTTTCGCGATGCAAGCTCGCGCATTTCGAGCCTTCGCGTGCTTGGCGAGACATTGTTGCGCGCTTAGGATTGTCTTGCGGGGCGCTGATTTTGTCTGCTGTCGTGCTGCACGCTGCGCCTGATCCAGATCTTTTTGATGGCCGCGTCAATCCGCCAACGACTCCACCGGCCTCAGAGTCGACCGATACGCCAGAGCCCGGTGAGGCGGGGGGCGGTGAAAGTAGCGGCGCCACTGCAGCGCCGACTGCGGGGGCCAGCTCTGAAAATGTAAATGAGCCTCCGCGTGACTTCGAGAATGTCGGTGGCACCGGAGGTGGTGAAACTGTGGCGAATCAGAGTTCCAAAGACGGAGCGAGTGCTTCCATCGGCAGCAGCTCGCCTTCGACGGAGACAAGCGATCCCACCGGTGCTGGCAACAGTTCCGCCGCATTGCCACCCGCCGATGAGGCGCCTGTGAGCGGGCAGGCCGGCGCTTCTGGTGGTGGTTCTGGTGGCGCTTCTGGTGGTGGAGAAGAGCCGCGTAATTTTGAAGACTTCGGCTTCGGTGGCGTCAGCTCGCAAGAGACGGTTGAAGTCAATCGTTCTAAAGAAGTGCTAGCTCCGCGAGCACTGTGCCCAACTCCACGACCGGTGTGCCTGCGTCCAGCGCGTCGGGGGCGACTGGTCCTTCGACTTCGACCAGCACCGGTAATCGCACCGAGGCTGGTGCCGGCCAAAATACAACGGGAGGCTCGCAAGTGGGCGGCGGCAGTGGAAGCGGCGACTACGGCACCAACCTTCCGAGTGGGCTGTGAGAGTTTGAAATTAGGAATTAGGAGTTAGGGATTAGGGATTAGGGATTAGGGATTAGAAATTGAGAATTAGGTGTATGAGACAGATTAGAAGCATGAGATTTTTGAGACGTGTCCGCTCGTCGCAGGTCTTGGCGTGCGTGCGTGGCCTGTCCGCTCGCCGGAGGCCTGCGGCGTTTAAGCGATACCAGTGGGCTCTCATGCTCGCATTCATCGGCTCGGTCACCGCAGTCAGGGCCGAGCCCCTGCGGGTGCTGGAGGAGACTGCGATCCCCTATATGAGCTTTCTCTCTAAAGCTGACTTTGATCAACGCTACCCAGGCGAGCTGGTTGAGGATCCCGCCAAGCTGGATGCGGGCTGGTATGTGATCTACCAACACGAATCACTCAACTATTACTACGGCCCCATTTTACTGCAATCCATCGGCGAGGATTACTTGAGCCAACTCCGTGAGACTGTCGAAGCCGCCGTGGCGCAGCGTCCCAGTATTCAAGATTACCGATTAGAATTAAGTTACGAGCCCAGTCTAGCGCCTGCAGATCGTCCCTCTGACGAGACGCCTGCTGAGGCATCCATCCCAAATGTCCCGCAGACACAGCCTGATTCAGGTTTCTGGGGCTTTGTGAAAAGAATTTTCGGCTTTTAGGTCCTCACTCTTTCGTTTTGTGTCGGATTGAGAGTGATTGGGCGTCTTGGCGAGTGGTGGTTGCCGCTATTTGGAAAAAAAGATGCCTTTATCACTTATTTGAGCGATAGGCAAGTTGTCTCATCTTGCCTATAATCCCTCGTTTATCACTTTTTCTCTGTAATACTGTAGTCCAGACCTTCAATTGATCCCGTATTCAACTTTCTAATTCCTATCTCTGCAACGCATTTTTCAAGAATAGTGTTGTAGACTTAATATCAAAGCATAATCAAGTATAGCATCGTATTGTTATCATTAATATGAAAAACCCCACCATACCTGTCATCCCACGGAAATTCCTGATGTCCTTTATCTTAGTGACATCGTTGTTCTCTTTGTGGGGCTTTGCTAATGATGTGACCAATCCATTGGTCGCTGTCTTTAAAGATGTATTTGTGATTACAAATGCACAGAGCACATGGGTGCAGATGGCATTTTACGGTGGTTACGCGACGATGGCATTGCCTGCCGCGATTTTCATCCGCCGCTATTCGTACAAAGCGGGTATTGTTGTCGGACTGAGCCTCTATGCTTTAGGAGCTTTGTTGTCGATTCCCGCTGCAGCAGGTGCCAATTTTAATCTCTTCATTATTGCACTGTATGTTTTAACCTTTGGCTTGGCCTTTCTTGAGACCACTGCCAATCCGTATATTTTGTCAATGGGGCCTGCTGAAACGGCCACCAGGCGTTTGAATCTGGCTCAAGCATTCAATCCGTTAGGTTCATTGACCGGGATGTTTATCGCAGGCACAGTCATTCTGTCCGCGATTCAAGTTGAGGACTTTAAGAACGATGTGAACGGCTACGCGTCTGACCTAGCACCGACTGAAGTGGTCCAGCAACAGCACAATATCCCGTCCTTCCTGCAATCCAAACCCCGCGAGCGTGTGTATGATGCCAACGTGGAGGCTTATGTGGCTACAGTCGGTGTCAATGCGCCCATGACGGCGCTGCAAGATTTTAAAGATGGTAAGATCACCAGCTTTCAGGGCATGACCCATCGTGAGCTACAGCAAAATGACCTCAAGTTGGTGGCGATGCCTTACACCGCGATCGGTTGTGTGGTTCTACTGGTTTTAGGTGTGTTTCTAGTCAGTAAGCTACCGCACACCAGTCCCCCGGATGCTTCGCATGACGTCCACTTCGGCCGCACGATCAAGCGCTTGCTCACAAATCCCAATTACGTGGGAGGTGTGATTGCTCAAACATTTTACGTCGGTGCGCAGATCATGACCTGGACTTTTATCATTCAGTATGCTGAGAATGAGTTGGGGATCGATAAGGCGACCGCGCAGAACTTTAATATTATGGCGATGGTCATTTTCCTCTGCAGCCGCTTTATTTGCACATTCTTCCTGAAGTATATCTCTCCTAGCAAATTACTGCTGATCCTCAGCGCGGGTGCGATTGCCTGCACCCTGGGCGCCATTTACATTCAGAGCATCGCAGGGCTTTATTCACTGGTGTTGGTCTCGGCTTGTATGTCGCTCATGTTCCCCACCATTTATGGTCTTGCTTTGGACGGTGTCGGAGAGGATGCCAAGCTGGGCTCGGCTGGACTCATTTTCGCCATTGTTGGTGGTGTGTTTATGACACGCTTCCAAGGGCAAGTCCTGGACTTGGACGGCTTCATGGGCACCACGGCGACACGTGGTTCCTTCTTCCTGGTTGTGCTTTGCTTCATCATTATTGCAATCTATGGCTTCACTTCATCCCGCTTCGTCAAGAAAGCGACTCCTACTGCGTAATTGAGTGAACTTCGAACTCCTACATCCCCGCGATCAAATCGAGCTGACAATGGCTCGTATCTATCGTCGCTACATGACGACTACATCAGGTGGTAATATTTCTGTCCGCTCTGATAACGGGGATGTTTGGATTACGCCGGCACGTGTCGATAAAGGAAATTTGACCCGTCGCGATATGGCGCGGGTCAAACTAGATGGCACTCAAGTGGATGGGCCGCACCCTCCGTCCTCAGAGTGTCCTTTTCATCTCAGTGTCTACAATGCACGTCCTGACATCGGCGCCGTGATACATGCCCATCCCGGTGCTCTGGTGAGCTTTAGTATTTGTGCGCAGGTGCCCGAAACACGCGTATTTCCAGAGGCATGGAATGTCTGCGGCGCGGTCGCATTTGCGCCCTATGCTTTGCCCGGCAGCGACGCTTTGGGCGATAGCATCGCGGCCCAATTTGCCGCTTCTCCGAATACTTTTTGTGTCGTGATGGAAAACCACGGGGTCGTGGTCGGAGGTGTGGACCTCAAGGATGCATTTCGTCGTTTTGAAACATTGGAGTTTACGGCACGCACGATTCTACAGGCTCGAAATCTCGGTGAGATGCGTTGCCTCGAGTCCGCGCAATTAGCTAAGGCCGCTGCTGCGTTGACCCAGTTGCCCGTGCGGGAGCCGCAAGCGCCCAGCAATCGCGAACGCGAGTTGAGGCGAGAGATTCATGACTTTATTCATCGCGCCTATGCCCATGGTTTGGTGACGAGTTCATGGGGGAGTTTATCGGCACGTATCGACGATAATAGTTTTTTGATCACGCCGACCCGCGTCGACCGCGAGTATTTGACGATTGATGACCTCGTCGTCGTGACCAATGGAGAATGTGCGGAGGGGCTGTATCCCAGCCGTGCGACCAACTTGCATAAGGCCATTTATGATGCCCATCCGGAAGTTCATTCTGTAATGAATGCACTCCCGGTGAATGCGACGGCTTTTTCTATTAGTGATGATCGCTTGGATACACGCACAATTCCTGAGAGCTATCTATTCTTAAAAGATGTGCCACTGATGCCCTTCGATGAAATGATGGAAACGCCGGATGCCGTCGCTAAGTATGTGGGCCCGGATAATCCTGTAATGCTCTTGCAGCACAATGGAGCCTTAGTCGCCGGGCGCACTGTTTTGGATGCCTTTGATCGAATGGAGGTTCTAGAGGCAACCGCTCAGGCGATCATCCAGAGTAAACCATTGGGGGAAATATCTTCGATGAATGATTCCGTGATTGATGAGCTGGTAAAGGCTTTTGGACGCGTTTGATTCGAGCGCTAACACCCGCTTTTAGGAGTCGCTTCGCTTAGTCAATTTGACTAAGGAATTTCAAGATGTTGAGCGAGTGGTCACCAATGCTTTCAATGTTGTTAAGAATGTCGATGTAGAGCATTTCGGATTTTATATTAGCCGGATCGTTCATGCGACGAACGGCTTCTCGGCGAAGTTTTTTGCGGGAAGCATCGATCGTTTCTTCCAGGTGCATCGCCGTTTCGATGTCTGCAGCCGTCACTTTTCTACTGAGACATTGGATGTAGAAATTCATAAACTGGTCGACTGGCATGCTGAAATTGCGAATGGCTGCTTGAGTTTCTACAGGAAGTACTCGCTTTTTTTGATATTTACGTTTGGCAAGCTTGACCAAATCGAGCGCATTGTCGCAAATTTCTTCGAGTTCCGAGATGACGCGAAGCATGACAGTCACTTCATTGAGGCGCTCACGGCTCAGTTCGGAAGACGCGCAGTAGATCAAATACTGAGTAATGTCGAATGCGAGGCGGTCGCTACGTTCTTCCATCGCTTTGAGCTCCTGAATCCGGCTGCTGAGGTCTGTGTCTGGGGATTCGTAAACTTCGTTGAAACCTGTAAACATTTCGCGAGTGAGCTCGGCCATGCGCTTCATTTCGCGTTGCGCTTCGGCTAGGTTGATCTCTCCGGTCTGCGGTAAATTGGGGGCTTGATACTGAATGTGAGCGTCGTCGAGGCCTTGAACCGTTTTATCGCGTACCATTTTGGTCGCTAAGTAGGCCAGTTGCGGTATGAACCATGATAAGATAAAGATATTGATCAGGTTAAACAGCGAATGAAACGCCGCGAGGTGGTAAAGTGTGTGTGCTGGATCATTCGCGGCGCCTGGTGTGATTTGGTCGATGAAATTAGAGAAGAAGCCGAAGATGCAAAGCATCCAACAGACTCCGATGATATTAAGTAGAAAGTGAGCACGGGCGGCACGTTTGGCTTCGACGCCTCCTGTCATGGCCGCGAGGTTGGCTGTGATCGTGGTGCCGACATTTTCCCCCAGGACGATGGCTGCTGCATCTTCGTAGCCAATCCAGCCTTTTGCGACCAAGGTTAAGGTGATTGCCCCAGCCACTGAAGAGGACTGGACGATAACTGTTAAAATCGCTCCGAAAACAAAGAAGATGGCAACCGAGTTCATTCCATGCCCCGACCAGTCGGCGAGGAAAGAGAATAGCTCGGGGTTTACTTTTACGTCTGGAACGGAGTTTTTGAGGAAATTTAGTCCGAGGAATAAGATGCCGAAACCAATCAGAGCCTCGCCCCCGTTCCGCACCTTTGGAGTGCGGAAGAAGATCATCGCCACGCCAATGCCGACACAGGGTAGGGCGATGGAGCTTAAACTAAAAGTAAAGCCGAGTGTGGCGACCACCCAGAAGGTACTGGTGGTGCCCAAGTTCGCGCCCATGATCATGCTAATGGACTCGCGTAGCGTGAGCAGCTTCGCATTGACGAAGCTGACAATCATTACGGTGGTTGCACTTGATGACTGGACCAGTGTAGTAATTAAGGTGCCACTCACGATTCCAGACAGACGATTTCGCGTCATATTGGCGATCAGTGCGCGCAGGCCCTCACCTGAGACTTTCTGGAGGCCCTCACTCATGACCTTCATTCCGTAGAGGAAAAGGCCTAGACTACCAAATATTGCGAAGAGTGTGGTTAACATATGCAGTGGGTTGTTATAAACACATCAGCAAATGTTACGAAAGTGTGACATCAACGAAAATCGTCACGATTTCTTCAGTAACTGCAGCTGCGCTCACTCTTACCTTACGCGCTGAAGTCGCCGCATTCTTTATAATTTCATTCACTCAATATTATAGGACACCATCTTCCTTCTTTCTGGTGATCGTGGAGCTCACACAGTGATGTATCCTTTTTTCGCTTTGAGTCGCTACGCGGGAACCGCTTAAAAACGCTTACGAAGACCCGCCAACGGGGCGGGTCGATTGCACTGTAAACATGCTATCGCACTGCCCTGTTGGCAGTCCTTTATTAAGCGTGGGTGAGCGGTGAAGCAATACGTTCAGGAACACTCTTTTTCTGGATATCGTAGGGACGAGCGAACGGAGTTGTCCACGATCGACTGGTTTAGCGTGGGAATGTATGGAACGTTCAATATAAAGATGAACTATAATTGCTGGAGTTGGGATGTGTGCGTGAAGATTAGTGTTAATTGAATTTGCTCTTTGGTCAGGCCGGTTATTTTTCCTAGTGCTTTGGCGTACGCTTGTAATTGGGGGCGGTGTTTTTCGGCTGCCTGTGCGATTGTTGTGCCTTCGCGTATGCGGTCGGTTTTATAGTCGATAATTTCGGCCTGCGTAATCTTGCCCGACGCATCCTTATATATGTGGACGCGGTCGAAGACCCCGTTGATGAATTGCTCGCCTTCGACATAACTAAAGGCTTTTTCACGCCAGAGTTCGACTGCTTGTGTGGGCTGTGTGAAGAGTGCTTGGATGTCTGGATTCGCAAAGCATTCGTGCAAGAGTGGATCGATCGGGCTTGTTGCTTCTAGCCATGCGATTTGTTCGAAGGCGTCGTGGACTTGTGTGCCAAATTCGGCGGCGTTGGCCTGGTAGTCGAAGAGTGTGCTGGCTTTGAGGCGTGTGTGCTTGTCGCTTGAAGGACGTTGCAGTTGTAGGCGTGGATGGGCGGGCTCGAATTTGGGGTGAATGGGGGGCTGTTCCGGGGGCGTAGACTTGCGGGCTTTCGTCTTAAATGACTGATGCCAGTCGGTATCGCCGGTGGCCCAGATTAGGCCTTCGCTATCGGCTTCGTCGCCGAGGCATTGGCGTAGGTAGTGTACGCTGGAGCGTTTGCTGACTCGGCTGAAATCGCTGATCATGTAGAGCGCGCGCTTGGCGCGTGTCATGCCGACGTAGAGTGTGCAGAGATTGCCGAAGTCTTGTTGGCTTTCGCTTTGCGCTTGTAAGCGTGACAATTCGGGGTCGGCGGCCATCAGATCTTTTTTGATCGGTTCCAGTATCCATTGGGCTTTGCCTTGACTGTCCAGCAGGGCACTGATGCGGCGATCGCCGGGGCCGCCGCCTTTATCTTCGTTGACGAGTATGACAATATCGTATTCGAGACCTTTGGATTTGTGAATGGTTTCTACGATCACGGCATCGCCGGGCGCGCAGTCGCCGCTGCTGCTATTTTGTAGGTAGCGATATAGGGCGTCCAGATCACGACTGTCCTCGCTGTCGAAGGCGCGCGCTTTTTCAATGAGTTGATTCAGGCGTGTGCGGTGGCGAGTGTCCTGGGCGGTGAGTTTGGTCAGGATGCGTTGGCAAGCCCAGCGCACTGCGGACTCGTGATTGTCGCGGAGTAAACGGGTGCGCAACTCATTGGTGGCTGCGAGTAATGAGTCTGCGCTGGTGGAGGCGTCGATGAGTTGGAGAAAGCCTGCGGCGAGTTGATCGCTCGGGTGTGCCGCGTGTCGCAACATGGCGAGCAGTGCGGCTCCGGCGGCATTGTCTTCGGCTGGCTTGACTGCGGAGCCGGTGTGGACGGGGAAGGCGCTGTTTTCACGCAGGTAATCGGCCACTTCGTTGGCGTCTTTATTGCGCCGTACGAGCACGCCGACACTCATGCCACGCTCGATCGGGTTGAGCTGGGTGAGGATTTCGAGTATGCGTTCGTTGCGGGTGGGGCTGTCGTTTTTCTTGGCTTCTAACCAGCAGGCATAGCCGCTGAGTGCTGCGGTGGCTTTGGACGCGGTATGCGGCTTCCAAGCGTTGGCCCAGCGTTGCGCTGCGTCGGGCGAAAAGGTTTCGGCGATGAGTGCGTTGTCTTGGAAGCTGGCATTGACGGCGTCGAGAATCGCCGGGGCTGAGCGCCAGGATTCGGCTAATTGTTGATCGATGATATTGGTATATTGCGCGCGGATGTCGTGAAAGAGACGGTCATCACTGTTGCGCCATAGGTAAAGACATTGCTTGGTGTCGCCAACGTAGAAGAGTGAGCGTTGTCCGGAGGCGTCTTGTAAGATTTCGTCGATTAGATTGCGAACGACGGCCCACTGTGGGGGCTGGTATCTTGAAATTCGTCGAATAGCCAGTGGTCGAATTGCCCGTCTAAGCGAAAGTCCATCAATTCACGGGCATTGCTGTCTTCGACACCCATGGGGGAGCCGAGAGTTTCGGGGAGAGCAAGTGCGTGAGGTCGGCAAAGGCGAGTCGCCCCGGGCGGCGCACCAAGCGGTCGTAGTTTTGGTGGTAGGCCTCAAGAATGCGATAGACGCCTTGAGTGTTTTGTAGGGCGCGTTGTAAATGATGCCAGACGATGGCCTTTAAAATGTCGGCTAGGGCCGTGCAGAGCGGGGCCGGCAGGTCGATCTCCTTGCGCACTTTGAGAATGGCTCGCCCAGCCAGGATGTCTGGTGCCACGGCAAAGGCGTTATTGAGCAAGGTATTGAGCTCTTCTTTGACTGGGTAGTTTTGCACCTTGGTCGCGGCGCTCTCGAAGTCGTTTTTTTGCGACTTCATAAAGTCCTCGGGCACGGCAGCGCGCAGGCTGTTGGCCAATTGATCCCAGTCGGGTGCCTGAGCACAGGTCCAGGGACAACCTTGTGGCCAGATACGTGCGGCTTCGCCCCAGAGTGTGGCTTGAGGGGCGTCCAGATAGAGATTGTAGAGCTGTTCGATGAAATCGGAAACAATGGATTCGACTTTGCGTGCATCGTGTCCGTAGGTGGCCTGTTTGAAGGCCTGCCAAAATTCGTGTAGTTCTTCGTTCAGCTCGCCGGGGCGATGTACGATGCTGTCGCGCACTTCATTGCGCAGGCGCGGCTCGGAGGTTTCGTCAAGTAGGTTGAGGCTGCCGGATAGGCCGAGTTCCAGTGCAAAGGCGGAGACAACGCGAAAGAAAAAGCTGTCGAGCGTCTGCAGGTTGAGTTGGTGCATGCGGCTAATTAAAATGCGCAGCAAATGGTGATAGCGTGTAGCGTCGGCGTCGATTTGTAGTTCTGCGGAGAGCTGGGCGGCCGTTTGGGGGGCGCTGGCGGCGTCGCTGAGTTTCTCGATGATTTTATGAAAGAACTCGCCGGCAGCGGTGCGGGTAAAGGTGAGTGCGATAATACGTTCCGGCTGTTCGGCGAGGTGTAGCAGGTAGATGAAACGGTTGGTCAGCTGGTAAGTCTTACCCGAGCCAGCGGAAGCGGAAATCGCGATGTGTTGAAGTGAGTTCACTGTGAGTTTTTGCAGAATGACTTGGTATGGATTAATTTATTAGGCAGAATCATTGGGGGCAGAATCATTTTATAGGGAAGGTGAGTTACGTTTCGGGTGTTTCTGGAGCTTGCTGATTCACTATTTTCGTAGGAGGACCGATTGGGTGATTGTTCGATTGTTGAAATTGATCCAATTGAAAGATTTGAGGTCTGCTATGGTCAAAAAACGTGTCAGGTGCTTTTTATAAGAAGCAATTCCTTGTGCTTGTGCGATAGCTATGACTATGAGCGCTTCTGTGTTCGTTAGCATTGGCATTGCTTGAACTCCAATGAATTTCTTTGCATCGCTTAATGAGATTTCTCTGAGCTCACTGTCTAGTAATTGACGAAGTGCGTCACTATACAAGTTGATCGCTAAGTGAGTGCCGAGGTCCGACAGCAGGTCGTGCAGGACTTCGGCGATAGCTGAATCTTCTGCTGTAATTTTAAACTTTGCTCGATCGGATGACCTGAGTGTTGTGGATACAAACCTACTTTGAACTGAGTTTGGGCGGAAATTGATAAGCTTACCGTGTTGTGTATTTGTTAGCAGTAAGTAGTTTAATAGTTGTGCTTCATGCTGAGGTTTTAATTGAGCAGTGGTTTTGGTTTCGAATAGGACACCATCAACAATTAGATCGATGAAATAGGACTTTTGGAATTCTTTGTGAGTGATTCGTATTTCAGACTCTAACTCGCATTGTAGTCCGCGTGATGTCAGTCTATGCAATAAAGTTCGCTGATACACTTTTTCATCCAGTAATCGGCCGATCTCATTGTGTATCTCAAATGCCGATTTCATTACCATGTGATCAATCGCATGGAAATCATCCTGGTGCGTAACCTGAATTATTTTTGAGAAACTTATGGGCATGGAGATCAGGTGGATTTTGGAGGCGGATCAGTAATGATTCTGCCTATAATGATTCTGCCATATCATTTGTTTTCGTGAATTGGTAGTTTTGGAAGGCTTCGGCTTTTACGGAGTTTTCTATGCCGTCGGGGAAGAGGGGGGCGAAGTCGTCGTAATCCTCTCTTAGGTCGGGATTGGGGGGCCAGAATACGCCTGCTTTGATCTGGCGTATCAGGGCTTCGGCACATGCGATGGCGGAGTCTACGTGGCTCTGAGTGAAGTCCTCCCAGGGGGCGATTTCACTTTTTTCTAAGGTTTTGGCTAAGTTGATATAGGCTACGCGGGGACGTTCTTTGCCGGCTTCTAATTGGGAATACACATAGAGCGGCAACTGTAGGTCGATCCAACGGTAGCGTTTGTTGCCATGTTCGAAGAAGGCTTCCTCAGGCAGGTGTGCGGGAGGCTCTTTGCGTGCCAGGGGGGCGAGGTGCGCTTTTTCGGGGCTCTTGGGGCTGTCGGCAGTTTTGTAGTCGGTTAACTCGATGCGATCGCCGCGCTGATCGATGCGGTCGATCACTCCTCTTAGCTCGATGCCCTCGAGCTTGGCGGAAAACTTGGATTCTGTATGGAGGATTTGAATACTTCCGTTTGTGCGGACGTCTTCGATTTGTCGCTCTACGTAGGCTTGGATACGTGCCAGGATGGCTTCTTTCTGTAGGCGTAATGCGAAGGAGAGTTCTCGTCCAAATTTGTGCTCGATTTCGTTTTCGGCAATCGCATGTAGTTTGGCGATTAGATCGGATGGCTTAGTTTGTGAATCAATGCTGAGGCCTTTGAGCTCGGCTAGAATGGCGTGCAGCAAGGTGCCGAAGGCGGCGGGACTCATTTCACGGGACTCTAGGTCGATTGGGCGCATGTGCATGATGTGCCGCAGGAAAAAGCGGAAGGGGCATTCGAGATAGCTTTTTAGGGCGCTGACTGAAATGCGCTCGGGCAGGGGGAGACCTGGTGGGGGGCTCAACTTCCAAGGGATGGAGTAATCGGTGGGGGGCTCGTTCGTATCGGACTGGGCAAAGAGTGTACGCGTGCGTGGGAGTAGGGTGTCGGCACTGCCAAGAAAGAGTAGGCGCGAGGGTTTGACGGGGCTGCCATCGGCGGCTTTTTGTGGCACCAATATGTCCACCTGGCCGCGCTCACCGGTGCGGCGGCGGCAGATCGCCTCCATTAGATAGGCGTCGCGAGCGAAGCGCTGTTCATTGGTGCGCAGGCCGAATAGGGCGCGCATCGTTTCTGGGAGAAAGGCATCGCCGATGACTGATTCGGGCACTTTACCTTCGTTCAGGCCCATTAAGACGAGTTGCGGTGCGTCGTTCCAAAGTAGTTCGAGCCAGCCGAGTAAGTCGTGTGCCTGGCGTGGGCGGTCGGGGTGCACTTTGGCTTTGCGCAGACCTTGTAGCACCAGACTACGTGCCAGGTCTGTCGAGAGTTTGGGAAAAGTGTCTTCAGCGGTGGCAACTTCCGCGAGAAGTTGTCTCACGGCCTCTGCACGTTCACGCCATGGCTTGGAGGACTCGCCGGTGTCGATTTCGACATCGGCATAAATGTCTTTGAGTGCGTTGGATAGACCTTGGCTAAAGTGTTTGGCTTGTTTGATGGAATATTGCAGGCTTTTGAGCGCTTTGAGAGCGCCGCGCAGGCGTGCATCGTCGGTAAATTGAATGAGTGCATCCAGATCGGCGCACAGGTGGCGTTCGAAGCACTGGTCGAGTTTGCGCAGTAAGTGTGGCTGCGAATCGCTGGCTTGAATATAGGCGAAGCAATCGGGGTGCTGCAGTAGTGTGCGCACGTTGGCAATGTTGGCTTCCTGACTGAGTTGGCAGAGGAGTTCGGTGAGTCGGCCAATGCCTCCAAGGTGCAGGGGCGTACCTTCGGGGTCGTAGTGCGGAATGTTCTTGCGCGTTAGTTCGTCGGCCAGCAGCGGAGCTAGATCGCTATCGGCGAGACCAATGAGAATCGATTCCGGTTTTGCGTTGGTGGTCATTGCCGCGACTTCGGTGGCGGCTGCCTTGGGCTCGGGGCTGGCTTTGAGTTGGCAGTTCCAACCTTCGAAATCCAGCGCGCGCTGATTCCAGAATTCAGTGAGTGGGCGTCCCCATGAATCAAAGAGCTCGGCGTCGCCATAGGTCCAGACTTCGATGGGCAGTGTATCCACGGTATTGGCCAAGGCCTGGAGCGGCAGTGCCTGTGCATCGGGCGTGGCGATCAGAAGTATGCGCTCGATACCCGGGGGGCGGTGAACCGCTCGGCGGCTTCGCGGCGTGCTTGTTTGGGATCGAGCAAGCCATGTAAGCTCAGCTGATCGATATAGAGCGCTTCAAGTCGTGCCAGTTCCTGCCAGCGTTCGCTTTCTTGTCCACTTTCGCTGGCGAGTTGGGCTGCTTGGTAGAGCCCGAGGCCTTCCTCGCCGAGTTCGTTGCGTACTTGCATTATACGCTGTGCCATGCCGAACTGCCAATTTACGTCCGGCTCTGGGGCGACGGGAAAGAGTGTTTCAAAGTGGTGTGGATCGATGCTGCTGAGCACCTCAACCCAGGCGGCGGTGACACTCGCTTCGTTTGCGATGGGTGCTTGCTTGAGTGCGTGACTCAGCAGCGTATCCGGGGTGAGGATGTCCGGGGGGAGGAGGGCCCGCTCCTGATCGCTGATGGCCACGGCCAAAGCCTCGCGTAGGCGCCGACCGGCTTGGCGCGTCGGCACGATGACCAGTAGGTGACTGAGGTCGAGCAGACTGCCTTCAGTTAATGAAAGCAGTCGCTCGGTAACCGCTGGGAGCAGCGGTTGGTTCCAGTCGAGGCTGTGGGGTGTTATTGTAGGCACTGAGCTGTGGTGATGTTGGGGTCCCGCCTTTAGGCGGTTGTGTATCTATCTGGCCTCTCAATCGCGGCCGCCTAAAGGCGGGACTCTAACCTTATACGACGGGATTGAGATACTGAGTCATTAGGCTTTGAGCGCTTGATCGAGGTCGGCTAGCAAGTCGTCGATGTCTTCGATGCCGACGGAGAGACGCACGAAGTCCGGTGTGACACCTGCCGCAATTTGCTGCGCCTCGGTCAACTGTGAGTGTGTGGTCGTGGCGGGGTGGATGGCCAGTGACTTGGCGTCTCCGATATTTGCGAGGTGGCTGAAGAGCTTCAGTTTATCAATGAATTTGCCGCCAGTTTCCAGACCGCCTTTCACGCCGAAGCCTACCATGGCGCCGAACTGACCGGGAGCAAAATACTTTTGAGCTGCACTGTGGTGTGGGCTGTTTTTGAGGCCGGGGTAGTTGACCCAACTGACGGCTTCGTGTGCATCTAAGAATTCGGCGACTTTGAGTGCATTCTCACAGTGGCGTTCCATGCGCAAGTGAAGCGTTTCGAGTCCCATAATGTGCATGAAAGAGTTAAAGGGAGAAGCACAGTTACCGACATCGCGCAGCCATTGCAGGCGCATCTTCATGATGTAGGCGATGTTGGCGCCACCGGCTGGTTCGAAGGCGCCGAAGGCATCCCAGTGCACGAGGCCGTGGTAGCTGGGGTCGGGCTCTGTGAATTCGCTGAAGCGGCCGCTGCCCCAGTCGAAGTTGCCACCGTCGACGACAATGCCACCGATGCTGGTGCCGTGCCCGCCGATGAATTTGGTCAAGCTGTGCACCACGATGTTGGCACCGTGCTCGAGCGGGCGGCAGACCACCGGGGAGGCGACTGTGCTATCAATGATGAGGGGCAGTTTGGCCTCTTTGGCGATCGCAGAGACTTCTTCAAATGGGAAGATGTTGAGGCTGGGATTGCCGACGGTGTCGCCGTAAATGGCTTTGGTCTTGTCGTCGATCAAGGGCGCGAAGCTGGCCGGATCGGTGGCATCGGCGAAGCGCACTTCGATGCCAAGCTTGGGCAGTGTGTATTTGAATAGTGTATACGTGCCGCCGTAGAGTTGCGCTGCGGAGACGATATTGTCGCCAGCCGAAGCAATATTTAAGATGGCACTGGTGATGGCAGCTTGGCCGCTGGAGTGAGCGAGTGCTCCCACGCCCCCCTCGAGTGCGGCGACGCGTTTTTCGAGCACGTCGGTGGTCGGGTTCATGATGCGGGTATAGATATTACCCAACTCTTCGAGACCGAAGAGACGCGCCGCGTGTGCGGTGTCGTTGAACATGTAGCTGGTCGTTTGATAAATCGGGACTGCGCGTGATCCAGTGTCTTTATCGGGCGTATGTCCTGCGTGGAGTGCGAGTGTGCCGAGGCCGGGGGTGCTTTGTGTTGTCATAATATGTCTGTGGGTGATTGAGTGATTTTTTTTAAATCGTGATGTAAAGGCTGTCGATTCAGACTATGTTTGCGATGTTGATTCAGTAAAATAGAAATTTATTCAGTCATGCGTTCGCGTGCGTTGTTGGCATCCCATGTCAGGCCGAGGCTGTCGTAAAATTCAGCTGCTTCGCCCAAGAATTCCCGATCGGGCTGGAAGTCGCGCAAGATTCGTTTGTATTCGCGCAAGGCATTTGATTTTTGATCGCTGCTGCGATAGAGGCGGGCCAAAGCGATGCGCTCTTGCATGCGGTTGGGTTGTAATTTTAAGACATTCTCCAACATCTCGATCATTTCATTGTTATCGAGAAACTCGCTGGCTTCGCCGCTGGCTTGAACTGTGTGGATGAGGGCCATCTTGGGTTGCCAGGAATTGGGCCACTGCTGTGAGAGCTTGTGCCACATTTGAGTGCGGTCACTTACCGCATTCGCATAGGATGAGGTGACGGCTATTTGAATGAGTGTGAAGGTGGTGAATGCGATGTACCAGAGGATTTTGCCTCCAGAGCCCATGTTGCGAACAATGCCTCCAGCGGTGCAGGCGACCAGTGCAATCATAAAGGGGAGTGCTATGTATTGCAGGTGGTCTTCGTTCGCGAGGCTGCCATCTAAAAAGGCACCTGTTTGCGAGATGCCATAGAGGATGAGTAGCAGGTAGGAGGTGAGTCCAAGTAGAATGCCCCGTGTCCATGACTTCTTGAAGTTAATCGCGATCAAAATGTAAAACGGAATAAAGAGTAGGAAGGGGAGGAAGCTATACTGTGCGCCTACACTGTAGCCCTTTGATTGATCAAAGGGGTGAAAGAGCGATAGTTCGACTGGGACGAGGGCTTGCTTGAGGTAGAAAAAGAGATTTTGAGCGTAGATACTGATTCGGTCACTAAATTCGATTTCTGCTACAGTTTGATGGCCTTGTGCCCATACGCCAATGAACAGCGCCAAACACAGTAGCGGTAGTAGGCGGTTATAATATTTGAGGTGGAAGGTCGCCTGTTGCTGAAAGATGCATAGGCTCAGCAGCAGAGGTAGCACTAAGGTGGCCGGGTGGACGATGTAAGCGATCAAACTAAGGACCATTAGGGCTACAAAATCGGCGGGGCCTCGGTTACGAATGCCAAAATAGAGTGCGGCTAAAAGCAAAATTAAGCCGATCAGATCTTGACGATAGCCAGACCAATAGACCGTTTGTAGCACGCTGGGGTGCAGTGCGAAAATCAGCGAGGCTGAGAAGGCAGCAGGGAGATGCAGTGCATCGAGTGTTTTAAGTAAGAATATTGCCGCGCTGAGGTGCAGTAGTAGATTGATTGCATTGTGAGTCAGCGCGGGGTCTAGTGGGATCTTTTGCTCGAGAAAGTAGGAGCTCAGGCTGATGGGATCTTCGCTGCGAATCATGCTTGGAGCCCATGCTTCGGTCCAGGACTCCATTGATTGATAGGGGCTGCGCTCGACTTCGTCGTACTGGGCCAAATGAGCCCAGATGTGAATATCGGAGCAAAGCTGAGAATCGTCAGTACGATGAGCGTGAGGTAAGCGAGCCACCCGGCAGGTTTGGGGGGCGGGGCTTTAGAGCGATTTCTTTTTTTAGAGGAAGCCTGAGACTTTCTGGGGACGGGTTTTATCAGATCGCCTTGGCGCGGAACGCGTGGATTTTGGGGCTTCGGTTCGGACATTATGGTTTGAGCGCCGAGTTGGCGTGTTGGCGACGTTTGAGTGCCGTTTGTAGTGCGGTCATGTCGATGCGTGCGCCGGGCTTGACGCCATGGGCGGCGTACCAACCACGATTGGTTTCGACTGCGATTAGAACTTGATCGTTGGCAGAAGGCACGGGTGTTTCATCGTAAGGGAAGAGTTTGTGCACTTCCAGTAAGTGCCCACTGGCATCGAAGTAGCCGATGTCCAGCGGGATGCGAGTGTTACGCATCCAGAAGGAGCGCTGCGCCGGCTGATCGAAGAGGAACAACATGCCGTGGTCTTCGGGCATGCTGTCACGGTGCATCAGGCCCTTCTGTTGTTCGGCGGAATTAACTGCTAGTTGCAGTTGTAATTCCTGGCCGCCGATCGCGATTGCGAAGTGGGTTTGTCCATCTGCCGGCGCTAAATCAGCCTGCCTGTTTGGCTGGCAGGCTAATAGCGCGAGTGACAGTAATGTTACGAGAATGTTAATTTGTGGTTTCAATGTTAAATTTTTAAGGTTCGATGCGTGACAGCTTCACGGGAATGCTCAGGATCATTAGAACATTCACTGAACAATGAAAAGTAAATCCTCCACAATCCGTCTTCTTTACGCCGCTTCCGAGTCTTCGGCTGACTCGCTCTATCTTTCCGGGGTCTTCGTGCCGGACCCGTATTTAGCGATCATTGCTCAAAAGAAAAGCTACGCGGTGGTGAGTCAGCTCGAATATGGGCGTGTGGCGAAGCAGTCCAAGTTTGATGAAGTCCTACTCTTAGAGTCGATTCGTGAGAAGGCCGCAGAGAATCTACAGATCGAGCTCGCGGATGTGGGGCCAGGGGAGTTGATGGTCTATTTTGCACAGCGTTTTGCGGTGAAGAAGATTGAAGTGCCGGCCGATTTTCCGGCGATTTATTATGCCAAACTATTTGATGCAGGCTATCGTGTTGAGATAGTCGAAGGAGCGTTTTTCCCGAAACGTATCAAGAAGACTGATGCAGAAGCACGTGCCATCAAGCAAGGTAATGCGGCCTCTGCTGCGGGTATACGTGCGGCGGAGGCGGTGCTGCGGGCTGCTAAGATCGAGGGGAAGCGTATTGTCTACGAAGGGCGCACGCTGACTTCGGAACGTTTGCGCACAATTATTGATCAAGCTTGCCTCGCCAAGGGCGCGACTGCGAGCCACACGATTGTGGCGGGGGGGCGGCAAGCTTGCGATCCACATGAAGGCGGGCATGGGCCGCTGCGCCCCAACGAGTTGATTATTATCGATGTTTTCCCACGTGTGCAAAAGACTGGTTACCATGGTGATATGACGCGCACCTTCTTGAAAGGGAAGGCCAGCCCCGCGCAGCGTGCATTGGTGAATACGGTGCGCCAGGCCCAGCTAGCTGCGCTGGATTCGGTGAAGGCGGGAGTCAAAGGCGATCACGTGCATGCAGCTGCCAATGCAGTTTTTGAGGCCGAGGGCTTTGTTACGGAGCGGCGTAAGAATGGTTTTGTGGGCTTTATTCATTCCACTGGCCACGGACTCGGGCTTGAGGTGCATGAAGCACCGCGTGTTTCGAAAGGTGCGCCGAAACTAAAGGCTGGAAGTGTGATCACTATTGAGCCGGGCCTGTATTATCCCGAGATCGGGGGCTGTCGGATTGAAGATGTGGTGCGTGTCACGATCGACGGCTACGAAAAATTATCGAATCTTCACTATCGTTGGGAGATTCGCTAACTGAGCTGAGTCGGCTCAGCGCGCCAAGTCGCCAAGTTATTTGGCGGGCCCCGGTGTGGGGCCCGCGAGTTGACTTAAGACTAAATCGAGCGGATGCCGGCCGCGAGCACTTCCGCGGCTTGTTCGATATCGGCACCGTTGTGGGCCGTGCAGATGAAGCAGGTCTCGTAGGCTGAAGGTGGCAGGTAGACGCCGTGGTCGAGCGCATATTTAAACAGTGTGTTGAAGTGCTGGGTCTGGCTACTGGTGGCGTCTTGGTAATTACGCACGGGCGCTTCGCTGAAGAAGAGGCCAAACATCGAGCCCACTTGGGGCACTTGCAGCGGCAGGCCTTTTTCCTTGGCCGCCGCTAGCAGCGCTTCGCGAATCTGTGCGCCCATTGTTTCGAAGAGCGGATACGGATTGGTATCTTTGAGCTTTTGCAATGCCGCGATGCCGGCCGCCATCGCGAGCGGATTGCCACTCAGAGTGCCGGCTTGGTAAACGGGACCGAGCGGTGCGAGGTGATCCATGATCTCAGCTTTGCCACCGAAGGCGCCGACTGGTAGGCCGCCACCGATGATTTTGCCCAATGCTGTGAGGTCGGGCGTGATGCCGATGCGTTCTTGCACGCCACCGAGGGCCAGGCGGAAGCCCGTCATGACTTCGTCGAAGATTAAGACCGAACCATTTCTGGTGCAGAGCTCGCGTAGTAATTCCAGATAGCCGCCGTCGGGCAAGATGAGTCCACAGTTGGCCGGGTAAGGTTCGACAATGATCGCGGCGATCTCGTCGCCCTGTTGCGCGAAGCAGGCCTGCAAGGCTTCCGGATCGTTGTAGTCCAGCACGATGGTTTCCGCCGCAAAGCTGGCAGGGATGCCCGCGCTATCGGGATTGCCCAGTGTCAGCGCGCCCGAGCCGGCTTTGACTAAGAGCGAATCCACATGACCGTGGTAGCAGCCTGCAAATTTGATGATTTTGTTGCGTCCGGTGTAGCCGCGTGCCAGTCGGATGGCCGACATGGTGGCTTCGGTGCCGGAGTTGCACATGCGCACTTTTTCGACCGAGGGCACAATCTCGACCAGTAGCTCGGCCATGCTCACCTCGTACGGATTGGGTGTGCCAAAGCTGGTGCCGTTTTCCAGCGCGGTGGCGATCGCAGCGCGGATGTCTGGATCATTGTGCCCATGGATGGCTGGGCCCCAGGTGCAGACGAAGTTGATCAGTTCGGCCCCATCGGCAGTCGTTAGATGCGCGCCGTTGGCGCTCTGAGTGAAGAAAGGTGCGCCGCCCACGGAACGGAAAGCACGAACAGGAGAGTTCACACCGCCAGGAATGAGTTGCTGCGCACGTTTAAAAAGTTGTTCGGAAGATTTCATGTTGAAGGATGGTTGAAGGTCCAAGGCTAAACGTCAAACGTGGATACTAGACGCCCATCCTATGGGCTTAGTCGTTCTGTTGATTTTTAGAGTTTTACGTGTGATGTGCTCTGAGAAAAGTGGACACATCAGCACTCTGGCTCAGTCGGCCTGCAACGTCCGCCGAAGATGGCGGAGCAATTGATCACCGCGACTGGATGGTTTCAGTAGTGGTATCGCAGCTGGGCGATGTGAATCCCATTTCCATTAATTCGATAAACCAGCCGATGCTCTTCATTGATTCTCCGAGACCAGAAACCGGAAAGTGAATGCTTCAAGGGCTCGGGCTTGCCGATGCCCTCATGCTGGTTCCTATCAATATCCTTAATCAGTTCGTTTGCTTTCTTGAGCATGCGCTTGTCATTTTTCTGCCAGTATTGGTAGTCCTCCCACGCTCGATCTGAAAAGATCTTCTTCATTCAGCCAGTTCTCTCTCTTTTCCCTTTCCTTCTTCAAGTTGCTGAATGGACTCAAGAAGCCTCCGGGCATTCTTCGGGCTCCGAAGCAGATAAGTGGTTTCCTTCATGGATTCGTAATCCTCCAAAGACATCATGACCACGGAATCGGTGCCTTTCTTCGTGATGATTACAGGATCATGGTTACGGCAGACTTCTGTGATCGTGCGCGCGAGGTTTTCTCTAGCACTGGAATAGGTGATGGCGTTCATGGTGTTGTCCATGATATTGGACAACTGTGCCCCGTCAATTCATTTTATGCCATCGTGGAGGACTGGCACCCAGCCCGTGAATTGTGGATTAATGAAGCTTGTCGCAAATCAGACGCGTTAAATGGAGTGTCCAGCTCCGTCCTAGCATGCTCAGCATGTTGATAAATTAAAATGCTTAAAGTTCATTGTTAAAGACCTGAATAGCAAATCAATCACTAGAGAAGCACATGTGCGTAATCGCGAGATTCCGTGCGAAAGCAGTGTGGATCTACCTAGAAGTCCGCGACGACACCTCAACCAGCGCAGCGCAGAATAACAACTGACGAGCTGATGCTTCAAGTTGCGCCGAAGGGGGATGAGCGTAGTGAGTCGGAAAAGCTGGGGACTTAGTGCCCCTGGCTACTCGATTGGGTCTTCAGTTTTCTTTTGGACTTAGCTGCGTCTAGGTGTTCACCGATCCAGACTTTTATTAGGGATTGTCGAGGTACGCCAATACGATTTGCTTCACGGTCTAAACGTTCGATCATCCAGACTGGAAAATCTTCCATGAGAAGAGGTTATTATTTAATGTGAAAATTTCAATTTTGTTACTCTTTTATGATGTATGTTTGAGAGAATGTCGAGACGGATTCCCTATGTCAGACTTCCATACGCACTCTTTTTTGTGAGCTTACCAGGCTCGGTGCTTGTGGGTGTCCTGTCTCGGAGCTGCTAACTGGTTCTCGCTTTCATCTTAGATGCCTAGGCTTTTGAGAGAGCCGCGCACATGGTTGACCAGTTTGACGCGTGCGGTCACCAGGGCATCGCGTGCTTCAATGATCTTCAGCGCTCGTTGGTGCGCCTCGCTCTTGTGTTCGATGCCGTAAAGTAGGTTGCGGTCAAAACGTCCGATACGAGCCAGCAGCAGCGCGTCACGCTCATCGTTTTTGTTGTCGGTCTGGTAGATTGCCCGGACCTTGCGTGGATTGGCGACGACTACCTTGTGGCCGCGCTGGTTAAACAGACGGCTAATCCATGGTGAATGACAACCGGCCTCCATGATGAGAGTGGCGCCTCGGTTGGCTTTGCTGAAGCGAATCAGCTCGGGCTGGTTGTTGAGCAGTGTTGTTCGTTCGATAATCTCGCCCGCTGCGTTTAGAGTGCAAGTTTCGTGGCTCTTGTCGCCGAGGTCGATGCCGATGGTGTGGGTGTTTTTTGCTGTATTCATAGTGGCGTAGTTCTATGCGATTGAGCTCCATTTTTGAAGCTTACTCGCTACGCCTTCTCATGCCTACTGGATATAGCTCCCAGAGTGCCCAACGGCATCAAATCTGACAAGCGCTTCTTCTTCCTTTCGAACTTGTATTTTCCGGCAGAGCCGGGAACCGCTAATGACCGCTAATTTTACGCTTATGGGGCTTCTTCTCTTTTTCATCTTTTCTTCAATAAGCGTTCATAAGCGCCAATAAGCGGTGTCAAATTCTCTTCTATATCGTGAAGGATGAGCATAGATGAGCGCAGCGAAATCTATTGTCTCACTCCGTCTTGGTATGCCCGGCATGTTGATAAACTAATATGGTTAAAGTCCATTGTGAAAGACCTGAATAACAAATCAATCACTAGAGAAGCACAAGTGCGTAATCGCGAGGTTACGTTCGGAAGGAGTGTGGATCAAACCGACGAGCTGATGTACAAGAATGTCATAGGAGGCACAGAGGGCGGGCGAGCGGGCCAAGGATCGCGAAGCCCATCAGGTCAGACCCGATGTGTAAATGACGCAGTTGTGTCGGGGAGGTGTATCAACTTATCCGGGGAGGCCTCCAACAGTGGCTTGTCAGAGCTTCAATCTGCTCATGAGATGGCGAGCAGCGCCGCCAGTGATGGCGGAGTGATCACCGATGGAGGAGTCAGCAGAAGGCATATTAGCCGCGGAGATGAGCTTGCTGAAGGCAGGACGGACTCACGAAGCGGTGAAGGCCCGAAATACGTATGGCAGCCGGACTTGCCTCTGGAACCCACCCATAAACGCCGATCGGCGCGCGGGCAAGGGGAGCCAGAGCAATACAGCCGGTTGCAGCCCGAGCTACTGGAGGCAATCTTCAGTAGCACGAACCTCGAAACGGCGTATCGCCGCGTCAAAGCCAACGGCGGAGCCGCTGGTGTGGATGGAGTGAGTCTGGAAGATTTTACGCTGTGGTATCGACTACGGCGCAAAGACCTGCTGCGCCGTCTGCATCTGGGGAACTACTGCCCGAGTCCGGTTCGCCGCACTCACATCGAAAAGAAGAACGGAAAGAAGCGCCCTTTGGGCATTCCGACTGTCTTCGACCGGATCGTGCAACAAGCGATCCATCAAGTGCTCTGTCCTATCTTGGACAGTAGCTTTAGCCCTAACAGCTACGGCTTCCGCCCGGACTGTCGTGGGCATGATGCGGTTCGCCGCATCCTAGCATGCAACCGTGAAGGCTTCAAATGGTCGGTGGACATCGACCTGAAGTCGTTCTTCGATAAAGTCCCGCAAGCGCGTGCGTTGGAAGCACTACGTGAGCGTCTCGATGGGGATGGCCCTGTCGTGCGCTTGATTAAGCGCTACTTAAAAGCGGGCTACATCGAACTAGGAAGCTATCACGCAACAGTTGAGGGGATGCCGCAAGGTGGCCCGCTTTCACCTCTACTTTCAAACCTGGTGCTCGATGCACTGGACAAAGAGCTGGAGGCGAGGGGACATCGTTTCGTCCGTTATGCGGACGACTTCGTCGTTCTGCTCAAAAGCGAACGTGCCGCACATCGTGTCTTCGCTAGCCTCTGTGAGTTCGTCGAGAACAAACTGGGGCTAGAGATCAATCGCGAGAAAAGCGCGGTGCGTCCTGTAAAGGAGCTGAACTACTTGAGCTTCCGCTTCCACGCGGGCAAGATCAAGGTTAGTGAATCCTCATTGTCCGACTTTAAATACAAACTCAAAGAGTTGAGTAATCGCAACTGGAGCGTGAGCATGGACTATCGCATGTATAAAACCCGCCAATACATCAAAGGCTGGATGGGCTACTTCGGACTGAGTGAAATCTATACGATCTGGCCACCAATAGACAAATGGCTGCGCCGTCGTCTTCGCATGTGCTACTGGCGTATGTGGAAACGTGCCCGTCGTCGTTATCTAAACCTACGAAAACTTGGCACGAGTGCAAAGAATGCAGGAGGCTTCGCTAGAACCTCCAAAGGCTACTGGCGTGTCGCCTTACATCTCGGGCGCAAAACAGGGATGACGGATAAATGGTTAGCAAGCGAGGGCTTGATTGAAATCAAGCAAGAATGGTGGAACGTAAAGTTCCTGCGTATAACCGCCTTAAAACAGACTGCGTAGCACGTCGATCAGTCTGGCTGCGGTCCCGCACGGCAGGTGGTGTGAGAGGTGGCGTCCCGTGCGGCGTCACCTACTCGATTTCTGCTTTGGTTGTTGCTATTGCTACATCTTTTAAACCTGCCTTCGCGCATAGGTCCATCACTGAAAGCAATTCTTTATGGGCGACCGCAGGTTCTGCCCGAATCAGGATTTTTGTATCATCAGGTAGTTCCAAAAGTTTTTTCTCTAATTCTTTGCTTGAGATTAGATTGCCGTGAGCGTGCAACTCTTCCTTGGTAATAGAAACTTCAAAAGCTTTTTTTTGCTCTAGTGGGGCGAGCTTTTGATTGGCACCTACATCTGGTTGTGATTTGTTCACTGGCCGTTTAAAGATGTAAGTCGGAAGATGCTCTTCTGTTGTTTGTTTGATCAACACGAGTTCCCATCCATTGCGTCCAAGTTCGTTTAAGTTACCTTCTGGTGTTTGTTTCGAATTCCCAAGTCTGTGGATAATCTTGTATTCCCATTTCTGATTCTTAGCTTCCTCTACTTCTTGAAATCCAGCATCATTAGAGTAAGCTAGGGCAAAGGTGGACAGGCATGTAGCCATAATTGCGAAGGATATTTTTATCTTAGTTGGTTTCATGTTTTTTGCAGAACGTAGAGCATGAGCTATGGCGCGTTAGCGACATTGCTCACTGCGACTGGATCGATTCCTTCCTTTCTGGAGCGATTGATACTCCGATTGCTCCATCCATGTAGTCTGGAATAAACATCCGAACTCTGGGTAGGGCAAGATAATCAAAGGCATGCATCGAACCAGCAAGCGGGCTAGATATCAGAAACCATGCGTGTGTCTCCTCCGTGGTGATGGACTTATAAGATTCAGAATAATACACCTCAGGGATTAGGATCCGATATCTTGCTTTTTTTATTCCTTTAATTTCGACCTCATCATCAGGCCATTGATGCCCGTTCTGAAACTTCACACTACCGTCCACAACTAGGTAAGTGTATAGAAATATATCTTCGTGAAAATCTACATCTGGATGCTTCGATTCCCTGATGATTTTCATTTTTTCTAAGACTTCTCCAGACAGATGACCTTCGATAATAAGGTCAGATCTTTCATACATCCCTCCAAAGTCTTTATCGCTACTAAAGGCGATCAGGGGCAGTAGTGCTATGACTGTGAGGAGGAATTTCATTCTTTCATCGATCGTCGAGGATGATCACGTAGAGGAGCGCAGCGACTCGGAGTTGATCACTCCGCCTTGGTATGCCCGGCATGTTGATAAACTAATATGGTTAAAGTCCATTGTGAAAGACCTGAATAACAAATCAATCACTAGAGAAGCACAAGTGCGTAATCGCGAGGTTACGTTCGGAAGGAGTGTGGATCAAACCGACGAGCTGATGTACAAGAATGTCATAGGAGGCACAGAGGGCGGGCGAGCGGGCCAAGGATCGCGAAGCCCATCAGGTCAGACCCGATGTGTAAATGACGCAGTTGTGTCGGGGAGGTGTATCAACTTATCCGGGGAGGCCTCCAACAGTGGCTTGTCAGAGCTTCAATCTGCTCATGAGATGGCGAGCAGCGCCGCCAGTGATGGCGGAGTGATCACCGATGGAGGAGTCAGCAGAAGGCATATTAGCCGCGGAGATGAGCTTGCTGAAGGCAGGACGGACTCACGAAGCGGTGAAGGCCCGAAATACGTATGGCAGCCGGACTTGCCTCTGGAACCCACCCATAAACGCCGATCGGCGCGCGGGCAAGGGGAGCCAGAGCAATACAGCCGGTTGCAGCCCGAGCTACTGGAGGCAATCTTCAGTAGCACGAACCTCGAAACGGCGTATCGCCGCGTCAAAGCCAACGGCGGAGCCGCTGGTGTGGATGGAGTGAGTCTGGAAGATTTTACGCTGTGGTATCGACTACGGCGCAAAGACCTGCTGCGCCGTCTGCATCTGGGGAACTACTGCCCGAGTCCGGTTCGCCGCACTCACATCGAAAAGAAGAACGGAAAGAAGCGCCCTTTGGGCATTCCGACTGTCTTCGACCGGATCGTGCAACAAGCGATCCATCAAGTGCTCTGTCCTATCTTGGACAGTAGCTTTAGCCCTAACAGCTACGGCTTCCGCCCGGACTGTCGTGGGCATGATGCGGTTCGCCGCATCCTAGCATGCAACCGTGAAGGCTTCAAATGGTCGGTGGACATCGACCTGAAGTCGTTCTTCGATAAAGTCCCGCAAGCGCGTGCGTTGGAAGCACTACGTGAGCGTCTCGATGGGGATGGCCCTGTCGTGCGCTTGATTAAGCGCTACTTAAAAGCGGGCTACATCGAACTAGGAAGCTATCACGCAACAGTTGAGGGGATGCCGCAAGGTGGCCCGCTTTCACCTCTACTTTCAAACCTGGTGCTCGATGCACTGGACAAAGAGCTGGAGGCGAGGGGACATCGTTTCGTCCGTTATGCGGACGACTTCGTCGTTCTGCTCAAAAGCGAACGTGCCGCACATCGTGTCTTCGCTAGCCTCTGTGAGTTCGTCGAGAACAAACTGGGGCTAGAGATCAATCGCGAGAAAAGCGCGGTGCGTCCTGTAAAGGAGCTGAACTACTTGAGCTTCCGCTTCCACGCGGGCAAGATCAAGGTTAGTGAATCCTCATTGTCCGACTTTAAATACAAACTCAAAGAGTTGAGTAATCGCAACTGGAGCGTGAGCATGGACTATCGCATGTATAAAACCCGCCAATACATCAAAGGCTGGATGGGCTACTTCGGACTGAGTGAAATCTATACGATCTGGCCACCAATAGACAAATGGCTGCGCCGTCGTCTTCGCATGTGCTACTGGCGTATGTGGAAACGTGCCCGTCGTCGTTATCTAAACCTACGAAAACTTGGCACGAGTGCAAAGAATGCAGGAGGCTTCGCTAGAACCTCCAAAGGCTACTGGCGTGTCGCCTTACATCTCGGGCGCAAAACAGGGATGACGGATAAATGGTTAGCAAGCGAGGGCTTGATTGAAATCAAGCAAGAATGGTGGAACGTAAAGTTCCTGCGTATAACCGCCTTAAAACAGACTGCGTAGCACGTCGATCAGTCTGGCTGCGGTCCCGCACGGCAGGTGGTGTGAGAGGTGGCGTCCCGTGCGGCGTCACCTACTCGATTTGGACTTTTTGTTTTTATGCGCATTGCCAGAGGAACCTCGCTTTCTTTCTGTCCTTGGAGATAAAAGCATACCCGATTCCTGCGTCTCCAAAATTCACATAGAAGGGAACTGATGTCGAATCTAGCTGAAGAAGAAGATCCCATGGTTCTGAATCAGGAAACTCGTCATTTTGTAGGAAAATAGGTGAGCCACCTATTTTATTTCCTTCAAGCTTCCTTGCATAAGCCTCGAAGTCTGAATCACTCAACTCGCTCCGTTGGTCGATCGGGATGAAATCAGGCTCGTCAGAAATGCTACCTTCGACTTTAAACTCACATGGTTCAGGTTGCAGGCGTTTCTGGAACATTTTCTTCACCATCTGGTAAAGAGTTGGTCCTTTCGTATACTTCTTCGTTGGGACTTCAGTGCTGCCTGGCTGGAGGATAACTGCATTCTCTCCACCGTCAGGTTCCCATGTTCCATCGACATAATCCTTCCCGTCGGTCATGAATATGTAGGCGACCTTCGCTTCAGATTCGCCGAACAGTTCGGGTGACAGCACAATCTGACAAATGAAACGCATCGGCTCACCTGTCGCTCGACTGAGTGGCCATTCCACTTCTTCGATCCAGTTTGGCTGACCACCGAATTTCGTTTCTGGCTCAGAGATTGGCTTCTTGCTTTTGGTAAACTGTATCAGTTGCCGATTCATTTCTTTGTCCAACGTCGAGGCCAGGCACCCAGCCTGACGAGTTTGTAGTTTAAGTGGTTCTCGGATTTTCGGGCGGGTTACATGGGTTGACCTGAGCCGGCTGGTTCTGTCTGAGTTTTCTAGAGCCGGTAGATAATAGTATGAACCCAAAAATTGCTGAGAAACCTCCAATCATTAAGGAGTCATCAAAATCGGATTGAGACGATAATCTTTCGACAGTAGTAGCCCGTTTTCTTATGTCGTCTGTGATGATTTCTGAACCTTTAATTTCCTCAACCAAGAGGAAAGCTTCTCTTTGGACAATTAGCTCATCAATTCGAGATTCATTTGCTTTCGATAGCCCCCAAAAAACGAAGATAATCCCTAGAAACATCAGTCCGATTCCTGTGAGTCTAGAAGTCGGATCTATTTCCTTCTTTTCTTTCAGCCACTTAGTCACTGAGTATTCTTCGGCTAGATCGTTTTTCATTTTCTCTTTTGCAGAACGTGTAGGCCAGGCACCCAGCCTGACGAGTTTGTAGTTCAAGTGATTCTCGGATTTTCGGGCAGGTTACATGGATTGACCTGTGCCGACTGGTTCGATCCCATTTCTAAATTTGGCAACTTGGCTAGTAGCCACCCAGAGAGGCTGCACCAAAGCCAAAGATCATGGCGAAAATGGCGAACACTATGCCGCAAATGATGTAGAAGAGGATGATTGCTGGTATTGCAGCGAGCATTAGCTTCAACATAATCGCGACAAGCCTACCGAAGGGAATGTCAATATCACGAATAGTTGTATTATCGTTTTGTTCGTTCATTTTATTTTTTTAATTTAGGGTTATAGGCTTTGCTAAGAGCAGGTCTGTTAATTTATTTTATCGAACGTAGAGTGTGAGCGTAGATGAGCGCCAGCGAAATCTATTGTCTCACCACGACTGGATCTCAGTCGATTTCGATAGATGCTTGTGAAATACCCAAACGCTTCAAATCTCTAGTCACTTTCCTTTCAAGGCTTTCATTTATCCATACACCCCAATACTTCATTTCGCCATCGCCTTCAGGTCGAAGCCTCAAAGACAGAATGACATAGCCTTCCTCGTGGTATTGAGCATGTTTCTTCAATAATTCTGTTTCATTCATCGAGCCCCAAGCCCCGTAGGCGAGGCCTTTCGGCTTATCGATAAAGATCTCCCTTATCTTACCACCTTCTCTTTCAGAATAGATTGGGAATCTCCCCTCGGCATTAAGCGCCTCAAACTGAACTTGGGACTCTGCAACTGGTATCCAGTTTTCGAAAGCTTTCTCTCTTCTCTCCGCTTTGCTTTCGTCGAGTTGGCTCAGTGTGATGTCGGCGGCAAAGCAGCTAGTCATAGCTGCCAAAAAGAGTAGGATTAATTTTTTCATTTTTTTGAGATCGCTAAGGAGTATCACGGAGAGGCGCAGCCTCGGAGTTGATACCTCCGCCTTGATCTACTTTTAGTCGGGAAACGAGGAAGTATTTCGTAGCCCAGAAAAAAGATAGATAGCTTAATACCAATACGGCTACAAAGAATGCTATCAAAACTAGTGGGTTCTCGACTGGGATGAAAGTCAGAATATTTCCGAGAACAAAGCTCACAATCCACGCAAGTATCCAAAATCCGATGAAAGCTCGAATATAGTCAGAATGCGTTAAGCTTTCCTTTTTCTTTTTTCCTTCTGCTTCATGCTTAGTCAGTCGAGGCTCAGGAATTGTGAATCTGAAAGTTTTCATTCTTTCTGTAGATCAGTTTTATTAGTGTATTTTGGGTGCACGTTAGACGTTTTCAGGTAGGGCTCAAGTTTATTAGTTTAAGTTTCTTAATTCATTGTTTTCAAGTTGGATATGTAATGATTGACTCAGTTGTCCAAAAGTCGACTTTCGTTCGGGTGAGCCAAAATGTCTCCGAACACGCGGGCGGGGTTAGTGTATCTTTTGCGGCG
This sequence comes from Coraliomargarita algicola, assembly GCF_033878955.1. Lineage (NCBI taxonomy): Bacteria > Pseudomonadati > Verrucomicrobiota > Opitutia > Puniceicoccales > Coraliomargaritaceae > Coraliomargarita > Coraliomargarita algicola. The sequence goes on from NZ_CP138858.1 coordinate 5,349,538, forward strand.
TTGGTTTGTCTTTTTTTAAGTTCAGACTTGCAAATAGGTGAACGAATGTTCACGTTGTAAAGTGTTATGATTATTGTTTCCTTCCCTAATTGGTCGGACGCCCTGAAGGCAGCGGATTTGCCGGACAAGGTGCGTGACCGTCATCGTGTCATCATCAACTGGTTCCTCGGTCATTTGAAACGGGAACATATGGCTGCGTCGAAGGACTCGGCGCGGATGTTCCTAAAACATTTGATTGAGACGCGCCGACCGCAGGACTGGCAAGTCGAGCAGTGGCGCCAAGGGCTGAACTGGTTTTTCCGGAAGGCGCCGTCTCGGCGGCACAAGGCGGCGAAAAAGATTGAGAGCTCCGCAGAGGGTAAGGTGTTGGCCGGGGCGACCGACGACAGCCCCCGGAGCGGGATGCAGGAAGATGACGAAGCACCGATGGTTGAGGAAGGCTACGAGGACGGGCGGCAGCACTATGCCTACACGGTGGCGGAGATGCAGGCGAAGGTGCCGATGGATCCGTGGTTTGAGGAGACGGTGCGTTTGATGCGGGTGCGGCAGATGGCCTACCGCACGGAAGAGGCCTATCTGGGCTGGATTCGGAGGATGGAGCGTTTCCTTGGAAGCAAGGATGGGTTGGAGGCTTTCGCGGAGGAAGACTTGAAGCGTTTTTTGAGCTTTCTTGCGGTGGAGGAAGGCGTGGCGGCGGGGACGCAGCGGCAGGCCTTAAACGCGGGTGTCTTTTTCCTGCGCGAGGTGCGTAAGATGGAACTGGGAGATTTTAGCGATTATGTGAAAGCAAATCCACGCAAATACTATCCGGTGGTGTATTCCAGAGGGGAAATTAAGCGTTTACTGGATAATGTGAAGGGGACGTGGGGTTTGATGGCACGACTGCAATATGGCTGTGGTTTGCGCATCTCGGAGCTGTGTCGCCTGCGAGTCAAGGATGTGGACCTGGAGCGCGGCAAGCTCTACATCCGAGCGTCTAAGGGGGATAAAGATCGTTGTGTGCCGCTGGCTCGATCATTGCAGGAGCCTTTGGTCGCTCATCTGAAAGTTGTGCGTAAGACCTTTGAGGCGGATCGTCAGGCAAATGTTCCAGGGGTATTTATGCCTGGGGCCTTGGATCGAAAGATGTCGCAGGCGTGTAAGCGCTGGGAGTGGTTTTGGCTCTTTCCGATGCAAAGCCTCTCGCGTGATCCTCGTGGAGAACGCGATGCAGCTAAGCGGCGACATCACATTTTGCCGCGAGCGTATCAAAAGCATCTCTCGCTCGCAGCTGTGAAAGCAGAAATTCCGAAGCGTTCAAATTCGCATGTATTACGGCACAGTTATGCGACGCATCTACTAGAGAATGGGACAAATATTAGGACTTTGCAGGATTTCCTGGGCCATGCTTGCGTGGAGACGACGATGATTTATCTGCACGTAATGGAAGATCAGCAGGATTTGACGGTGAGTCCCTTGGATATTTTGGAAGGCTCGTCGTAGTCGTGTGCGTCGTATGTGGCCGTGCGGCATCTTGCTCGATGGCCCCAAGCTATGGGATTGAAGGTTCGAAGCGACCGAATGGCGCTGAGTATGTTTTGTGACACATGGGAACGCTGGGAACGTCCAACGTCGAACGTTCAACATTGAACATCGAATGATTCGTGCCCGAGCTTAATCATTCAACATTGGATGTTGGACGTTCGATGTTGGACGTTCCCACGTTCGTTCTGTTTCTGAGAATCGTCGTGTTGATTGAAGGGGCGTTAACGTGGATACCGCGGCGCTCACGAGCGAACACACTACGTAGATGCGCGGACCCATTGGTGGGTTCGATTGGGCCTCGGGGTGCTTTGAACCGCGCTTAGCTTACATATTTCTGTACGATGGGGATGCGGCGGCCGACGCCGAAGGCGAGCGGGGTGGTCTTGAGACCGGGGGCGGCTTGCTTGCGCTTGTATTCGTTGAGATCGACTTTGCGCACGATGTCGTTGACGATCTCGGAGTCGTAGCCCTTTTCCACGATCTCGGCGCGTGAGAGGCCCTCTTCTACGTAGAGGCGCAGAATGCCGTCCAAGACTGGATAGGGGGGCAGGGAATCTTCGTCTTTTTGATCGGGGCGTAGCTCGGCGGAGGGCGCTTTTTCGATGGTGTTGACGGGGATGAGTTCGCGCTCTAGGTTCATGTGGCGTGCGAGTGCATAGACTTTCATCTTGGGCAAGTCGGAGATGACTGCCAAGCCGCCGCACATGTCACCGTAGAGGGTGCAGTAGCCGACAGAAATTTCGCTCTTGTTGCCGGTGGTGAGCAGTAGTGCGCCAAATTTATTGGACATCGCCATCAGCAGCAATCCACGTGCGCGGGCTTGGATGTTTTCTTCGGTCACGTCGGCGGCGCGGCCGGCAAAAAGGTCGCCCAGGGCGGATTCGGCGGACGCCACGGTTTCGGCGATGGCGACTTCGTGGTATTCGATGCCGAGGTTTTGGGCGAGCGCGGCGGCGTCGTCACGGCTGTGTTGACTGGAGATGGCGGAGGGCAGGGCGATACCGACCACGTTTTCGGGGCCGAAGGCTTCGGCGGCGATGGCTGCAACCACGGCGGAGTCGATGCCGCCGCTGAGGCCGATCAGTGCTTTTTTGAAGCCGCTCTTGTGCGCGTAGTCACGCAGGCCGAGCACGAGTGCGGCTTGTGTGGCGGCATTGCCTTTGAGGTTGAATTGTTCCGACACATAGCCGGCAGGGCTTGCGAGATCGATCACGTGATTTTCTTCGCGGAAGGCGGCCAGGCCGGCGACGAGGCCGCGCTCCGGGTGTGCGGCGAGGCTGCCGCCATCGAAGATGAGTTCGTCGTTGCCACCCACGGCGTTGCAGTAAACAGCTGGGCAGCCGCAGCGTTCGGCGGCGTCTTGCACCAGTGGCTCGCGCGCTTCGTTTTTGCCCTCGTGCCAGGGGCTGGCGGAAAGGTTGAGTAAGAGGTCGATGTTTTGCTCGGCCAGCTTGCCTACAGGATCGTTGCAATAGCGGCGACTGGTCTTGAGATCGGGATGGGTCCAAATGTCTTCACAGATGGTGATGCCGACCTTTTGCCCCTGCCACTCATAGACGGTGGGGCCTTCGGCGGGCTCAAAGTAGCGCTCTTCGTCGAAGACGTCGTAACTGGGCAGGAGCGATTTGTGGGCGACGGTTTTAACCTCGCCGGATTCGCACCATGCGGCGGCGTTGTAGAAGGGGCGTCCTGTGATGCAGGGGCCGCGGTCTTGCACGTAGCCGATCACTGCGGGCACGGAGCCGATCTGTTGGGCAATGGCATCGAGGGCGTCTTCTGTATCACTGACGAAGCGGCTTTTAAAGAGTAGGTCGCGTGGCGGATAACCGCAGACGGCGAGTTCGGGGAAGAGCACTAAGTCGGCACCGTCGGCGACGAGCGCTTTGTAGGCGCTTAGGATGCGTTGTGAGTTGCCAGTCAGGTCTCCGACTGTGGTGTTGATCTGCGCGATGCCAATTTTCATAGGTAAAATGTATTTGAAACGATTGTTTGAACTGCGACTTGCAAATAAATGACTTGCTCGAATAGTCAGGCGGACTTGCTTAAGCTGCAAGGTTTACGACTATTTTCCAATGTACAGAGAAGACAAGACTTTCGCCATTCTATTCACTCTTTGCCTGAGTTTATTGTCTGTCTCATTGATGGGGCAGGTGGCCGACAGTGCAATTGCGTCGGAGCCACTTCATTTGAGTGTCGATGACGTGATTGAGCGGGTGAAGGGGCAGAATTTACAATTGTTGATGAATCAAGAGAGCGTGCGGCGTGCTTTGGAGCAGAGCTATCAGCGTCGTGCGGCTTTGCTGCCGCAGTTTTCGGTCAATGCGCAACAATCGCGGCAGCAAACGGCGTATGCTTCTTCGTCTTCAAATTTGGATATCCCTCCTTATAATCTGTTTACTTCGCGGATCGAAGCTTCGTTACCGGTATTTGATACTCAACGCTATGCAGATTTTAAAATTGCTCAGCTGAATTACGCCATCGAGCAGATGGATTATGCGGTGGCTACGCAGGATATTTTGGAGCAAGCGATTTTACTCTACTTTACTCAACTGCGCGATGTGCGTAGTGTGGAAATTGCAGAGGGAAATATCGAGCGTGAGCAGACGCTGCTGGACTTGGCCCGGCAGCAATACGATGCGGGCTCCGCCGTTAAAATCGACGTCACGCGTGCGGAGGTGCGACTGGCGACGGAGCGTCGCACATTAATGGAGGCCGAGATTGCTGTCGAAGAGTCGATGTTGGAATTGAAGGCCTTGCTGGACTTGGATCTGGATCGTGAACTACGCTTGGACCGTGGTATCATTGAGGGAGCCAAGGCACCACCCAGTCTGAAGCGATATGGCTCTCAGGAGGTTTTGACGGAATTGCGCCCCGAATTACAGAGCCAGCAAAAAGTGCTCCGCCAGGCGGAACTTGCGCGGAAAGCCGCTGGCTGGCAGCGGCTGCCTACCTTGGAATTATTTGCCAATTGGGGCTATGATTCCAATCACGCTTTGGATGGCGATGAGGGGGAGGCTTGGCTCTTCGGACTGCGTGCCACAATGCCTCTATGGGAAGGGGGCCGTATCGCTGCGGAGAAGCGCGAGGCTGCGGCCGCTGTGCGCCAAAACGAATATCAGATGCGCGACTTGCGCAATCGGATCGAGCGTGAATTTAAGTTTTCATTACTCGCAATGGATTCGCGTTACGCGCAAATCGAAATTGCGCGTGATGAAGTGCGCCTCGGCCGTGACGAGGTCGAGCAAGCCAGTGAGCGCTATCGCGAAGGTCTCGGGGATAATCGTGAGTTAATTGATGCGCAAATACGTCTTGCCGATGCGGAGCGCAGCCATCTCAACGCGATCTATCTGTATGGCTTGAGTCGTTTGGCGTTTGCACGATCCATTGGCTCTGTTGAACATGTTTTAGACTAAGAAATTATGGCTGAGCTTCCTACACACTTTTATTTAGCCTCCGCTTCGCCGCGGCGTGCAGAGCTGATGCAGCGCATGGGGCTACGCTTCGAAATCCGGCCCACTCACGTGGAGGAAGATGATTCCGGTAGCCAGGGGCCTGAAGTGATGGTGCTGGAAAATGCTAAACTCAAGGCGTCCACGCTCTCGGAGCTGGAGCCTGAGGCTTTGGTGCTCGGCTCCGACACCACGGTGGCTTGGGATGCGCATGTGCTCAGCAAGCCGATCGACCTGGCGGATGCGCGGCGAATGCTGCATATGCTCTCGGGCCGCAGGCACACCGTCTATACCGCGGTGTCACTCTATTGGCAGGCAGGTGGGCTGGCGCATACTTTTGTGGAGCGCAGTGATGTGCGCTTTCAGCAGCTGGACGACGCGCGGATCGATCAGTATTTTGCACGAGTCAACCCATTGGACAAGGCGGGTGCCTATGGCATACAAGAAGGCCGTGAGTTGATTATAGAGCATGTGGAAGGTTCGGTGGAAAATGTCATGGGCCTGCCAATTCAGGCCCTTGAGCAAACTTTACGGGAACTAGGTTTTGATTTTTGGAACTAAGAGCATTTTATCGTGAAGACAAATTGTGCCCGATCCTGCCATAGAGCCTAGTAGTGCGAATCCATTCAGCCTCGATGTTCGCGAGCCTCGATGGGTGACTTGGGTTGCGGTCTTGGCGACACTCCTCGTTCACCTAGGAGTGGTGCTAATCGTGCCAGAGGAGTTGATGCCGCTGCAGTCCGACAGTGGCGAAGAGGCCGCAGCTGACGAGGTCTATGATATCAGCTTGGTCGAGCCAGTCGAGCCGCACTACGTCGAAGCAAATCCCGAGGCGCCGGAAAATGAGCCCGATCGCACGGATCAATATTCTTATCGCAGTCAACAGGCGGCCGATGACAGCCCCTTGTCAGATGCGCTCAACAAGCCCCATGTCGAGGGAGAGGAAGATTCTCAAAAAATAGTGCAAGGCACTTTAGAGCCCTCGCCGCCTATTGAGCCCGGAGTATATGCGCCCAACGCGCGCGCGGGCGAAGGCGAGGGCGATCAAGGAGGGAAATTAGGACAGCCTCAGGAGTTGGCCCCACCCAAGCCTACACAGCCCTTGCCGGCGCCGGCGTTCATACAACAAGATCCTGTGACCGAGGAAGGACCCGGCAGTCGTAGCGACTTTGCAGGGGAAGCGCAGGAAGTATTTGAAAACCCCGATCCAGAGGCACCGATCGATGTGTATCGCCCTCAGCCAAGTCTTGAACAGTCGCAACAAACCCCGGGGGATGGAGCGGGGGGGGCCGTCGAAGCGCAGCCGAAACCTCGCGCACGGCCGCGTTTGGCACCTGAATTGATCACGGGGCCACTGATGCGTTCGCAAGGCTCCGCTCGCAGGCGCGGTGTGATTGCGCAAGATGCGACCTTTAGTGAATTCGGGGAGTATGAGCAGCAATTTTATGCCGCGATTCAAACGGGCTGGTATCAGGAAATTGAGTTCTTCCAGCCGATCGATACGGCTACCAGCGTGCAGGTGCGCTTTACGCTGCATGCAGATGGCCGTGTGACGGATGTGAAAGCCGTGCGAACCACCGCCAGTGAGATCGCCACTTTTATCTGCGAGACTGCAATCACCAAGCGCTCACCTTTTCGTCCCTGGACACAAGAGATGGTCAAAGTCTTTGGGCAGCAAAGGACCTTGAATGTGAGCTTCCATTATCGTTGATTTTACAATTTATTTACTGACGTGATTATGTGTTGAGCTTTTGCGCAAATCAGTGAGATTACCTTTCAATTATCAATGTCCGACTTAATGAACACACCGCTCGATCAACTTCCTCTCAATGGCGCAGTTAACTTGCTTGCACACAATGAAGACGGCCTAGTTGCGCTAGAAAAGCCGACGGGGTTGATGTCGCATCCAAATGGGCCGGAAGACAATGAACGTTCGCTACTGACGGCGGATTACGATTTGAAGGAAGAATGCTATTCCTGGACAGACGCTACGGGGGAAATACGTCGTGCGTGGTTGATCAATCGACTCGATTCGCCGACTTCCGGTGTCATTTTGCTGGGCTTGAACCCTGAGATCACTGCGGTGATCAAAAAAGAATTTTCGACTCACCGGGTGACGAAAATTTATTACGCTTTGGTACGTGGACGTCCTCAGGTGCCTTCCGGGTCTTGGTCGGATAAACTCAAGAAAGTGGCCAAGAATGGCAATTGTGCACAAATCGTGCCTGCAAAGACGCGTTACCAGGTGATCAAATCGCCGACTGGAGGTTTTCCCGTTTCATTGCTCAAATTACTGCCACTGACTGGGCGGACGCACCAACTGCGCGTGCAATGTAATAAGCATGGTTTACCAATCGTGGGGGATCGCACCTATGGGAATTTTGGTTTCAATAAGGAAGTCGCCATTAAAGTGGAGACGCGCCGTATGATGTTGCATTCGGCAGAGACGATCGTGCGATATTGCTATAAAGGTCAGCTGCGTGAACTAACGGCAAAGTCTGAACTGCCGGAAGATTTTAAAGCCGTGATGTCCTATCGTCCGGGCTTGAATATGCATCGCCCGAAGGGGACACGAAGTCAGGTATTGGCCGGGCGTCGTTTTAAGGCCCCCGAGGCTCCCTAGGCTCCCGAGGTCGTCAGGTCTCGGGCGGTGTGCGATCCGTGTGGAGCGGCCTAGTGTTGCCAAGTGCTTGATCGGGTGTTTCACTCCTGCCATGTCAATGGATTATCACTATCACAGACACGAGCGTTTGTTGATCCGGATCGCTGTAATATTGGGCGTGATAGTGGGGATTTTAGCGTTTACCATTACACGTAAGATTAGCGGTCGTTCGGAACAGGTGTCACCCGAGGAGGTGTGGGCTTATGTGCAAGAAATAGCGCCTCAAAAAGATTTGGATCCGGAGTTTATCTATGCGATCGCGTGGGCGGAAAGTAGTTTGAATGCACGTGCCCGTAGTTCGGTGGCCCGTGGTATGATGCAACTGACTAAGCCGGCTTGGCGCGAGGTGAGTGATGAATCTTACCGTCATGCTTGGGATTGGCGCACCAATGTGCGTGTGGGCATCGATTATCTTGCATTCTGTCGGGATTACCTGAAGAGACATGACCATTTTAGCTATCCACTCTTGGCGGCGTCGTATCGTTACGGGCCTTATCACGTGAGGAATAAGAATTTTAATATTTTGAAACTAAAGCAGCCTAAGAATGAAATTTATCGCCGCATCTTCGAGGGCAATATTCACCCTGTGACGCCGCCGGCGGAGGCGGAGCCGGCACTCTGATCGGAGCGACGGAATTACATTGCGAGTCCGAGCGATCTACCTTGCTTTGAGCCGTATGGACAACTCGAGGCGTGAAATTGCAATTATAGGCGGCGGACCTGCAGGTTTGCGGGCAGCAGAGGTGGCTGCGCGTCGTGGAGCTGCGGTCACAGTCTTTGACGCCAAGCCTTCAGTGGGGCGTAAATTCTTAGTGGCCGGGCGCAGTGGTCTGAATCTGACCAATAGTGCCGATTTTGAGACATTTTTGGCCCAGTATTCCGGGCGTGATTTTCCAGTCGAGCGTTGGCGGGAATACCTGAAGGATTTTGACAATTATCATTTGAGTGATTGGGCCGCGGAACTCGGGGTGGACACCTTTGCGGCATCGAGTGGTAAGGTTTTTCCTTTTTCCAAGAAGGCGGCGCCTCTATTGCGCCGCTGGGTCCTGCGCTTGCGCGAATTGGGCGTGGTGTTTCGTATGAAGCATCAATGGACGGGGCTAGCGAAACAGCCCGACGGCCGGATTCAAATCGACTGTCTGCAGGGGGATCAGCCCGTGCAGGCAAGATTCGATGCGGTCGTCCTCGCCATGGGCGGTGCCTCATGGCCGCAGACCGGATCTACTGGCAGTTGGGTCTCCATTTTGGAGGCGCAAGGTGTGGAAGTAGTGCCCTTAGCAGCCGCAAATTGTGGTTGGGAGTGTGACTGGAGTCCTGAGACGCGTGCACAGATAGAAGGCAAGCCACTGCAGAATTTGAAGCTGAGTGCGAATGGGCGTACGCTGACCGGTGAGTTGGTGGCCACGCGTTACGGTTTTGAGGGCACTCCTCTGTATACTTTAGGCAGAGAGTTGCGCCGGATGGCTTCGCCCGTCATCGAAATCGATTTTAAGCCAACATTACTGAAGCGCGGCTCATTGCAAAAATGGAGTCCGCGCGTCGCAATTTTTATAAAGAGGCCGGCCTGCGTTGGAAATTAAATGAGACCGCCTGTGCGATTCTCCGTCAGTATTACGGTGAGTTTCACGATGCAGCTTCTTTGGCTCAAGCGGCCAAGTGTTGTCGGATTCCATTGACGCAAGCGCGTCCAATCGCCGAGGCCATTTCCACCGCAGGAGGGGTGGCTTGGTCGGAATTGGATGCGCAACTGATGCTCAAGCAATTGCCCGGCGTCTATTGCGCGGGAGAAATGATTGATTGGGAAGCGCCCACCGGCGGATTCTTGATACAAGGTTGCTTCGTGACCGGGAACGTGGCGGGGCAGAGTGCCGCGGCTGGGCCGGTGATGGCGTGACTTCTGGGGAGACGCGATGTCGCGTTAGCGAGGTCTGATGCGTGTCGGGGAGACGCGATTGGCATCGCGTCGCTACGGTGGTAGGTAGTGGCGTGACTTTTTTGGGGTAGCGATGTCGCGCGAGCGACGTCTGCTGCGGGCCGGGGAGACGCGATTTGCATCGCGTCGCTACCGTGGTAGGTGGTTGCGCGACTTTTTGAGGTAGCGATGTCGCGCTAGCGACGTCTGGTGCGGGCTGGGGAGACGCGATTAGCATTGCGTCGCTACCAGTGGTCGGTGGTGGTGTGACTTCTGGGGGGGAGCGATGTCGCGCTAGCGACGTCTGCTGCGGGCCGGGGAGACGCGATTGGCATCGCGTCGCTACCGTGGTAGGTGGTTGCGCGACTTTTTGGGGTAGCGATGTCTGCTGCGGGGCTGGGAGACGCGATTGGCATCGCGTCGCTAGCAGTGTGTATATTTGCCGTCGATTAAGAGTGACTTTTTCTAAAAAAGGCTCATAGCAAACAGACCAAAATGATGGATCCGATTTGATCGTCTGCGGTATCATTCAATGTATAAGACCTTAGTTGTGACTGATCAAACGGAGACGCCTCCGTTAGATCTCAATGTGATCACGTTTGAGCAGTATCTCTCAGATTATCCGAAGCTGGGAGAGCCGCGCACGCGCATTATCAATTTGTGCGATACCGAGCACTATTTAAGCCGGGGCTATTATTGCTCGCTGCTGGCGGAGTCGCGCAAACACCGGGTGTTGCCCAGTGTCAATACCATCAATGATCTTCGTTATCAAGATGGCGGTGAAGAGCATCGTTTGCAGCCCTTGCTTCCAAAGTTGAGTGCGGACATGGAGGTGCCGGTCGTGCTCAATATCTATTTTGGTTGGACGGAGCGTGAGGAGTGGAAAAAAGTGGCGCGTGCGGTCTTTGAGCGCTATGCGGCGCCGCTCTTGCGGGCAAGCCTTAGCCGTGGCGTGCATGGCTTGGAACTTTCGGTCGAGCGTGATAATTTATCCGTTCTCAATACTGCGGAGCGTGAGACCTTCTATGAGCGGCTGCGGATCTTTACCGAGCAAGTGTGGCGCAATCCTAGCCATAAGAATAAGCATCGCTGGGACATGGCTATTTTGCATAATCCGGATGAGGCCAATGCGCCGAGTGATGCTGAAGCGATTAAGCGCTTTGTCAAAGCAGCTGCCAAGGTCGGCATCGCCGCAGAGTTGGTGCGTTCAGATGAGCTGAAGCATCTCTCGCAATACGATGCGCTCTTTATCCGAGAGACGACCAGTATCGACCACCCTACCTACCGACTTTCGCGCAAGGGGGAAATGGAAGGCTTGGTGGTGATCGATGATGCGACTTCAATCATGCGCTGCTGCAACAAGATCTTTTTACAGGATGCGTTCAGTTATAATAAGGTCAGTGCGCCCCGCACTTTAGTGGTGGCCAATGCCGAGGCGCTGGAGCTCGATCGCATTGAGGCTCATTTTGATTATCCTGTGGTGCTCAAAATGCCAGAGAGTTCATTTTCGATCGGCGTGTATAAAGTCGGCAACCGCGACGAGCTCAAAGAGAAGTTGGGATTGATGCTTAAAGAGTCGGCATTAGCTTTGGTGCAGGAATACATCTACACCGATTTTGATTGGCGCATCGGTGTGCTCAATGGCCGGGCCATCTATGCCTGTAAATACTTTATGGCACGCGACCATTGGCAAATTTATAACCATGCATCGAGCCGAAAGTCCGGCAAGTCCGGCGGCTTTGATACCATCCCTACCTTTGAAGCACCGAAGCCGGTGTTGGACGCGGCACTCAAGGCCAGCGCGATCATTGGCAACGGTCTGTATGGAGTCGATCTCAAGCAAAAGGGCAACCAGATCTATGTGATCGAGGTGAACGACAACCCGAGCATTGATCACAGCGTGGAAGATGCCTACTTGGGCGACGAACTTTACATGATGATCATGCAGGAGTTCGTAGATCGCTTGGAGCGGCGTGGACGTGAGTGAGCGTCGTTTTCGTTGTGTGCAGGCAGAGGATATCGAACGTTTGCTGGAGATTGAGGCGCTCTGCTTTACTTCGGATCGATTGAGCCGACGCTCCTTTCAGCGTTGGATCAAAGGCGAGAATTGTATCTTCTTAGTGCTGGAGTGGGACCAGGTCGTCTATGGTTACGGCCTCGTTTTATTGCATAAAGGCACACGCCTGGCGCGGCTTTATTCGATCGCCTTGCACCCTGACGCGCGCGGGCAGGGGCATGCCAGTGCATTGATGCTGGCCCTCGAAGCCGCAGCAGTGGAAGAAGATCGACTCTTTATGCGGCTGGAGGTGGCCAAGCAAAATCTCGCTGCCGTGCAGCTGTATCAGCGTTTGGGCTATCGCGTGTTTGGCGAGTTTCTTGATTATTACGAAGATCATAGCGATGCCTTGCGTATGCAAAAGCGCATTCGCTATCCAGAGCGCGTGCGTGAGGAGAGCTTCGTGCCTTGGTATGGGCAGCATACCGCCTTCACTTGCGGACCCGCATCGCTGATGATGGTGATGGCGGCCATTGAGCCTGCGACTGTATTGAACCAAAGTCTCGAACTCGATCTTTGGCGTGAAGCCACCACTATTTTTATGACATCAGGCCACGGAGGCTGTCACCCCTTAGGTCTGGCGCTCGCGGCAAAGCGCCGTGGCTTCGCCGCGGAAGTCGTGATGAGCCAGACCGATCCGCTCTTCGTGGAAGGCGTGCGCTCGGCGCACAAGAAAGAGGTGCTGAATTTGGTGCACGAGCAATTTCTTGAGCGCAGTCAGGCGCAGGCGATCCCCATTCGGTGCGAGGCAGTTTCGGTGGCCGAAATCGAGTCGCAATTAAAGAACGGGGCGTTTGTGCTGGTGATGATCAGTAGCTATCGACTCAACGGCGACAAGGCGCCGCATTGGGTGGTGGTGACCGCCTTTGATGAACTTTGCTTTTACTTGCACGATCCGGACACAGATAAATTAACGATCAGCGAGTTGGACTGCCAATACATACCCGTCGCTAAAGAAGACTTCGCAAAGATGATCAATTACGGGCGCACTCGTTTTAGTGTGGCCTTGTTTTTTCAGCAACAGTGATACGATCGGCTACAGTGGCTGAATTCAGCCTAAGCGCGTGGGGGCTCGGGTGCTCCATTAGACAGCCGAATTGTGCTGGCCTTCGAGTAAGCCGTTGAGTGTGTTGAAGAAAATCTTTGATTGAATGGGTTTACTGATAAATGCGTTCATGCCGGCGTCTCGACACGCTTTTTTCGCAGTGTTATCGACATTGGCAGTCATGGCAACGATTGGAGTCAACTGGTTGGACGTATCGTGACTGCGTATCCATGCACAGGCTTCTGTGCCGCCCATGATTGGCATCGATAAGTCCATCAGTATCAGGTCGAAGCTCTCTTTTTGGCATTGGATAATAGCTTCTTTACCATTGCTGGCTGTGTGTGGCTGGCCGTTGTAGAATTCGATTAGGGCCTTTGCGATTAACAAGTTATCGGGCTTGTCGTCCACGATCAGGATGTTGGGTTTGCCGATGAATTGATTTTGACCAATCCCGGGGGTGTCTGCTGTGGCTGTTTTTGGCAGGCTACGAACAATTTTAAGTGGTAGATGGACGGTGAAGGTCGAACCTTCGCCCAGTGTGCTTTGCACCTCTATTTTTCCGTCCAAAAGTTCGATCAGTTTTTTGCAAATGGCTAATCCCAGGCCGATGCCTTCGTGTTTGCGGGTGTAGGATGCGTCGACCTGACTGAATGGGTCGAAGAGCTGCTGTTGTTGGGATTTCTCGATTCCGATACCACTGTCTTCAATCGCAAAGTGAAACATGGTGTTCGGCGTGGATTCCATTGACAGGCGTAGAGTGACACTGCCTGCATGCGTATATTTTATCGAGTTGTTGAGCAGGTTTTCCAAAATTCGATGTAACATCTGCTTATCTGTTTCGACGGTGAGTTGGGTGGGGCTGACTTGACCGGTCGTGTCGTTTTGGAAGTGTAGCTGTAGGTTGCGTGCGCTGGGGCGAAGTTCGTCCATGGCTGCGGCGCAGAATTCAGGTAGGTTAAAACGCTCCAAATTGGGTTCCACTCGATCGCTGACGATGCGCATGTAGTGAAGGATGTCGTCGATCAGCGCCAACTGTCGGCGTCCGGAGTTAATGATCGTCTTTAGGTAGCTCTTGTCTGGTTCGACGGTGCAGTTTTCCAGCAGTATGTCTGCGAAGCCAAGGATGGGGTTGAGCGGAGTGCGCATCTCATGACTCATTACCGCGAGAAACTCACTCTTTGCTTTACTGGCAGCTTCTGCAGCTTCTTTAGCTTGGATTAATTCGAGTTCGGTTTGTTTGCGCAGCGTGATGTCTTCGTAAGTTCCTAATACGCCGATGGTGTTGTCGTGTAGATCGCGCAGGGGCACTTTGGACGTCAGTAGCCAGATGATTTCTCCATTGGGACGGTAGAGGCGTTCTTCATAGGCGATCTTGGCGATGCCACTGTGCATGACTTGTTGGTCGTCTTTTTGAAAACGTTCGGCCTCTTCTTGACTAAAAAAATCAAAGTCTGTCTTCCCAATAATTTCGTTTGAGCTTTGCTGGCCTAGGTCTTTTGCGATTAATTGATTACAACCGAGAAAGATACAGTTGGTGTCTTTCCAAAAGACTCGTGCTGGGATCGTATCCAGTACGCGGCAAAGCATCATACGGGATTCATTGAGTTCAAGTTCCGCTTGTTTTTGCTCCGTGATATCCATGTGGGTGCCACTCATGCGCAGTGGCTCGCCTTCAGCTGTCCATTCTAAAACTTTTCCACGTGCATTGATCCAGCGCCACTCGCCATTTTTGTGGCGTTGGCGAAACTGCGCATCGTAGTAGTTTGATTCACCGCGTAAGTGTTGCTTTCGCATGTTTTCAGCGGCTTTCATATCATCCGGGTGGACTGTGCGTTCCCAGGTTGAGATACCGATGGGTTTGAGTTCATCCAAGGTATAACCTAAAATGCCGGCCCAGCGTTCGTTGAGCACCAGTTCGCCCGTTTGTAGATTCCAATCCCAAGTGCCTACCTCGGTGCCCTCGATGATGCTTCGGTTACGGGCTAATTCCTCATCTTTACTTTGGGTGATGGTTTGACTGAGCTCGTGTAAGCGTTGCTGCCATTTCCGATTTGATACGTAGATGGTGATGAACAGTAACGGAAAAGTGATGCCGATCACTTGAATGAAGGTGCCGAGCAAATTTTGACGAAGCTGTTGTTCGGGATGGTATCGATCTATATATACAAACAGGATCGTGGCTAGACATACGGCAAAAAATGGTATGAGTTGATAGCGTCTAGAGCTGAAATTCATAGGTTGTTGTGACATTATTGTCCGGCTCTATCATCGGCATAAGGATGCGATTGGCGAGTGGTAGGGGACTCTGGATCTAAGTATGATTGCACTGCGGATAACGCTTATATTCTATGACTTTATGTATCCGTGGCAACGACTAATCATCTAATGCCGTAGTGCGGGGTGCACGGGAATGATTCGCATGCGTTGACATCTTAGGTCTCGCTCGAAAATATGGGGTGATGTCGCTGCCAGTCACAGAACTCTTTGATCTTATCGCCCGCTCTAATGTGAACTCCGCATGGGGAGCTTTGACTGTGGAAGTTTTGGCCCGTTTGGGGGTGGAGTGTATCGTGACCTCTCCGGGCTCACGTTCGACTCCATTAACGATTGCTGCAGCACGGAATGCCAGAGTGGAGGCGCTGACGATTCTGGATGAGCGTTCGGCGGCTTTCTATGCTCTGGGACTGGCGAAGCGAACTGGACGTCCGGTGGCTTTGGTATGCACTTCGGGGTCGGCAGCGGTGAACTATTGGCCCGCGGTGCTGGAGGCTTCGATGAGTGGTACCCCGCTATTATTACTGACGGCTGACCGTCCTGCTGAGTTGCGAGGATGTAGCTCGGGCCAAACGATTGATCAGTTAAAGCTCTACGGCGACTGCGTGCGGCATTTCTCGGAATTGGCTTTGCCCGAATGCACGCCTGGGATGTTGGCATATCTGCGGCAAACATTAGTGCATGCGGTCAATATTTCTTTGGGAGCGAATGCCGGACCCGTGCATTTGAATTTTCCATTTCGCGATCCGCTCTCGCCAGATCCGCGTGCCACGCAAGGGGTGGTGGCGGCTTCTGTCATGGAAGAGGCTGCTACGGTGTCGACGCGTCCCTGCGAAGCGGTCGCACTCGGTGTCGGCCTTGACCTGGTGGCGCTGGAACGCTTGAGTAGTCATAGCAAGGGCTTGATTATTGTGGGCGCAGAAAATCCGCGTTGTGGCGATGAAGCCTTTGCAGATGCAGTGGCTATGATTTCGAATAAACTCGGATGGCCCGTGTTGGCCGATGTGCTCAATCCTTTGCGCAACCACGCGAGCGAGAGTTCGGCATTGATCACTCGCTATGATAGCTTTTTGCGAGGTGCAGAGTCTGAGTCGAGCTCGCTACAGCCTACGGCGATCCTACAGATCGGCACTTTACCAACTAGCAAAGTCTTGCGTGCGTGGCTGGGGGCGCGCGATGCAGTATCTTTTTTGCTCACTGCGCGACCGCTGAATACGGATCCTCTGCACCGGGTGGCGACCCCGCTGTATGGGGATGTGCATTCCCTGGCGGAGCATTTACAACATCAACGTGTCGACACTGAATGGGCGGCGGAGTGGTCAAGTTGCGAGGCACGTGCCACATTAGCGATCGATCAACAAATGCAGGGGATTGAGACGCTTTTTGAGGGGAAGGTGGCCTGGTTACTCTCGCAGCATTTACCCGTCGGCACGACTGTCTTTCTGGCGAGCAGTATGAGCGTTCGCTATGCTGAATATTTTTGGGTGGCGGGCAATCGGGCCTGCGGGGTGTATTGCAATCGCGGGGCCAACGGGATCGATGGAACTTTGAGTACTGCATTGGGGGTCGCCCATGGCGGATCGCCTGCGGTTTTATTAACGGGGGATCTCGCCTTTTTGCACGATAGTAATGGACTGTTAGCTGCGAACCAATTGCGCGGTAGTTTGACGGTAATTTTGATCAATAACAATGGAGGTGGGATTTTTGAGCACCTTCCTGTCGCTGAGTTGGATCCTCCGTTTGAGACCTACTTTAGCACGCCGCAGAATGTGGATATTGCGAAAGTGTGTGCCGCACATGGTGTGCCTCACCAAGCGATCTCGGATTGGGCGCAATTAGTGGCTACAATTACCGGGGCCACTGTGCCAGGTCTGCGTATTTTAGAGTTAACTACCGATCGCAAGGCAGATCGTCAGCACTTGTTGGAAATCTTGAGTGCATCCACTCTGTGATGATCTTACAAAAAAATAGCGTATCCGAATACGATTCGGATACGCTATGTGTAAACTAATAGTGTAAGTCGCCTGGCGATTACTCTTCGTCGTCGTCGCTGGACTCCAACTTCGGTGCGTCGGTGACATCGCCAAAGATGCCTCCTGCCGCGATGCGGTTATTCTTACGGTGTTGGCTCTTTTCGTGTTCAGCTTGGCCTTCTACGGAGTAGCGTGCAAAGGGCACTGCAGTCAGACGTGCGGCTGGAATGGGCTTATCGGTAATTTCGCACACACCATACGTGCCGTCTTTAATTCGGAGGATGGCGGCTTCGATTTCATTGAGGGCGTCTTGCTCGCTGGAAACCAAGCTCAGTGCGAAGTCGTGGTCAAAGGCATCTGTGCCGGATTCGACGGAGCGATCATCGCTGGAGTCGTCTCGTGAGTGTTTGAGAGTGTCGGATGTGTGTAGGCTTATTTCATCGCTAACGTGGGCACGTAGTTCGATCAGTAAATCGTAGTATTTTTGCCATTTTTGGGGGATTTCGCTTTCGCCCAATTCAGTGGTCTTTTTCTTTTCAGACGGATTAAAGCCCAGAATGTCTGCGAGTGAAGCGGCCCCGAGCACGCGTTTTTCAACAGGTTTATCATCAACAATGACTTTCTTTGTTGGCTGAACCTTGGCTGCGGGCGTGCTCTTCTTTGGTGCTTCTTCTTGCTTGGAAATTTCTGACTTTTTGGCCGCCATCAATTCTTCGACATCGTCGAGAGAAAATACGATCGGCGTGGATTTCTTGTTGGCGGCTGCGCCCTCGCGCGAAACAACAGCTTTTTTTAAAGTATTTGCCATGTTTTTATCTTCGGAAGTTTTTTTGGTTTCAGTGTTCTTTACTGGTGTCGTTTTCTTGGTAGGCATGATATCTTAGATACTCAGAAGTGATTTGAAGTGATTACTAATTGATTAAACGGCTAGATGGATTTGAGAGCTTCGGCACAACGTGGCGATACCGCGCCCCAGGCTTCTGTTTCGACAAGTTCCGGGACCCAGCGCCAGCTGCGAGGGCAACGGACACCGTCAGCATGGGCGACCTCAATCTTGAGTTCGCTAGCTTCGGGGGATTCGATCAAGCTGACCTCGGAAAGGATGAAGAGTTCCGGTAGGTCGGCTTCATATTTCTTCAGGCGGGCAAAATCGGCATTGCTCAAGCTACCTGTGATGACTGCCTTGGCATCGAGGCTTTGGCCGATGGCCTTTTGCTGACGCAGAGCTTCGAGGCGGTCGTTCAGTTGCGTGGATAGGAAATTGCGCAGTTCACGGATATCGGCTGCGGTCTCGGAGTCATCCCAGGCGGGATCGACTACCGGCCAGTCAGTGAGGGCGATGGGTTGATCACCAAAGTCGCTATCGTTTTGGGCGTAGCTCCATGCTTCGTCGGCAGTGAATGGCACCAGCGGTGCGATCAGGCGAGTGAAGACGGAGAAGATGATATGGATCGCAGTCTGCGAAGAGCGACGCAGAGGATCATTGGGACTACGTGTGTAGAGTCGATCCTTGAGCACATCGTGATAGGTCGCTGACAAGGTGTTGGCGACGAAGGGATCGATGAAATCCTTAAAGGCTCGGTGGAATTCGTAGGCTTCGTAGGCTTCAGTGACTTTGCGCACCAGTAGTCCGAGCTCGTGAAGTACCCACTTATCGAGGGCGTTCAACTGATCGAGTGGGACCGCATATTTGGCTGAATCGAAATCGTGTAAGTTGCCGATTTGGAAGCGCAAAGTATTGCGAAGGTTGCGGTAATTATTGGCCACATTCTTCACGATTTTGTTCGATACGGGCACATCGCCGCGGTAGTCCTGAGAGCAAATCCACAGACGAATGATATCTGCACCATAACCCTCGATCCACTCATTGAGTGGACGGGCGGCGCCGTCGCTCTTGGACAGCTTCGTGCCATCTTCCTTCACAATAAAGCCGTGTGTCAGGAGATTTTTATAAGGCGCTGCTTTATCGGCGATGACAGAGGTCCAGAGTGAGCTTTGGAACCAGCCGCGGTGTTGGTCGGAGCCTTCCAGGTAGAGGTCGGCCGGCCATTTCAGGTTGGGACGTTTTTGCAGCACTGCGCGGTGGCTGGAGCCGGAGTCGATCCACACGTCGAGTGTGTCGGTGCCGCACTTGAGCTGGTCCGGGCTGGGCCAGTCCGCGGGCAGTTCAATCCCGTCGAGGATTTCGGCAGCTGTTTGTTCGAACCAAAGGTTGGTGCCTGTTTGGGAGACCTTTTGAGAAATTGCACGAATGACATCGGCATCCATATAGGCGCCGCCGTCTTCATCGTAGAAGGCCGGAATCGGCACGCCCCAGG
Organism: Coraliomargarita algicola; assembly: GCF_033878955.1. Taxonomy (NCBI): domain Bacteria; kingdom Pseudomonadati; phylum Verrucomicrobiota; class Opitutia; order Puniceicoccales; family Coraliomargaritaceae; genus Coraliomargarita; species Coraliomargarita algicola. Next base: position 5,368,751 of record NZ_CP138858.1, read on the forward strand.
TGCGCTGGCGACTGATGCACCAGTCCGGGCGATTTTCGACAGCTGCACAGATGCGATTTTTACCCCAGCTGGGGATAAAGTTTACGTTGTCCAGGGATTCCAGTGCGCGGGCGCGGTCACCCTTTTTATCGAGCGCGATAAACCACTGATCCATGGCACGGAAGACGACTGGAGTCTTCGAGCGCCAGCAGTGTGGGTAGCTGTGCTTGATCTTTTTCTTCGCGATGAGTGAGCCATTCTCTGCTATGATGCGCAGCACGCCCAGGTTGGCGGCGGATGGTTTGCCGTCGCCGGTTTCCAGGACTGAGAGGCCGACTAAGCTTGCGGGCACTTGACCGTCGTCTACGTAGCAACCCTTGTCGTCGAGCGGGCAGTAAACTTCCAGGCCATTGTTTATACCTGTGATATAGTCATCCAGACCGTGTCCTGGTGCAGTATGGACGCAGCCTGTGCCACTCTCGGTGGTCACATATTCGGCCAACAGAATTGGGGAGGGACGATCGATGAACGGGTGGCGTGCTTCGAGCTTTTCCAGCTGCGCGCCGAGGAAAGTGGCAACGGTTTCGACACCTTCGAGTTTGCACTCGGCAACGACCGAATCCAGCAGTGGAGTGGCCACGATTAAGGTGCCGTGTGCCGCTGTCTTGATCGCAGAGTACTCGATGTTGGGGTGTACCGACACCGCGAGATTGGCGGGCAGCGTCCATGGAGTGGTGGTCCAGATCAGGATTGAGCTGTCCTCATCAGGCAAATCGAGCTTCGCGCGTGCTGCCTCGCTCAGACGCAGTTTGACGAAGATGGAGATGCTGGTGTGGTCCTTATACTCAATTTCAGCTTCTGCGAGCGCAGTGGCACAGGGGATCGACCAGTAAACTGGCTTTTTGCTACGATAAACGAGGCCTTGCTCGACAAAATTTGCAAAAGTTTCTAGTTCGGCGGCTTCGTATTCGGGGTGAATGGTCCAATATTCATTGGCCCAGTCAGCCGTGACGCCCAAGCGTTCAAACTGCTCACTTTGGATGACGCGATACTTGTCGGCAAATTTAGCACAGGCCTTACGCACTTCCAGCGGCGTGTAATCCGTGCGTCCAGAGTCTTGTAATTCACGGGAGACTTTATGCTCAATTGGCAGACCATGACTATCCCAGCCTGGGATGTAGGGCGCGTTGTAGCCAGCCATCCATTTGTAGCGTAAGATGGTGTCTTTCAGGGTCTTGTTGAGTGCGTGCCCTAAGTGCAAGTCACCGTTTGTGAAGGGGGGGCCGTCGTGCAAAATGAAACTTGCACCCCCACTGTTCTTCGCCTGGATCTGATCGTAGAGACCGATTTTCTTCCAGTGATTGATTCGCTTGGGTTCGCGCTCCACTAAGTTACCCCGCATGGGGAAATTTGTTTGTGGGAGGTTGAGCGTGTCTTTGAGGTCTTGCGCCATAATATTAGACCGGAGGCCGTTGAAAAGCGCGGCAGTGTGGTTTTTTGCTTCCTCAAGTCAAGCACTCAGAATTTTCTCGCCGCACATTCTTGAAATGCCTTTCCTGCCCAGCTGTCAGGCCTACTATTTTTGTCGCCAGTCAATCGTTACTTATGTTTCTCGCACTCATCAATCTGCCTTTTTCCGAACTTCACCTTTTCTGGTTGTTGCTATGTCTGGTGTTGGGCTTTGTTGCCCTCACTTATGGGGGCGATATCTTGACTGGTGGTGCGGCGTCGATTTCGACCAATTTAAAGATCGACCCGATCGTGGTGGGATTGACAGTTGTTTCGATCGCCACTTCGATGCCTGAAATGGCGACCTCGCTGATGGCTGCGAAGGAGAATCCAGAGATCGCACTCGGCAACATTTTGGGCAGTAATATTGCCAATGTTGGCTTGATTTTGGGAATAGCCGCAATCATCGCTCCGCTGAAGATTGAATTACGTATGATTCAGCGAGAGGTGCCCATCCTGATTGGAGTCACTGTGATTTTTGGTTTATTTGCGATGGGAGGCGGTTTTCACAAGCTGGAGGGGCTCATTTTGCTGGTTTTGACGGTGGTCTATCTGGTGTACGTCGTCCGTAGTGCGAAGTCCAAGGATTCGGAGAGCGCGATTCAGGAGTTTGCAGAAGGGGCCCAAGAGTTTGCCGGGCGTTCGACGAAGGTGGCTGTAATTTTAATCCTGATCGGAGCCGCACTGCTTGCTTTGGGCGCCGATGTGCTGGTGGGAGCGTCGGTTGAGATGGCGATGCGGATGGGAGCCAGTGAGATGTTTGTCGGATTAACGATTGTGGCGATCGGGACCAGCTTGCCGGAATTGGCGGCCTCGGTGTCGGCAGTGCGGGCTGGACATGGTGATATCTGTGCGGGAAATATTGTCGGTTCGAACTTGTTTAATATTCTCCTTATCGGTGGTGGCGTGTCCGCGATTACGGGTATGGATGTGCATTATCACTTGCTGCTGGTAGAGTTCCCGGCATTGGTTTTGCTTTCAGGACTGCTACTATGGTTCTTTAAGAGTGGTCATATAGTTTCCCGCCGTGAAGGTGTGGCCTTGCTTTTCATCTACTTCGGCATTCTTTCTCTTTCTGCACTTTCGCAGTTCGGTTATTTCTTCTAAAAAAATTCCGAATTCTTAATTCCTAATTCTTAATTGAAAATAATGTCTGAAAAACAAAAGCCTGTCGTCCTCATCATCCGTGATGGTTGGGGAGCCAATCATGATGCATCCTACGATGCTTACAACGCCGTCAAGCTGGCAAAGACTCCGGTTGCAGATCGTTTGACCGCGGAGTATCCGCGCACTGAGATTGCCGCCTGTGGTCTGGCTGTGGGGCTGCCTGAAGGCATTATGGGTAACTCCGAAGTCGGGCACCAGAACATCGGCGCGGGTCGTGTCGTCGATCAGGAGCTGGTCCGTATTAACAAGGGGATCGAAACCGGTAGCGTAAAAGACAGCCCGGCGCTCAAGTCAGCCTTTGATAATGTGCGCGCCAAAGGTTCTGCACTGCATTTCATGGGCCTAGTCTCCGATGCGGGTGTCCACTCGATGTTGGACCACCTCTACGGCCTTTTGAAGATCGCTAAAGAAGAAGGCATCGAAAAGGTGTATCTTCACGCTTTCACCGATGGTCGCGACACCGGGCCTTTCTCGGGGAAGCAATTCATTTCCGAAGTGGAAGCACAAATGAAAGCGATCGGAGTGGGGCAGATTGCCAGCATCGCCGGTCGCTATTGGGCGATGGATCGCGATAACCGCTGGGATCGCGTGCAGCGTGCCTACGATTGCATCACTGGGCGTGAGATTGCCCGCAGTGCAGTCAGTGCTGATGCTGCGATTCAATTACAATACGATTCCCCGGAGACTGAAGGCACCAAGGGCGACGAATTTTGCCCGCCCACCGCGATTGTCGGTTCGGATGGCCAGCCGATAGCTGCCGTTCAAGACGGTGACTCGGTGATCTTCTTTAATTTCCGTGGTGACCGTCCACGTGAACTTACACGTGCTTTCATTCAAGACGATTTCAAGGAATTTGAACGTGGGGCAAAGCCCGATGTCTTCTTCGCGACTCTTAGTGAGTATCAAAAAGGACTCTGCCCTAATATCGTCTTTCAAAAGCCTGCCAAGATGAAGGACATTTTGGGCGGTTACGTTGCGGATCAGGGAATCAATCAATTCCGTTGTGCGGAAACTGAAAAATTCCCGCACGTAACGTTCTTCTTTAACGACTATCGTGAAGAGCCGTTCCCCGGTGAAGACCGTGAATTGGTGCCAAGCCGTAAGGATTGCGCGACTTATGACGAAAAGCCAGAGATGTCGGCTTATGGAATTCGTGACGCTTCAGTGGAGGCGATCAAGTCCGGCAAATATGGTCTCATTGTAATCAACTTTGCGAATCCTGACATGGTCGGCCACACGGGTGTATTGGATGCTTGCATTCAGGCCTGTGAAATCGTCGACGGTTGCGTGGGAGATCTACTGACTGCGATTGATGAAGTGGGGGGCTCTGCCGTCATCACTGCGGACCATGGCAATTCCGATCAACTCTGGAATCATGACAGTAACGGTCCACACACCGCACATACGCTGAATCCGGTTGAAGTCGTTGTTTACAGTGAGAAGTATAAGAACGCCGAACTGCTGGACTCTGGTGCGCTGGGTGATATCGCACCGACTTTGCTCAAGCTGATGGAATTACCACAGCCAGAGGCGATGACGGGCCATTGCTTGATTAAGTAAAGCCACTATGAAAATTACATCAGCCCGTTTTATCGGATGCGCCGTCGATCTTGAAGACTGTCCTCCCTCTAGTTTACCAGAATTTGCCTTTGTGGGGCGCTCCAACGTGGGCAAGTCCTCATTGGTGAACATGCTGGCAGAGGTCAAAGGCTTGGCCAAGACGTCCGGCACACCCGGTAAAACGAAGCTGATTAATTTTTTTAGAATCAATGATCACTGGACGCTGGTTGATTTGCCCGGTTACGGATTCGCGAAAGTTTCCAAGGCCAAGCAAGCAGAGTTTAACCAGCAAGTAAGTGGCTATCTGACCGGCCGTGAGAATTTGAAGCAAGTGTTTGCTTTGCTGGATTCACAACTTGAGCCGCTGGATACCGACTTAGCCTTTATCGATTGGTTGCAGCAGTGCGAGATTCCATACTCGATTATCTTTACCAAAACGGATCGTAGCGCGGATAACAAAGTCATAAGCCACGAGGTCCAACTGCTGAAAGCGCTTGAAGACTACGGCCTTAAGCCAAATGAAATTTTCAAGTGCAGTGCGAAGACCAAGCGGGGGCGCGGTGCGATTATCAACTGGATCGAAGGGCAGTCGCCCAAGAAGCCCAAAAAGAAAGCCGGCAAGCCCATTCAGCTCGGCTGGATGAAAAAGTAAATCAATTAGCGCGAGCGAAACTGTTGTGGCGAAAGAGCGACCCGTTGCTTAAATTGTTTGGAGAAGGTGAAGGCGTCGGCGTAGCCCAGTTGGTCGGCAATTTTATTGATCGGCAGATCGGTGGTTTCCAGCAGTGTGCAGGCATTTTCAATGCGCACCTGGATTCGAAATTCGCCGGGACTGATGTGATACGCGCTGCGGAAAAGGCTTCGCAGGCGTGAGTAGCTCAGCCCGATATCCGATAAGAGTGCTTCAATACTGCATTTTTGTGCTGCTTGTGAGCGGATGATTTCACGTGCGTGCTTGAGGCGATCTACGTGGGGCGTATCTGCGTAGCGGTTTTCTTGAGCGCTGGCCAGCACGCGTCGGATCAAGGCCGCAATTTCGAATTCTATGGAACTGATCTCGGTGGGGGTGTCAGCCTTGCGAATCAATTCCATCAGACCGTGGATGCGAGTCGGGATGTTTTCTGTCATCCCCATTTCAAAACGTACCTGGTGCGGACGTATCAGTTCCAATTGCTGGAAGATGTGGTACCACTCTGAACGCAGAGAAACAAAGCACTCGTGCCATTGACTGTTGGGGTCGATAGTTCCGGTGTGCGAGCGATCGGGGAAACGAAAAAAGACATCGCCTTGCCGCAGTTCAAACTGATGGCCCAGGCTATCATGGTAGGCACCTCGGCCTCTAAGCACATATACCATGGCGAGTCGGTCATAGTGCTCATCGCAGACGTCTTCCGTCTTGCCGGATTTATTTAGAAAACCGCAACTCAAGCCCTGAGAGAACGACTTGACTGCGCTCCCGCGGTACATCGTATCCTGAATCAACCATTTTTCGTGCACATGCATAATAGTGCTAATCAAAAATGACATGTGATTAGTCATGCAAGCTATTCCCGTTTGCGCCCGAAGCTGTTATTGTGTCTGCATGCCTTTACCCTCCATTGATTCTATTCTTGGTAAAACTTTTCAACAGCCAGAACTGACTGGTATCAATCGTGTGCCGATGCGAGCGACGCAGGTATCGTTTCCAAGTGCCAAGGAGGCGCTCAGTCAACCACGTGAGGCATCGCCTTGGTGGCGTACTTTGGATGGCAGTTGGCGCTTTTTGTATCGCGAATCGCCGGAGGAGTTACCCGCGGGCATTGAGTCGTTGGCCTTGGAGAGTGACGAGTGGGGGGATATTCCCGTGCCGGGGATGTGGAGTTTTCATGGCTATAGTTATCCGCATTACACTAATGTAAAAATGCCCTTTCGCGAGGAGCCTCCCTTTACGCCGGAGCGCAATCCGACAGGCGTGTATGCCCGAAGCTTTGAGGTCGATCCCAGCTGGCAGGGGCGTCGTGTAGTGCTGCATTTCGGTGGGGTGGAAGGCGTCCTGCAGCTGTATTTGAACGGCAAATTCTTAGGCATGAACAAGGACTCCCGCCTGCCTTCGGAGTATGACATTACCGAGCGTGTGTTATGGGATCAGTCGAATACGCTGACAGCCGTGGTGATCCAATACAGTGACGCCAGCTTTGTGGAAGACCAGGATCAATGGCGCCTCGGCGGGATTCATCGCGAAGTGGCGCTCTATTCCACTGATCGTATTTATATAGAAGATGTGTTTGCTCGCACGGATTACGATCCGGCCTCCGGTGAGGGCCAATTAGATCTCTCGGTGCGGGTGGAGATGGGCGCTGTGCCGCAAGCGGGCTGGTCCGTGGATTGGCAGCTATTCGATGATGCCGGTGCATCGGTATCAGGAGATGTGCGGACTGAGTCGGTGGTGACGGAACGCGTGCATCTATTACACTGGCCGCGTGTCGGCGTTCAAGTGGTGGAAACCATGGCTGCGGTCCAGCCATGGTCAGCCGAGCTACCACAGCGCTATCGGCTTGTTGTTAGCTTGCGTTCTGCTGCAGGTGAAACGGTAGAAAGCACCTCAACTTGGATCGGCTTTCGACGTGTCGAAATCAAGGACCGCCAGCTCTTGATCAATGGTAAGGCGGTACTGATCAAGGGAGTGAACCGCCATGACCATTCAGATACCGAGGGTAAAGTAGTCTCTGAGGCCCTGATGCGTAAAGACCTCGAAGTGATGAAGGCTTTTAACGTGAATGCAATTCGCACCGCGCATTATCCCAACGACCCTAAGTTTTATGATCTCTGCGATGAGTATGGCTTCTATGTTGTGGATGAGGCCAATATTGAGACGCACGATTTTCATAATCAAATTTGCCAAGACAAGCGCTATTTAAATGCCTTTGTGGAGCGCGGCATGCGTATGGTGATGCGGGATAAAAACCATCCCAGTATCATTATGTGGTCACTTGGCAATGAGTCCGGCTATGGAGCCAATCACGACGCGATGGCAGGCTGGATTCGTCAATACGACCCGAGTCGTGTGTTACATTACGAGGGGGCCATTTCGCGTGGTCAAAGCCATGCCGAATGGGATCAAGGGCATGCGGCCACTGACATTATCAACCCCATGTATCCGCAGGTACAGGAGCTGATTGATTGGGTGGAAACGGTAAAGGACCCACGCCCCGTCATCCCTTGCGAGTATTCGCATGCGATGGGGAATAGTAATGGATGCTTAAAAGAATACTTCGACGCCTTCGAGCAATATGAGGGCCTACAAGGCGGCTTTATTTGGGAGTGGATTGATCACGGCTTGAAGGAAACTGCTGCGAATGGTGAAGAGTATTGGGCATACGGAGGGGATTACGGCGACACGCCAAACGATGCCAATTTCATTGCCGATGGTCTGGTGTGGCCGGATCGTCAACCGCATCCAGCGTTATTTGAATTCAAAAAACTGGCTCAGCCGCTTGCCGTTGAGCCGCAAGGAGCGTTGTCGACTCGCTATACGATTCGTTCCAAGCAAGATTTTCGCAGTCTGGACTATCTAGTGGCTGAGTGGACACTTGCCGGCGATGGGGAGACTTTGGCGACGGGAAGTTTCAGTTTGCCGGGCATTGCAGCTGGTGAATCCTTAGATATTGAACTCACCGATATTTCCGAACATCAGCAAACATTTGAGGGGGCATTGCTCACACTGCATTTCTCTTTTAAGCTGATTGCAGCCGAGGGATTGCTGCCTGCTGGACATGAGCTTGCTTGGGAGCATTTCGTGTTGAAAGAAGATGCCATCGCTACTGTAGATGATTTTCCAGCGATCGCACCGCCGGTAACTGAGGCAACGCGATTGACGCTTGAGGCCGGTGGTTTGCGTGCTGAGGTTTCGCGTTCAAATGGACAACTCATGGCACTGTATGCGCAGGGTAGTGATGTATTGGCAGATCCCATACAGTTTACTTGGTGGCGTGCAGGCACTGACAACGATGGTGTGAAGCTCTGGGATGGTCAGGATCATAAGCCACTGATGCGCTGGAAGGCCGCAGGTTTGCATTGCACGACGCAGCGCTTGAGCTCGCAGCAGGTTTTAGCAGATGGCACGGTTCAGACAGTCTTTGAACTAGTTACGCCCACGCATGCTCATGCGGGTGAGTTGACTCAGCACTTACGAATCACTGAAGCCGGTTTATTGGTGCAGAATGAGCTTTCTTGTAACTCTGAATTGCCAGATTTACCACGTGTGGGCAGTCAGTTTGCACTGGTCGCAGGATTTGAGCAGGTGCTTTATCGCGGTTTTGGACCGTATGAAAATTACCGGGATCGCGCTGCAGGTGTATGGCAGGATTTATTTGAGACCACAGTGGATGCGATGCACGTGCCGTACATTATGCCTCAGGAGTGCGGCAACCGATCTTCGACGCGTTGGTGTCGTTTTCATAATGCGCAGAGCGGTGTCAGCGTGACCGTGCAGGCGGTGGGGCAAAACTTCGAGTTTAAGGCTAGCCATTATACAGATGCGGATTTGTTCAGCGCCACGCATACGCATGAACTCAGCGCGCGGCCCGAAACATATGTATCCATCGATCATCTACAACGCGGCTTGGGCACGATGAGTTGTGGTCCTGATACATTGGAGAAATACCGTATCCAGCCCGGGCAGTATCAATGGTCGTATTTGATTTCTCTTACTTAGTCATGAGAACTCTCGCAGCTGGCAATATGTCAGCTGCGAGACTCCGAGTAGGCTTTTTGATCGACTTGCCTCAGTGGTTTTAGTGGCTGTAAGTTATGGGCTCGCCGCAGTGGGCATGCGGGGCTATCCATATATGGTAATTGCCCGTGTCGACTTGCCAATCACCTTGAAGGTTAGTGAACCCGAGCGCCTGATCGTCTAATTTAAAGCTTATTGTGGCAGATTCGCCCGCTTGTAGATGCACGCGTTGGAAGCCACGAAGTTCCTGTTCGGGGCGGGCACCTGAATGACACGCAAGTTGCCGTACATACATTTGTACCGTCTCTGTGCCTGCTTGTTTTCCTGTATTGGTAATTGTCGCGGATGCCTGAGTCATGCCTGTCGCGTCTTTCTCGAGGGAAACTTCGCTGTAGTTGAAACTGGTGTAAGTGAGGCCGTAACCGAAGTGAAAGCGCGGATTGACCGTTTCTAGATCGCGGTAGTTGCGAGCATTCGGGCGGCCTGTTTTAGGGCGATTGTAGTAGATCGGGACTTGGCCGACCGAGTGGGGCACTGAAATGGTTAAACGCCCTGAGGGAGATGCCTGGCCAGTCAGTAGTTCGGCAATGGCTTCGCCACCTCGAATGCCAGGTTGCCATGCGCAGAGCACGGCGTCTGATTCGTCGAGTACTTCGTTGACTATCAATGGGCGTCCGCTGAAGAGAACCGTGACGATGGGGGTGCCTGTCGCGGCGACTGCATCGAATAACTTTTGCTGGTTACCGGTGAGTCCCAAGTTGGAGCGAGAGGCTTGTTCGCCTGTCCAGCCACGCGGTTCGCCAAGTGCCATGACGACAACGTCGACTGACTTTGCCAATGCGACAGCTTCATCGATATTGAGATCGCTGTCGTCGCGTGGTGCATCTTCATCAGGCACGATTTGACCGTCTTGTAAAGTTTTGGTGCGCGGCAGGGTATTTAACGCACAGCCATGGCAGATGCTCAATGTCGTGCCCTCTGCCAGAGCGTGCTTGAGACCCTCGGCGAGCGTAATGACGTCACTGGGGCGACCGCGCTCACTCCAGCAGCCTAGCATTTCGAGTGGGTCGTCGCCAAAGGGGCCAACGAGTCCGACTTTCTTGACTGTCGGGCTCAGTGGTAGGCTGCCTTCGTTTTTAAGTAAAACGACCGATTTGATGGCAGTTTCCTTCGCGATTTCAATACCGTCCTGGGATAGTTGATCGGGGTTCCAGTTCTTCTCGTCAACATAAGGCCGGTCGAAGAGGCCGAGTTCAAATTTTATGGATAGCACCCGACGAACCGCGAGGTTGATGGGGGCGACAGAGAAGCGACCTGCCTCAACTTCTTGCTCCAATGTGTCTAAGTAGGAGTTGGTTAGCATGTCCATGTCGTTGCCCGCTGCCAAGGCTAGTGATGAGGCATCCGCGCGGTCGCTGGCATAGCCCCAGTTGATCATTTCGCAAACAGCATTCCAGTCGCTGACGACGAAGCCCTTAAAGCCCCATTCATCACGTAAGATTTCGGTTAAAGTGTGATGATTGGCAGCTGCAGGAATGCCCCCAATGGCATTAAAGCTACTCATGATTGTCAATGCATCGGCGTCAACTCCGGCTTTAAAGGAAGGTAGATGGCCATTACGCAAAGTCCATTCAGTGATTTCAGTTTCGTTGTAATCACGTCCGCCCATGGATGCCCCATAACCGACAAAGTGTTTCAGACAAGCCGCTATACGGTCTCTTTTGGAGGGGTCTTGGCCCTGAAGTCCGCGGACTTGTGCGGCGGTGCACAATGAGTTGAGGTAAGGGTCTTCGCCACAAGTTTCAGCGACGCGGCCCCAGCGAATATCACGGGATAGGTCGCACATTGGGGTAAATGCCCAATCGATGCCTTCGGCTGCTGATTCACGCGCGGCGATGGTTTGTGCCTTTTCAAAGAGTTCCGGTTCAAACGCGCAGGATAGGCCGAGTGGAATCGGAAATGTGGTACGGTTGCCATGTATAATATCCATTCCGAATATGAGCGGAATGCCTAAACGCGAGTCTTCTACCGCGAAGCGTTGAATGCGATTGCGGAGTGGGGCGTTGAATTGGGCCCATATGTAAGCACCTACTTCGCCTTTGCGAATGGCTTCGGCGTCCGACTCCGGATCGCGTTCTGCGAGTTTCCGTCCGGAAAAAATCTGTGTCAACTGTCCCAGTTTTTCACGTAGGGTCATCTGTTGCAATAAATCGTCAACACGTGCTTTGATGGGGGCTTCCGGTGTCTTGTAGAGACTTTTGGTGAGAACTTTATCGGTCATTGGATCTTGGGGACGGGGGTCCATATTGTATCAATTGGAGGAATGTGCTTGGGGTTACAGGAGGAGGATTTTGTTCGTTTGGAGCATACGCAGCTGACTATAATTCCGGGAATGGTGTATCCGGATTGATTTCACTCCACCAACGCCGGATACGAACGCCTTCGTCGCGGATTAAATTCAGATAACTGATGGCGACCTCACGCTGTTCTGCACCTTCTTCGCCTAGTAAGGTATTGAGGTGTTCGACTGAGGTGGTTCGATTATATCCCCGTGATTGGTCGATCTCTTTTTGCAGTGCATAGATCCAAGCTCTGCGAATGCCGATTTTATCATTATAAACGACTTGGTTGAAAATATCCATGAATTCCTTGTAACCGATCTCACGGGTCACGAATAGCTTCTTGCTAGTGGTCCAGGTGTTGATGATCGCGGATGGCATGTTGCTGAATAAGTTGAGCCCAATGTTCTTAGGCAGACCCTCCGCGACTGGACTGAATTCTGCCATAGCTGTCGAAGCTTCCGCGTCGCTAATGACAGGCAGCCAACCAGACTTTTTGTTAAAAGCTTCATTGATTCGATGGGAGGTGAGAAACCTTAGGAAATCCAATGCACGATCGAAGTGTGGTGTGGACTGATTGATTGCAAAGGGCACGCCGCCACGAGAATCAGCTTCGCTTAGGCGTAGTTGAATGTATTCAGCCCAGCGTTCATTTTTGCGTGGCAGGGGAGGTTGAGAGAGTTCGATCTCGAACGCATCTTCAGCCCTATCTCGGTTCTTGACGCCAGTAAAAATACCAGGTGCGTCCCAAGCACCCGTATAAATCATTGCGGCTTGCCCGAGCACGAATCGGCGTTGTGTTTGTTCACGGTCAAGCCCAAGAAAGCCAGTGGGGTAGAAGTCGGCGAACTCGCTTGAGAGTTTGAAGAATTCAATGATCTGTGGTGATTCGAAGTTCCAGATGCCTTGTTCATAGGCGGCCAGTGTTTCGATGCCTGTTAAGTTCGAGCCTGTTTCCATTGAGAACTTTTCCCAGTCATAGCAAAGGAAGGAATTGCGGTAGGCCAGCGATATATCATTGGAGTTGGACTTGCTTACAGATATGGGAACCAGGTATGTATTACCTTGTTCCAAGGCGTAGGCTTTGATCGCATTACAGTAAAAGAAAAGCTCGCCCAAGCTATCGGGGATACGGTCACTTTGTAGCCATGCGAGTCCTGCTTGTTTCGGCAGGTATCCATCGCTATTCTCAGAACTGCGCCAAACCTTTTGCATCCATTCCGGCTGCGGTGTCAGTTGCGATTGTTGCTTCGCAAAATCTTTGACTTGTTCTAGGATCGTTAAGTTGTAGAACATGCGCGCACCTCCGAAAGTGCTGATCGGGATTCCATAATAGTCGCCCAGAATATTGTTGTAGCCACCTTGTAGACCATCGAAAAAGGTGTCTCGCCAAGAAGTGGTGGCTAGGTATTTGGATAGCTCTGGGCTTATGCCTGGTTTTTGATATTCGAGAGCGTTGTAAGGGTTTGGTTGATCGGTGTAGCTGCCGAGTGGGGTGTAAAATTTGGCCAAAGCGCTCCCTTCGGAGAGTTTATTGCCACTCACTGCAATGTCCGGTGCTGTGCCACTGATCAGGTGGACGTTCATGAACTGATTGTATACCGCTTGAGATATGGGAGATTGCTCGACGCGGATGCCTTCAGCTTTAACGTGCGGTAGCTCGTTGTACTCGTCGATCGCCCATTGCAAAGATTCACGAAAGCCAGGTTCCAGTTGCCAGTGTACCACTCGGATCACATTGGAGTCTTCGACTGAGCCGGAGCCGCCGCCGGATATATGGTAGAATCGAACGACACTGACGATAAATGTGCCAAGCAGGAGAGCGATCGCGATCCAGTTGGTGTTGAATTTAGAGAGGATGTTCTTCATTGGGAGGCTGACTGCGTGTTCGTGTTAGTAGACTTTTACGGATCTGAGCGTAGGTATGACGAGGTCGGCATCTGGATGCTTGGCAGCAATATTGATTACCCGTTCGCGCGCTAGGGTGCCATACAGGCTACGGGGATGCTCCTGCACAATTTCAGTAAATAGTTTGGCGGCGAGTAGCTCTTGATCGCATTCTTGGGCGAGTAGCGCGTATTGCCATAGGGCGAGGTCTGCTTCGGATTTTCGCGGGAAACCATGTTCCCATGCGATGGCGTAGTAGTTGAGTGCTTCCTCTTTGTCATTTAGGTAGAACGCGTATACTTGGGCTGTGAATTGTGCGATCGTGCTGAGCCAATGGGAGTCCGGGTGGTTTTGTATGGCTTCTTTTAGCAGATCTGCCGCTGCTTCCGTAGATGCGGGATCAAAGTCCTGAATCATTGTTTGAGCCAAGTGAAGTGTCGCTTTAGCAGAATGGTCTGTGTGCGGGAATTGACTGATAACTTGTTTGTAATAATCCTGTGCTGCCGCGACATCAGGTAAATCGCTGTTGAAGTCGGCCACCTCGTGGATCCTTCCCAAATCAATTAAAGCACTGGCTGCCCACTGACTGTTCGGGCTCTTCTCGATGACTGATTGGAGCAGTTGCTCCGCCTCCAATAATGCTTCGCTGGATGGTGGGTTCTTGTGCCAAGTGGCAAGCGCAAAACAGTAGGTGATCTTGGTGTAATCCGGATTGCTTTCGTTGAGTTGAGAATGGGCCTGCGATAGGGCTGTGTAGGCTAAGTCAAAACTGTATGTTTGCAAAGATGTGATACCGTCTTCGATCAAAGCTTCCAGTTCACTTTGCGATAGTTCCTTGTCGCCTTGGCACGCGGTCAATAGAACGATTATACTGATGCAAATTGATCGAATCAGACGCTGAGGCGACTGATATTTCGGGGAGGGTTGAATAGACATAAAATTTGACTTGAATTCGGCGTTGAATGAAGCAATTTCTGCTGCGATGTATTTCGTGTCAAGCTGTAAAGGGAGTAAGTTAATGGGGCATAAGATGCTTTTGTATTTTATCTAAAGAAACTTGACAGCGCAAATATATCACCTCCTTAATTCAACGTGGAATTATCCTAGGTTGTGTGGATTGTTGATCTTATGTTTTACTCACATGACTAATTCTTTTTCTGCCCCGAATTTTTCTACTCTTTTCATTTAGCACATTTCTCTTCGCTATATAATGTCATCCAATTTAGAAGCTACCCCTAACGTTCGTCCCAGAGCGCCATTACGCTCGAAATCGCGCGAGAAAATCTTCCAAAAGAGTAAGCTATATCTTGCGCTCTATTTGTTGGTGCTGCCGACAACCTTGTCATTGCTGATATTTAGCTATTATCCAAAAGTGGATGTGTTGTTGATGTCTTTCTTTCGCTGGCAACCACCATCAGTGCAGGAGTTCATTGGTTTCAGCCACTACAAGGAGGCATTTTCAGACCCGATGTTTTGGCAGTCATTTAAGTTGGTCGGTATTCTGTTGGTGGCCAATTTGATTAAACTGTGGCCCGGGATTTTAGCGGCGATTGCATTGAATCGGGTGAAGAGTGATCGGTTACGTTATTTGATACAGGTTTGTTTTGTCATTCCTATGATTATACCTGGGATGGTCTTTCTTTTGATCTGGAAAAGTTTTTACGACCCTGACTTTGGCTTAGTGAATCGTCTCTTGAATCTAACTGGGGGGATGGAAGTTTTACAGTGGATGGATACGGCAATGCCGCGTTTGTCTCAGGCATTGGAACCTGTTCAAGCTGGATTCTTGGGGCCGGTGTTTGGCGGTGTGGGCGGCCTGATTGTTTTAGGTGCCTATATCATGTGCGCGGGGCGACGTAAGCAGCATGATGCATCTCGATGGGGTGATAATTTGCTATTGCTGATCGGTGCGTCTATTTTGCCCTTGGTGGGGTTTATGGGATGGGGGCAATCTGAATGGTCTGTTTTAGCGGTGGCTGTAACTATTGTCGTCTGGATGTTTGTCTGCGCACGCCGAATTGGAAACTCATGGATCGCATGGCCCTTCTTATTGCTTGCAGGTGTATTCGTATTTCTCGGTGAGCTTTGGCGTTTACCGCTGACGCTGTTCATTACTTTTGTAGTCGTAGAGCTCATTCGGAGTCGCCTGGATGATTACGCAGCCAAGCC